>JBEKIE010000001.1:0-141591 GCA_050011915.1 Occallatibacter sp.
GACGGATTCGAGAAGAAAGCACTCACGCTCAGGCCACGCGGCGCGCAGGAAGGCCGAAACCGGGGTTTCGAGGTCGGCCATGAGCGTGCGGCAAATGGGGACGAGGGTGTGCGTCCGGGCCAGAGCCAGGAACTCCTTGCGCGAGGGGTGGGCTTGGTGGGAAGAGGCTTTCACAGCTTAAGTGTAACTGTTGGCAGGATTCCGCCGCTGCGGAGACGTTCCTGGTCCGGGCAATGAGCCGGGTAGCTGGAGCCGGGCCACAGAAGGTCTTTCCCGTGTGATCGACGTCCCTTGACGCAAGCCGCAATCAAGCCTAGACTCACTGAGGTTTGGGTTTACGGGCCGTTTGGACCGCTCCCAACGCGCCGCGCAAGAGAACGGCGGAACTGCGCAGGAAGCGGACTCTGAAACCCTGGCCGATTGGCCGCCGCACCGATAAGCCTGTTGAACGGGGCAGAGTTCAGGCTCCGGGAAAACTTGAAGAGCGGCAGGAGATGGAGAAGATTATGGCAACAGGATCCCCCAGTGTGACGCTCGACCAGGAGATCAATCCCTGGGAAGCGCAAAACGCGCGCTTCGATTTTGCCGCGCGCAAGTTGAACCTGGATGAAGGACTGTGGAAGGTGCTGCGCACGCCGTCACGGGAGATCATTGTGCACTTCCCGGTGACGCTCGATAACGGCATGATCGACATGTTCACGGGCTTTCGCGTGCAGCATAACATTGCCCGCGGCCCCTGCAAGGGCGGCATCCGCTACGCACCGGACGTGACGCTCGATGAAGTGCGCGCCCTGGCCAGCTGGATGACCTGGAAGTGCGCGGTGGTGAACATCCCCTTTGGCGGCGCGAAGGGCGGCGTCATCTGCGATCCCAAGGCGATGAGCCGCGGCGAGTTGGAGCGCATGACGCGCCGCTACACGTCCGAGATCATCGAGTTTATCGGTCCGGAGAAGGATGTGCCCGCGCCCGACGTGAATACCAATGAGCAAACCATGGCATGGATCATGGATACCTACTCCATGCACATGCGAAAGACCGTGACCGCCGTGGTGACGGGCAAGCCTGTGAATATGGGAGGCTCGGAGGGGCGGATTGAGGCCACGGGCCGCGGCGTGAAAGTGGTGTGCGACGAGAGCTTGCGCTACTTGAACATGCCGGTCGAAGGCTGCCGCGTAGTGATTCAGGGTTTCGGCAACGTGGGATCGAATGCCGCGCGGCTGATGCATGAACGCGGCTACTCGATTGTAGGCATAGCCGAGCGCGAGGGCGGCCTTTATAACCCCGCCGGCATCGATATCCACCAGTTGCTCGAGTACAAGTACCGCAACAACACGATTCTCGGTTTCCGCGGCGCGGAGGCCATGCCCAGCGAAGAGCTGCTGTTGTCTGAGTGCGAGATCTTGATCCCGGCGGCGACGGAGAACGTGATCACCAGCCGCAATGCCGACAAGATCAAGGCGCGCATCGTGGTGGAAGGCGCCAACGGGCCCACTACCGCCGTGGCTGACGAGATTCTCGCTGAGAAGCGCATCTTCATCGTGCCCGACATTCTGGCCAATGCCGGCGGCGTAACGGCCAGTTACTTTGAGTGGGTGCAGGACCGTCAGGGCTACTTCTGGAAAGAGGCTCAAGTGAATGAGCAACTGGAGCAGATTCTGCGCGACAGTTTCGAAGACGTGGTGCGCTATGCCGAGGCCCACGGCGTGAACAACCGCATCGCGGCCTACATGCTGGCCATCGACCGTGTGGCGTTCACCATCAAGCAGCGCGGATTCTACGCCTAGCGCATCGGGTGTGAAGGGAATACGTGGCGGGGAAAGCGCAGAGCTTTTCCCGCCATTGCTTCGCCAATGCTCACTGCCGGCAGGCCGCTTCCGGTGCAATAATGGAGTGACGCCACCAGAGACCAGATAGCGTGGCCCGCGCGCATGAATCTGCCCAACTCCATCACCATGAGCCGGATCATCATGATCCCGCTCTTCCTGTGGATTCTCTCGCCACACTTTCCGTGGCAGGGGCCGCACGGCGAGCAGGAAATCATTGCGTCGGTGCTGTTTGTGCTGGCTTCGATCACCGACGGCCTGGATGGATACCTGGCGCGCAAGCACGGGCTGATCACGACCATGGGCATGCTTCTCGACCCGCTGGCCGACAAAATCATGGTGACGGCCGCGTTTGTCGCGCTTGTGGCCTACAATCCCGAAGTGGTGAAGGTTTGGATCGTGGTCGTGATCATCGGCCGCGAGTTTCTCATCTCCGGACTGCGCTCCATCGCGGCGTCGGAGGGTTTCACCGTCACGGCCAGCGAACTGGGCAAGCTGAAGACGGTGGTGCAGATCGTGGCCGTGGTCTCGGCCATTCTGGCGCACCGCTGGGATCACTGGCAGATCGGCCTGATTGCGGTTCCGGTCAAATGGTATGCGATTGCGGCGATTTACTTCGCGGCCCTTGTCGCCGTGATTTCGGCAGTGGATTATTTCATCGCCTTCTGGCGCAAGATCGACCATGCGTCAAAAGACCGGCGCAAGGCCGCCGTGCTTTCGCGCGGAAAGAGCGTGCGAATCTCGTAAGGACAGGGAAGAGGGATTAGCCAACAGGGAATAGCTTATGGCTGCGATCTTTCTGCGGGCTGCCGCGCAATATCGGCATTAAGCTTGTGGACGAGTTCCTGATCTAAGGATCTTTCTATTCCCTGTTGGCTACTCCCTACTCCCAATCGGCTCAGCGTGCGGAGCGGGCCACCGGGAGAAGCGCGGCGCCTTCAGGGAGCGCGGGCTCGGCCACGAAAGCCCTCGCGGGTTCGTCCTCCGCGGCAGCAGCGATGGGCGGCGCGCCCATCATGTCCCGAATGGCCTTGATCACGAGATCGGGTTCGTCGAGATGAATCCAGTGTTCGCTCTTGTTCGCAATGATCTGCCGCGTGGAATCGCCGATTTGGTCAAGTTGAATTTGCGAGAGCTGAACGGCCTTTCCCGGGGTGAGCACAGTGACGGGAATGCTGCGGATGGGCTCCGACGCGTGCATTTCTCTCACCGTCGCGGGAATGGCGTCGATGTGGCTGCGCAGTCCGGCGTAAAATCCCGGCCGCGACCAGTGCGCGGCAACCGCGGGCCACACTTTGCGCGGCATCTTTCGCACTTCGGTCTTTACGCGGCCCAGCACATGACGCGGATGCGCGCCTGCAGCGCCGGCAATCTGATCTGAAAGATTGCCCGAGTGACCGAAGAGCCATGTGACCAGAAGGCGCGCCAGACCGCAGCGCACCACCGGCAGCGCGTAGCGGATGAGGCGATTGCCCAGATCGAGTTGCGATTGCCGGGAGGGGTTAAGAGGCGGCCATTCCTCGCAGCGCATGGGATCGACGAGCACCACGCCTTCGACTTCTTCGGGATAAAGCAGGGCGAAGCGGCGCATCACCAGCCCGCCGAAGGAGTGCCCCACGAGAACGTACGGCGGCTGGAAGCCGGCAGTCTCGAGCATTTGATGCAATTCCGCGGCAACGTTGCCGGGTGTGCGCGGGGTGCGGCTCGGGCTGCTCCAGCCCAGGCCGGCGCGATCGTAGGCGATGGTATGGGCGATTGCAGCAATCGGGTCCTGGATGCCGCGCCAATTGAGATGTGTGGCGCCGATTCCGGCCTCGAAGAGAATCGTCGGCTCGCCCTGGCCCTGCTCAAAAAAGTAGAGGCTGCAACCGCGGCCGATCGCCACAAAGTGACCGTGACCGGTGTGAGTGCGGCGATCACGGCGGCTGCCGAGGTGCTGATATACGGTTCCTGCGAGAGCGAGAAGCGCAAGGCACGCGAAAATCCCAAAAATGACTTGCATCGTACACCTAAAACTTCGTGAGCTGTGTGGGATTGAAATCGGCCAGCGTGAGATTTGCCCTGGCGCTGCCGCGGTCGAAAATGAGCAATGTGGAACCGGATTGGCCGCGCACTTTTACTTCGATCTGGTGCGCCGACCAGACGCCTTCTTCGTGGCGGATGCCGTAGTAGGTGAACTCCTTCACCGCGCCGGATTCCTTCACGGTCTTCTCAAGGTAAACAGGAAATCCAATGCTCGGATCGAGCCAGGACTTCACCTGCGCGTAGTGGGTGCGGTCGGATGGGCCGGGCGTGCTTTTGGCAATGACACAATCGCGTGCTCCAAACCTGGCATTGCCCTCGGAGGCTTGTCCCGACCAGAAGTATTGCTGCTCCATGAGGTCTTCGTAACCGAAGCCAGGTCCAAGCGGGCCCTCGCTCCATTTTTCAACGGGCAAAACGCTTGGGGATTTGTCTCCGGGATGCGCGATTGAGATGGAGCTTTGCCCGTGGGGCCGCATTTCAAGAAGCGCATGCGTCGCGAGGCGGGCGCCGGGTGGCGCGTTCCCCGGTGTCTTAGGCGCGGTGCCCATCTCCACAAACTCGCGCAGCACGCCGGGAAACCAACGTGCCTTGATGGTGATGGGATAGCTGAGGCGATCTCCGTTGGGTTGCACCCAGACCAGATGCCCGGTAGCGCGAAAATCGGCGGTCTCGACGCGCTTGCGCATTGCGGCGAGCAGATCGTTCAAATTCGTTGTCTGCGCGCACAAAAGCGGCGCCAGCACGGCGATGAACGCAACCCGCAGCACCCTCATGCCCCGCTTCATGATTCGATCCTTCCATCGCGAATGCGAATGTGCCGTGGCGCTGCGTGCGCAATGTCGTTTTCGTGGGTCACGATGATCATGGTCATGCCGCGCTGCTCGCGAATGCCCCGCAAAATATCCATGATGTGCGCCGAATTTGCGCTGTCGAGGTTGCCGGTGGGCTCGTCGGCCAGCAGAATGGTGGGGCTGTTGGCCAGCGCGCGCGCGATGGCCACGCGTTGGCGCTCGCCCGCGGAGAGCTGGTTGGGAAAATGGCGCATGCGATGGCTGAGGCCCATCTCTTCCAACAGAGCCGCGGCGCGCTCGGCGCGATGATTGGCTTCTTCATTCACCGCCAGCATGGCCACCTGCACGTTTTCCACGGCGCGGAGGGTAGGCAACAGATAAAAAGCCTGGAAGATGAACCCCACCTGTCTCGATCGGAAGGAATCGAGATCGACGGCCTTGCCCAGTTCGGATCCTTTGTAGAAGACCTGGCCTTGCGTAGCCGTGTCGAGGCCGCCGAGCAGATGAAGAAGCGTGGACTTGCCGCTGCCGCTCGGGCCGCTAATGGCGACATATTCTCCCGCGTCAATTTGCACGTCGACGCCGCGCAGAGCCTCCACACGGCCTTCGTCGTAGCTCTTCACGAGCCCGCGCCCTTCAAGAATGGGGCTACTCATAGCGCAACGCCTCCACCGGAGAAAGCCGTGCGCCGCGCCAGGCGGGATACGCTCCGGCAAGCAGGCCGGAAGCGATAGCGATGACGAGCGATTCGAGCAGATGCAATGGCGAAACGGATGCCGAGACCACGCTGGCGGTTTGCGGCAATGTGGAGAGCACCCGCAACGCACCCCAACCCAGGCCGATGCCCAGCAGGCCGCCGGCGAATCCCAGGGCGGTGGCCTCCGTGAGAATGAGCAAAATCACGTGGCGGCCCTTCCAGCCCAGGGCGCGCAGGATGCCGATCTCGCGCGTGCGTTCGAAGACCGACATGGCCATGGTGTTGGCGATGCCGAGAATGCCGATGAGCAGAGCAATGGCCGAAGTGCCCCAGGCCACGGAGTGAGCCAGAGAGACAATCGAATTGTTGGCGGCGCGCTCGGCCGCGGGAACGGCGCGCGTGCCGGGTAAAGCGGCTTCAATGGCCGCCGAGGCGCGCTTGACATACGCATCGTAGGATTCGCCGGCGGGCACGGGGTGAAGTTTGACGTGGAACGCGGTGACTTTGCCCTCCATGCCGGCAATGATCTGCATCTGATCGAGCGGCATGATGACAGCACCGGCTTCGAGCGCCGAGCCTCCATGGAAGATACCGGCCACGGTGAAGTTCGTGCCCTGGATGGGAACGATATCGCCGGGCTTCTTGTTGAGGTTGCTGGCGAGCAGATCGCCCAGGAGGATTTCGGGTTTTCCATCTTGAAAGCGGCGCCCGGAGAGGATCGTGAGCGAATCGAATTCGAAGCTGTCGGCGCGCCAGCCATAAACCAGCGCATTCACCTCCGGCGTCAGGTCCATGAGATTGAAGATCATGGGCGCGACCTGGGCGACATCGGGAACGGCACTGACTTTGGGGGCGAGGGATTCATCGATCGAGCTGGCGAGAAAGTTGGTCTGGACCACCGCGATATCGATTCCCGAGCTCGTATACAGGCGCATCCATTCGTGCTCGAAGGCGCGCGAGAATCCCACCAGGGCCACGAAAGCGCCGATGCCCATGGTGATTCCGACCAGCGTCAACAATGTTCTGAGCCGCCTGCGCTTGAGATTCTTCCACGCGAATCCCGTAAACGAAAGTTGGGAGGCCATGCGGTTGGGAAGCATCCTTTTCAGGCGATTTTCAGGGAGGGGCCGTGAGCGATAGTTTATCGAGCGGAGCCGCCTGTGTCTATCGTGGATTTCTTTCACGGCGAACCAGCGAGGCCGCGCGAACTCGAAGGATGGCTTCTGCGGACGTGCCAGGGTTGGTTTGCGAAGGGGACAGCAGGGAATAAAGGCAAACGCTCACTCTCGACAGAGCCCCTGCACGATTTGCAGCCAAATGTCGACCGCCGCGCAGCCTTGCCGTTCGAATCCCAAGGTGTTGTGGCCCGGCCGCAGAAAAACCTTCCAGGGCCGGGCAATTGCTTTAGCCGCGGTCGCGTCCTCTCGAACCGCCGCCGCTTCCCTTGCGCGCCGTGTAGCAATCCCGGCAATAGACCGGCCGATCACCTCGCGGCTCAAAAGGGACGGTAGTGGGCTGACCGCAACCCGAACAAATCACAGGAGTTCCCTGTGAAGGAGCCGCACGGTAGCCGGATCCCCCCTGATCGTTTTTCTTTGCCTGGCGGCAAGGCTTGCAACGCTTTGGGGTCGAGTAACCACGTTCCTGAAAGAATGTCTGATCGGCAGCGGTGAAGGTAAATTCCTGCCCGCAGTCGCTGCACGTAATTTGCATGTCTCCGGCCATAGATCTCCTTGGGGGGAATTGTACAGCGCAACCGGCAAAAATTCGCAAGGATTCTTTTTGAAAAAAAGAACGTCAGTCCATGATCGGGGTTCTCTGCGCTGTCCCATCCGGGCGACGGCCGGCCGCAGAAGCGCTATGATCGTTGCACTCAACTATTTCATCAAGGTCTGGGCCCCATGCGCATCGTGACCGTTCTCACCTCGCTTGGCGTGGGCGGAGCAGAAAAACAGGCGTTAGCCGTTGCGGAGCGCATGGCTGCGCGCGGCCACGACGTGGCGCTGCTCGTGCTCAGACCGCGTTTGCCGGAGCAGTGGCCAACTACGCTTCCGGTCGTCCACCTTGACATCCGCAAATCTGATCCAGTCAGCGTTGGGTCGGGATTTCGGCGCGGGCGGCATTTTCTGCACGACTTCCGGCCGGATGTGGTGCACAGTCACAGTTTTCACGCCAATATTCTGGCGCGTCTGCTCCAGTTCGGTGCCCCTCGCAGGGTAGTCATCTCGACCGTTCACAACGTGTATGAAGGCGGCTGGATGCGCATGCTGGCGTACCGCCTGACGGATCGATGGAGCCAGCGGACCGTTGCCGTAAGCCAGGCTGCGGCGGACAGGTTTGTTCGCCTGAAGGCCATTCCGAAGCGCAAATGTTCCGTACGCACCAACGGAATCGACACGCAAGAATTTGCGCCGGATGCTGCGCGCCGCACCTCCACGCGAATTTCGATGGGCGCTGATTCCTCCTTCGTGTGGCTGAGTGCAGGGCGCATCACTCCGGCCAAGGACTTTCCCAACCTTCTCGCGGCTTTCCAGCAGGTGCGCAGGGAGGCGCCCGATGCTGAACTCTGGATTGCGGGAGCTCCTGCGGATGCGAAATTGGTTGTGGCTGCGGATGGAACCTCGCGCCACTACTTCGGGATGGCCGGAGAAAAGGGCTTCCTGGAACATGTGCGCTGGCTCGGCTTGCGCCGCGATATGCCGGCGCTGCTCGACGCTGCCGACGGGTTCGTGCTGGGGTCGGCGTGGGAAGGCATGCCGCTGGTTCTGGGCGAGGCCATGGCCATGGAAAAACCTGTGGTCGCGACGGATGTGGGCGGCGTGCGCGAGTTGGTGGGCGATCAAGGCATGCTGGTTCCGGCGAAGGATCCGGAGCCTCTCGCCGAGGCGATGCAAGCCAGCATGCGGCAGAGCAGAGAAGAACGCGCGCAACTGGGATGCGCCGCGCGCGGGCGAATCGTGGGCCAATTCAGCATCGATGCTGCGGCCGATTGGTGGGAGGCGCTTTACAACAGGGAACATGGAACTGGGAATAGGGAGTAGTGAAAAGGCCGCCTCGATCAGGAGCTGGTTTTCTACTCCGTATTGGCTACTCCCTGCTCCCTGCCTTTAGAACGAAAAAGCTGCCATGATGAAGATACGACGAGACGCTGAGCCAGACGGCGATGCGAACTGCCCGCCTGCGAGGCTGGGCGACGTTTCGAAGCGGCTTCCGGGGCCGTAGGCGGTGATTCCGGAATTGGGGGGCGGAGGGGTCGGCACCACGCTTCCGATCGGCGTTCCGTAGTTGACGTCGTTGAACAGGTTCAAGGCCTGAGCGCTGAAAGTCAAGGAGTACTTGCGACCGGTGTTCGACATACCGCCGCGGCCACCACCACCTCCGAAGCCACCTCCGCCAAAACCACCACCACCGCCTCCACGGCCGCCACCACCGGGTCCACCGAAGCCGCCGCCGCCGAAGCCGCCACCACCGCCCTGACCGCGTTGACCACCTGCACCCGCCGGCGCTTGAACCTTGGGGCCAATTCCCCAGGAGCGGCTGACGCGCAGATTGACCGAGATCGAGGCGGGGCCGTTGCCCAGGTTCGGAGCCAGCAGCGTCTCTCCCGTTTGCGGGAGACCGGTGTCGAGGCAGCCGAAGGAGGTTTGAGCGTATTGTGCGTTTCCACTGCTGCAGGAAGACGAACTGGCGGCCAGGGAAGGCCTGTCATTCAGGAAGTCATCTCCGGTGAGATCATTATCGGTCGTAATGTTGAAGGGCCTGCCGGTCTGGACAAACAGAAACGGATTGTAAGAGATGCCCCACTTGCCGGAGTAGTTGCCAAAGAGAAATACCACATTTCGTCTCACAAAGCTGGCGCGTCCGTAGTCCTGCTTCAGGTTGTAGGAGTTCGATGCCGTGCCGGTATCGCCACTGGCGAAGTTAAGAGTGTAAAAACCCGTGACACTGAAATTTGGCGTGAAGCGGCCGTTGAGGTTCAGGATCAGCTGGTTTTGCTTGAAGACGGCTTCGGGATAAATCTCGTCGATCGGTCCGAAGTTGGTGTTCAGGCGCTGGAGTGGGGTGGGGCTAATGCCGGGGCCATAGTTGAAGGTCCCTTGCACATTCTGGTAAGGATTCGAGTCACGAGTCGCTATCTCGTGCACGCCGTAAGTGTGCAAGTAGGTGAAGGTGAGTGTTGACACCTTGGTGAGCTGCCGCTCCAGGCTGAGCCCCAGTTGCTCGTCATAAGGCGAGTGGTAACTGGGTAGGAGCTGAGTAAACGTCTGGGATGCGAGTGTAGGGGCATTTCCGCCATTGCAGGCGGTCAATGTGGCCAAACTGATGGGGGTCAGACTAACGGGATTGAAACAGGTCGGATTGGTAATGACGTATTGCTGCTGGGTGGGTGAGTTGCTGACGTGATTTTCTTCCAGGCCCATCAGGCTGCCGATCCCGAAGCGATCGTAGAAGAAGCCGTAGCCTCCGCGAACAACAGTCTTCTGAACGGTGCCTTTCTTATGACCGTCAAGCGCGTAAGCAAAGGCGAGGCGCGGCGCAAAGTCGCTATGGTCGGAGACATGATTCTGCGATTCCCAGCGCAGGCCGCCGGAGAGCGTGAGAAACTGGTTCACCTTCCAATCGTCCTGGAAGAACAGCGCGGCATCGAAGACATTGCCCAGATATTTTGTGTTGCCCGTGGTGATGTTCATCTTGAAGGGCAGGTTGGTCTTGCCGCACTGGCTCGTAACCGTGCTGCTCGTCAGGCACGGCGAGGTCATAGGGAAGTAGTAGTTGTTCAGAGCTCCGGTGTAGTCGTTCAGGTCGGCGAACGTGAAGCTGCCGTTGAAACCGCCGCTGGAGGTGTTGGCATCGCGGTTGTCGCGCAGCCAGGTGCCGAACTTGATGGCCTGCGTCCCATGGGTCATGGTGGTGATGTTCTGCAGCTCGATGTGCGAGGAGTGGTCGGAGGACGACTGGCCGCTGTTCCCGCCACCGGTGAAGAACCCGCCGACACCGACCTTTGGCGCCGTGCTCACTGAAGTCGAGACCGTTGGCGCGAGGCGATACTGAAACCGCGTCTCATTCACGATGCGGTCATTGATAATCTGCGTATCGTCGAATTGAACGGAATGCTCCGAAGTGGTATTTCCAGTCGCCTGCTGGGGCAGCGACGTGGAGCCAAAATTGCCGCTGGTGCTGCCGCTTTCAAACTGATAGCGCAGTGTGAGCGTGTTTTTCTGGCCCAGCTGCAGGTCGAGCCGAGGCGAGACTTCGATGCGTTGAGCAGGACTATAGATAGCGCCGGTTGTGTCGATCACGTTACCATTCGACGAGTTGGTGGGAATGAAGTAGAAGCCTGTGCCCCCCGTCTGAATCGGGATGCCGACGGTGTAGACGCTGGCGTCGGGATTGTCGCGTCCTTCGACGCTGAGGAAGTACGAGGCCTTCTTGTTGAGGGCGCCGCTGACGGTGCCGTTGTACTGGATGGAGTGGTAGTCCGGAGGCGGGGCGAACGGGTTGCCAGTATTGAACGCGCTGTCGTTGCCTTGCAGGAAGCCCCGGCCGTGCAGCGTATCGGTTCCCGGCTTGGTGAGAATCTCAATGCGCCCGTAACCGATGCGGTCGAACTCCGCAGAAAACGGATTCTGGTTGATGCGAATCTCGCGGATCGCCGACTTGGGCGGCAGCGTTCCGCCGGTGAATCCGTCAATGTAAATCTGTCCGCCATTGGGGCCTGCCGAAGGTCCGGCCAGTGCCTGCAATTCATTCTGCAACTCGTCGGGATCGTCGGAGAGGGCGTCCAGGTCAGAGCCTTTGAGCACAATGGCGCTGGCGTTGGCGTCGGCGTCGGTGCTCACGGTGGGTCCGCCCTCGTCGGTCACGATCACCTGCTGTTGCGTATTCTCAATCGCCATCTTGACTTCCACGCTCTTCGCCTGTCCCGCGGCCAGATCGATGGGCGCGGAGACAAACGGCGCAAAGCCATTGAACGTCACCTGCACGATGTAGCTTCCAGCCGGCAGGCCGCGCACCGCGTAGCTTCCAGTCGCACTCGCCGTTGCGGTTCCCACGGTCACGCCCTTCGCGGTGGTTACGGTGATCTGCGCGCCGGGAATGAGGGCGCCGGTTTGGTCGAGAATGTGGCCGCGCAGAACGCCCGTTGTGGCTGGGCTGGCCTGCGCGGGGGCCGGCGTAGCCGGTGTCGACATGGCAGGCGCGGTCTGCGGGGTCGCTGCGGGAGCCGTTTGCGGGGCTGCAGCCGGAGGCGTCTGGGGGCCAGCAGCCGGCGCTGCCTGCGCGTTGGCCGCCGCGGCAGCCGGGGCCAGGGCCGCGGAAATCAGAAATGCGATCAAGCAGTGCGACTTTGAATACACGATTTCCTCGCTTGTGTACGAATAATAAGAAGTACGAATCCCGTTACTGAGCCGCTTCGCCTTCGCCCGAGCTCAAGCTCCAGCTGGAAAGCAGGTCCGCCGCCTCCGGTGCTTCGAGCAGAGGTTCGACTCCGGCGAGCAGCTTGACGGCACTCAGGCCCGAAGCATCTTCTGTGGCCACGATCATCACCGCATCGCCCTTCTTGAGTGCGCCCAGCTGAATCTGCGGTGCGCGTTCCAGGATGGATTCAAGATCCATGCGCCCCGCGCCTGCGCCGCCACCCTGGTTAAAGGTGCGCTGCCCGCCGCCGCCCCCGCCGTTTGCGGCGCGGCCGCCGCCACCCGCAGGATTGCCCTTGAGCCGCACGGCAAGCATCGACGCCACATTGTCGTCGAGCCGCCGCAACTGTGCGTCGGCGCTGATGCGAACGGTGACGGGCTTCTTGGTCGACAGATCCTTGACGGTGACGGTGGATGCGGAAGTGTCGGTGGCGATCACGGTGCCGGGAATGCTGCGGAAACTGCCCGAAACCACGCCGTCGGCCGCGAGCGCGGAACCATCCGCGTTCCTGGTTCCGCGTGCCCACAACTGATCGCCAGTTTGGATGGCGCCGATGGGAGCAGGTTGCGCCTGATCGAAAACGACGGAACCGGGAGCGTAGCGCTTGAACACCGTCGCCGCGGAGGTATTGACGGTGACATCTTTTGTGATCGGACCCATGCGCGTCGTCACCACAATGACGCCCGTGGTGGCATCGACGCTCTTCACCAGTCCGTGCACGCCCTGGTTCCAGGCGGCATTTTCCGCTTCCTGCTTCTTGGCGACATCGGCCTGCTTGATGGCGATAATGCGCGCTGCCTGCGGCGTGCCGCCGGTGGCATTGGGATCGAGCGTGACGAGAACGCGGTCGCCGACGGCCAGGCTGCTGAAAACGAGAGGCTCGGCCTTGCTCAGATCCGTCTGCCCCGGCGCGACGCGCTTGAGCGCAGCGGTCGCAGGCACCTGGACCTGGTGCACATCGCCGGCGTCGGTCTTCACCGTCAGCGTGTCGCCGTTGATCGCGGTAATGCTGCCGAGATAGCGCGACACCTGCGCGCATGCGCCGGGCGCCCCGGCCAGCAGAAATACGGCCAGGGCTGCAACTCCCAGCACGGCAAATCCACGCGTCTTGCTTTCACTTCTCATCGATTTCATGCTCCACGGTCCTGGGGCGCTGGTTCAGGGAGGCGTGCGCTGCCCCTCGTTTCCTAGACGAGCCACCCCTGCAAAAGGTTGAAACCCCATCTCATTCTATGAATTCGGTCCTAAGCTCCAAGCTGTCTTACGCTTGGATGGCGGAAGCAGCCGCTATCATCGGCCCGTGAACCCTGCCGCCGCCACCGCGCATGAGACCTGCCTGCCCGAGCCCTGCGGTCAACTGTCAGCTTTCAGCTCTCTGCTGGCAGCTCACTTCCACGCGCCGAGCAGGCGGCGCAGGAGCACCATTTCGCCGAGGTGATAGGCGTTGTGGTCGGCTACGAGGAGCGCTTCTCTGAGGATCGTTTGCCCGTTGCCATGGGGAATCTTCGCGTGGAGATCTGTGGCGTGGTCGGCCACGAGATCGGACATAGCCTTCAGATCGCGGCGAAAGGCGCGCACGCTCTTGTCCCACGCTTTCTCGTCCGGCGGCATGGGCGTGGCCGGCCAGTAGCCCTCGGGCCAGGGAAGATGCTGGTAGTCGGGATTGCGCGTGAAATCCAGAATGTCCCACTGCGCGATGCGCAGGTGCTCCAGCACCTCCCATGGGGAGTGTTCGGCGCCTTTGGGCCGCATGCCGCGCAGGGCAGGCGGCAGGTTGCGGATGGCGGCGTCAAACGTCGCGTGGGCGTGGCCGCCGGCGAGGAGCTCAAGCAAGTGCCGGCGCAGGGAGGCGTCGCGAACTGCCGAGGTTTTCTTCTTGGGCACGAGAGTCATTCCTTCCGAAGCGGAATCAGCGGCTGAACCGCCTTGCAAAAGCAGATGCGGTGGCGTAGCGGTCGGACGCAAGCATTTTTGGGGATCGTTGCTGCCCAGCTGAACGAATCTGGAGCGCGGTTTTCTGTTCCCTAATCCCTGTTCCCTGTTTCTTTCAGCACGGCCCTCTGCGCCGCAAAGATCTCCTTGAGGCCCGCTTCCGCCAAATCAATCAACGAATTCAATCCAGAACGAGTAAAAAAGCCCTTCTCCGCCGTGGCTTGGGTCTCCACCAAGCCTCCATCGGCGGTCATCACCACGTTCATGTCAACCTCGGCCTGCGCGTCCTCCTCGTAGCAGAGATCGAGGAGCAGCGCGCCGTCCACAATGCCCACCGACGTGGCCGCCACCAATTGCTTGAGCGGCGACGCCTTGAGGGTTCCCGCCTTGACCAGGGCTTCGAGCGCCAGGGCCAGGGCCACGGCCGCGCCGGTAATGGCCGCGGTGCGCGTGCCGCCGTCGGCCTGGATCACGTCGCAGTCGAGGATGACGGTGCGCTCGCCGAGAGCGTGCATGTCCACCACCGAGCGCAGGCTCCTGCCGATCAATCTCTGGATTTCATGGGTGCGGCCGCCGATCTTGCCGCGCTCGCTTTCTCGCGGCGTCCGAGTGACGGTCGACCGCGGCAGCATGGAGTACTCGGCCGTGACCCAGCCGCGGCCGGAGTTGCGCAGCCAGCCGGGGACCCCCTGTTCGATGGTCGCGCACGTAAGCACGCGGGTGTTGCCCAGAGAAATGAGGACTGAGCCTTCGGCGGTTTGCACAAAGCCAGGCGTGAGGCTGAGCGGACGAAGCTGGCTGGGGCCGCGGCCGCCGGGGCGCAGGCAGAGAGGAGGGGCGTGCATAGAGGAATTGTAAGGGAACCACCTCCGGTGGGGAACGGGCGAAGGGAGCTAGTTCCGGGATGGGAATCGCAGAATTTCAAGAACCGGAACAGGAAGAGTGCGATAATCCGCTGAAATAGCAGCGCTTATCTGAGCTTGTTCCTGCCTCTTCGTTCCATTTCGGGACCTGCACGGTACCCCGCATGCCCGTGCCCCTTACAAATTCTGGCCGTCATCCCTTCCCTTATCAGGAACTTAGCTTTCGCGTCCTTCTTTGGCACGCGACGTGTATAGAAACAGGACAGAACCTGCGGCACTCAAGCAAAAATGGGAAGGAAAAAAGCAGGGAGCGGGGGTCAGGGTTCAGGGATTGGGGACCGGGGCAAAGGGACCGAAGAACAGAAGAAGGCGTACTTCAGCGGGAACTACGAACTGTGAATTGGCAACTCCAACTGGCCACTGACCGCTGCACTTGAAAGGACCGGCGTATGCAGCAGACCGAACTGGGATTGAGAACGGCCAGGACAAAGTGTACCTGGAATGGCGTCGAGCGCAGGCGCGTAGAAAAGGTTGTCGAGACCTTGGCCACTCTGCGCAGCCGGGGCGAGAGCCTCTCCGAGGTGGCCCACGACGCGCGCAACATGGTCACGGCGCTGGGGCTCTACTGCGATCTGCTGGAGGAGCCGGGAGTGCTTGCGACTGCCTTCACGCATTACGCGCACGAGTTGCGGCTGGTGGCCGCGGCCAGCCGCCGCCTGGTCGAGAAACTGGTGGCGCTCGATGCCAACGCGGTCTCGGGCGACACGGTGCAGACCCTGCTTCAGGCTAGTTCCGGTCGCAGGCCGGCGCTCCCGGACCCCGCAGGTACGAGTGCAGTCGCGCGTGCCGAAGCCACGAGTGCCGGTGCGCCGGCCGCCGGAAACGCCGCCGCTTGCGCAGGCACCCGCCCGGGGCCGGCTCCCAGTCCGATCTGGAACAGCACCACCGTGCAAAACCGGAACCAGCGCTGGGATCTGCTGCCCGCTTTGCCCGTCTCCAACCTCGCCGCCGAGCTGCTGGCCAACCGCAATCTGCTCGCGGCGCTAGCCGGACCTTCGGTGGCATTGACCATGGAGGCCAACGGCGGCGCGCAAGCGGTGCGACTTACCGGCGAGGACCTTACCCGGCTGCTGGTGAACCTGGTCAAGAACGCGGCCGAGGCCATGCCGCAGGCCCCGACCCAGACCATGACACAGGGTCGCCGCATTCACATCGGCCTGCGCGAGGGCACGACCGCCAAGGGCACGGCGCCCTCGCTGGCGCTCAGCGTCGAGGACAGCGGGCCGGGCATTCCCGAGGCGGCTCTCGAAAAAATCTTTACCTCCGGATACACCTCGCGGGGCAACGAAGCGTCAGAAAGCGGCTGGCCGCAGAGCCATCGCGGGCTGGGTCTGGCCATTGTGCGCTCCATCGTCGAAGGCGCAGGCGGGCGCATTACGGCTTCGAACCGGGCGCAGGGCGGAGCCTGTTTCACAATCGAGATCCCGGTGCGCAAGACGGGGGTCTAGGCGAGGGACTCCGGAACTCGGCGGCTGCGGGACTTGGGGCGGGAACGTTTCCGGAGCAGGCAAGAGCCGAACAGCCCGCAACGAAGCGCAGAGAGCTGAGAGCCAAGAGCCACGAGCTGTCTTCCGAAACTTTACGATGTTCTAACAGGCGTGAGGCGACTACAATGCTGGATACAGTCTTCAACACACGGGCCATGGAGTTCATGCCACAACCCGCCGAGCCGGCGGTTCGGTTGCACCTGCTGGTGGTCGACGCAGACGCGGCAGTTCGCTCGGCATGTGCCGAGATCGCAGCCAGTTTGGGCTACGCGGTCGAAAGCACAGGCGACCTGACCCAGGCGCGCAGCCTGTTGCGCGGCCACACTGCCGACATCCTGCTGGTGAATCTGCCCGCGGGGTCGAACGAGGGCCTGGAGCTGGTCTCCGAGGTCAAGCTGCTCTACCCCGACACCTCGGTCATCGCCATGACCGCTACGGGCTCGGTGAACGCAGCCGTCGAAGCCATGCGCTGCGGCGCTTCGGACTACCTGACCAAGCCCTTTGCCATGGACGAGCTGTCGACGGTTTTAGATCGCGCCGCGCAGAATCACACCACCGATACCGTCACCCGGCAGCTGCGCGAACGGCTGCGCCTCTCTGAAGGGCTTGGCGCCATGATCGGGCGCTCGCCCGAGATGGAGAAGATTTATCGCATCCTTTCGAAGGTCGCCCAGAGCACGCACCCGGTTCTCATCCTCGGCGAGAGCGGAACCGGCAAGGAACTGGTGGCGCGGACCATTCACGCCTACGGCCCCAATGCGCAGAAGCCGTTCCTCCCTGTCGACTGCGGCTCGCTGGTGCCCACGCTCATCGAGAGCGAACTCTTCGGATACGTGCGGGGGGCGTTCACCGGCGCCACCCGTACCAAAGACGGCTTGCTGGTCTCGGCCGAGGGCGGCACCGTCTTTCTTGACGAGATCGGCGAGCTCTCGCTTGACCTGCAGGCCAAGCTGCTGCGCGCGCTGCAGGAAAAAGAGGTGCGGCCGGTCGGCGCTACGCATCGCGTGCCCATCAAGGCGCGCATCGTGGCCGCCACCAACCGCGACCTGGCCGCTATGGTCGAGAACGGCAGCTTTCGCAAGGATCTCTTCTACCGCCTGAACGTGGTCAACCTGCGGCTGCCGTCCCTGCGCGACCGGCGCGAGGACATTCCGCTCTTGGCCGCGCACTTTCTCGACCACATCAGCAAGGAGCACAACCGCAAGTTCACTCTTTCTGATGAAGCACTGCGCACCATGATGCGCCATGACTGGCCGGGCAACGTGCGCGAACTCGAGAACTCCATCGAACGGGCTTGCGCGCTCTCCTCCGGGCCGGTGCTGCACCTGGGCGACCTGCCTACACAATTACAGCAAAAGGGCCTGGAAGCGCGCAGAGCGGCAGCGGCCACGGGCGAAGGCTCGGCGGCTGCAGGCGCGCCGGAGCTGAAGACGCTGGCCGAACTCGAGCGCGAGGCCATTCTGGGCGCGATCCGCGCCCTGAACGGTGACAAGCTGCAGGCCGCGAAGCTGCTGGGCATCGGCAAGACCACGCTCTATCGCAAATTGAAGGAGTACGGCATCGCCGACCCGCTGCACGACGAATAAAGACTACTTCTAGCTTCTAGCTTGTTCTCGCATGGGATGCTCGATTGCATTCCTCCGGCAGGATTCAGGCACTCAAGAGCAAAGAACTGCTACAAAGCTAGAGGTTGAAAACAAGCAGCTAGAAGCTAGCAGCTAAAAGCTAGGAGCTGGACATGAGCATTCTGATGGTGACGGGAATTGAGGGCGCCCGCAACTGCGCCACCGTAGTGGGAGCGCAACTGAACATGGAAGTGGAAGTGGCCGAGGGCCGCAGGGCCGCGCTGGCTGCGTTGCGGCGCCGCGAGTTTCTGGTGCTGGTGATCGATGAATCCTTGGCCGAGTGCGATCCGTCGGCCGCGGAAAAGATCTGCGAACTGGCCGGTCTGGCCATTCCCATGCAGATCAATTTCGCCATCTCGGGAGCGGCGCGGCTGATCCGTGAGATTCGCGCGGCCCTCAATCGCCGCGAGCGCGAGCAGACACTGGCCCGCCGCGCCGCCGCAGCGGCCATCGAGACCGAATTGAAAACCACGGTCGCCGGCCTCTTGCTGCACTCGCAACTGGCACTGAACGGGGGCGGGGTGTCCGCCGCCGTAGCCGACCGGCTGCGCACGGTGGCCGATCTCGCCGGCAATTTACGCCAGCAGCTGAGCGCACCCTCCGAGACGCGACGCGAGTCGCAAGCCTGAACCTCGCGCCCGGAATGCGGACCTGCACCTGGCACTTTGGTGGGTTAAGGGCTGCTAAGCCCTCTGTGATAGCCCGCGGGGCGGAGTCCGGTTGGAGGAGCCGCGCTTCTCTGAGGCTGATGATCAAGGCACTACGTAGCTTCCGGTGCTATCGACCGACGCGACCGTTCCATTCGCGGAAATTGGCTGCAGGAAGCCGTAGGTGGACTGCGAAAGGGTCGCGGTCCAATAGACGGTCTCCCCCGATGAGGGTGACGGAAGGAAGCCGGGGATGGTGGAGAGGTCAGGGAATGTCTGCGAGGATACCCCGTTCATGGTATTGCTGCTGGCCGAGACGATATAGGTGCCATAGTTCCCCGAAGCCGAAAGCCAGCCGATGTTCAGCACCACAGCTTCTGTCCCCGAGCCTGTGAATCCCATGTAACCGAGGTTGGCGAAGGTGGGCCACGCTGCCGCGACGGGTCCCGGATAATTCCATGCCGCCGGAAAGCTCATGGTCATGGGCCCGCCGGATGCGGTAGTCGTAAAGACCCCCATCGACGTTGCGCTGTTGCCGGTCGTCGCCCAGAAGGAGTAGTAGTCCCCGCTTTGGGAGACACTAGTGGGCAAGGCGGGGTAACGATTTCCGGCAAAAGAACTGAGCCAGACTCCATCCTGTATGCCAGGCGGCACAATCATGCCGGAGAGCACGTAAGCGATCGATGTTGTCGGAGATGGAAAACCTGCGGGCACGTTTTCATAGACGATCGGTTGATTGGTGACTGCGTCGGCTGCGTTGAAAACGACCGGGTTCCCGTTGTTAAGGGCGCCAGGGACTGTTTGGTTATCGAGACTCTTGGCCGCTATAAGGTCGCTTTCTAGTGGATTGTCGTTGGAAACACTCAATAAGACGCGGTCACTGCCCGTGGGGGCGGATATCGTGAAATTCTGGAAGGAAGAAACGCTGCCCGCATACAACCAGGCTCCCGAACTCTCGTTCTCGGCCCCGACTGAGAATAACCAGGGATATGAGAGAGCCGAAACATCGATTGTGCCGGTCAAGCTTCCGTACGTAGGCGATGCCGCGGCCTGATTTGAGCAGCCTGTCGTGAACGATGTGCCGTCGAGCGTGCTGGCGGCAATGAGCTGCTGAGTCGTCCAAAGATTGGATCCGCTGGTATCCTGCGTCTTCGCAAACTGCAATCCGGCGCCGCGATCGTTGCTCAGCTTACTTGCCTTCCTTACCTGAGAAGGCTCGACGATGATCGTAGTCGATCCGTCCCCATCGAAAGTCCCGCTTCCGTCGCCGCCGCCGGATCCGCCCGTGTTGTAGGTCTCAGGCGGACAGACGAAAGCCACTGCAAAATTGGTGGTGCCGTTGGGAATTTGCAGGCTGAGCGAAGAAGAGCTGAGAGTCGCGCTCGAAAACGATCCGCTACCTATTTGGGTAGCCACCGCTGTGGGCAAAATGCCGGTGAAGTTGACGGTGACGTCGGTGTAGCTATTGGCGCCGTTGCTCCCTCCGGAATTGGAGGTGATGAGACTTCCGCATCCCGGAAGAGCGACGGTAAGCACCATAAGGAAAGAAAAGCGAGTCATTGCGTTCATTCGCACGCCATTCGATCTTAAATTGGTTGTTGATATCACTATAAGCGTGAACTCGCAGGGCGCACAGATTTTTATTCGCTCGGCGAGCAGGCCAAGAAGCGTCGGAGCGGCCTGTCTCGCGCGGCGGGACAGGAGAGCCATCCGTCCATTAATCTTGAACGCGAGGAGCCTCCCTGAGAATGACCGTCATCCGGCAGGAAGATTTCATCTCGAGCGTTCAAGGCGCGTTGCAGTACATCAGCTATTACCACCCGGTGGATTACATCAGCTCGCTCAACCAGGCCTACGAGCGCGAGCAGTCGCCGGCGGCGCGCGACGCCATGGCGCAGATCCTCATCAACAGCCGCATGTGCGCCGAGGGCCACCGGCCCATCTGCCAGGACACGGGCATTGTGAATGCCTTCGTCACGCTGGGCATGGACGTGCACTTTGAAGCCGGCTTCGGCGAAGAACTCAAGGATCTGCAAGAGATGGTCGACGAAGGTGTGCGGCGCGCCTATCTCGATCCCGACAACAAACTGCGCGCCAGCGTCCTGGCCGATCCCGCGGGAGAGCGCAAGAACACTCGCGACAACACGCCGGCCGTGGTCACCGTCGATCTGGTGCGCGGCTCGACGGTTGAGGTCACCGTCGCGGCCAAGGGCGGAGGCTCGGAAGCCAAGTCGAAGTTCACCATGCTCAACCCCTCCGACTCTGTGGTGGACTGGGTGCTGAAGACCGTGCCGACGATGGGCGCGGGCTGGTGCCCGCCGGGAATTCTCGGCATCGGCATCGGCGGGACCTCAGAAAAAGCTATGCTGCTGGCCAAGCAGGCGCTCATGGACCCGATCGACATTCAGGACCTCATCGCCCGCGGAGCCAAGACCACCACCGAGAAGCTGCGCCTCGAGCTCTTCGACAAAGTGAATCGCCTCGGCATCGGCGCGCAGGGGCTGGGCGGGTTGACGACGGTTCTCGACGTGAAGGTGCTCGATTATCCGACGCACGCGGCCAATCTGCCCGTGGCCATGATTCCCAACTGCGCGGCCATGCGCCACGCGCACTTTGTGCTCGACGGCTCCGGTCCGGTCTATCTCGATCCGCCGTCGCTTGAAGCGTGGCCCAAGCTGACCCACGACGTCTCGGGCGCGCGGCGCGTGAACCTCGACACCGTGACGCGCGAGGAAGTTGCAACCTGGAAGCCGGGCGAGGTGCTTCTGCTCAGCGGCAAACTGCTCACTGGCCGCGATGCCGCGCACAAGCGGCTCACCGATATGTTGAAGCGCGGCGAAGAACTCCCTGTCGACTTCCGCAACCGATTCATCTACTACGTCGGCCCGGTCGATGCGGTGCGTGACGAAGTTGTCGGCCCCGCGGGACCGACCACGGCCACGCGCATGGACAAGTTCACGCGGCAGATGCTCGCCGAAACCGGCCTGCTCGGCATGGTGGGCAAAGCCGAGCGCGGCCCCGAAGCGGTGGACGCGATCCGCGAGTACAGGGCGGTATACCTGATGGCCGTTGGCGGCGCGGCCTATCTCGTGTCGAAGGCGATTCGCGGCTCGCGGCTGCTCGCGTTTGGAGACCTGGGCATGGAAGCTATCTACGAGTTCGACGTGCGCGACATGCCCGTCACCGTGGCCGTGGACGCGAAGGGAACCAGCGTGCACGAAACCGGCCCGGCGGAGTGGCAGCGGCGCATCGCCGACATTCCGATACTGCAGTAAAGCAGGGAACAAGAAACCAGGCTTCCCGGCTATCCCGCGTGCCGTCCGGAGCGCGCTCTCTTTATCGCCTTGCGAGCGGTTCGACCCATGCGGTTCATTCGCTCAATGGAGCGTATTTTTTCCGGCCAGGTCTTTGACCCGAGAAAGAGCTGCATCGACGCCGTGGCTCGGGCATTGAATGCGGTTTTTTCCTCGTCAACTCTCATGCCAATCTGGCTCATTCAAATGAACAGCAATTTCTGTGGCTCCCGGGAACCTCGGGTTCCTTGACGCCGATCGAAACAGTTGTCACTGGGTTGCGAAAGAATCGCCTTCCATTCCACGATTGCCCACTTCCGTGCCGGTTGCGCCGGCGGGTCCGGAGTTGCTGTAGGTGACGGTCGTGGTGCCGATATCTCTTGCCGTAAAGTAGAAGCCTTTCAATCCCGGCTTTTTGGCAGTGGCGTGGGCTTCCCAGACCATTCCGTTCACGGCGAGCGTGTACGTGTAATTGGGATCGGTCTTGTTGGGGTCGAACTTGAGGCGGTATATGCCGCTTCCTTGAGGGTACGCGCCTGACAGAAGCTCATCCAATGGGCAAGCGCGCTGAATGCCGAGTTGGCATTCGTGCTCGATCATTTCAATAGCGGACAGAAACATGTAGGCGATCTGTTCGTTGCGCTTGAGTTGGATGGGGCCATGTGCGTCTTCGATCTCGACCGTGGCTTTGGTGGCGAAGGGGCCTGAAGCCGGTGTGGGAGCGGTGGCGGTTGCCGTCGGGGCGCTCGCGGGAGCCGAAGATGCGGTCGCCCTGGAGGCGGCATAGATGGCAGCGACCTCCTTGGAGTCGAGGGCGCGATTCCAGAGGCCTACATCGTCGATGCCGCCGTGAAAGAATCGGCCGGTGAAGACGACACTTTCGCCGATGGTAAAGGCATTCTTCTTGCCGGCCTCCCCGCCGCCTTTATCGGTAGCGACGGACTTGCCGTCCCAGTAGAGCACGCGGGTGTTGGTGGCTGTGTCCAGTGTGGCAACAATCTGATGCCATTTGCCAACCAACGAACTCGGAGTGGGAGCGTAAGAAATATGGCCGCCGGCGGCGGTATAAAACTTCAGGACATTGTCGGTTTCGAATTGGAGGTCAAGATCGTTGCCATCTTCAGACTCGCCAGCGACGTAGAAAAAGTGGCCGGCCTTCGAGGGCAATTCAGCCAAGTTAACCCAGGCCATCATGCTTGCAGAGGCGCCGACTCCACCATGCTGAGTCGTCATGATGTAGGCTGTTTTTCCGTCGAGTTTAAGGTAGCGGCCATTCGCCGTGACGACAGGCGCTCCGGATTCGGCAAGGACGGCAGAGCCGATTGCCTTGTAGGTGGTGGCGCCGTCCTGGCTTTGTCCGGAGGTGGCGTCGATCCGGTAGAAGGCGATGGGGTGAGTGGAAAGGATCTGGGCAGGGAAGCTGGTTTGGGCTTGAAGTGCGACGCAGCTGACAGTGGCGATGACAGCCAATGCGGCGATGGCTGCGGGGCGGACTTGCGTGGAGATGAACATGGGGAAGATGCCTTTCTCGTTCGTGTTCTGGAAGGTCCGGCCTGATTGCAGCGCGCATCGCTGCGTATCTGCTGACCCCTCGTCGCCGGTGGACTCGGAATAGTCTATTGCATGGCATCGACGATTTTCAATCCGATTCTGCAAGCTCTCAAGATGACCACCGCGGATTTGATTTTTCGGAACGGGCGGGCGGGTTGCGGCTTGACTGAAGCCATGCGCCGATACAAGAAACAGGGATAATGCAGTTCCGTGAGGCATGGTTTGGCTTAAAATGATCCGCAAAAAACGTTCTTGACATAATGTACTTCAGAACATAAAGTACTTCATGGAGGCGAGAAATGGCAGATAATGAGATAGAGGGCGGGGCCAGTCGCGAGGAGATTGTGCAGCGCATCGAGCTGATGGAGTCGATGGTTGCCGAGGGGCGGCGGTTTACGGCGCGCTGCGGGTGGATCTTCGTTTTGTGGGGAGTGGTGGACCTGGCAGCGATGAGCTGGCGCTACTTTCAGCCGGATTCGCGTTGGGTTGGGGCGTGGGCCTGGCCCATTTGCCTCGTGGCGGGGGCGGCGCTTACGCTTCTGGGCCGCGCCTTGCAAGGGCGCCGGCAAAACTGCGTCAGAGGCTTGCGCTGCCGCAGCGTGGAAGCGGTGTGGGCGATGATGGGCATCTCGCTCGCAATCTACGTTGCCGGCGCGATGGTGCGGCACCTTACCTGGCAGTACTCGTATGTCGCCGGGCTTCTCATCATCATTGGAATGGCGCATGCCATCAGCGCCGTGATTCTGCGCTGGCGTGTGCAGGGCTTGGTTGCGGCCGTCTGGTGGGCGGGAGCGATCGCGGCGTTCTGCGTGCGGTCGAATGCAGGCGTGCAGCGAATCATGTTCGTGGAGATGGTGTTCGGCATGATCCTGTTCGGACTGTATGCGATGGCACTGGAGCGGACGAGCGGCGGACGGGCCAATGAAGACGTCTGACGATCTGCCCGAACTCGATCCGGTGATTCACGGCAAGCTGCGCCTGGCCCTGCTCTCACTACTGCTGGGAGCGGGGGAGGCTGACTTTACCTGGCTGCGCAAGAGGACAGGGGCCAGCGACGGCAACGTGAGCGTGCAGATGGTGAAGCTGGAAGAGGCTGGGTACGTGGCGATGGAGAAGCGGTTTGTGGGCCGCAAGCCGCAGACGCTCTATCGCATGACGCCGAAGGGGCGTAGGGCGCTGGCGAAGTACGTGGAGGCGCTGAGGATTCTGCTGGGTAAGGCATTGTAAGTTTGTGCGGGGGCGCGCTTGCGTTGCGGAGCGCGGTGCAAAAGGCCTCGCGGCCAGTGCGCAGGGCGCATTCCGGTGAGACGTGATGTGGATCACAGATCGGCAGACCTTGACGGACCGATACTTCGACATCTACTCAGGAGATTTGCCCGTGAATCGTTTCTGTGCGCGCATGTTCGGTCTCACCCCGTTGGTTTTTCTCGTTTTGGCGATTGCCGTCCACCCTGCCATGGCTCAGCAGGATCAAGCCAAACATATTGTCCATCGGCTGATTCCAGCCGGGGATACCTGCGCCAGCTGCCACAAGGCGATCTATGACCAATGGACAGCCAGCCCGCATGCCGCCAACGGTGTGGAATGCACCGTGTGCCATGGCGAGACGACAGCAAAGGACTTCGCGGCTGTGCCGGCGTTAAGCACATGCGACAGCTGTCACTCCGACCAGGTGGCGCAACTAAAGTCCGATCCATTCCTGAATGGCAAGACGTGTGTGAGCTGTCATCAAGCGCACATCTTCGTGGAGCACAAGAAGGCGGCCCCGGCAGGTAAGTAATAAGAATTTCCAGGCTTGGCACTCTCGAACGGCTGGCCGGTGCATCCGCGCTCACCGCTCTGGAGGCCGGCGCTGCAGGCCTTCGCCGCGTGCAGAGAATGCGGACTAACTCGCCGCGTGCGTCAGATAGCCCATGCCGTCGAGCACGCCGCGCATGAAGGCGAAGCTCTCAATGACGCCGGGCAGGGGATCGTCGGGATGGATCTCGTACTCGAGATCGACGAAACCCTTGTAGTCGATCTTGATGAGCGCCTCGAACATCTCGCGGAAGGGCAGGATGCCTTCGCCCACCGGAACCTGGCTTTCCTTACTCGAAAAACTGGTCAGGTCCTTTACGTGCATATCGTAGAGCCGCGGGCCGACGGCGTGGATGGCTTCGACAAGGTTGGTTCCGGCGCGCGCCGCGTGGCCCACGTCGATGCAGCAGCCGATGCGGTGGTCCATGTCCTTGACGATCTTCAGCACGTCGAACGGGGAGGGGTAGATCTTGTCCTCGGGACCGTGGTTGTGGATGGCGAGGCGGATGTCGTACTCACGCACGAACTTTTCGATGCGCGGCAGAGTGGTGGGAGCGGGATCGCCGGCCACGATGACGTTGATGCCCGCGCGCTTGCAGTACTCAAATTTGGCGCGGATGTCATCATCGTCGTCTTTAGGGAAGGCGATGGTGCCCGCGGCATGGAGCTTGATGCCTGCGGCCGCGTAATCGGCCAGCGCAGCGGCTTCGAGCGCGGGATCCATGGGGAGATGGTCCTTCACGTCCTTGCAGTTCAGGTCCGTGAGGTTGAGCTGCTTCATGAAGCCGAGGAGTTGCGCACGCGTGAAGTTGCGGAAAGTGTAGCTGGCGAGCCCGAGACGGACGGGCGAGGGCTTGCCCGAGGCGGGAATGGCTTGAGCCTGTGCGGGTGCGGCGTTGACGAAGGCGGCGGCGGCGGTGGAAGCGGCGACAAAAGTAGACGACTGCAGAAAACTGCGACGCGAGACTGTGTTTTTCATGGCCGGAGCCATTATAGGAGTTCGCGAGCCAGCGGGCCAGCAAGACAACAGATCTGTGGATTCCCGATGCAACCGAGAGCCATGTTCACGACGCCCCACGGTTGCATCCCCGATCGCTGCCGCTATTGCTTGCCGAAGCGGTACACGATGCCTGCGGTAAAGCCACGGCTGGCCTGCAGCGTCGATCCAAAACCTGTAAGGAAATACTCCGGCGCGAGTTTGAAGGCGACGCTCGGGGACAGGTTGTATTCGCCAATGATGCTGGCGCTGGCCCCGAAACTGGAGCCGGAAGGATAGAGAAGGCAACCGGTGTTTCCGGGGACGACGTTGCACAGATTTTTTTCCCCGTTGGTGTCGCCCTCGAAGTTGCCGTAGGCCCAGCCGCCCATGACGCGGCCGGAGACTGAGTACTTGGGCTGCAGGTAGAAACGGTAGGTGGGGCCGAAGAGCAGGTTGTACATGCTGACCTGCGGCCGAGTGTTGTTGGTAAAGTTGAGGCCCACATAGGCGTTGCCGATGTAGCCGCGGCCAACGAGCGTGTAGCCCAGCCGTTCGCTGCGGAACTGGGTGAGGCCCGTCTCCCAGGCGTAGAAGGTGAGGCGCTGGGCCGACGGTCCGGGCGTAAAGCGCAGGTAGCCCATGTCGGCATAGGACTCCCACTTGTGGTCGTAGGCGTCATGAATGGCCGTGGCGCGGCGCTGTTCGCGGCGCTGGCGGATGCGTGCCTGAACGGTGAGCTGCCCCTGGGTCTGCCCGGCGGAGGGCTGCCCCGGGCTTGCCTGAGAGCTGGACTGGCTTTGGTCCGGGGTGGCGCTCGATGAAGAATCGCCTGAGCTTTGTGCGAATGCGGCTGGCATGGCCGGCAATGCGAACGCCAGCAAAAGAGCGAGACGGCGAAAAGATAGCATCGGTATCGGGATTCCTCCACGGGAGTACGAGAGCGCACCCAAACGGCCGGTTAGCTCCCCCCATTGGTATTAAAACATCTTGAAACCATTTGGGGGGGAGCCTTGTGCCGGAGCCAGCTCCAGGTCTTTCGGTTGACGCGCTCTGTTTTGACGTGTGGAGGAGAGAACCGGCAGCGCAATCGGCTAGACAATGGCTTTCAGGTCGGCCAGCAACTGAGCCTGATCGAAGCCGCCGGGCGAGCCTTTGACCGAGAGCCAGTCCTGGCTGAGCAGGGTGTGCGCTTCGTCGCAATACTCGTTCCAGAAGGCCACGGTCATGGTCTTCGGCTGCCCCCAGGTGATGCAGGTAAAGCCGTTCTGGTCGTACTTGGGAACGAAGACGCAGTGACCGCCCCAACTGCCGGGCAGGGCATCGGCGCCGCCGTTTGGCGCTACCTCCCAAACGTCCTGAGTTTGCGCCGTGACGGGCAACGACAGGCCAATGTACACGCCGCCGAAGAGGGCAATCGACTGCCGTACCTCGGTGAGATTCGCGGGCTTGGGGTCGGCGAAGGCCGCAAGCGCGTGGCCGGCGAAGCCCTGCTTCTTCCAGTCGTTGAGTACGTCGAGCTCGACGCCGCCGTTGTCGGTGCTGGGATCGCTGGGATCGTAACCGTCCCACTTTTCGTAGTACTTTTCGATGGTTGCGTCGGGAAGGGTCACTTCAGCGCCGACGTTCGCGGTCCACACCTGCACCGCGTGTCCACAACCTGCGATGGTGCAGTCGCCCAGGGTGTCGTTCAGCATTATGCCCCATGCGGTAATGCTCCTGGTCCAGTCAGCCGTGGGCGGGGGTGGCGGCAGGCTGGGCGTCAGATAATCGGCCAGCATCAATGTACGGCTGTCGGTCTTGATGGCCTTGCGGCCCAATTTCCGGGGCCCCCACGGCGCGATTGCTGCGCCGAGGGGTAGGAGTTTCATCTTCGAGTGATCTGCCATGGGAGAGGTCCTTTCCTGCGCATGGAATTGCCAGACAGGCGTGTGCCGTGACGCGATCGGCAAGCGATGCGTCCCACGAGTCCAGTGATTTTTCCGGATGCGTTACAGTTATTGTTGCGTAAAACCCCGAAATGATCTGCAAAACTATCAAAAGATAAAATTGGGGCACGAAAGGAGCAAGAAACCATGGGTCGTATCGTTTTCGGAGTGATTTTGGGCCTGATTCTGGCGCCAGCGGCGCTTTTGGCGTGGTTCCACTGGGGGACCGTGCCGGTGGCCGTGGCCGATCCGCCGCTGCCTATGG
Organism: Occallatibacter sp.; assembly: GCA_050011915.1. GTDB lineage: Bacteria > Acidobacteriota > Terriglobia > Terriglobales > Acidobacteriaceae > Telmatobacter. Next base: position 28,178 of record JBEKIE010000001.1, read on the forward strand.
AGAAGCAGATCACGCATGTGGCGCTTGACGCGAGGATTGCCCGCGAGATGCCGACGAACCCGCCCATTCAGGCCGACCAGGACAATCTCACGGCCGGCGCTGGGGTCTACCGCGACCAATGCGCCGTTTGCCATGGATTTCATGGCAAGCCCTCGACGTTTGCCGCGCATATGTATCCCAGCGCTCCGGCGCTGTGGGAGAAGCACAAGAACAGCGATGTGGTGGGCGTGAGCGATGACGCGCCCGGCGAGACCTATTGGAAGGTCGCGAACGGCATCCGGCTCACCGGCATGCCTTCTTTCAAGGACACGCTTACGGAGACGCAGATGTGGCAGGTGAGCCTGCTGCTGGCCGACGCGGATAAGCCATTGCCCCCGGCGGCGCTTGCCATTGTGCGGGGTGGGCAGGCGGCGGCGCCTGTCGTCGTTGCCCCGCCCGCGGCGACGCCCGCGCCGGGGCCCGCGCCAGCGCACTGATGCGCGCGGCAATCGGAGCGACGATGCCGCCGGAGAACGGAAGGGAAGTGGAAACGTGAGCTTGCTCGATACGTTGAAAAAGGGCTTTGGGTTTGTCTTGCTCAGCATGGGAGTTTCGCGGCCCGCGCCCAAGCCGAAGACCGAGGCAAAGCCCGCGCCGAAGGCGGGATCGGGCGAATAGGCTGCGTCCGGCTGCCAGCTCGCGGCGGCCCGCCGTCCTCCGCCGCGCCCCTCGTACAATGTAAGAGGGAGCCCACTCCACCTAGCCGATGGCGGATTCAGAAGACAACAAATCAAAATCCGGCGCCAAACCTGCGGCGAAACCCGGCCCAGGCGAACCCCGTCGCAGGCCCGACGACGAGGTTGTTGGCAAGGTCTATGACGCCTACCTGATGCGGCGACTGAGCCGCTTCGTCCGCCCCTATTGGCTGCAGGCCGGCATCGCTTCGCTCGCCGTCTCGCTCAAGTCGCTCTGCGACGTGGCCGGACCCATCCTCGTGATGGTCGCCGTCGACCGCTATCTCGCGCCCGACGTGGCCGCACAGGATCCCTCGAACGCCGTAGCACATTGGGTGGCGAATGCCAGCCCCCTCGCCCGCCTGCTTCCCGCCGGCGCTGTGCAAGGCGTGACGCGGCTCGCCGCCATCTACCTGACCATGCTGGTTTCCGCCTATCTCTTCCAGTTCGTTCAGGTCTACCTGATGCAGTGGACCGGACAGAGGATCATGTTCGATCTGCGCCGCGATATTTTTCGCCACATGCAGCGCATGCACGTGGGTTTCTTCGACGTGCATCCCGTTGGGCGGCTGGTCACGCGCATCACGTCGGATGTGGATGCGGTCAACGACATGTTTACCGACGGCGTGCTGGCCATCGTCAACGACTTTTTCATGCTCACCATCATGGCCGCCGTCATGCTTGCCATCAGTTGGTGGCTGGCGCTGGTGGCCTTCGCCGTGCTGCCGCTGATTCTCGTCGTCACGCGCATCTTCCGCGACCATGTGCGCGAGAGCTACCGCCGCGTGAGGACCGCCATCGCGCGCATCAATAGTTTTACCCAGGAGCACGTCTCGGGCATGAGCGTCGTCCAGCTCTTCAACCGCGAAGAGCGCGCGTTCAAGGATTTCTCGAAGGTGAACGAGCAGCACATGATCGCCTTCAAGGACACGATCTTTGCCTACGCGCTTTACTACCCGGCCGTCGATTTTCTTTCTTCCATCGCCATCGCCCTCGTGGTCTGGCGCGGCGGCTTTGGCGTACTGCACCTGCCGCCGACCGTCACCATCGGCGTGCTCATCATGTTTACCCAGTTTTCGCTACGCTTCTGGCGGCCCATCCAGGACCTGAGCGACAAGTACAACATCCTGCAGGCCGCCATGGCCGCGTGCGAGCGCATCTTCAAGCTCATGGATTCGCAGCCGGAGATCGTCAGTCCCGCGCATCCAGTTCCCGGCGACGGATCGAATCGCATTGAATTCCAGCACGTCTGGTTTACCTATCAAAAACTCACCGATGCGCAGAAGAACGCGGTGGCAAAGGCCGAGCAGGGGGCGGCAGACGGCGCGGAACTGGCCCGTCTTGAGAACATCGAGTGGATTCTCAAAGACGTTTCCTTCACTATTGAGCCGGGGCAGACGGTCGCCATCGTCGGCCACACCGGCGCGGGCAAGACCACGCTTACCGGCCTGATGATGCGCTTCTACGAAGTCACCGCAGGCCGCATCCTCATCGACGGCGTGGACCTGCGGGAACACGATCTGACGGCCCTGCGCCGGCATTTTGCGGTGGTATTGCAGGATCCGTTCCTCTTCTCCGGCACCATCGGCGAAAACATCCGCCTCGGCAACGAAGAGATCACCGAAGCAATCATGCGCCGCGCGGCGAGGGACGTGAACGTCCTTGACTTTATCGATACCTTGCCTCATGGTTTTGACGAGCCGGTGCGCGAGCGCGGCAACTCGCTTTCCACGGGCCAAAAGCAGCTCATCAACTTCGCGCGTGCGCTGGCCTACAACCCGCGCATTCTCATCCTCGACGAGGCCACGTCGAGCGTCGACACGGACACCGAGCTGCGCATCCGCGGCGCGCTGGAGCGCATGGTCGAAGGGCGCACCAGCGTACTGATTGCGCACCGCCTCTCCACGGTGCAACGCGCCGAAACGATCCTGGTGATGCATAAGGGCCAGTTGCGCGAGATGGGCTCGCACCAGGAGTTGCTCGCGCAGCGCGGCCTCTACTGGAAGCTCTACCAGCTGCAGTACAAGGATCAGGAAGCCAGCTCGCTCGTGGCGCCGTCGCGGGAGCCTTCGGCCGCGCCAGCAGTGTAAGAAGTGCAGGGAACAGAGACGGCGCCCTGTGCAGGCTGTTGCTTCCGATGGTTCCCAATCGCCATGCACTTGCCTCAAACGTTGTAGTGCTCGAAATCTTCAGCCACGATATGATGGTAGAGTGAGGGTTTTCTCGCCCAACCGCAGACAAACCCGAGGGAACGCGAGCGATTGCAGGAACAGATGACAGAGAAGCCCATCAGGAAAGTCGAGATCTTCGATACCAGTCTCCGCGACGGCATGCAACAGCCGAATCTGGAGATCTCCGTGCCCAATGCCGTGCTCCTGCTTGAACGTATGGCGACATTTGGCGTGCGCTACGCCGAGATCGGATTCGCCGGCGCCAATCACTTTGTCAGCGATCTCACCAGCGCCCTCGCCAACAGCACCGTCGGCAATGGAAACGTCGATACCGGGGCGATGAAGCTGGCCCTCTTCGGGCGCACGCGCGGCCGCGATGCCAAGGTTGAAGAATGGCCCGATGTGCAGTTCATCCTGCGCCACAAGCGGCGCGTTCCCGTTGCGGTGATCGTGGTCAAGTCGCGACTCCTCGATGTCGAGCGGTCGCTCGGCGTGAGCCCGGAAGAGAATCTGCGCATGACGTGGGAGACCATCGACTGCCTGCAATCGCACGGCCTGGAAGTGATCGTCGATCTGGAGCACGCCATGGATGCGCAATGCGGCCGCTGCGAAAACGGCAATCGTTGCAGCGACGATTTTGCCCGGCGCACCTTCGACCACTTTCACCAGCTCACCGAACAATGCGTGCGCCAGAACGTGAGCCGCATCGTAGTTTGCGACACCAACGGGGGGTCGAACCCCGAAGAAGTCGAGCAGGCGATCGGTGGGCTCATCCGCGACTTTCCCGGCATGGGTTTCGGATTCCACGGTCACACCGATCGCGGCCTGGGCGTGGCCAACACCCGCGCGGCCATCCTGGCCGGCGCTCTGCAGGTGCAGGGAACTCTCATCGGCACCGGCGAGCGCTGCGGCAACGTCAACCTGACCACGGTCGTCGGAGCCATGCAGCTTCGCGGGGAGGCTGAGTTTGTTACCCCGCAACAGCTCACGGGATTGACCAGCCTGGCGCATTCGGCCTATGCAGCCTTTGCTCTCGATCCGCCACACGGCGCGCCCATCGTCGGTCCCGGCGCGTTCGGCACCTGGGCCGGCATGCACGGTTCCAGCGAGCGCAAGAATCCCGGCTCGTACCTGTGGTGCGATCCCGCGCGCGTGGGCGCCAGCTCGATCGTCGGCGTCAATGCCCAGTCGGGCAAGGCCAACATCATGTGGCTGGCGGAGTCGATTTGCGTTCCTCTCAGCTCCGCCCAGGCGCAGGCGCTGATGGAAACAAATTCGGCCATGATCGAGGGCGGCGGCTTTACGGCCAGCGAAGTTTCGTTCCGCCTGGCTTGCATGAGAACCCTCGGAACCCTGCGCAACTGGTTCGCGGTCAAGAGCTGGCGCGTCTTCGACGAGTCCGACGAGATCGGCGGCCGCTTTGTGCAGGCATTTATGAAGCTCAGCGTCGGCGATTCCACGGTTGTCACCACGCGCGCTGAGGGCGCGGGCCCTGTGGACGCGCTCACCAAGGCCATGCGCCGTGAGCTCGACAAGACGTATCCCGCGCTCAAGCACATGCGCCTGGGTACATTCACGGTCGCGGCGCTCGACGTTTCGGCGCACGATTCCGCCGCTCATGTGCGAGTGACCGTGAGCTTTAATGCCGAAGGCCACGAGCCGTGGACCACTGCGGGCGTGAGCAGCGACCTGAACCAGGCCGCATTGATGGCCATTGTGGACGGCTTCCACTATTGGCTTCTGATGCAGCCGGGCGAATCGGGTGAGGCCGCAGGTGTCGCCCCTGCGCCGATCTCTACGGAAGTAGCCTGACTGAGCCCGTTACAAAAGCTACAACGCGTGAAAGCTGGTTGGCTCCTGCTCGTTGGGTGTTGCATTGAAGCGCTTTAACCGCAAATTGATATCCACCGGCAAAGCCTGGGGCTCTCCCTTTGCCAACGGAAAATCCCTTTCGGGACTCAGCGTCCACATCAAGTGACTTAGCTCACAGCGCACTCTGGCCTGCGCCTCGACACTAAGTCCATTCCAGCCGAAGAATGGGGCAACGGGCCGGTGCTCTCGAGGCTGGTAACTTCCGGCTGATCGCTCGAGATCGCCCCGCGGGAATTCCGCGGAGGGAGGACTGCTGTGTCCACGGAATTGCTTCACGCTCCAATGCGTCCATCGCTGATGGGCCCTGCTTCGATGGGCTCAGCTTCGCGCTATGTCAAGGAAACTCGCGAGGCGATGCTGGCCTACGAAATCGCAGAGTTGGCCGCCCTGCGCTTCTCCATCATTCTCACCGCGCGATGGGAATCATCCGGCGAGGAGGACCAGGAGCAGCGCGCCGAGTTGCGCGCCGATCTCTCACTTCTGCGCCGCTACTACGGCGACAAAATCGACGATATTGCCATCGCCTTCGGCGTCGATGAGGCAATCAAGGCCAAGGACGATGTCGAGAGAACCGTTTTGGTGCCGCGCGACATGAAGCCGCTGAATATTCAGCGCCACGAGGAAGTGAGCAGCGAAGAAGGCGGCGAAACCGGCTACGGCCTCTGAAGCCAAGCCCCTGGCGAGGGTCAAAAAACCTGACAGCCAAGAAAAATGCGCCATCCGCAAATGCTGCGGTGGCGCATTCGTCTTTAGGCTTCGCCGAAGCTAGTGGGCAGCGACCGAGGGACGCGTGTCGAGCTTGCCGCTCTTGTATCCATCCGCCATGACGCTGATCGGAATCGGCATGTAATCGCCGGCGTGACCGGCCTGACCGAATTCGGTCATGCGCTCCGTCACAACCTTGGCCATCGCCTCGCGCGCCGGCTTCATGTAGTCGCGCGGATCGAACTTCTCCGGCTGCGTCCACAGTACCTTGCGGATGGCGCCGGTCATGGCCAGGCGGTTATCGGTGTCGACGTTGACTTTCCGCACGCCGTTGCGGATGCCGAGCTGGATCTCCTCGATGGGCACGCCCCAGGTGGGCTTCAGACTGCCACCGTACTCGTTCACAATGTCCTGCAGTTCCTTGGGCACCGAAGAGCTGCCGTGCATTACCAGATGTGTGTGTGGCAACCGATTGTGAATCGCGATGAGCACGTCCATCTTGAGCACGGAGCCGTCGGGCTTCTTGTTGAACTTGTATGCGCCGTGGCTGGTGCCGATGGCAATGGCCAGCGCGTCAACGCCGGTGCGCTCGGCAAATTCAACGGCCTGATCGGGATCGGTGATGTGCTCCAGGCCCGTGCCGCCCGCGCCGTGGCCGTCTTCCACGCCGCCCAGAACGCCGATCTCGCCTTCCACGGTCACGCCGCGCTCGTGCGCGTAGTCGACCACGCGGCGCGTCACGTCCACGTTTTCTTCGAACGTCGACGGCGTCTTGCCGTCTTCCTTCAAAGAGCCGTCCATCATCACCGAGGTGTAACCCAGCGCGATGGCGCTCTTGCAGGTGTCAAAACTGTTGCCGTGATCCTGGTGCATGGCGATGGGAATATCGGGGTTCAGCTCCGCCGCGGCCTGGATCAGCTTAAAGAGGTAGAGATCCTCGGCGAACGCGCGCGCACCGCGGCTGGCCTGGACGATTACGGGTGACTTGGTCTGCTTGGCGGCCATCATGATGGCTTGAATCTGTTCCATGTCGTTCACGTTGAACGCGCCGACACCGTATCCGCCCTTGGCAGCCTCATCGAGGAGCTGCCGCATGGAAACTAGAGGCATAAAAATTCTCCTTTGGGTGGCTCGAACCGCCGTTACGCTCAGTTCCTAAAATGGCAAGAAATCAGCCCGGCGCCGGGAGCCGCAATCATGTTTATGGTAGCAGAGAGGTGCAAGGAAAAAAGGAAATACCAGCGTATAATGCCGATGAGCTTTCCAGAAGTGGGACCGCGCGTTCATTCCAATCCCTCCTAGCAAGCCTTTCGTATTTGTGCGAATGGCGGCAGGAGCCCCGCCGGCAAACGGTTGACGCTCGACGAGGTGTGTGAGGATCGTGAACCTTTCCCGGGAGAGAGAATTCAATGATTTCCTTCGTCAGGCAGCGAGTCGCCATACAGCGGATCTGCTGGATTCTTATCCTAAGTTCGATGCCGATGTGGCCACAACAGGCTAAGACTCCGGCTTCCAAAAAGGGGCCGGTCGACGCTAAATGTGCTTTTCTCAGAAGTGAAGTTCGCCGACTCGCGCAAGATGAGCAGGATTTCATCACAGGATCGCCCCTTGCGATTGTGACCAGTCCCGACAGCCTCGTGGCCGCCAACAGCACGGTGTCCGATTGGGCAGACTACATTGCGGCAACTGAGGTGTTTACCGCCCGCCGAACGATCATCGGTCTAGAGGTTTCTTCGTGTGAACGCAAGATTCGCCTGTCAGATCCCTCACGCCTTGCCAGCATCGAATACGCACGAATCGCACAGGTTCGGCGAGCCGCTGACAGATGGCAGGGATTAGCAGCGGATCAAGGGAAAGACCTCTCTGACGGGATCATCGGCAAAATAAATGCGATTTACGAAGCAGAGACAAGGAGCTTTTATAATCCCGCGATTTCAAGATTCGATGACCCCGATATTGGCAAGGACTACCCAAACCTCAACGCGATGATTCAAGGCTCATCACTCGATCAGGGCACAAAGGACTTCTACAGTTCGGCCCTTCCGCTCCTGCGATACGAAGAAGCGGGAAGGCTTGCAAATGCCTTGAGTGGAGTGGATAAGGATCAAGGTCTTAACTATGCCTATTTGCTTCGAAAAACGCTTGGTGACCGAGTCGCTATCGACTCGGCTAATCTGAATCAAATCACGAACGAGGTGAACAAGGAAAGGAGTCGGCGACTTATGTATTATGCGATTTGCGTGCTCGCTGCATTGTTCCTGCTCGCGTTGGCTTGGGTGGCAACGGATCGCACCCGGGCAAAATTCCGCGCCTTTCGCCTCGGCCTAAAGAGGTCGCCTTTCTGGGGAGGAAACGCCGAGTGGATATTCTGGGACCCTGGCGAAACGGTCGTTCTTCTTGAGCAAAAGAAGCTCGTCCCAATGAAGGACCGAGACGGAGGGTATCGAACGATTTCTGCATGGAAGGGCCAGGAATACAAAGGACGAATTTCCTATAAGACTCAGTTCTCCACTTGGAGGAGCGACCCGATAATCACGAGTGATGGGCTGGCAGTTAGCCTTGGAGTAGGTATCTGGTGGCGAATTGTTGACGCGGGCCTCTACGTTTCTCGAATCGCTGCGGATTATCACGAAGGCGATCATCACACCGGCGAAAACCTTGCAGAAGCCGCCGAGTTTTGGATCAAAAAGCTCGCAGCTGGAACATTGCGGGAGGAAGTCAATCAGCTGCCTGCGGAAAAACTGATCTCCCCATATGTTGAGGCTTACTTGCAAGTCAATTCCGGATCTAACGATGGTTTACCCTTTGAGCAAAAACGGGTGCCGAATTTCTCCGACCAACTAGGCAAGGCTCAAGACGAGCTTAAGAAGAAGACCATCGAATATGGAATCGAGATTGAAAGGCTCGAAGTGCAGGAGCTGATTCTCCCGCCGGTTTACCAGCAAAAGCTCGAGGCTGTCCGTATCGCATTCTTGGAGCCAACTCAGGCGGCAGCACTTACGAAGGCGCAAGTCATCGCCCTCGAGGGACTAGCGGGCGTAATTGGAAAAGAAAAGGTCGGTCTTATCGAAGTGCTGAAACACGTTGATCTTTCCCGTTTGAATATGAATCCCTTCACGGGCGTAGTTCCGATTGTGCAGCCGATGATCGACACTCTCAGTCGGCAGAGCGAAAAGGCTCTACCGCCATCTACAGCTCAGGACGGAGAAAACGCCGGTTCAAACTAGACTTGAGGCAAGCAGTGTCATGGTGAGAGGCTGAAGTTCTTGGCTTAAGACCCGGTCTGCATGCGCAAGGAGCTGGGCCGTCCCGATTCAGCGCTCCTCGAGTTCCGCCGTTTCCAGAAAGGTATAGCTTCCTGAAGGAGATGGCGGGACATGCGTCAGCCGCCGGTTGTGCACCACGAGCGTAGTGATGTACCAGAGATTCAACGCCGTGAGCGCGGCCCGTGCCCCATCGTTTCGCGATTTTTGCGAAAGGGTGGGAAGGCGCATTGCGTTTACGCATACGTCACCTGCCCAAGGATCACCGCGCGCTCAGCTCCGGTTGCTGATGGCACATTTCCCGGCAGCCGATGCCAGGTTTGCCATGCCAGCAGCGCGAACGCCGCAGCTTCCTTGGCTTCGGCAGGCAATCCGAAGGCGTCGCTCGAGCACAAGGTGCATCCCAGCGGTTCCAGGCGCGCGGCCAGCATCTTCATGAGCCTTCGATTGCGCGCACCGCCGCCGGAGACGATGAAATCCACGGCGCGGCTTTTCATGAGTGGCTGCACATCGCGCACGTAGCTTCGGGCGATGGTTTCGGCGGTCAAAGCTGTTGCTGTCGCGAGCGCATCGTGAGCGTCGAGAGACTCTCTCCAACACTTGCTCAGAAACTCCGCCGCGTAAGCCTGGCCGAATTGCTCGCGTCCTGCGGTTTTGGGCGGCCGCAATTTGAAATACGGATGCCGCAACGCTTCTTTGAGCACTGAATCAAGCACTTTTCCGCGCGCCGCCAGCGTTCCATTGCGGTCAAATTTCTTTTCGAACAGTTTTTGCGCCAGCCAGTCGATGACCATGTTGCCCGGGCCGGTGTCGAATGCCACTGCGTGGGGCGGGCTTTTGGAAGGGAGGGCAGTCAAGTTTGCGATGCCGCCGATGTTCTGCAACACGCGCCCGCGCTTTGCATCTGCGAAGAGGACATAGTCCATAAGCGGAACGAGCGGAGCTCCCTGGCCGCCGGCCAGCATGTCGGACGGACGAAAGTTCGAGACAATGGGAACGCCCAGTTCCGCGGCAATGGCCTGCGCCTCACCCGCTTGCCAAGTGCAGGCAAACTTCCGGCCTGCATACTTCTCCGCGCGCGCCTGATGGTAGAGCGTCTGTCCGTGGCAGCCGACCAGATCGAGCCGCAGGTTGTGCTTTTTTGCGGTTTCCTTCACCGCCTCCGCATACGCGAGTCCCAACCTCCAATTCAGCCGCGCCAGCTCGGCCGTCGAAGTCGATTGCGCGTTCATGGCCGCCAGCACTGCGCGTCGAAGCACAGCGGGATAGGCGAAATGTTCATGCGCCAGCAACGTGATCTTCTGCCGGGCTGGGGTGGGGGCGGCAATTCGCACCACCGACACATCGATCCCATCGGCCGAAGTGCCGCTCATCACGCCGGCCACCGTCATCGCGCGCGTCGTCACGCTTTCACCTCGGCAGCGGCCTTCGCCACTGTCTCGCCGAAGCGTAGAATCCGTGCGCGCAACGCCTCGAACTTCTGCGTACTGAGCGCCGCCGGCATCTTTGCCGGAAATGTCTTGACGCGTTTTCGTGCGGACTCCTTCGCGCGCTCGAGCAGAATCTTATGGAAGGCCGCCGAGCGCTCGCCCTCGCGAATCAGCGCTTCGTACACCTGCAATATCGGCTCGGGATGATGGCAGATCAGTGCCAGGTCAGCTCCCATGCGCACGGTGGCAATGGCAGCCTCTGCAATGGGCATGAACTTGGTTACGCCCCCCATCTCCAGATCGTCGGAGACAACAATGCCGCGGTAGCCGATGCGCTTGCGCAGGACGGTTTGCATCCAGAACTTCGATACGGTTGCCGGGCGATTCGGGTCCGCGGTCAAGGGATATGCTGCGTGGTTCACCATCACCATCGGCAGCTCGTCGCGCAGCGCGCGGTACGGCTCCAAATCCTCTTTCCATAACTGCTGCCACGTGCGCTCGATCTTCGGAGTCTCGAGGTGCGAATCCAGCGTCCCGCCGCCGAGCCCGGGAAAATGCTTCCCACATCCAGCCACGCCCTGCGCGGCGAGCCCAGCGAGAAATTCGCGCGCGTAAGCCGTAACGCCCGCGCCGGTCTCGGCAGCGCAACGCGTTTCCATCACCTTGCGCGACTCCGGCAGCGCCAGATCGAGCACGGGCGCGAACGAGGAGTTGAACCCGAAGGCCTTTGCCGCGCGCGCCACTAATTCTCCGTGCTCGCGCTGCAGTTTAGCTCGGCCAGTCGCCCGCGCGGCTTGCGCCACGGCCTGCACCGAAGGAATTGGGGCCAGCACATCGCGCAGCCTGTCTACCGTTCCGCCTTCCACGTCGACAAATGCCCCGCAATGCGGCGCACAGAATTCGCTTGCTTCGGCAAGCAACGCGCGGGTTTGTTCGCGATCGGCAATGTTTCGCTTGAAGAGGATGATCCCCGCCGGCCGAACCAGCTTGAGCCACGCGCGCTCCATGGCAGTGAGCTTCTGGTCTCCCAACCCCACGACCAGCAAACTTCCCGCAGCCTCTCGCAAACTTTCTTTCATCCTTTTTCCTTCAACTCCTGCTGCAGTTCTTCCAGCAGATTGAGTGCCTGCATCGGCGTTAGTTGATTCACATCAGTTGCCTCGATACGGTCAACAATCTTCTGCGAGAGCGGCGTGAAGATCGTCATCTGCATCGGGTCGGGCTCCGTCTCCACCTGCACGCTTTGCCGCTCCTGCTTTTCGTGCTGGCGCAGCACGTGCTTGGCGCGCTCGATCACTGCTGCCGGCAGCCCCGCCAGCCGCGCGACTTCGATGCCGTAGCTCTTGCTCGCTGCGCCGGGCTCAATGTTGTGCAGAAATACGATGCCGCCCGCCGACTCCTTCACGCCCACGCGCAGGTTGTGCACGCGCGGCAGCTTCTCCGCCAGCATGGTCAGCTCGTGATAGTGCGTGGCAAACAAAGTGCGCGCGCCCACTTCGGCGTGCAGAAACTCCACAGTCGCCCAGGCCAGCGAGAGCCCGTCGAAGGTCGCCGTTCCGCGGCCCATCTCGTCGAGCAAAATCAGCGAGCGCGGGGTCGCCGTGTTCAGGATAGTCGCCGTCTCCGTCATTTCGACCATGAACGTAGAACGGCCGCGGGCCACATTGTCGCTGGCGCCGATGCGCGTATAAATGCGGTCGACCAGGCCGAAGCGCATGGAGTCCGCGGGAACGAAGCTGCCCATCTGCGCCATCAGCACCAGCATCGCAGCCTGCCGCAGGTAGGTGCTCTTGCCGCCCATGTTTGGCCCGGTCACGAGCAGCAGGCTCGCCGCTTGCGCGGTTTTATCTTTTGGAGGGGTTTCTTGTGAGGCGCAGAGGTAAAGATCATTGGCGATGAACCGCCCCTCGCGCGTCTCTTCCATCCACTGCTCGATCACAGGATGCCGCGCCGCCACGGCCTCGAGCACCGGCTCATCGGCCAACTGCGGGCGCACGTAGCGCCGCGCCGCGGCCAGATGCGCAAAACTGGCGAGCAGATCCGCCTCGGCGACTGCGGCAGAGCTGCGGCGGATGCGGCCCGCGCTCTCGAGCACGAACTTCCTCAGTTCGGCAAAGATCCGCTTCTCAATCTCGATGCATCGGTCGTGCGCGGTGAGAATCTTGCGTTCGTAGTCCTTCAACTCCGGCGTGGTAAAGCGCTCAGCGTTCACCAGCGTCTGTTTGCGCTCGTAGTCCGCGGGCGCCAGCGCCAGGTTCGCCTTGGTGATCTCGATGTAATAGCCGAAGACCGAGTTATAGCGCACCTTCAGCGATCCGATTCCGGTGCGTTGCCGCTCGCGGTCCTCGATGGCCGCAATCGCCTGGCGGCCCGAGGAGGAAACGGAGCGCAATTCGTCGAGTTCTGCGTCGACGTTCGAAGCGATGGCGCCGCCATCGACGAGAGTCAGCGGCGGCTCGGCCACCAGCGTACGAACGATGCGCGTCGTCACGTCGTCGAGCGTGTCGAGATGCGCGGAAATGTCGCGCCATCTGCCTGCCGCCATCGCATCGAGAGCGGTTTTCAGTCCTGGCAGCCGCGCCAGGCTTGCCGCAAGCGCGCGCACGTCGCGCGGGCCTGCGGAATCGAGCGAGATTCGCGCCAGCAGCCGTTCGAGGTCGAGAATTCCGCCGAATGCGCGCCGAACCTCTTCGCGTTTCAGCAGATCGCGGTGCGCCTCAGCAACCGCTTCGTAGCGCGCGCCTATTTCCGGCGCTGCATTCAGCGGCCGCAAAATGGTCGCGCGCAGCAACCGCTTGCCCATGGGCGTCAGGCACGCGTCGAGGGTGCGAAACAGAGTGACGCGTTCGTCCTGGCCGGAGAACAGCGGCTCTACGAGTTCGAGATTGCGCACCGTCACCTGATCCAGTTCGAGCGCCGTCGAGTGCTCCTCGAATTTCAGCGAGTCGATATGCAGCGCTTCATTCTTCTGCGTGGTGCGGACGTAGTGCAGTACAGCTCCGGCTGCGATGGCCGCCGACTCGTGGCCGTTCAGGCCGAATCCCTCGAGCGAGCGAACATTCAGTTGCCGTTCGACAAGCGGGACAGCAAAGTCACGCGTCCACACCCAGTCCTCAACCCGGGTGCGCGCCGCAACTCGCTCCAATTGCGCCGGAAGCTCGGCGCTCGCAGCCACCAGCACCTCGCTGGGAGCGGCCATCAAGATCTGATCGACCGCCTGTGCCCGCGCATCGCGCCCAAGAAACTCCGCGGTGCGAAATTCTCCCGTCGAAACATCGAGCAGGGCCAGCGCGCAAACCGCTTCAGCGCGTCCCACTCCCGTGGCGTCTTTGTTTTTGCCGTCAGAATGGGATTCCTCAAAATACGCCGCCAGGAAATTGTTCTGCTCCTGCCCCAGCCCCGCATCCATTGCCGTTCCCGGCGTGAGCACGCGCGTCACCTCGCGCCGGACAATTTTCTTCGTAAGTTTGGGGTCTTCCATCTGGTCGCACAGGGCGATGCGATAGCCCTTGCGCAGCAGTCGCGTCAGGTACTGCTCCACGGCGTGGTAGGGAACGCCGCACATGGGAATGCTGCGCTCGCGGTCGCGCGCCGTCAGCGTCAGTTGCAACTCGCGGCTAGCCACCGCCGCATCGTCATAAAACAGCTCATAAAAATCTCCCATGCGAAAGAACAGCAGCGCGTCCGGATTCTCCCGCTTCGCTGCCGTCCACTGCCGCATGAACGGCGTGAGTTCGGTGGAGTTCTTCTCCGGCGGTTGCCTCTCCGCGGGCAGGGAAGTGAGCGCGAATTCTTCCTGAGTGGCAGGATCGTCCGCAAACGGAGAGGTACCGTCTTCGCTGCCGGGCGCAGGGTGCGGGCCGGTTATGGATCGCAGCGGGTCCGCGTCCGGGGTCGGGGCGTGTACGGAGCGGGGTTGAGAGTCTTCGCGGATCACGCTGGTTCTAAGACTATCGCGGCGGCGAGGCGCAGGGGTAGCGGGCTGGGCAGTGGAATTCGCGGCCCTAACTTGCCGCGCAAGACCTTCAAACCAAAGTGGAAGAGCGGCTCGATAAGGCTTTTGCCCGGGGGCTGGCATCGACCGCTGCGGCTTCGGGGCGGCAAGCGGGCCCGCCGGTTGACTCCAATTCGAGTGATATGGGTCACATCCAATGACGGCGTCGAACGGCACACTGAAGGCCTCGTGCAAGGAATCAAAGGGGCCTCCGCCGTGCTGAATCACACTCTCCTACTACAGAAGCTCATTGCTATCGAACGTGCGATCGGCGTGGCCGACAACAACACTGTGCGCAACATGGTTTACGAGTCACAAAGCCACCTTCTGCAAATTCAACGCGAAGCCGTGGAAGTGCTGCCGCTGCGGCCGAGGATCGAGATGGCGCGGCGTTTCCAGCGCATGCGTCAGGTTGCCTAGGGCGCACCGCCCCGGCTCAGTTTCTGAAGTTCTTGGGGGTACGGTGAGGCCGATCGCAGTTTAGCGGCCCGCGCATTTTCCTTGACTCCCGTTTGGGCCGATCCCTAAATTGAAGCCACCGGCCTTCGTTCGCCAATCAATCGGAAAGGAACTCTATGAACCTCCTGCGCATAGTCCTCGCAGCGTTGGGTGCATTCGTTGCCTACATGGCGCTCGGCTTCGCAGTTTTCGGTCTCTTCCCCTCGCTCAAGACGGAATTCCTCAAGTATCCTGCCGTCTACCGCGACGAAAAGGGCCAAATGAGCCACATGCCCGTCGCCATGGCGGAGATCTTAATTTCGATGTTTGTGCTGGCCGTACTCTATGCGCTCGCTTACCAGGGAGGCTCGGGCCTCGTCGAAGGCGCCCGCTTCGGCGCGCTCATCGGCATTTTTGCGATTTGCGCCTTTGTCCTGCACAACTACGCCAACCTCAACATCGGACTCAAGCTGACCCTCCAGCAAGCGGCAGCCTACTTTGTCGAATGGCTCGTTGTGGGCATCGCCATTGGCCTCATCTACCGTCGAGCTTTGCCTCACTGATCCGTTGGAGCAGCCTCAAGCGTCGCCCCCGCTGCTTCTTTGCCGCGCCCAACCGCGGCAGAGATTTTCGCTGGAGCTAACAGCTCGCGAACCACCTTTCCCTGCATGGCACGCTCTACCCAACCTCTGAAACGAACCCTTATCCCTGCTTTTAGGTGATTTGCATCACAGTATACTGATCGGTAACGCCTTTAAGGTTAGAGCTGCCATGTACCTGCTTTGGCTACGAGTTGCGGCCATTTTATATGCCGGCGGATGTGTCTCCATCTTCCCCGCCGTGCTTTCGAAATCCCTGCCCTGGCGCAAGACCTGCGTCCACCTGGGCGGGCTGGCCTTCTTCTTCCACTTTGTCTCCGTGGTCGAAATGCTGGTGCAGGCGCACCGCTTGATGCCGGTGGGCGTGCGCGAAATCGAGTCGCTGCTCGGATTTGCCGTGGCCGGGCTGTTCTTCCTGGTTTGGTGGCTCTACGATGCCATCTCCCTTGGAATCTTTGCCTTACCGGCAACGTTCTTTCTGGTATTCATCCCCTCGCTGGGGCCGGATCGTTACCGCTTCCCCTCGCAGCGTGTCTGGGTGAGCTGGCTGGTGGCGCACATCATCGCCCTCTTGCTGGCCTATGCCGCCCTCAGCTTCAGCCTGCTGGCTTCTTTGATGTACCTGGTGCAGGAGCGCCGCATCAAGTCCAAGCCGAAACCGGGCAAACGCGGCTTGTCTCCGCTGGACTGGCTGCCTCCGCTCGACACACTTGAACGTCTCGCTCTCGCCACACTCGAATTCGGATTTCCCTGCATGACCGTGGGCCTGCTGATCGGCTCCGTCCTGGTGCAGGAAACTTCGCTGGGGGCAGCTTATTTTCTCGATCCCAATATCCTTGCCTCCTTCGTCATGTGGATCGTTTACGCGACGCTCCTGCTGCTTCGCCGCGGCATGGGAATGCGCGGCCGCAGAGCTGCCTACGTGTCTGGCGGGGCGTTGGTCGTGATGATGGTGGTTTGGGCCGTCAACTTCTTCAGCCAGGTGCACAGGTTCGGTCCCCAATGACACTCGCACTCATCGGCGTGAATCACAAAACGGCGCCCATCGCGCTGCGGGAGAAGATCGCCATCGGCCGCGATGACCTGGCCGAGACCACGCGCGCTCTCGCCTCGACGCCGGGAGTCGCCGAGTGCATGATCGTCTCCACCTGCAATCGCGTGGAGCTCGTGGCCGCCGTGGAGGGCTCCGATGTACCGGTCGCGGGATTCCTGTCGAGCTACTTCGGCATCGACGCCCAGGTGCTTGCTCCGCACTTGTACGAGTACCACGACAAGGAAGCCGTGAGTCACCTGTTCCGCATGGCCGCAAGCCTTGACTCCATGGTTGTCGGCGAGCCGCAGATTCTCGGCCAGGTGAAAGAAGCCTTCGCCGTGGCGCGCGCCGCGGGAACCGTCTCCAGCCAGTTGGAGCATCTTCTGCAGAGCGCTTTTTCGGCGGCGAAAAAAGCGCGGAGCGAGACGGGAATCGGCTCGAATTCGGTTTCGATCGCATCGGTGGCCGTCGATCTGGCGCGCAAGATATTCGGATCGCTCGAGGGGCGCACGGTTTTCCTGGTAGGCGCGGGAAAGATGAGCGAAATCGCCGCGCGGCATCTCGTGCAGCAAGGCGCGGGCGCCATCCTGGTGAGCAATCGCACCGCCGAGCGCGCGCGCCGCATGGCTGAGGAGTTTTCCGGCGCAGTGGTCCCGCAGGTCATCGAATTCGACCAGCTTTACGAAGCGGCCAGCCGTGCGGACATCGTGATCAGCTCCACGGGCGCGCCCCATCCCATCTTCCGGCGTGAGCACGGACAAGCCTTCCTGCAGAAGCGGCGTAACCGGCCCATGTTTTTCATCGACATTGCGGTGCCGCGCGACGTCGACCCGGAGATGAACAAGCTCGACGGTATCTTCGTCTACGACATCGACGACCTGCAGCAGGTAGCTGCGTCGCACATGGAGGAACGCAGTCTCCAGGCCGTCGATGCAGAGGCATTGATTGCCGCGGAGGTGGAACGATTCCACCAGCGCCAGCGCACGGTCAATGTTGCACCGGCCATTGTGGCGCTGCAAAAGAAGGCCGAAGAGATGCGCATCGCCGAGATCGAGCGCATGCACAACCGGCTGGGTCCGCTTTCGGCCGAGCAATTGGCCGCCGTCGAGGCGCTCACCCGCGGGCTGGTGAACAAGTTTCTGCATCCGCCCATGCAGGCGCTCAAGCAAGCCGCGCGCGATGGCGATGAGACGCGTCTCGAGGCGATCTGCGAAGAATGGTCGGTGCCGCCGGCTGCCCCGGTTGAGACGCAGTCCGCAAGCGGGCCGGCTGCAAAGACCGATCCAGAAACCTCGCATCCCGAGAGCGGCGAGAGCGAGCGCGTCGTCAACATAAGAGCCTTTCAAGGCGGCATGGGGGCGCGTCGATGAAGCTGCGCATCGGGAGCCGCGGATCGCAGCTCGCACTCTGGCAGGCCAATCACATTGCCGGATTGTTGCGTGTGCAGGGCCACGACGTCGAAATCGAAATCATCAAAACTACCGGCGACAAGCTCCAGGAAGTGACGTTTGCACAGGTGGGCTCCAAGGGAATGTTCACGAAAGAGATTGAAGAAGCGCTGGCCGAGGGACGCGTCGATCTTGCCGTGCACTCGCTCAAGGATCTGCCCACCGAGCTGCCCGACCCCTTTACACTCGCGGCCACGCCGGTGCGCGTCGATCCGCGCGATGTATTTGTCTCCGTGAAGCACGCCAATCTCGCAGCACTGCCATTGGGCGCGTGCGTGGGTACCAGCAGCCAGCGCCGCCGCGCGCAATTGAAGGGGCTTCGCCCCGATCTCGATTTGGTTGAGTTCAGGGGCAACGTCGACACGCGATTGCGCAAACTGGGAGAGGGCCAGGTTGAGGCTATTCTGCTGGCGGCAGCTGGACTCGACCGCCTGGGCCGCACCGACTGGGTGCGCGAGCGGCTCGATCCTAAAGAGTTTTGTCCTGCCGCCGGCCAGGGAGCGCTCGGTATTGAGACGCGTAAGAATGATGCCGCGACAATTGCGGCGGTGAGTTTTCTCGATCACGCCGATACCCGCTTTGCCGTCGCGGTGGAGCGCGCGGCCCTTGCTGCGCTGGGTGGCGGTTGCCAGGTGCCCATCGGCATCCACTGCCGCCAGAAACCGTGGGACCCTTGGGAGGGCGCGAGCGAAACAAGGCTGCGCTATGAGGTCTTTGCCGTCGTCGCCAGTCCAGACAGCGGCGCCACCGTGCGCGTCTATCTCATGGGCCTGCGCGAGAAAGATGATCCCACTGCGCTCGGCCACGAGACCGCTGCAACGCTTCTCGAAGCCGGCGCCGGTCCGCTGCTTGCGGCGGCCGACGAAGCGGCAGGCGGAGCTGCCTGATGACGGCGCTGCCGCTTGCTGGCCACCGCGCGCTCGAGGGGAAACGAGTCCTCGTTACGCGTGCCCTTCACCAGGCGGGCAAACTCAGCGATGCTCTTCGTGATCTTGGCGCTGAGCCTGTCGAAGTTCCGGTGCTCGAAATTTGCCCGCCTGAGAATTTCGCGCCTCTCGATGCTGCGCTCGGCAATCTCGACCAATACGATTGGCTGATTTTCACGAGCGCGAACGCTGTGCGCTCGGTTGCAGGGCGCGCGCAAGAGCAGGGAATTACTTTGCTTCCGGCCAAGGGGCAGCGCGTCGCTGCAGTGGGACGAGCCACGGCCGCCGCGATCGAGCAGATTGGCCTCAATGTGGAGCTGGTCCCCGATTCGTACGTTGCCGAAAGCCTCGTTGTTGTGCTCGCACCCCAGATCGCCGGCAAGCGCGTTCTCCTCGCCCGTGCAGCCATTGCCCGCGACGTGATTCCCGACGCGTTGCGCGCGGCGGGAGCGCTAATTGACGTCGTTGATGCTTATAGAAATGTCCTGCCCGCAGCCGCGCCGGAACTGCTGCGTGCTGCATTGGAAAAGGGAATCGACGCCGCGACCTTCACCAGTTCCTCGAGCGTGACGCATCTTGCCGACGCAGCCCGCGCGGGTGCAATCGCATTCCCGTTAGCCGGTGTTCGCGCCATCTCTATCGGCCCTATTACTAGCCAAACCTTGCGCGAATTCGGTTGGGAGCCGGCGGCCGAAGCAACCGTATCGGACGTTCCCGGGCTGATCGCCGCAGTCGAGCAAGCCCTTCGTGCGTAGATGCCAACTCCGCTAACTCCGCGAACAACGCCAGCTCCGCTTCTTTACGAACTCCATGTCTTGTCCTTCGACCGGCAGAGCGGCTCGAGGTTGCACGCGTTGCATTTTGGATTTCTGGCGGAGCACACCTGCCGGCCGTGATGGATGATCTGGTGCGAAAAGCGGATCCAGCGGTCGCGCGGAATCACCTGCATGAGCTCCTGCTCCACTCTTTCCGGCGTGTCGCCCTTGGCCAGTCCGAGGCGGCGCGCGATGCGGAAGACGTGCGTGTCGACAACGACGCCTTCGGCCTTGCCAAAGCAGACGCCGAGCACGACATTGGCGGTCTTGCGCGCTGCGCCGGGAATAGTGATCAGTTCGGCGAGCGTCTGCGGAACCTGGCCGCTAAAGTCGGCAATGATCTTGCGCGCCGCACCCTGGATGGATTTGGCTTTGTTGCGGAAGAATCCCGTCGTCTTGATGAGCCCCTCGAGCTCCGGCAGGCTCGCCTTGGCCATAGCATCGGGAGTAGGGAAGCGCCGGAACAGTTCCGGGGTCACCATGTTCACGCGCACATCGGTGCACTGCGCGGAAAGGATCGTCGCGACGAGCAGCTCCCAGGGCGAGCGATGATGGAGCGCGCACTCAGCCTCTGGATACGCTTCGTCGAGGCCCTTCAGAATGGCGGCTACGCGGTCGGGTGCGAGCGGACCGCGAGCGGGCTTGGACGGGGTGCTGCGGCTAGGTGACTTTTTCTGCATAGGTTCAGGATAGAAGCCGTGCGTGCTTGCCTTGAGACTTGAGGAGCTTAACCGCTTGCTTATCAAAGCTGACGAACTCCTCGGCGCCAAGCCAGTGACCCTCAAAGGCGATGGCGCCGTCGGCGAAGTCTCCTCCTTGATCGAGAACTGCCAATCCGGCTTCGACGGCCGGAAGATGTGTCACAACGTTGGGGCTCGTAATGAGCGAACGAATCGAGCGCGCAACCTCTGCAGCGGACCTCTTATACATGCTTCGCATCACCCAGGCGAATTCACAGAGGGCCGCCACTGGAATAGCGACTCGTTCCGCGGTGCGAAGCACGCGGGCGGCAGAAACGGCTTGTCGTGGATCGTCGCGTACCGCCGCGCGCAGAAGCACATTGGTGTCTGCGGCAATTTTCACCTCTTACCCGCCCAGGCGTCTTCGGTGAACTTCTTAATCTGGGCGATAGTGAATCTGGGTCCGCCCTTCTGTTCCAGGCTGCCGATGAAGTTGTCGATGGAGCCAGTTTTCGGGGCGGGCGCGACGACGAGCCGGCCGTCGGGCAACTTCTCCACAGCGACCTTCTGGCCGGGGCTGACATTGAGATGCCGCAGCAACTCCTGCTTTAGCGTGATCTGGCCTTTTGCGGTAATGGTGAGTGTGGCCATAAACAAACTCCTACAACTAAATGGTAAGGCAAAAATGCCTTACCGTCAAATTGCATCATGATGGTTTCGAGATTGCTCGTCGCTTTTCAAAATAGCTTATGCTGTTAGCTATCCCAGTCTGAATTCTTTCCTCATCGATAAGGCGGCATGGAAGCCTTTTCTTCAAATCGGCGTAGATTTCGAGAGCCTCTGGGACGCGACCTTGCCAGACGCGGCATTCCGCCATGTACTGTCGTGCGAGTGTTGCCAAGTCATCGTCTGTCCAACGCAAGACTTCGGAAGCGGCTCGGAATGCTTCTTCAAAGCGGTCAAGTCCAAGAAGGCAATTTGCTCGGTTGATCTGAATGCTGGGCTCAACCCAACCGAAAACGCGGCGTTCGTCTTCGTTCCGGGCGCTTTCGGATGAGGGATAGAGAGCATGCGCATTGTCGAGCCATTCAAGAGCATCGGTCGCGCGGCGCAAGCGAACAAGCGCCTCTCCCATAAAAAGAAGGAGTTGGTATTTTGGAATGCGGCAGTCCTCGCGCTCGAACTCCCGAGCATCGACAATCATATCGAGTATAGCCAGCGCATTTGCAGGTCTTCCGAGCTGCTCCTCCGCGTGGGCTCGATTCATGCTCGCAATGGCTTTGCAAAAGCTCGGATCGGGCATTTCACCCAGCTCGTCCATCGCTTGGTTGAACAAATCGTTACGCTCCAAAAACGCTGCGCAACTTGCTACGTTCCACAGTAGCCGCATCCGCCCTCCACAGTCTTCTGTGCGCTCCAGCATTGACTGCGACGCTGCGAGAGAGTCCTGATAGGCGCCCTTTGATCGGAGCACTTCAACCGCTTCAATTTCCTCTTCGGAGATCGTACCGTTAGACATAGCAGCCCCAATATACAGCGAGGGGCAGAGAATGCGAATCTTCGCCGTTATAGCTTCCCATCCAGCCACCCGCCCAGCTTTTCCACCGGCATCCGGATCCCGAGATAGAATTGCCCGAACAGCGCATACACCGCGCTCACTTCGTCGAAGCGCATCTCGTAAATCAGCTTTTTGAAGACCACGGGATCGTCGGCGAACAGGTCGACGCCCCACTCCCAATCGTCCATCCCAATCGATCCGGAGATGATTTGCTTCACCTGGTCTGCGTAGCGGCGGCCGATCATTCCGTGCTCGTGCATCATGCGCTGGCGCTCGGTAAACGGCACGGTGTACCAGTTCACCTGCTCGCCCCGCTTGCGGTCCATGGGATAAAAGCAGAGAAATTTGCTGTCGGGAACGGCGGGATACAGCCGCGGCTTCATCGCATCCGCGCCGCGCGCAAGCGAGTTCGCGATCTCGGCGTTCCACTCCGCTGAAAACGCTTCAAATCCCTTCGCGGACGCTGCCTCATAGGTTTTGCGGCTCGATTCGTACAGGCCTAGCTCGATGACCGACACGTACGAGTGCGTGGGCGTGAGGAAGTCAAAGAGCGCGGTCTGCGCCAAGTCCAGCTCCACCTGGTTCAGCGCATCGAACGATTCGCGAAAGTGCACCAAGATCAGATCGCCCTTGTGGCCGAGCTGCGAAAAGAGAGCGGAGTGCACCGGCGCGTCCGGCGTTGCGCGCTCCATTTTGCCCAGCGCCGCGACCGCCTCGTCGACAATCTTCTTGCGCTCGCTGTCCGCGCAGGACCGCCAGGATTTCCAGTCGAAGCGGAAGAACTGATGAAGCGCACTCGAGCCTTCCAAAGTAAGCGGTACGGGCGGGAATTCGGGCAATAGAACCTCCTAAGAACAGCTTTCAGCTTCTAGCTCCTAGCTTCTAGCTTATCGTGCGGGTGGTGCAGGCATCTGTTATTGGAAAGAAATGCGCCACGGACTGCATTCATCGCACCTCATCCTAACAAATGAGAAATGCAGACGTGTGCATGCTTCTTTTCTCGGCTCACCGCCGCGCGCACCCCGCAACAGCACGCAAGTGGCCTTTATACTGGGTACGCTCATGAGCGAAAAGATCGTCGCACTCGTATTTCAATTTGTCATTCATGTCATCAACGCGGGGGGGTACGCCGGCATCGCCGGGCTCATCACGTTGAACTCCTGCGGCATTCCCATTCCCTCTGAGATCATCATGCCGTTCTCTGGATATCTCGCGTACATGGGGCGCTTCAATCTGCTTCTGGCGGCGACGGCGGGCGCGGTGGGCTGCAATGTGGGCTCGGCGATTGCGTATTGGATCGGCGCCAAGGGCGGGGGACCGCTGGTAGCGCGTTACGGCAAATGGGTGTTGATGAACTCTCACGATCTCGATCTCATGACAAGGTTTTTTGAGAAGTACGGATCGATTGCGATTCTGATGGGACGAATGTTGCCGCTGGTGCAAACCTATGTTGCCTTTCCCGCGGGGATCGGCAAAATGCCGCGGCTGCGCTTTCACATTTACACGACTGTAGGATCTTTCATCTGGTATTTCTGCCTGGCATGGATTGGCATGAAGCTGGGCCAGAGCTGGAACACCGATCCCCGCCTGCAGGAGGCGTTTCATCGCTTCCATCTGGCGGTCGAGCTGGCAATCTTTGCGTTCGCTGTGTGGTTCCTGTGGGTTCACATCAAACGGTGGAAGGGACAGGGAGCAGTGAGCACTCAATAGGGAGTAGGCAAGCGGAGTTTCAGGTGGTACGAACAATCGAAATCATTTTCGTAACAGAAGAACAGGAGAAGCGATGGCATCGAAGGGAAAAGGCGGCAAAAAGGCTGTGGTTCGTGCGGGCGCTGCGCCCTTGGCACGGAAGGCCGCCGCATCAAAAGTTGAGCCAACCAAAGGCAAATTGGGTGTGATGGTGGTGGGCCTGGGGGCCGTCGCCACCACGATGATTGCCGGCGTGGAAGCCGTTCGCCGCGGATTGGCCAAGCCGATCGGTTCGCTCACCCAGATGGGCACCATCCGGCTGGGCAAGCGCACGGACAATTCCTCGCCACTGATCAAGGATTTTGTTCCGCTCGCCGATTTGAATGACATCGTCTTCGCCGGCTGGGACATCTTTGAAGACAACGTGTACGAAGCGGCCGCGCACGCAGCCGTGCTGAAGCCCGAGATGCTCAAGCAGCTCAAGCCCTATCTCGAAAAGATCAAGCCCATGCCCGCCGTCTTCGACAGTTATTACGTCAAGCGGCTGCATGGCACACACGTGAAGAAGGGCAAAAACAAGCGCGATCTCGCCGAGCAGGTGCGCGCCGACATTCGCGCCTTTAGAAAGAAGGTCGATCGCGTCGTCATGATCTGGGCCGCCTCGACCGAGATTTTCCTCCAGCCGAAGCCGGTGCATCGCAGCATCGAGGCATTCGAAGCTGGATTGGCAAACAACGATCGCGCCATCGCTCCCTCGCAGATATACGCCTACGCAGCGCTCAAAGAAGGCGTGCCCTTCGCTAATGGCGCGCCGAATCTTACAGTCGATCTTCCCGTCATGATCGAACTCTCGAAGAAAAACGCCGCGCCCATTTGCGGCAAGGACTTCAAGACCGGCCAGACCTTCATGAAGACAGTGTTGGCGCCGGCCTTCAAGGCGCGCATGATCGGCGTCAGCGGATGGTTCTCCACCAACATCCTCGGCAATCGGGATGGTGAGGTGCTGGACGAGCCGCAATCCTTCAAGACCAAGGAGGAGTCGAAGCTCGGCTCGCTCGAATACATCTTCCAGCCCGAGTTGTATCCGGATCTTTACAGCGACATCTACCACAAGATTCGCATCAACTACTATCCACCGCGCGGGGACGAGAAAGAGGCGTGGGACAATATCGACATCTTCGGCTGGCTGGGCTACCCCATGCAGTTGAAGGTGAACTTCCTGTGCCGCGACTCGATATTGGCCGCGCCCATTGCGCTCGACCTCGTGCTCTTTCTCGATCTCGCCAAGCGCGCGCCGGAGCTGCGCTCCATCGGCATTCAGGAGTGGCTCAGCTTCTACCTCAAGTCGCCGCAGACCCCGCCCGGGCTCTACCCCGAGCACGATCTGTTCATTCAGTCGATGAAGCTCAAGAACACGCTGCGTCACATTATGGGCGCGGATCTTGTAACGCACCTTGGGCTTGATTATTACGACTGAATGAAAGAAGCGAGCCGGCAATCTTGTTGACAGCGCGCCCATCCTGATCGAGAGGCAAGAAATCACCAATGGCGGGGCCGCACTTGCGGCCCCGCGTCATTTTGCGCGGCCAATGTCGTAATCTGAAAGAGCATGAAAGATTCAGCCGTTCTGTTGATCGATTGTCCCGATCGCAAGGGCCTTGTGGCGCGCGTGTCGGGACTGCTCTTCGAGCGTGGCGCGAACATTTTGCACGCCGACCAGCACATCGACCGCGACCTCGGTCTCTTCTTCATGCGCGTGGAGTTTGAACTCGATGGCTTCGACCTCGATGGTTTTCGTGCCGCCTTTGCCGCCATCGCCCAAGAGTTGAACATGACGTGGAAGCTCACCTCAAGCGCGCGCAAGCCGCGGGTCGCGCTCTTCTGCTCGCAGTATCTACATTGCATGGCCGATCTGCTGCAGCGCTGGCGCAGCGGCGAGCTGGTCTGCGAAATTCCCCTTATCGTTTCGAACCACCGCGAGGTGGAGAATTTAGCCGCATTTTACGGGGTGCCGTTTGAGCACGTCCCGGTCACGGCTGAAACCCGCGCTGCGGCCGAAGCCCGGCAGCTCGAGCTGCTCGAGCGCAGCGGCATTGAGTTGATTATCCTGGCCCGCTACATGCAAATCCTCTCGCCAGCATTCGTGTCGCGCTATCCGGCCTCGATCATCAACGTGCACCACTCTTTTTTGCCGGCATTTACCGGAGCCCGGCCTTATCACGCGGCCCATGCGCGCGGCGTCAAGCTCATCGGGGCCACGAGCCACTACGTGACCGAGGTGCTGGACGACGGGCCGATCATCGAGCAGGACGTGGCGCGCATCTCGCACCGCGACCAGGTGGAAGACCTCGTTGCTCGTGGCAGGGATCTGGAGCGCATGGTGCTCTCCCGGGCTGTCCGCTGGCACCTCGACCGGCGCATCCTGTGCTACGGGAACAAAACGGTCGTGTTTGACTGAGACAGAGAATGAGGGAGCAAGGGAGCGGTGCCGTATGCGTGAATCTGCTGAAACTGCGGCGCGGGCGTTTGTCGATGCCATCAACCGGCAGGATACAGAGGCACTTTGCGCGCTGATGACGCCGGGGCACCGGTTCATCGACCCGTTGGGGCAGGTGATGGAAGGCCGCGAGAGAATGCGGGCGGCGTGGAAAGGGTATTTTGGAATGGTTCCCGACTACACGCTTGCGATAGAGGAAGTGCATGGGGACGGGGTGGTGGTGGTGATGCTGGGCGACGCAGGTGGAACCTACGCTCCGGGCGGCAAAATGCTGCCCGAGAATCGCTGGAAGACGCCTGTCGCGCTCCGGGCGCGTGTGGAGGATGGGAAGGTTGCCGAGTGGCGGGTGTACGCCGACAATGAGCCCATGCGGCGGCTGATGGGGATTGCAGCGCGAGAATAGGCGCGCATAAGATCAATTGAATCTATCAAATACAGAATAATTGTTAAAAATCTCTGTGCGGGGCTTGTTTTTGTCGAGTTGTTTGGGTTAATTTACTAACTAGTTAGTTAAATATGACCACGACACACCAATCCGAGACCCAGGCCGACCGTTCCGCCGAAACGCGCAGCCGCATCCTTGATGCTGCGCTCACCGAGTTTGCCGCCCACGGCCTGGCCGGGGCGCGCACGGAGCCGATTGCCGCCGCTGCCGGCGTCAACAAGGCGCTGCTTTACTACTACTTCGAGAGCAAAGAGAAGCTCTACGCTGCCACTCTCGAAATGGTCTCGGCACGGGTGCGCGATAGCTCGATGGCGGTGTTTCTCCGCGAAGCCAGCCCCGGAGAGCGATTGATGCGAGGGGCGCTGAATCACTTTGACCGGATATTGACGCAGCGCGAGTTTCAAAGCCTGATGCAGCAGGAGATGATCCGGCTGCACAAGGGTGAGACCGGCGAGTTGCCTATTCTGGCCAAGCGCATCTTCGCGCCGCTGCACGCGATGTTTCAGTCCATGGTGCGCGAAGGCATCGCCTCGGGCGAGCTGATTGACGTCGAGTGGCTGCAGATTCTGCTGGCGGCGCTGGGCGGAAACGTCTTTTACTTCCTCAGCGCGCCGGTGTGGCGGCTGATCATGCCCTTCGAGCCCTTCGACACAGAGGTACTGCGGGCGCGAAGAGTGGCGCTGGTGGAGTTTTTGGGCCAGGCGCTTTTTCTGGATAGGAAGCGTGGCGCGGAGCTGGCGGCAAAGGTGCTGGCCGATACGCCGATGCCGGAGACAAGCGAATTTAAGGATTTGAGGTGATGGGCGAGTGAGCGCGCGAAATCGAGTTTTCATGATTCTGGGAGTGCTGCTGGTGGGATCGTTGATCTGGTATCTCACTACCACGCGGCATACGAGCGATTTGCAACTGATCGGGACCGTGGATGCGAACGAAGTCATTGTCAGCTCCAGAATCCCGGGGCGCATTCAGACGCTGACCGTTGAAGAGGGTCAGGATGTGACCCAGGGCGAACTGATCGCCGTGATTGAAAGCGAGGACCTGCAGGCGGCGCTGAAGGCCGCCGAGGCCACTGCGGATAGCCAGCGCTCGAAGCTGAGCAGCACCGAGGACACGGAGCAGCAGAACCGCGGCGAAACCTCCAGCGCAGTAGTCAGCGCCGAGGCGCAGGTGAAGTCGGCTCAAGCCGCTCTGGCACAGGCGCAGGCGCAGTATGAGCATCAACAGGCCGATACCAGCCGCGCCGTGGCTCTGGCGCAGCAGGGAATTGACAGCACGCAGACACGCGATGAGATGGTGACGGCGCTTGCGGCAGCGAAGGCCGCAGTGGACGCGGCGCGCGAGAATCTTGCCGCGGCGCAGGCCAATCTTCGCCAGGCACACGCCCACGAATTGCTAACCGACGCTTCGGCGCGCACGGTGGACCAGACACGCTCCGACGAGGCCAATGCCCGCGCCCTGGCGCAAGAGGCAAAGGTGGAAGAAGGATACTCGCAGATCGTGTCGCCGATCAACGGCAAGGTAGATGTTTGGGCTGCGCGGCAGGGCGAAGTGGTTTCCGCGGGCACGCCCATTGTCACCATCATGGACCTGACGCAAACCTGGGTTTACGCGCCACTGCCTGAAACGCAGGCCGACGCCGTGAAGTTGGGCGATAGTCTGCGCGTCGTTATGCCCAGCGGCGCCACCATTTGGGGCTACGTGATTGCCAAATCGGCCGAAGGCGATTTCGCCACGCAACGCGATGTGAACAGCATGAAGCGAGACATCAAGACCATGCAGTTGAAGCTGCTCATTCCCAATCCCGGGGAGAAGTTTGTGCCCGGCATGACGGCCGAGGTCTATATCCCGAAGGCAAAGTTGGTGAAGCAGTGAGCGCGCCCAGCAACGGCCTGCCGGCAAACGGCAACGGCGCGCCGCGCCCCGTTGCGATTGCGGTGGAGCACATTTGGAAGCGCTACGGCGATTTTGAGGCCGTCAAGGACGTGAACTTCAGCGTGACCGAGGGAGAAATCTTCGGATTACTGGGCCCGAACGGAGCCGGCAAAAGCACCCTCATTCGTATGATGACCACGCTTATCCCCGTTACCGCGGGCAAAGCCATTGTGGGCGGCCACGACGTGAGTAAGGATCCGGACGACGTGCGGCGCACCATCGGCGTCATTCCCCAGGCGCTCACCAGCGACCAGGATCTGACGGTCGAAGAGAACCTGTCGATCTACGCCAAACTCTACGGCGTGCCGCGCGGAACCCGCGAGAAAAATATCGCCGAGGTACTCGAAGCCGTCGACCTGACGGAATGGCGCGATGCGCAGACCAAAACGCTATCCGGCGGCATGCGGCGACGGCTCGAAATCGCGCGCGGCCTGGTGCACAATCCGCGCATCTTTTTTCTCGACGAGCCCACCACGGGCCTCGATCCCGTCTCGCGCATCGCGGTATGGGAGATGCTCAACAAGCTCAAAGCCACGCGCAACCTCACCATGCTCATCACCACGCATTACATGGATGAGGCCGACAAGCTCTGCGATCGCATCGCCATTGTGGACCACGGCAAGCTGGTGGCGCTGGGCACGCCGGTGGAGCTGAAGAACAGTGTCTCCGGCGCGAACGTGGTGGAAGTGCATTTTGATCGCGACGACGACCAGTGGCCGGGGCGCCTGGAAAAGATGGAGGGCGTGACCAGCGTTCAGCCTGAGGGCTCCGGTTTCTACCGCGTCATCACCAAGTCGGGATCGAAGACCACCATGGAAATTGTGGAGCTGGCGGCCAGTCTCGGCGAAACGCTCACCTCGCTCAGCGTGCAAAACACCACGCTCGACGATGTATTCATTCATTACACCGGACGGCAACTGCGCGACGAGCAGGTGAAACCGGTATTTACGATGCCGCCGCGGCCGGGAGCGCGCCCATGAACCGCATGTTTGCCATCATCGAGCGCGAAATGCGCAAGTTCTTCCGTTCGCCCACGCTCATGATCATGTCGCTGATGATGCCGATTCTGCAGTTGATCATCATCGGAAACGCCTTCGGGGGCAAGATCGTGGGCACGCACGTGGCTGTGGTGGACTACGACCGCGGGCCGCAGGCCGTGAAGGTGCGCGAGGCTTTCAACGCCGTTGCCGTCAACATCAAGACTTTCTCCACCATTGAGTACCAAAGCGAGGTGCAGGCGCGCGAAGACGTGCGCACCGGCAAGATCGACGCCGCGGTCATCATCCCCGCGCAATATTCGCGGCGCGTTTACTCGCAGGATGCGCCCAAGCTCGGTTTCGTCGTCGACAACTCCGATCTCTTCACGTCATCGGCCCTCGAAGCCGAAATGGGGTCGCTCGTGGACGACCTAAACGCGCCGCAGATTCAGGACCGGCTGGCAAAGACCATTGCGCTCGAAGTCGTCGAGCTTTATCCCTACGTGAATTATCTTAAGTATCTTCTGCCGATGACGGTGGCGCTGGCGATGTATATCTCGGTGATGATTGGCGGCGGCATGCTCTACATCGACGATAAGGCGCGCGGCGTGCACGAAGGCTACCTGGTGACGCCAATTACGAAGCTGGAGCTGGTCTTCGGGCTGAATATCGCCGGCGCCATTAAGGCGACGCTGAGCGGAATATCGATCGTGGTCATCGGGTCGCTCATTGCCGGGCTGGGCATTGTCTTTCATCCCATGATCATGATGCAGGCGTTGAGCCTCATCGTCGCCGGCTCCATTGCCTTCAACGGCATGATGTTCCTGCTCATGGTGCGAGTCGACGATCCGCTGGTTCCGCGCGCCATGTTTGGCGTGCTCAACGTCCTCCTGTTATATCCCTCGGGCGCCATGTATCCCACCTCGTCGTTCCCCAAGTGGATGCAGGCCATTGGCGTGGTCGATCCCTTTACTTACGTGATTCACGGCTTCAAGGAGGTTCTGCTTAAAGACGGCGGATGGGTCTCTATTTGGCACGACCTGCTGTTTCTCGTGGTCTTCGGCATCACCACGCTGCTGGTGGCCACGCCGTTGTTCAAGCGCACTTTGTGAAGACAGGGAACAGGGGACAGGAAACAGAGCGAGCGTCGCCGGCGGCGCGCTAGTATGATGGGTGCTCCTGTTTTGAGAAGAGTCCCATGCTCTGTGAAGTCGTCACGGTGCGCGATCACTCGTTTCTCTCCCGCCCTCTCTGTGAGGACTCTCTGGTTCTCGATCTAGGCGCGAATCTGGGCGAGTTTTCCGCTGGCGTAATCGCGCACTTCGGCTGTCGCGTGGCCGCGGCAGAGCCTCTGGAAGAGCTGATCGCGCAAATTCCCAAAAATAGGCTGCTGACCGTGTTGCCCGTTGCCGTTGGCGGCAGCAACGGTTCGATCGCCATCAGCGTCTTTCCGGATCGCTGCGCCAGCGTCTGCGGCCCGGTTGCCGCGCAGGAGCCGTGCACGGTGCGCGAGATTCCGATGGTGACGCTGAAGGAATTCCGCGGCCGGGTGCATGCCCCGCAGGTAGATTTGATGAAGGTCGATATCGAAGGCGCCGAGATTGAGCTCTTCAATGGCTCAACGGACGGCGAACTGCTCGAAATCGGCCAGATCACAGTCGAATTCCACGACTTCCTCTACCGCGGTCAGCGGAAACCCGCTCGAGAGGTTCTTGCGCGCATGGAATCGCTCGGGTTCAGGATCGTTCACTTCTCCTTCGACAACACGAATGTGCTGCTTGTGAATCCGCGTATCCCGCTGACCGGGGTGCAACTGGCCTTGCTGCGCCTCCGGGGCTTGGGGCCTGCCATGGGGCGCAGTGCTCTGCGGACCAGGAAGCGCATCAAGCGCGCCATCAAGCGAGTGCTGAAGGCGACGCGTCTGATGCGCCCGGACCGGTAGGGCGGCGCCCAAAGAGCTGAGCGATGCGAACCGGAAAACCCCTCAGGGGAGCGCAACCGCACAGGCAATAGCTTTTTCAGGCGGTTGTTCACCGCAAAGATCTGAACCGCGGCGTGATCGAGCTGCGTGTGAAGCACGCGTTGGATTGTGGTCACGGCTTCCTGCTCCCTGACCTATCCACCTTCCGGACCGCCAGGGGCAACCGGCTCTAGCGATGCGGGCGAATGCTGCATCTGCAAGCGGCCGGCTCACTACTGTGTCGGCGGCGGGGTTGTGCCTGCGGGCGGGGCGGTATCGGCGCCCGTCTGCTTGGTGAACTGGAAGGAGCAGGGGCGGCCCAGGATGCCCGCGCCTTCGTCGCGCTTCCCGGTGCCCGACGTGTCGGTAAAATTCGCCTCGATGTTGTAGTCGTATTTGTTGCCTTTGAGCTGGGTTACGATGCCTGCCTTTCCGGCCTGCACCGTGCCCTTGGCATGGAGCTTCGCAGAGCCGTCGGCTCCGATCGCCCCGTCGATCACGAGGTAGCCTGGCCCTCCCTCCTCGCCGTGCTGGCCGTGAAAGCTGCCGTTGGCGATCGTGCTGACGAATTTCCACGTGTAGGCAGACATGTGGGCACTCGCGTCGCAGGACATGGTTGTGGTCCAAGTGCCGTCGAAACGGCTGCCCGCGGCCTGAGCCCACAGCAGGATGGGTGTGCAAGCCGCAAAAAGACACAGAACTTTCCTGATTCTCATGGATGACCTCCATTGCAAGCAGGATATGCCGAGCCGCACCGTGGTTGACAAGAAGTTTTTTTCGTAAAAGTTTGCTGAGGGCGGGACTAACAGGCTGCGGAAGACCGCCTTGTTTTGAAAGGGCACGACTTCAGTCGTGCCGCGAAGGGAACAAAACCAGCCGGGCCCTGAGGGATGTTCTTTGGGAGATTTGTACTCCGTTCCCCATTTTTCCGGAGCCTGCTAGGCGGTCTTCCCGTTTTCTTGTCCGCCGAGCACTTTCTCGTAGAAGCGGACATACTGCGGAACCACAAGGTTCGCGCAGAAACGCTTTTTCGCAGTCTGGCGGGCAGCCTCGCGCATGGCATTCAGGCGCGAAGAATCGCTCAGTAGGCTGAGGGCACCTGCCGCCATCCCCTCCACGTCGCCGACGGCGTAGAGCAGGCCGGTGACACCGTCATCGATGAGCTCCGGAACGCCGCCGACGCGTGTGGCAATGGACGGAACCTTGCAGGCCATGGCCTCGAGCGCGGCCAGGCCAAAGGACTCCATCTCGCTCGGCATCAGAAACAGATCGGCCAGCGCCAGCAATTCGCTCACGCGCTCCTGCTTGCCCAGGAAATGCACGCGGCTGTGGATGCCGAGGTCGTGGGCCAGCCACTCCGCGGAGGAGCGGTCCGGCCCGTCGCCCACCAGCACCAGTTGCGCCCGGCACTCTCGAGCCACGCGCGCAAACACCTTCACCACGTCGGTCACGCGCTTCACGGGGCGGAAGTTCGAAAGGTGCATGAGGATCGGCTCGTCGGGCGCAGCAAAGTGATGGCGCTCGCACTCTTTTTCTCTCTGCGCTTCGTCCTTCATCGGCGTGTACACGTCGCAATTCACGAAATTCGTGATGGTCTCAATGGGGCGCGTGATATTGAAGTCGGCGAGGGTTTTTTCGCGCAGGTAGTTGGAGATGGCGGTCACGCCGTCGCTCTCCTGGATGGCGTACCGGGTGATCGGCAGATAGCTGCGGTCGAGCCCGACCAGTGTGATGTCGGTCCCGTGCAGAGTGGTCACGAAGGGCAGATGGCGGCCGCGCGCGGCGAGTATCTGGCGCGCCAGCAGCGCGGAAACCGAGTGCGGAATTGCGTAGTGCACGTGCAGCAGGTCGAGCCCGTAATACTCGGCAACTTCAGACATGCGCGAGGCCAGCGCCAGATCGTACGGGGGAAACTCGAAGAGCGGGTAACTCGAGACAGGAACCTCGTGATAATAAATGCCGTCGTCGCGGCCGCTCAGCCTGAAGGGCTGCGAATAGGAGATGAAGTGAATCTCGTGGCCGAGCGCGGCCAGCTCGATGCCCAGCTCCGTGGCGACAACGCCGGAGCCTCCGTAGGTGGGATAACATGTGATCCCGATGCGCATGGTGCCTCTTGAAATTCGTTCTGTGCTGCTAGAGTAGCGAGCCGGAAGTTCGCATCAGAATGAGATTGTCATCCTGAGCGGAGTCCCGGCGTGCCGGGACGGAGTCGAAGGATCTGCGGTTGTCTTTCTGTTGACTGCTGACGCACCACACTAGGTTAAGGACGCTCGCTGTTCAGCGCAAGGTGCAAGGCTTAGGTTAATCGTCTGCCGCCTGCTGCGCATTGGGCGCAATGTCGGCAAAGGAAATAAGCTCGATGCCGGGGGCCCCGGGAATTGCGGCCAGGGCCACGCGTTCGAGGTCACGTGAGGCGCGCAGCCGTGTGCGCACTCGTCCCAGATCGGCGTCGTTATAGCCGGGATGCGTCACCAGCTCCCATGTGCCGGTGGGGAGCTGCGCGAGCAGGGAGCGCAACGTAGCCGCATCCAGGCTTCCCGTGCCGGCCACGGCGATCGTTCCGTCGCTGGTCACAAATCCCTCCTCCGCGATGATGCGGCGGCACAGCGGCTCGAGCCAGCGCACAGCGGTTACCTGGGCCAGGCGAAGCCAGGGTGCGCCATGCGTGGCGCGGACGGCCCATCCGGGCTCAAACGGATTGCGAATGACGCGGATTCCGCAGGCTCGTGCCGCGCGGAGAACCGGGCGGAGCACGGAGGGAAAGATATGCGTGTGCTTGTGCGTGTCGATGTGCGTCAAGCGCACCCCGCGACGCTGCAAATGCGCGATTTGCGCGACGGTTTCGGCCTCGATCTCTTGCGCGCGAATGCGGTCCGTGAAAAGCCGCAGCAGAAATCCCTTAAGCGATTGCGAAAATTGCCCGGTCTTTCCATCCACGAGGCTCGGAATCTGTTCCGGCGGAAGTACCGGCTCGCCATCGATAAGGACCACGTGGCAGCCGACGCCCAACGACGGGGTCGCGCAAGCCAGCTCGATGGCCTCCTCGGTCGCGCCGGCGCGCGCCATGAGCGACGTGCTCGTCACCAGGCCCGCTGCATGCAACTCGATGATGGCCCGGTTCACGCCCGGTGTCAGTCCAAAATCGTCGGCGTTGACGATGAGACGGCCCACTCGCTGAGTCTATCAACTTGCGCCGGTGCGCCCTCCGCATAGTGAATGCACTGGTATCATGACAGTAGGCGCACTCCGCGCAACGGCGTGGGCGGTTAGCTCAGTTGGTTAGAGCGCCTGCCTTACAAGCAGGAAGTCGGGGGTTCGAGTCCCTCACTGCCCACCAATTCTAAAATCGATCACTTGCTCGAATTGTCCCGATAGTGGAAATACAAAGGCAGCCGGTCAATCAGCGCATTGGGCCGCCAACCTACCGACGGCGCGTTCATAAACGGCACGGTGCGGGATAATTTCAAATGGCATTCATGCATTCATCACCGAAGATCTAAAGGGTATGGAGGTGACCACTTGGAAACCGGCCAATCGATCCTATTTGAACCGCATTTCACGGCGTTCATTGACTTGCTAGGCTTCGCTGAGGCTAGCATTGGAGGCGACGATTTCACCCGCGCTAAGGTGTTGGCTTTTTTGCTGTCAATTTCATCAATTCGTAGCGAATTCGACTTCAAATCTGAGGCAGCGGAAAATAGCACGTCAATACAAATCAGGCCAACGATAAGCACGTTTTCAGACCACATTGTCATTAGCTACCCGTTGAAGCGAATTGCAGCCAGTTTGGGGAAGGATGACTCACACGTTCCATTGCACGTGCTGTCTGGCTTTTCATCAATGCTCACGAGCATCGCGGTTGCCGCGCTATCCATCGGGTTCCTAATACGCGGCGGCGCGGCAATAGGCAATTTGTACCATTCAGGCGGGATCGTTTTCGGAGAGGCAATGGTCAAGGCTTATTCGCTTGAGTCCAAGACGGCAATCTACCCACGAGTTGTCCTGTCTCAGGATGTATGCACTCAAACCGACTGGATTAGGTGGGGCAAAATGTACCTTCGCAGGGGAACCGACGGACTTTATTACTTCAACTACTACCGTGACCTTGTTCTCCGTTCCGCGCCTCCTGGCGACGGATGGATAGATGGGACGAAAGCGTGGTCTGCCCACCTTAATCAATTATTGGCTGAGAATCTGTCCAAGCTAGAGAAAGAAAGCAGTATAGCGGCTTTTTCAAAATGGGCGTGGTTTGCAAATGAACTCTACGCCGCGATGAGCGAAATACCAGTTGATAGCCGAAGGGCACTTGGGCTTGACGTTGAGGCCATCCCCAAGGCGGTGTTCTCTATACCGGGTGAAGCCCAATCGAGCGAGCAGAAACCGGCCGATCAGGCTACCTCGCTGTCAGTCCCTTAAAACGCGCTCATAATGCAACCCCTAACCCAGGTCCATACTGAATTTGCCAAAGAAGGTACTGTAGGTGCCGGTCACCATGGTCAGAGTTCCCGCTACGACGTTCAGCTCCAGATCGGACTTGCGCGTGATGGGGACATTGAGAGTCGCGGCGCTGTGATACACCTGCACGAGCTCGATCGTGTGCCTTCCAGCCGGGACCACCAAATCGGCGGTTTCGTTCATTTGAATGGTTCGCACTGCATTGCCGTCAATGAGGATCGTAATGGTGATTTGACCGAAGAAGAAGCCTATTTCACCGAGCGTGAGCCTGACATAGCCCGATGTTGCCGGCGCCTGAGCCGCAACGGGGTAGGAGATTGGCGCTGACGGAGAAACACCCGCTCCATCATCAGGAGCGACCTGGTTCACGGCGGCGCCGCATTGCGCACAAAACGCCGCGCCATCTTTAACAATGTCGCCGCACATGGGACAGTGCCTGACAGGGGCTCCGCACTCCCCGCAAAACTGCGCGCCCTCTTTGAGCGGCTGGCCGCATTTCGTACAGTTTGACATCCGCACTCCTCGAATCAAAGGTCCGTCTGGTTGTAGCGAGGATCATAGGTGCGCGTACCGGAATCGTCAACCAACTCCGCACCGGTTCGGCTGCGCATACCCGACCTCTTCAGCGATGATAGAAGATGCATCGGAACTGGTGAGACGGTGAGTGATCTACGCCTGGGACGGGGGAAAACGGCAATCGTAGTCGGCGGAGGCGTGGCCGGCATGAGCGCGGCCTGTGCGCTGGCCGATGCCGGGCTCCGCGTGCAGCTTGTCGAGCGGCGAGGCTATCTCGGCGGCCGGGCCAGCTCCTATCGCCATCCCGGCGTGGACGAGATCATCGACAACTGCCAGCACGTGCTCTTCGGCTGCTGCACGAATCTCATAGGGTTCTACACGCGCATTGGGGTCGAGAAGAGAATTCACTGGACGCGCACCATGACCATGATCGAGCCGGGCGGACGGCGCTCCGTGCTTGGTCCCAGTTGGCTGCCGGCTCCGTTGCATGGTTTGCCCAGCCTGCTCACGGCCAAAGCCTTCACACGCGAAGACAAGAAAACCCTGATGCGTGCCTTTCGCGCGCTCATGCGGCCTGTTGCGCCGGAATCCGCCCAGACTCTTGGTAGTTGGCTGCGCTTGAACGGCCAGACCGAGGGCGCCATGGAGCGCTTCTGGCGGCTGGTGATCGCCAGCGCCCTCAATGGCGATGTCGACGAGATTGCGCTGCCCTATGCGGCTAAAGTGATCCGCGAATTGTTTCTGAATTCTGCCGAGGCCGGCGCCATGGGCATGAGCTCCGTGCCGCTGAGCGAGCTCTACTCAGGCGCGGAACAGTTCCTGCGTGAACGCGGCGGCGAAGTCCACTTCAACGCAGGTGTGGAGAGCGCGAGGTTGGACGAAGAGACCTCCGGGTGGACGGTGGCCACGCGCGCGGGTGAACTCTTTGCCGATTACCTCGTGCTCGCCGTGCCCTTCGAGGTTATGGCCAGGCTTTTGCCGCAGATGCCTCCGGCCGCCGGCGTCGAAGCTCTCGCCGAACAGATTGAGCGCCACGAGCACGGCCCCATCTGCAGTGTGCATCTCTGGTTCGATCGCGAGATCACGGAACTCGAACACGCCGTGCTGCTCGACCGCGAGATTCACTGGATGTACAACAAAAGCCGCTTGCAGCCGGGGCGCAACGCGAAGGGCAGTTATCTCGAGCTGGTCGTGAGCGCCTCGCACAAGTTTGCCGCGCTCAGCCGAGGAGAGGCAATCGATCTGGCGGTGCGCGAGCTCAAAGAGTTCTTTCCCGCTGTGGCCGCAGCGAAGCTCGAAAAGGCTGCGCTGGTCAAGGAAGTCCGCGCCACGTTCACCGTGCCGCCGGGGATCGATGCGGCACGTCCCGGTTCCGTGTCGCCGTGGCCAAACTGTGTGCTGGCCGGCGACTGGATTGCGACCGGCTGGCCCTCCACGATGGAGAGCGCCGCGCGCAGCGGACATCTGGCCGCCGAGGCCGTGTGCGCTTTCCTTAATGCACTGCGCACCTTCCTCAGCCCCGATCTCAAGCCCCGTGGGCTGATGCGGTGGCGGTGATGCCCTTCCGCTGCCGTTGAGAGAAGGCTACTCTGGTTGGCGATTTCGCAGCGGCAGAAGCCGGAGCCGCGTGCGTCTGGGTTCGATGGTGAGGAGTGCTCCCATCTCCAACTCTGCATTCATCTGCTTGAGAGCCTGGCAAACCTGTCTGCCAACTGACGCCGGTCGAAGGTCGTTGCCGCGAATCTGCACGACACTCGGCTTGTCTCGGTTTGCAGTCGCGAGCGCAGCCCCGAAATCCAGGTCGTTGGTCAGGACGGTTAGGCCGTTTTCGGCTGCAAAAGCCATGATTGCGAGGTCTGGAGTATTAGCAGGACCGAGTTCGGACCAATGAACAGAGTCGATGCCAGCCTTTTCGAGCGTCTTGCCCCAGATCGGGGACAGATTCATGTCGATCAGAACCTTCATGCGCTGGCCAGCATGATCTCCCGCTCATCGCTGCGCCACGCGGCGTAGCGCAAGGCCTGCAGAACGTCTTCGCGCTCAAGGTAAGGATAATCGGCGAGGAGCTCATCAATGCTGACACCAGCTCCGATCTGTCCGACGATCATGCCGACAGTCACGCGCATGCCTCGGATACAGGGCCTGCCGCCCATCATCTCCGGGCTCTGTGTGATGCGGTCAAAGTCGGACATCTCAGCCTCCTGATCGCTCTAGGGTTGATGATAGCTCTTTCAGAATCGAATTCCAACTAGATGGAACCACGGCTCAGACATGCCGGTTGGAAACAACTGACTGAAAACCACCGGCAACAGCCTTCCGTTAGTGCGCCAAGAGGTAAACTCCCACGCACACCAGCAGCGCCGACGCCCATCTGCGATGGTCCACGTTTTCCTTAAGGAAGATTTTGCCGGCGACGGCATTGGTGACCAGCGTAAGCGAGGCTGAGGCAGGACCCACGAGGCTAAGATTCAGGTGATTGAGCGCAAAGAGCAGCGAGAAAAAGGCCAGCGCCAGAAAAAAGACTCCCGCGAAAAACAGCGGGCAGGTGAGCACGGCGCGGATCGCGCCCTTCAGGCCCGAGTGCGCGCGAATCACGTCCAGGTCGCCAATCGACTTCATGGCTGCGGCGGTAAGCACCTCGCCGGTCGTCGAAGTGAGCACCACGGCGGCAATCATCGCCGTTGCAGCCCATGGATTGATGGTTGCCGGCAGAGGCATGGCGGCGAGTGGGATCGTCATCGCGCCTGAACCTCCCGGTCTGCGGATTCCTTTGCCTCCGGAGCAGGGTGCTGGGTGAGGGAAGGCCCGTGCGCGACGAATCCCACGCCCAGCGTGATGAGCAAGATGCCCGCCCAGCGCTCGAGAGAAATCGACTCGTTCAACCAGAAACGCGACAGCAGCGCAATGATCACGTAGCCGAAGGCCGTTGCCGGCAAAACAAAGGTCAGGTCGGCCCAGGAGAGCGCGGTGAGATAGCTGGCGAAGAAGCCGATCAGCAGCGCAATCCCCAGGGCGATCCACGGTGTGAAGACAGCGGCGATGAGCGCGCCTGGGTGCGCCAGGGTAATGGGCGGCATTGCGGCCATGCCGCGCTTCAGGCAACTGTCTCCCAGCGGGGCAGAGACGGCCACCAGGCCCAAAATCAGGTATTGGCGCGGAGACAGTGAGTGATGCACCATGATCGTTCAGTCTATCCGTTGCGGCATAAAGAAAGAGAGAGCAGGCGTCACGTTATTTGACTGCCAGATTTTGCACGATGCCGGGGCGCCCCGGGTCTCGTCCGCCGCAGCGGATGAGACCGGGATACCGGGATCACGGAGCCCGAGTTCGCGCGGCCAAAGCCTATCGCGGCCGGCTGCGATGGTTTATGCGCCGGCGCCGGCTGCTGCGGGCGGTTGCGCCTGCTGCTTGCGCGATTCCTTTACCTGTCGATTGCGTTGCGCGCGCAGCTTCAGGAACGACTTGGCCTCAACATAGAGCCGTGGCAGGTCGCGATTGACCATGGCCTTCCACACCACGCGGAACGCCGCTTTGGGACGGAAGTAGTACTCATCGTAGAAGCGGTGCACCATCTCCATCACGTAGTCGGTGGGCAGGCCGGGATACTCGATGTGCGCCATCTGATGACCGCCGTCGTCTTGCATGTCCTTATTGGTGATGAAGCCGTTCTTCGCGGCGTACTCGTAGAACTCGGTTCCGGGATACGCGTGCGCGATCGATACCTGGATGGTCTCGCAATCCAGCGACTTGGCAAAGTTGATGGTGTTGCGGATCGACTGCCTGGTCTCGCCGGGCAATCCCAGAATGAAGTCGGCGTGAACGGTGAGGCCAAGCGCGTGGCAATCGCGTGCGAAGTCGCGCGCCCGTTCCACGGTTGCGCCCTTCTTGATGTTCTTGAGAATCTGCGGATCGCCCGACTCGAAGCCGACGATCAACAGCCGGCATCCGGCCTCGCGCATGGCCTTCAGCGTGTCGTAATCCGTGGTCACACGCGACGTGCAGCTCCAGGTAATGCCCAGCGGCTTCAGCTTCTCGCAGAGCTCGATGGTCCGCACCTTCTGGATATTGAACGTGTCGTCG
The DNA here is from genome assembly GCA_050011915.1 of Occallatibacter sp. GTDB lineage: Bacteria > Acidobacteriota > Terriglobia > Terriglobales > Acidobacteriaceae > Telmatobacter. The sequence continues at coordinate 68,374 of JBEKIE010000001.1, forward strand.
TCGAAGAAGAATTCCTTCACTTCGGGGAAGTTCTCCTTGGCCCACTTCATCTCCGCCGCTACATCGTCCGTCGACCGCTTGCGCCACGCGTGGCCTGAGAGCGTTTGCGGCCACAGGCAGAACGTGCATTGCGCCGGGCAGCCGCGTGTGGAGTAGAGCGCGATGTAAGGATGCAGCAGAAAGGGCACGTTGTATCGCGTTACGTCCATGTCGCGCTTGTAGATTTTTGTGGCCCACGGCATGGCATCCAGGTCTTCCACCTGCGGGCGGTCGGGGTTGTGCACCACCTTGCCGTCCTTCTTGTAGCTGATGCCGAGGATTTCATTGAGCGGTTTGCCGTTGGCGTATTCCACCACCGAATAATCGAACTCGCGCCGGCAAATGAAGTCGAGCACGGAGCACTCGTTCAGCGCGCGGTCGGGATCGGTGGTCACCGGAGGCCCAACAAACGCGATGCGGATCGATGGATTCGCCGACTTGATGGCTTCGGCCAGCCGCTGGTCGCCCTCCCATCCCACGGTCGAGGTGAAGAGCACAAGGAACCCGTAGTCCTTGCAGATCTTGATAGTCTCCTCGGCTGAGACGTGGTGGGGCGGCGCGTCGAGGACCCGTGAACCCTCAAGCAGGCCGGCAGGATAGGTGAGCCAGACAGGGTACCAGTAGGATTCGATCTCGCGAGTCGCCGGCCACCGAGAGCTGGCGCCACCGTCGAAGTTCTTAAAGGATGGAGGGTTGAGGAAGATTGTTTTCAATGGTGTGGGCATCAAACCAATTCTACCATTCGCGCTGATCAATTTGACGCATTCGCAGCCCGCGCGGCGGCAATCTTGGCAACGCCACCAAGGCCTACTGCGAACCATAACTCCAGCAGAATCAACGAAGGTTTTCCGAGCGGAGGTTCTCTTGCTCCCTTGCTCCCTCGCTCCCTTGTTCCCTTACTTGATTCCGCCTCTGCCACGCTACGGCTTTTGACGCAATTCATCGAGCCAGTCCTGCATGTGGCCCAGAGCCCGCAGAAGGTTCAGCCTCGCCTTGGTCAGGTCCAGCCCCGCGTCGAGCGCATCCTGGTACTTCTGCCGCTCGTCGATGCGCGCTTGCTGCTCGGCTGTGGGTGAGAGTTGCGGCTGCGCGCCGGGCCCGTTGCCGGCGCCGTTACCCAGCTCCAGTTGCGCTTCCACGCTCTTCAGTTGCTCGCCGGCAATCTGCTGCTTCAGGCTGGCAATCTCTGCTTGCGCATCCAGTTCGCGCAGGCTCGCGCTCAATTGCACAATCTGCACATCGTTTTGCTGTTGTGCCTGCTCCGCCTCAACTCGGGCGCGCAGTGCCTCGGCAGTCGATTCGCGCAATTTGGCGTGAAGGCCGGGATCGAAAATCGGAACCTTGATGGAGAAGCCCGTACTGAAGTTGTCGGCCGGGAGGGTGCCCTTAAAGTAATTGGAGACGTTATTTAGCAGCGTCGTATTGCGGTTGTAAAGAAGGCCAAAGCCGATTTCGGGCAACAGCCACAGGTGTTCCTTATCGCCTTGGGTCTGGCGTTGCCTTGAGAGCGCCAGTTGCTGCGCCGACTCAACCCCGGGCGTCAGCGCCGGCGTCCGATCGCCCGTGACCGCAGGAATCTCGGGAATGCTCGTGTGGTCGGGAGAAATCGAGCCCACGGGCAATCCGGTGAGCGTGGCCAGTTGCTTCGACAGGGTTGCGACGCGAGTCTCCAGATGCAGCCGGCTCAGCTTGAGTTGCGCTGCCGTCAGTTGCGCCTGAAGGAGAGTGTTGAGCGGATCGACGCCGGCCTCGGCGCGTTGCTGTTCGATCTCGACCAGGCGTGCCGCATCCTGCTCCTGGACCTGCGCGGCTTCGAGTTCCCGGTTCACCGTGTCCAGCTCGATGTAGGCGGTCGAAGCATCGAGAGCCGCCTGTTCTTGCGCATCCTTTAATCCAAGTTGCGCCGCCTGCACGCCGGCACGTGCCGCATGAATGTACTGGATTTGCGGCATGCTGAAGACCAGCGACTGGGCGCTGCTGTCCCAAATGGTCGGCAGCGAGCCCGTAAAGCCGACCTCAGGAAAGGCCGGCAGGCCTGAACCAAATGCAAGCGAAGGAATAAAGGCGTCGCGGGTTTGCGCCAGTTCTGCGGTTGCTTTCTGCACGTCGGCCTGCGCCAGGTGCACCGTAACACTGTTCTTCTGGGCGAGCTCCACCACCGTGGTCAGCGACACCTGTGCCGGCGCCGCGGCCGCAGCGGCGGCAAGAACCGCGCCGGCCAGCGCCGGTAGCCATGCGGTGCGCGAATTGTGTGCGGCTCTCATATTCAGTGCGGACATCAATGTTTTGCGTCCTGCGCCGGATTATATTCGCGCGCCATCGAGGCCGCCGCCGCAAGCTCCTGCTGTGCTCCGGCGGCATCGCCCAGCTCCTGCTTCAACCGTCCAAGCCGAATATGTGCGATGAATGCGGGAGCCTCTTCGCTTTTTGACGAGCCCGCTAGATAATCTTCCAGCATCGTCGCGGCCAGTTGCGGATTGCGGTTGGCCGCGATCAGCACGCCGGCCCCATCGTATAGTCCGACGCCCGGGTGCTTGTCGCGCGCCGCGGCGCTCATGCAGTTGTTGATTGCCGCATCCAGATCGGACCAGCGCTGGCGGCCACGATAGAAATTCGCCAAAACCGTCCACTTATCAGCCGGATGAGGACTCGTCGTCGCCGCCAGTTTGTATTGGTTTTCTGCGGTGGTGTAATCCTTCGCCGCCATCGCGATGTCGCCTCGCAATTGCGCTGCTCTGCCTGCGTCCACCTTGTCGAGCTGCAAGGCAATCTGTTGCGCTTTGCTCGTCCCGCCGCCCGCAATGCTCGGCGCCTGCGCATAGTAGTCGCCCAGGTCAGAGAGCGCCGGCCCGTTCTGCGGATCCAATTGCACCGCGGTTTGCATCGCCGCAAGAGATTTTTTGGCATCGCCGTAGGCCGAGAGAAAGGAGGCGTGACTGGCTTGCTGCCCTAACGCCCGCCCCAACCACATGAAATAGTCGGAGTTCTTGCTGTTCAGATTGACCGCCTGCTGGCACTCGCCCACTGCGTGGCTCCACTGTTGCAACTCGAACCGCACGCGGCACAGTAGATTCTGGGCCTCGTCGGCTCCGGCGCCGGTTGCAGGCAACGGCGTAAGCAGGGCCAGTGCTTGATCGGCCTGCCCATTTTGCAAATAAGTGTTTGCCTGTGTCAGCGTGGCTGCGGGAATTTGCGCCCATGCCGAGCCGGTTGTGGCGAACGCCAGGCACGCCGCAAGCAACCTAACCGCTTGAGCAAAGCCCCTCACCGGACTTCCTTGATCGGTACGCCCTCCTGCAGGGGCTGTCCGTTCGTGGTTCCGGTGGCGACCAGGTCGCCCTCCTGAAGTCCCGACAGAATCGGCACCTGGGTCAGGTTGGGAGATCCGATGGTCACTGTGGCGCGTTGCAACTCGTTGCCGGCGACCTTGTAAACAAAATATTTTCCGTTCTGTTCGTGCAGGGCCTCGCGCGGCATGCTCAATGCGTCCGGCTCACTTGAGATGGTCACGGTCGCCGTCACGTTGGTGTCGGGCAGCAGGCCGTCTTCCGTGCCGTCAAGATCCACCAGCACCTCGCCCACGTTGCGCGTGGTGTAGGTAACCACGGTCACCGGAAGTCGTGAAATGTGGCCATGCCACTCGCGGCCCGGCTTCGCATCCCAGCGGATCGACACCGCCTGCCCCGTTGCCAGGCGGCCCAGATCGGGCTCGTCAAAGTAGGCGCGCACGCGCTCATTGTGTAGATCGGCCATCTCCACCAGCAGTTTGCCCGCTTCGGCAAACTCCGAAGGCGCGGCGTCCATGGTGTAGATGGTTCCCGTCACGGGCGCGAAGATCGCGGTTTGCGCTTCGACATGCCGCGCCGCCGCCAACGCTGCCTCCGCCTCGTTCAGGGCCGCCTGCGCGCGGGCAATCTCTTCCGGCGCGTAGCGATGTTGCGCGCTCTGTTGTGCGGCATTCAGGCTGGCCTGCGCGGTTTCAAGGCGTTCCCTGGCGGCCGATACTTCACCGGGCGCCGCGGCTCCCGTTGCGGCCAGCCTGGTCAGCGCGTCCAGGTCGTGCTGCGCCTGATCGCGCGCCAGCCGATCCTGCTCCACCTCCGCGGCGGCCGATTGCCTCTCGGCCTGGGTGCCGTTATGCGTCGCGGCTTCCAGCGCGGCCTGCGCCGTCTTCACCGCGCTTTCGGCGCTCGCCACCTGGGCGCGTGCCGCCACGTCATCCAAAGTCAGAATGAGCTTGCCGCTGTGCACCAGGTCGCCCTCCTGCGCATACACGGCCTTCACCGTGGTGGCAAGCGGGCTGTAGAACTGGTAGTTCGTAACCGGCTCCACCTTCCCGTTGGTGCTCACGGTGTTCTGCAGCATCTCGTGTTCTACCCGCGCCACATGCACCGGCAAGCGGTCCCGCATAAAGAAGCGCACCGTGAGAAACACGACAATCAGGACGACCGCGGCGCCGATCCAAAGCCATTTGCGGCTCGTTTGTGTTCTTGCTTCAGCCATGCCGTTAACCAGAGACAGTATATAGGACTCGAAAAGTTGAGGTTACGATTCAGGCAAATGAAATCTCTATGGAGTGCGCTGCCGCCCCGCTGACTCCGCTAACCCCGCTAAAATAATCCCATGACCACCGCTCCCCGCTACACCGACGAGCATGCGAAAGCCGGCCTCGACTTCAAGTTTCCCCCCATCGAGACCTGGCAAAACCAGTTTCCCGGCTACGAGATTCAAATTGACGATCCCGAGCTGACTTCTGTCTGCCCCAAGACCGGTTTGCCCGACTTTGGCGTGCTCTCAATCCGTTACATGCCCAAGGAGCGCTGCCTCGAGCTCAAATCGCTGAAAGAGTATCTGTTCTGCTACCGGAATCTCGGCATTTTTCAGGAGAATATCGTCAACAAGGTCCTTGAGGACATCGTGAAGGCCTGCGACCCGGTGTGGGCCGTAGTCAAAGGCGAATTCCGCCCGCGCGGAGGCATCGGCACCACCGTCGAGGCACGCTGGCCGCGCCCGTAAACGCGGCTGAATTGTAGCTACGGTCCAGCATTTGTAGCGCCGGTCTCCAGACCGGCTGTCCTGAGGGCCTCCCGGCCCTCAGAAATGTTTAACTCCCTCGCTCCCTGTCTTCTCGCTCCCTCGCTCCCTTGTTCCCTTGCTCCCCGCCTCTGTCTTCTCGCTCCCTCGCTCCCTTGTTCCCTTGCTCCCCGCCTCTGTGATATTCCTTGTCCTTCGCGACGTTTTCTCGAGACAGGATCCGCTTGCAGAACTTTCTCCGCTCGCTGCGTCCCCGCAACAGCCCCGCACTGGGTACGGTTCTGCTGCTTCTCGCGCTCAACCTCCTCAATTACCTTGACCGCTACATCCTGAATGGCGCGCAGCCTCTTATCCAAAATGAGTTCCGCGCCACCGACCAGCAGATGGGCTGGCTCACCACGGGGTTCTTCGTTACCTACATGATCTTTGCGCCGCTCAGCGGCTGGCTGGGCGACTGGTATCGCCGCAAGCCGCTCATCATTACCGGCGCCATCGTCTGGAGCCTGGCCACGCTCGGCAGCGGCTTGGTTCACACGTACCTGGGCCTGCTTGTGAGTCGCGCACTGGTGGGCGTGGGCGAGGCTACCTTCGGCATCTACGCTCCGGCAGTGCTCGCCGATTTCTACCCCGATCGCGACCGCAATCGCATCCTGTCGATTTTCTATCTCGCTATTCCCGTGGGCGCGGCGCTTGGCTACCTTGCAGGTGGGGAACTGGGAAGTCTGCGGGGTTGGCGCGCACCGTATCTCGTCTGCGCCGTTCCGGGACTGCTCATCGCCGCGCTCTATTGCGTGTGGGGCCGCGAGCCGGAACGGGGCGCAAAAGATCGTCTCAGGCCCGTGCCAAAGCGCATCGATTCCTGGGATGCGCTCGAGCGTATCGTCAAGCGGCGGCTTCGTCTCTTTACCATGGGCGCGTTTCTCACAGCGCTGGGCACGGCATTGATCGCCTTCACATTCGGCAGCGTCCGATTTGCACGGCCCCGTCTGCGCATCTTCAAGAATCCGGCCTTCCTCACCGCGACCTTCGGTCTGGCCGCCATTACCTTTGCGCTGGGCGGCATTTCGGCCTGGGTGCCCACGTTCCTGCACCGCGCCAACGGCCTTTCCGTGGCCGATGCCAGCCTTGTCGTCGGCGCCATCACCGTCATTGACGGCATCGGCGGCACCATCGTCGGTGGTTGGATCGCGCACCGCTGGCAGCGCACCGACCATCGCGCCCTCTACCTAATTTCGTTCTGGAGCGTGGTCTTTACCATCCCATTCGGCTTTCTGGTTTTCTTTGGGCCGCACTCCACCACTATTCCCGCGCTCTTCGTCGCCGAGTTCTGCATCTTCCTCAATAACGGCCCCATCAACGCGGCGATTGTGAACTCGGTGCAGGGAGCCGTGCGCGCCACGGCCATCTCCATCAATCTCTTTTGCATTCACGCCTTCGGCGACGCCTCCTCGCCCACCATCATCGGCGCCATCAGCGACCACTCCACCTTGAGCATCGGTCTCGGCGCAACCCTGGTTTCGCTGTTCATCGCCTGCTGGATCCTCTGGTACGGCGCGCGTTTCGCCCCGCCGTATTCCGAGGCGCAACTGCCGTAGCGGGGTCCGAGTCCACGGCAGTCTTACTTGCCTGGCAGCGTTTCCTGATCTTTGGTATTCATGAAGGCGCGATGTCCGCCTTGCGCGCGCAGATTGGGGTCATTGATCGGCGGCCGTTCCTGCTCTGCGTTGAAGCCATGGGCGAGCATCGGGTTCGGCTTGAACTTCGGCGGACCGCCGTAGAACTGCCGCGAGTGGCTCAGGATCATGCCCGCGCGGCCGTGCATGGACTGCACGATGCCGCGAATCTGCACATCCATGTCGCGATATTTCTTCAACTCGCCGACCTCGGCGGAATCTTCGCGATAGCTGACGACGGTGAAGCGGCATTGCTCGTCCGTAGTCTGCGGCGAGCACACGTCAAGGAAGCGTGTGCCGTCGGGGAGTTGCACCACGTCATAGATATGCGCGGAAATGCAAACGTCTTTGTTGAGCATTTGCGCGGCCTGATCGGCGGGGACGCACGGCTTCGGTTTCCCGGCAAACGCAAGCGCCGGCGCGCAAACGATCATCACCGCCAGCAAACGGGTGAGGTTGAGCCGCATCGATGGACTCCGCTGAGAAGTGCAATCAGCGTAGCGCGATTTCTAAGCAAAGGGAAGCGCTGATCCGGAAGCCGCTTCGAATCATCGCATCCTGGTTATTTACCGTGTGCCGACCAGTTCGCCGCTCTTTGCACCTTGGCCGTAGTGGCTTTCGACGTAGTTGTCGAGGATCTGCTTGAACTCGGCGACGATGGTGTCGCCGCGCAGCGTGGTCGAGAGCTTGCCATCGACGTAGACAGGCGCAACGGGGTCTTCGAACGTTCCCGGAAGGCTGATGCCGAGGTTGGCGTGCTTCGATTCTCCGGGGCCGTTGACGACGCAGCCCATCACGGCGAGTTTGAGCTCCTCAACGCCAGGGTACTTTTTGCGCCACTCGGGCATGGAGGTGCGGAGGTAGGTCTGAATCTGCTCAGCGAGCTCCTGGAAATAGGTGCTTGTGGTGCGGCCGCAGCCGGGACAGCTCGTGACCTGGGGCATGAAGCTGCGGATGGAGAGCGATTGCAGGATCTGCTGCGCGGCCTGGACCTCTTCTGTGCGGTCGCCGTTGGGCTTGGGCGTGAGGCTGACGCGAATCGTATCGCCGATGCCCGCGAGCAGCAAGGGCGCGAGGCCGGCGGTTGAGGCGATGAGTCCCTTTGCGCCCATGCCGGCCTCGGTCAGACCCAGGTGGAGCGGGTAATCGCAGCGCGCGGCCAGCTTGGTGTACACGTCGAGCAGGTCGCGTACGCCGCTCACCTTGGCCGAGAGGATGATCATGTCGTGGCCCAGACCGTAGTGCTCGGCGGCCGCGGCCGACTCTAGGGCGCTTGCGATCATGGCCTCAATCATCACCTCGCGCGCGGGCAACGGCTCAGCCTTCTTGCTGTTCTCGTCCATCATGCGCGTCAGCAGCGATTGATCGAGCGAACCCCAGTTGACGCCGATGCGCACTGGCTTATGATTTTCGACAGCGCACTCCACCATGATGCGGAAATTGTCGTCGTCCTTGCGGCCGATGGAGACATTGCCGGGGTTGATACGGTACTTGGCGAGCGCGCGCGCCGTCGCGGGGTATTTCTTGAGCAGAATGTGGCCGTTGTAGTGAAAATCGCCCACGATGGGTACACGGAGGCCGCGTTTCTCCAGGCCTTCTACGATGCGCGGCACGGCGGCGGCCGCGCCTTCGTTGTTGACGGTGACGCGCACGATCTCGGAGCCCGCAAGGGCGAGGGCCGCAACCTGATCGATGGTGGATTGCACATCGGCCGTGTCGGTGTTGGTCATCGACTGCACGACAACCGGGACCTCCCAGCCTGCGCGCACATGCCCAATTTTTACGGTGGGGGTTTTTCTGCGTTGAATCTCCGCCATGGTTCTAGTGTACCCGCAACCGAGGCAGGAGAAGTTGCCGCGGCGGATGCCCGGATGGACCGCCAAAAGGTTGCCCTTGACGTTTTTGTCAAAGAAAAACGCGCAAGAGTTTGAAAAGAAAGAGCCTTTTGGGCGGGTTTGCCGCACCCTTTGCCGGGCAGATCAGACGAGGACCTTCTCGTTTTCGGGTGTCGCATGAATGCGAATTTGCTCGCAGAGAGGGCCAATGTCCATGGGCCTGCCGAAGTGCCATCCCTGGGCATAGCGGACGCCGCGCTTCACAAGGTATTGCGCCTGCGGCTCGGTTTCCACGCCCTCAGCCACCATCTCCAGATGCAGCGAGTGGGCCATTTCGATGATGTGCAGCACCACCTGGCTGGTAGCACCGTCGGTGTTGATGGTATCGACGAAGGCGCGATCGATTTTGAGCGTGTCGAGCGAGAGAGATTGCAGGCACGAAAGGCTCGAGTAGCCGGTGCCGAAGTCGTCGATGGCTACGCTGAATCCCTTGGCGCGCAAGGCGTCGATGATCTCTGCGGTCTGAGGTCCTTGCAGGAACGCGCGCTCCGTGGCTTCGACCTCGATGTTCTCGGGGCGTGCTCCGGAGATGCGAAGGAACTGGTCCATGGCATCAACGGTGCGGCTGTCGCAGAGGTCTGCCGCAGAGAAGTTCACGGCGACGCAGAAGTTGCGATCCATCTTCAAGAACTGCGGCAGATCGCGAGCGACCATGGCGAGGACCTGCTCTGTAATGAGCTGGATCATGTCGCACTGTTCCGCCTGGGGGATGAAATAATCGGGCCGCATGTCGGCGTAACGGCTCCGCCAGCGGACCAGGGCTTCAGCGCCAATAACGCGCCGCGTAGACAGCTCCACAACCGGTTGATACAGGACATATAAACTCCCGTCCTTGAGGGCGCGGCGGAGCATGGTGGGGAACGAGGAGTGCATGCGCGCGAGAAGACCGATCATCAACGAGAAGATAGCGCCGCAAAGAACGCCGATGGGCAGAAAGATGACGGCGAAGTGGCTAATGCGCTGATAGATGTAGTCCTGCGGCGTTGCCGCGACAACGGCGAGGTCCCAGCTCGCCGAGCTGACGCGGGAAACGAGGTAACCATTGTTCAGAATGGTGGACTGGGTTCCCTGATCCGTCGTTTCGAACCAATCGGAAGGGAAGTCCTGGCCCTGGGCAGCGACACGATCGCGATTCGCTGACGAGGGAACGAATGCGGCGAGTTCGACGTCAGGGCCCTCGGTGGAAATGTTCACGGCCAGATTTGGGTCGACGATCATGGCGAATGCGCCGATGGCAAAGACGTTCAGCGGATGCGAAGGTTGAGAGTCGAGATGTTTGTTGAAGTATTCTGAGACGCCTTGCTCAGTGACGAGATCCGGCTTGCCTAGTGAAACGGGATTCGTGACGCCCTGAGAGGTGCAGAGAAGAGTGTCGTTGGCAACGCGGCCGACCGCCTTCATGTAGCTGAAACCAAAATCGACCTGCCGCATGAGCTTGATGTCCTGAGGCGAGCACGGCGGGAGGTTGGCTTGCGCCATCTCTTGCGCGCCTTCCTTCAACTGGCTTGAGGTGTCTTCCATGCGACGCAGAACGTCCTGAGCGTAGGCGAGACTAAGGGTCTTTTCCGTGGTGTAACTCTCCCACCAGGCAAGATAAGCGGAGGCCAGAACGGGCACAAGAAAGGCTATGAGTGCTGTGAGCAGTGTGATGCCTGCGCGTGGTTTATTCGGCATTCGTCAGCCTCATCCGGACCGTGGTCGAGAGTTTCCCTGCGACCGGATCATAACCCAATCCAAAGGGCTATGCCATCACACGTACGATGCAGAAGGCTGACGCCAAGGCCTCGACTTCTGCGTGCTAAATCTGGTTGATCTCTTTGAATGCACGCTGGTTAGGGGTCGTACCTGCGCCCGGCGCATCCGGCGCGAGGTAGTGGCCGTCCTGGATCCGGGCCGGATGCTCCATCCAGTCGTGCAGCCAGGGAATATATTCGAGCAGGTTGCAGGCCGGATGCGCGAAGCATAGGTGTTGATGCACCTGGGCCATGTCGCCCACATGGGGCGTTACCGGCAGGTTATGGCTGTGCGCCATGTCGGCGACCAAGAGAAATTCCGTGATACCGGCCAGGCGAACCACGTCCGGCTGCACGTAGTGCACCGCGCCCGCATGAATAAACTCGCGGAAATGCGCGGCGGTGTAGATTTGTTCGCCAAGCGCGATGGGCGTGCGTATGGCCTCGGCCAAGCGGCGATGCCCCTGTACGTCGTCAAAGCAAATGGGCTCTTCGATCCACGCCACATCAAAATCTGCCAACCGTCCCGCGGTTTGGATGGCTTCGGGCAGCGTCCAGCGGCCGTTGGCGTCGGTCATGATGCGAATCTCCGGGCCAAGGGCCTTGCGTACCGCCTCGACGCGGCGCAAATCTTCATCCGGGTTCGCACCTCCGACTTTCAGCTTGACGGCGCGATAGCCTTCTCCTTCCACGAGCCGTTTGCAATCGGAGACGACCGTCTCCAGCGGCCAGTTCAGCCAGCCGCCATCGGTGTTGTAAGCCTCGACCTTCTTGTCCGCCGAACCACCCAGCAGCTTCCACAGCGGCAGGCCAGCGTCCTTGGCCTTCAGATCCCAAAGAGCGATGTCGATGGCGCCGAGAGCGAGATGCGTGATGCCGGCGCGGCCCACCCAATAGATCGGAGGGCATTTGTGCAGCTTTTCCCACAGAAGGCCAATTTCTCGAGGGTCAACACCGATTTCCTGGCCGATGAGCAGCGGGCCGTAACTGTGGACCATGCAGTCTGCGATCAGCCGGTCGGTTGCGAGATGCGCGTGCGTGCCGGAGAATCCATAGCCGGTGAGGCCCTTGTCCGTGTGGAGGGCTACGCCGGGAGCACCCCAGTGCGTGATGGAGTGTGTGCTATCGGCGATGCCGCCACGCGTCACGGGCGCGTGAAAGATGAAGGGTTCGAGTTTGGTGATCTTCATCGGGCGATCCGGTGCTGGAAGCTGCCGTAATTCATCATAGCGTTGAAAAGGTCACGCGTGGAGCGCCCGGCGGGGCCAGACTCGATGGTGATGAAGATTGAATAAGGGATCAGGGTTCAGGTATCAGGGGTCAGCAGCAAGGTGCAAAGAATGAGCGTGTGCACTGCGCGGTGCGTTCGGCTTGAGACGGAGCGGCCACCGCATACGTTACTCTAGCTCCGTGCGGGGAAAAACAAGCCAGGTACAGGTTGACACTTCGCGCGGGCAGACCGCCGACTGCTTTGCCCTGCGCATTCGCGGGCTGCATAAGGCCTTTGGCGCTGTGCACGCCGTTCATGGCATCGATCTCGAGGTGAAGCCGGGCGAGTGCTTCGGATTGCTGGGTCCGAACGGTGCGGGAAAAACCACGACCATCGAGATTTGCGAGGGGTTGACGACACCGGATGCGGGCACTGTCGAACTCCTGGGACGGAACTGGGGAGAAAATGCGGCTCAGCTACGGCAGTTGATTGGGATTCAACTACAGGAGACGCAATTTCCCGAGAAGTTGACCGTCGAGGAACTGCTGCGTTTGTTTCGCAGTTTTTACCGGCGCGGCATCACGTTGGATGAGGCGATCGGTTTGGCGCAACTTGAGGAGAAGCGGGGGGCGCGCGTGGGCGGGCTGAGCGGCGGGCAAAAGCAACGGCTGGCGATGGCCACAGCGCTAGTGGGCGATCCGGAGTTGCTCTTCCTCGATGAGCCGACGACGGGCCTCGACCCGCAGGCGCGACGGCATCTATGGGACCTCGTGGAGAGGCTGAAGCAGGCGGGGCGCACCATCATCCTGACTACGCATTACATGGACGAGGCGGAACAGCTGTGTGACCGCGTGGCGATCATGGATCATGGACAGGTGATTGCGCTCGGCACGCCCAAAGAGCTGATCGCCACGGTGGGCGGCGCGGATATTGTGGAGTTTGCGGTGAGCCGAAAAGCAAATGCAGGTCCTTCGACTCGTCCAGTCGTGCCGGGGCTCGCTCGGGATGACGAATCGGGGTATGGGCACGGCGGTGTGGACATTGAGGCGCTGAAGGCCATTCCCGGCGTGCAATCGCATCGCATGGAGGAGGCGTTGCACCAGCTCTCGGTAAGCGAGTTGCACACGGCAGTGCCGCGCATCTTTGCTGAGCTCGAGGAACAAGGGTTGCATTTGAGCGAATTCCGCACGCACTCGGCAACGCTCGAGGACGTATTTGTCCGGCTGACGGGAAGGAACCTGCGCGATGAGTAAGCTTGCGCTAAGCAGCCTGTATCAACTCACCGTGACGCGGCTCAAGCTGACGCTGCGCGAGCCGGAAGCGATCTTCTGGATCTTCGTGTTCCCCATTCTGCTTGCGGTCGGGTTGGGAATCGCGTTTCGCAATCGGCCGGCGGATGTGCTGCCGGTGGGCGCGACGACGCCGCAACTGGTGCAGGCGCTGGCTGCCGACAAAGGGTTGCGCGCAACGGAGATGGATGAAGCTGCAGGTACGCGTGCGCTGGCCACAGGAAACATCCTGTTGCTGGCCATCGAAAACAGCAATGGCGTGGTGTACCGGTACGACGACACGAATCCCGATGCGCGAACGGCGCGGATGATCGCCGACCGTGCGATCCAGGTTGCGGCAGGGCGGCTGGATCCGGTGGCGGCCGAGAATCAGCTGGTGCACGAGACCGGCTCGCGTTACATCGACTTTGTGGTCCCGGGGCTGCTGGGCATGAACCTGATGGGCTCGGCGATGTGGGGGCTAGGGTTTGCGATTGTCGACGCGCGAGCGAAAAAACTGCTGAAGCGGATGGTGGCCTCGCCTATGCCGCGCTGGCAATACCTGGCGGCCTATCTGCTTTCGCGCCTTGTCATGCTTGCCATTGAAGTTGTGGTGCTGCTTGGTTTTGCGTGGGTCGTATTTGGCGTGCCATTTCGCGGACCGCTCCTCGAATTGGCGCTTATCTGCGTGCTCGCCTCGCTCACGTTTTCGGCGCTGGGCCTTTTGGTGGCCTCACGCGCCCGCACCATTGAAGCTGTCAGCGGCCTGATGAACGTGGTGATGATGCCCATGTGGATCATGTCAGGCGTGTTTTTCTCGCCGTCACGTTTCCCGGCGTTCCTGCAGCCGTTCGTCCAGGCGCTGCCGCTCACCGCGGCTATCAACGCCATGCGCGGCAACATGCTGCAAGGGGCGCAACTGGGGCAGATGATGGCGCCTGTGGCGATTCTGCTGGCGTGGTTCGTGCTGCCGTTTGCAGTGTCGGTCAGGATCTTCCGGTGGCGATAGGCGAAAGCGCAGGATTTGCCGCACGTCACACGCGAAGCTCAGCGCATTAAAATCGTAGCTATATGAGTGCAATCAATCAGGGCGCCGCTACGCTTAAAAACAATCCCGACGGCAGCCGATTTATCCGTGCCTGTCTGCGCAAGCCGGTGGATCGCACGCCGGTTTGGTTTTTGCGCCAGGCCGGACGCTACATGCAGGAGTACCGCGACGTTCGCAAGCACCACACGCTTGTGGAGATCTGCAAGAAGCCCGACCTGGCCGCTGAGGTGACCATCACTGCCGCGGAGAAGCTGGGCGTAGACGCTGCGATTATATTCGCCGATCTGCTGCTGCCTCTGGAGCCGATGGGGCTGGATTTCGAGTTTCAGGCGGGCGAGGGTCCCGTGGTGCATCACCCAGTGCGGACGGCTGAAGACGTGCGCGCCCTGCGCACGGATCGCGCAAGCGATCTGGGCTACGTGGCGCGGGCGATTGAGAAGGTCGTGGCGCACTTTCGCGACCGGCTGGGCGTGATTGGGTTCTGCGGAGCGCCCTACACGCTGGCCAGCTACATGATTGAGGGCGGCGGTTCACGGAATTATATCGAGACAAAGAAACTGATGTACGGCACCACCACTGCGTGGGGCAGCCTTTTGGATAAGTTGGTAGCGGTGTTGACAGAGTACTGCCGCATGCAGGTGCAGGCAGGCGCCGATGTGATTCAAATCTTCGACAGCTGGGTGGGCTCGCTTTCGCTCAGCGACTATCGCCAATACGCCTTCGAGGCTTCGAAGCGGTTGGTGCGGGCGGTGCAGAAGATGGGCGTGCCGGTGATTTACTTTGGCGTGGAAACCGCCGGATTGCTGGAACAGATGGCGCAGACGGGAGCCGACGTGATTGGCCTGGACTGGCGGCAGCCGCTCGACGAGGGCTGGCGGGCCGTGGGTCACGGGCATGCGGTGCAGGGAAACCTGGATCCGATCACGCTCTTTGCGCCGCCGGATGTGCTGGAACAACGGGTGAAGGAGATTTTGCGCGCGGCCAACGGCCGGCCGGGACACATCTTCAATTTGGGTCATGGCATCGTGCCGGCGACGCCTGTGGAAAACGTGCAGGCCGTGGTGCGGCTGGTGCGTGAGTTCCGTTTGGAGGGCGCCGGTGGCTAAACAAGCAGTTTTGTTACTGGCCCATGGGACTCCCGAGACGGTGGAACAGATTCCCGAATACCTGCGCAACGTGGTGAGCGGGCGGCCCCTGCCGCAGGCGGTTGTGGAGGAGATTCAACATCGTTATGCGTTGATCGGTCATAGCCCGCTGACCGAGATCACGTTGGCACAGGCAAGGCTGGTTGAGAGCGAGTTGGCCGCGACGGGCCAGGCGGTTCCGGTGTACGTGGGCATGAGAAACTGGCGGCCCTACATTCCGGAAGTCGTGCGGCAGATGCGCGCCGACGGCATCGAAGAGGCCGCGGTAATCTGCATGGCGCCGCAGAACTCGCGCACCAGCGTGGGACTTTACCGGCGCGCCGTGGAAGCTGAGGCGGGAGGGCTGCGGGTCGATTTTACGTCCGGGTGGGCGCAGCATCCCCTGCTGGCCGACGCGTTTGCCGAACGGCTGCGGCCGGCCCTGGCCAAGCTGTCCCGGGAGGTTGGCAAGCCGGCGCCGGTGTTGTTTACGGCGCATAGTGTGCCTGTACGCACGGTGGAGGCTCCTGCTGCTGACGCCGACGCCGGCAAGCGGCTCTGGCCGGGGCAGGGCGCCGACCCATACGCCGAGGAGGCGCGACATACTGCGGAGTTGGTAGCCGTCAGGGTCCCCGAGATTCCCCGCTGGTGGTTTGCCTTCCAGAGCCAGGGCGCCAGCGGGGGTCCGTGGCTGGGGCCAAGCGTAGAGGAGACGCTCGAACAGATTGCCGCCGAGGGCGTGAAGGCCCTGATTTTGCAACCCATCGGGTTTCTTTGCGATCACGTGGAAATTCTGTACGACGTTGACATCCTTTTCCGTGAATTTTCCGTCAAACTAGACATTCAGCTCGAACGTCCGGAATCGCTCAATGCTTCAGTCACCTTGGCCAAGGCGGTTGCAGATCTGGCCCGCGGCGGACTAAGGAGGTTCGAAGCGGCTCCGTAAACGTTCTTCGGTGACGCGTGGTTGTTCCGTATGCGATTAACTGTGGTTGCTGTCCAATGAGCCGAGCACCACGATTCAGACCATTTCAGTTTTCCGTATTTGTTTTGCGAGATGAAATGGAGGCAAAGTTTTTCGGGCAGCACGTCGCCGTTGATTTCACCGGTATCGGCAAACAAAAGTCCTTCGCGTTAGAATGAACTTTTGGCAGAGTTGTGGATGGGGGCGCCAACAACTCGGCGGAACTTCCAGGAGAACGAAGGTGTCAGAGGAGACGATGCGGGGAGCCATCGCAGAGAACGATGTGGGGAGGAGTTTTGCGAAGGAGCAGATTCAGTGCCGCATGTGCGGCAGCGCTGAAATGCGCCGCGCCTTCCGCCATGGCTTTTTGCAGTTGAGTTTCTATCCGTTGTTCGGTTACTTTCCCTGGCGCTGCATGACGTGCGGCACGCGCGTGATGCTCCGCAAGCGCCACAGGAAGACGCACAATCACGCGGAATAAAGACCATCAGGGAGATGCTCAGGAGCGGAAGAAGTTCCGCGCCAGGAAAAGCACGTTGGCAGGGCGTTCTGCCAGGCGGCGCATGAAATAGGGATACCACTCCGTCCCAAAGGGAACATAAACGCGCACCTTATAGCCTTTGCGGACCAGATCGCGCTGCAAATCGCGGCGCACTCCATACAGCATCTGAAACTCAAAATGGTCGCGGTTGATCCCGCGCGACGCGGCATAGGCCTTGGCTGCTTCAATGATCGCCTCGTCGTGCGTTGCCAGCCCATGGTAAATCGGACTATCGAGAAGCATCCGGCTCAGCTTGAGAAAGTTTGCGTCGACGTCCGCCTTGCGTGGATAAGCCACGTCGGGCGGCTCTTTGTACGCGCCTTTGCAAAGCCGGATACGGATGCCCTCGGCGAGCAACTGCTCCACGTCGGCCTGGGAGCGGTAGAGATACGCCTGAATCACGACGCCGACAGCGCCGCGCGTGGCGGCACGCGCATGAATGCGGCGCACGATGTCAAGCGTGATCTGCGTCACAAGCGAGTCTTCCATGTCGATGCGCACGAAGTTTTCCGTGGCGCGGGCGTGTTCGGCAAGATTGCCGGCAATGGACTCGGCCAGTTCCGACGATTGCTCCAGACCCATCTGCGTCAGCTTGACGCTGATGTTGGCGTTGATGCCGCGAGCGGCAATGGAATCGAGCAATTTGTGGTAAACCTCGGCGGCACGATGCGCCGCGCTCTCTGAGGTCACGCTCTCGCCCAGCGAGTCGAGAGTGACGGCCATGCCCTGGCGATTGACCTCTTCGGCCACGCGCAACGCATCATCGGGCGTCATGCCCGCGATGAAGCGCGAGTTGAGGCGGGATCCGAGCCGGGAGTGTTCGCAGAAATGACGTAATGGGCGGTTATGGGAGAGGGCAATAAAAGTGGAACGAAGAATTGGCATGACACGTCCCTGCAGGAGAGGACGCCGGTAAGGGCTCACTCCGCAAACAGAATAGTTTCGCACATCGGCAAGAGGAGGGGATGTGCCGGAGTGCAAAAGACGGTGCAGGTCAGGCGACCGGCCAACGGTAGTGGCCGAAGGCGTGATGCGGCCAAAAGGCGGCGAGTGGAGATTCCTCTGCTCCTCGCCCAATGTTATGCACGACGCGCGGGCTCTGTCCGTGAGCGCCTGTTTGAGGCGAGGCCGGAACGGCGACGACAATGCCGATGTGTGGTTGCCCCGAGTCCAGAATCCAGGTCAGAGTATCGCCGACCGCAACCGGTGCGGGAAAAGCATCGCCGGGCACAGGGCCTGTAGCCACCCACAGTTGCGCGCCGACGCGTTGGAAGTACGTTTGAAGATTGAGGACGCGACGATGATCGATGTTGGCATCTGGCCGGGTCTGTCCCCAGGCTTTGCGGGCCGGGTAGGCATCAAAGTGCTTCATCATGTCTTCGTGCATGAGCTTTTGCAGGTCGAGACCCAGCCCGTCGCGGGCTGCGCGGATCACGACATCGGCGCAGACCCCCGTATTTCGGGGCACATCACCGCCCGGATACGGAATGTGTGCCCACCCGGGATCATAGCTGGTGGTAACGCCCACCTGGACGCGCGCAGCGGCGGCCAGGCGCTCGCCCGGCGTGGGGTCTGCCCACCCCAGTCTCTCGACGGCCATCGTGGCTGCCAGGGCACCGAGAAACGTTCTTCGCTTCATGGTTTGTTTCCGATCAGCGCACCTGAAACAAGGCACTGCCGTGCGGCGGCAAGGTGACGCTTATGTCTTTGGACTCTTTGGTCGTCGAATCGTCCCAGGCATTCTGGGCAGAGTGCTTTTGATTGCCAAGGCCTAGGTCCTTCCACGTAGCGCGCACCGTAGCCGGGCTGGAGCCGAGATTGAAGAAGGCGAAGAATTCGGCGTAGCCCCTCTCGCCCGGCGCAGCGATGGTGGCTCGCCAGACGCGAATACTCTCAAAGCCTGCGCCCAGCTTGGAGGCATCGAGTGGTTGACTGTAACTCGAGTTCTGGTCGACGAAGAGAAACGTCTGGTTGGTAATCAGCGAGCGCGTAAAGTCATCGAGGCGGGTAAGGTTGCCGCCAAGGATAAGGGGCGAGCGGGTAACGCACCAGAGCGTGAACTCCGTGCGCTGCTCGTCGGGGGTGAGGCGCGACTGGCGCGCTTCGCCCATTCCGGGATGGGGACCGAGCCAGCCTTCGGGCAGCATGTCGGGATCGGGCCAATTTCCCGGGCCTGTGTATGCGAACCACTTCGCCAGGCGATCGAATTCGCCCTGCAGGCCGAAGGGATAATCGCTGCCGGGCTTGTTCTGAAAGCTCCATCCGTCCCAATGATCGTCGGCGATGCGCCACATCTGCGCGTATTTCGAGACCTCGGCTGCGTGCTCGAGTGCGGTGGGGCCCGGCGAAAGGCTCAAAATGATGGGCCGGCTGGTCTTGCGAATGGCCTCAGCGATCTGGCGAATCTCCGTGGGCCGGTAAGGGTTGGTCGCGATGCAATCGACCTTGAGAAAATCTACGCCCCAGGACGCGTAGAGCCTTAGCATGGAGTCGTAATAGGCCTGACCCGCGGCATTATCCTTCACGCCCCAGTTGCCCTCGTCCCAGGGGCAGGGAGACGTGGTGTCGGCGGCGTCGGCGGCATGAAATTGCGTACCGGCGATGGGCAGATTGGCCGCAACCACCTGGCGGGGAATGCCGCGCACGATGTGAATGCCGAATTTGAGCCCCTGTGCGTGCAGCCAGTCGGCGAGAGGCTTGAAACCGGCGCCCTCGGCGGCTGACGGGTAGCGGGCCGGGACGGGAATCAACAATCCATTGCTGTTCCAAAGGTACTGCTTCTCAACAAGGCTCTTGCCCGAGGGATTGGCCATGTACCAGCCCTCGTCAATCACGGCGTACTTCCAGCCGAACTGTTCCAGCGAAGCGAGAACCGTGGCGTTATCCCGGAATGTTTCTTCGTCGATGGTGAATCCGTAGGCGTCCCAACTGTTCCAGCCCATGGGCGGAGTGGGCGCGAGCGCTTGCGCGGCACCCGAAAGCGGCGTCAGGCACGTGGCCGAAAGAAGGACGACAGAAAGGAATCCAGGCTTGGTCATGAAGAAACGTATAGCACATTCCTACCGAGGAGCGGGATTCAATTGCTGGAAACACTTGAGACCGAGTATCCGGGTTATCCTACGAGAATCCGCGGCGAAATGAGCTGCCTGAGGCAGAGGAGTGTTCATGGGAATGTTGAAGACCGGGAGATTGTGTGCGTTGGTTCCGGGTTGTGTTCTGGCTCTCATATTCCAGGTTTTTCCGGAAAATGCTCCGGCACAGGCCGCCAGCGAGAGCGGCGCGAAGACGATTGAGGCTCTCTTTGTCAGCGACATCCACTTCGAGCCGTTTCTCGATCCAGGGAAGGCCGCGCAACTGGCGGCCGCGCCGGTTGGAGAGTGGGACACCATTCTCGCCGCTCCGGCGTCGGCCGATGCGGCGGCGCAATGGACGAAACTCGGGCAAGCCTGTCCCACGCGCGGCGCGGACACTTCCTATGCGCTCTATCACTCGAGCCTGCATGCTATCCATGCTCAGGCAAGTGGGGCAAAGTTTGTCATCGTGAGCGGCGACCTGATTGCGCACAACTTCTCCTGCAAATTCGCCGCGGTGTTTCCCAAAGCGGCCGCGGCTGACTACAGGGCCTTTGTGGAGAAAACCATCGCCTATGTCCTGGCTGACTTGCGCAGCGCGCTTCCCGGCGTTCCAGTTTATGCAGCGCTGGGCAATAACGATTCCGACTGCGGCGACTATCAACTCGACGCCAACAGTGCATTCCTGAAAGAGAGCGGGCAGGTGTTTGCATCCGACTTGCAGGGGGCAGAGCAAGCGCAAGCGCTCGAGACCTTTGCTGCTGGCGGCTACTACAGCGTGAGCCTTCCCGCGCCCGTGGAGAACGCGCGGCTTCTTGTTCTCGACGACCTGTTTATGTCGGAGCGGTATGAGACGTGCGGCGGCAAGGAAGACCACGCGCCCGCGGCTGCGCAGATTGCGTGGCTGACGCATAAATTGGATGAAGCGCGAGACAAAAAGGAAAAGATCTGGGTGATGGCGCACATTCCGCCCGGAGTGGACTCGTATTCGACAGCGAAGAAATGGATGGATCTTTGCAGCGGAGGCAAGCCGAAGTTTTTTCTGGCTTCGGAGGAGTTTCCGGAAGTGCTGGCTCGATATGGGGACGTGATTCAATTGGCGATCTTTGCGCACACACACATGGATGAGGTGCGTTTGCTGATGCCGGCGAAGGGCGCCGTGGAGCAGAAGCCTGTTGGTGTGAAGATGGTGGCATCCATTTCGCCGGTTGACGGGAACAATCCTTCGTTTACTTTGGCGACTGTCGATCCGGCGCGTGCGATTCTTATGGACTATCGCGTGATTGCGGCTTCAAACCAAACCGGGATCGACACGGCGTGGAGCGAAGAGTACGATTTTGCGAAGACCTATCACGAGCCGGCGTTTACGGCAGTCCCGTTGTCGAGGCTGATTGCCGGATTCAAGACAGATCCGACTGCACAGTCGAGCGCGAGCCAGAGCTACCTGCGCTATTACATGACAGGAGTGGACATGCGCGGGCTGGCGCTGATCTGGCAGCCGTATGTGTGCTCGCTGAAGAACGGCTCTAACGATGCCTACAGGGAGTGTGTGTGCAGCAGTGTGAGGTGAGGCGCGCGAGTGAGCGGCGCTTGGCCCGAAACTCGTTGAAAGGCAACCGCAGATCCTTCGACTTCGCCCGCCGCGGCGGACTTCGCTCAGGATGACAGAGCATATTTGAAGCGGACTTTTGGGACAGAACTCTAGCGTGAACCGACGGCTGCAGAATGGCGAACGCGGGACAGCGGTTCCTGCCTGGCGGCGAAGTACTCGTTGACGGCGGCGGCGGCTTTGCGGCCCTCGGCGATGGCCCAGACCACGAGCGATTGGCCGCGGCGCATGTCGCCGGCGGCGAAGATGCCGTCGACGGAGCTCATGTAATTCGTGGTGGCGATATTGCCGCGTGGATCGAGCTTGAGGCCGAGCTGCTCGATCATGCCATTCTTAACGGGACCGAGAAAGCCCATGGCGAGCAGGACCAGGTCGGCGTCGAGCGTGAACTCGCTGCCGGCGATGGGCTCAAACCTGGGCGGAGGGCCCACGCGAACGCAGTGAAGCTGTTTGACGTTGCCGTTGGCGTCGCCGGTGAACTTGAGCGTGCCGACGCTCCAGTCGCGGAGGCCGCCCTCTTCGTGCGAGCTTTCCGTGCGCAGTTGAAGCGGCCAAAGAGGCCACGGCGTGGTTGCGGCGCGCTCATCAGGCGGCTTGGGCATGATCTCGAATTGGTGCACGCTTTTCGCGCCCTGGCGATGGCTGGTGCCGAGGCAGTCTGCGCCGGTGTCGCCGCCGCCGATGATGATCACGCGCTTGCCAGTAGCGAGAATGGAGGATTCGGCTCCCATGGATGCGAGGAGCGCTTCTTCCGCATCGCCTTCGTTGCGGCGATTCTGCTGGGGCAGAAACTCCATGGCGAAGTGAATGCCCTTGAGCTCGCGGCCGAGAACGGGTAGGTCGCGCGGCTGCTCGGAGCCGCCGCAAAGCAGGATGGCGTCGAAGCCGTCCGTCAGCGATTCCACCGAAACATTCGCGCCGACGTGCGCGTTGGTCTGAAAGACGACGCCTTCGGCGCGCATCTGCTCGATGCGGCGATCGACGATATGTTTTTCGAGCTTGAAGTTGGGAATGCCGTAGCGGAGCAGGCCGCCGATGCGATCGTTCTTTTCAAAAACGGTCACGGAGTGGCCGGCGCGGCGCAGTTGCTGCGCGGCGGCAAGGCCTGCAGGGCCGCTGCCAACGACCGCGACGCGCTTGCCGGTGGCTTGTAAGGGCGGCTCGGGATGAATCCAGCCCTCGTCCCAGCCGCGATCGACGATGGAGCGCTCGATGAGCTTGATCGAAACCGGGGGCTGGTTGATGCCGAGCACGCATGCGGCTTCGCAGGGAGCGGGGCAGATGCGGCCAGTAAACTCCGGAAAGTTGTTTGTCGAGTGGAGGCGGCGAATGGCTGCCTCCCAGCGGTTGCTGTAAACGAGGTCGTTCCAATCGGGAATAAGATTGTTGACGGGGCAGCCGGTGTGGCAAAAGGGCACGCCACAATCCATGCAGCGAGCGCCCTGCTCGCGCTGCTTCTCCTCAGGGAAGGGCTCGTAGATTTCGAACCAATCCTTGATGCGCTCGCCAGCCTTGCGGCGTGTGGCCTGCTCGCGTCCGATTTCAAGAAAGCCTGTGACCTTACCCATGCTGCACCTCGGCGGCAGCCGCCACGAGAGGCGACGCAATAGCAGGTGGTGCGTAAACCGCCTCTGTACGCGCCACGCCAAGCACGCGCTTGTACTCGTGCGGGAAGACCTTGATGAACTTCGGCTGCGCGTCGGCCCAGTGTTCGAGAATCCATGCGGCGCGCGGGCTGCCAGTGGCATCGCGATGGCGCGCCAGCAGGGAGCGGACCTGCTCGACGTCAGCGGGATCGGCGAGCGGCTCAAGATCGACACTGGCCTTGTTGCAGCGGCGAATAGAGAAGTCGCCCTGATCGTCGTAGACGTAGGCGATGCCGCCGCTCATGCCGGCAGCGAAGTTGCGGCCGGTGGAACCGAGGACGATGACAAGGCCATTGGTCATGTATTCGCAGCCGTGGTCGCCCACGCCTTCCACGACGGCAATAGCGCCGGAGTTGCGAACCGCGAAACGCTCGCCGGCGATGCCGTTCAGGAAGACCTCGCCGGCCGTTGCGCCGTAGAGAACCACGTTGCCGACGAGAATGCTCTCCTCGGGCAGGAAACTCGAGGTCTTGGACGGATAGGAGATGATGCGTCCGCCGGAAAGCCCCTTGCCGAGATAATCGTTGGCGTCGCCTTCAAGCTCAAGCGTGACGCCACTGGGCACGAAGGCGCCGAAGCTCTGGCCGGCCGAGCCACGGAACTTGAAGTGGATGGTTCCATCGGGCAAGCCTGCCGAGCCGTAGCGGCGTGCGATCTCTCCGCCCAGCATGGCGCCGACGGTGCGGTGCACGTTGCGAATGGCGAAGTTTCCTTCGGTTTTGGACTGAGATTCGAGAGCAGCCCGCGCTTTCGCGATGAGCGCGTGGTCGAGCGCCGGCCCGAGGCCGTGATCCTGGCACGTGGTGCGGCGGCGGGCGACACGCGAGGGCAGCGTGGGCACGTGAAGAATCGACGAGAGATCGATGCCTTTGGCCTTCCAGTGCGCATCGTCGATGTGCACGTCGATCTTCTCGACGTGGCCCACCATCTCGTCGACGGTCTTGAAGCCGAGCCTGGCCATGTGCTGGCGCATCTGCTCGGCGATAAAGAAGAAGAAGTTGATGACGTGCTCGGGCGTGCCAGTGAAGCGCGCGCGGAGCACAGGATCCTGCGTGGCGATGCCGACGGCGCAGGTGTTCAGGTGACACTTGCGCATCATGATGCAACCCATGGAGATGAGCGGCATGGTTGCGAAGCCGAACTCCTCCGCGCCAAGCAGCGCGGCGATGACGACGTCGCGGCCGGTCTGCAGCTTGCCGTCGGTCTGCACGCGGATGCGGCTGCGCAGATCGTTGAGCAGCAAGACTTGCTGTGTCTCTGCGAGGCCGAGTTCCCACGGAAGGCCGGCGTGCTTGATGGAGCTGAGCGGCGAAGCGCCGGTGCCTCCGGTGTCGCCGGAGATGAGCACCACGTCAGCGTGCGCCTTGGAAACGCCTGCGGCGACGGTACCGACGCCGACTTCAGAGACGAGCTTAACCGCAATGCGCGCCTGCGGATTGACGTTCTTGAGATCGTAGATGAGCTGCGCAAGGTCCTCAATCGAGTAGATGTCGTGATGCGGCGGAGGCGAGATGAGTCCGACGCCAGGGATGGAGTGGCGCGTTCGGGCGATGACTTCATCCACCTTGTGGCCGGGCAGTTGGCCGCCTTCGCCGGGCTTTGCGCCCTGCGCCATCTTGATCTGCAACTCGTCGGCGTTGACAAGGTAGTTGGTGGTGACGCCGAAGCGGCCGCTGGCGACTTGCTTGACGGCGCTACGCCGCAGATCTCCATTGGGGTCGCGCTTGAAGCGCTCTTCCTCTTCGCCGCCCTCGCCGGTGTTCGACATGCCGCCGAGGCGGTTCATGGCGATGGCGAGGGTCTCGTGAGCTTCTTTGCTGATTGATCCGAAGCTCATGGCGCCGGTGGTGAAGCGCTTGACGATCTCCTTGGCTGGCTCAACTTCCTCGATCGGGATGGGCTTCTCGGCGTATTTGAGCTTCAGTAATCCGCGCAACGTACACAGGTTGCGGTTCTGGTTGTCGATCAGCTCGGTGTATTCCTCGAACGTAGCGAAGCTATTCGTCCGCACGGCGTGCTGCACCTTGCTGATGGTGAGCGGATTGAGCAGGTGATACTCGCCGCCCTCGCGATATTGGTACTGGCCGCCGACCACCAGCTCGGTTTCGGAATCCGTGAGCGGCTGGAAGGCGTAGTCGTGCTTCATCTGCGCTTCGCGGGCGAGAACGGCGAGGCCGACGCCCTCAATGCGCGATGCGGTGCCGGGGAAGTAGGCTTCGATGAGCGACTTGTTGAGGCCGACAGCCTCAAAGACCTGCGCGCCGCGATAACTTTGCAGCGTGGAGATGCCCATCTTCGAGAAGGTCTTCAGCAATCCCTTGTTGATGGCTTTGATGAAGTTCTTCTCGGCATACTCCGCTGTCACCTTTTCGGGAAGCAATCCGCGGCGCTTGAGATCGTGAATGGTTTCGATGGCGAGGTAGGGGTTGATGGCGCTTGCGCCGTAACCGATGAGAAGCGCAAAGTGCATTACCTCACGCGGCTCGCCGCTCTCAATAATCAGAGCGACCTGGGTACGGGTTTTCTCCTGCACCAGGCGATTGTGCACAGCAGCCATGGCCAGAAGGCTGGGAACGGGCGCGTAGGTGGGATCGACGCCCCGGTCGGAGAGGATCAGCAGCGTATATCCGGAGTTGACCGCATGCGAGGCACGCGCGCTCAGGTCATCGAGCGCCTGCTTCAGGCCCTTTTCGCCATCCTCTGCGCGGAAGAGCGCGGGCAGTGTTGTGGCCAGCAGGTCACCCGACGAGACACGGCGCAGCTTTTCCAGATCGCGGTTGGTGAGGATGGGATGCGGCAGCTTGAGAGTATGGCAGTTCTCCGGCGCCTCATCGAGAATGTTGCGCTCTGTGCCGATGTAGCTGATGAGCGACATCACCAGCTCTTCGCGGATGGGGTCGATGGGCGGGTTCGTGACCTGAGCGAAGAGCTGCTTAAAGTAGTTGAAGAGCGGCTGCGGGCGGTCGGAGAGACAGGCCAGAGGCACATCGGTGCCCATGGAGCCGACCGGCTCCGCGCCTTCGGCGGCCATGGGCGCGAGGAGAATGCGCAGATCCTCTTCACTGTAGCCGCAGGCGCGCTGGCGGCGCAAAAGGGTCTCGGAATTCGAGGCAATGATGCGGGACGGCTCGGGCAGAGAGTCGATGATGACTTGCTGCTGTTTGAGCCACTCCGCGTAGGGCTTGCGGCCTGCGAGATCCCTTTTGATTTCGGCGTCGGAGACGATGCGCTGCTGCACCGTATCGACGAGGAACATGCGGCCGGGCTGCAGGCGGCCTTTTTTCAGAATGTCCTCTGCAGGAACTTCGATCACGCCGGCTTCGGAGGCAAGGACAACCAGATCGTCCTTGGTCACGATGTAGCGGCCGGGCCGAAGACCGTTACGGTCGAGCGTCGCGCCAATGACTTTGCCGTCTGTGAAGGCGATGGCGGCAGGGCCGTCCCACGGCTCCATCAGCGAGGCGTGGTACTCGTAAAAGGCGCGCTTGTCCTCGTCCATGTCGGGGTTGCCCGACCAGGCCTCGGGAATCAGCATGGCCATGACGTGGGGCAGGGAACGACCGGACTGGTAGAGGAATTCGACTGCGTTATCGAGCGAGGAGGAGTCGCTGCCTCCGGGCATGATGAGCGGGTACAGATCGCCGATCTTCTCGCCGTGGAGGGGGCTCGCGAGAATGGACTGGCGCGCACTCATCCAACTGACGTTGCCGCGGATGGTGTTGATTTCGCCGTTGTGCGCGACGTAGCGATAAGGGTGAGCGAGCTTCCAACTGGGAAACGTGTTGGTGGAAAAGCGCTGGTGAATGAGGGCCATGGCGCTCGTGACCAGCGGATTGGCCAGCTCGAAGTAAAACTTTTCGATCTGCGGGGCCAGCATGAGGCCCTTGTAGATGATGGTGCGACAGGAACAGGAGGGAACGTAGAAAGTCTCCTTGTCCTCAATGTCGGAGGCCGCAATCTCGTTTTCCGTGCGGCGGCGTACGCGGTAGAGCAGGCGCTCGAAGGCTTCTTCGTCGAGACCTTGCGGGCAGCCGAGGAACAGTTGCTCAATGTAGGGCTGGGAGCTGCGGGCTTCGCGGCCGATGGCGTCGCCATTCACCGGCGTGTCGCGCCAGCCGAGAACCTGGCAGCCCTCATCCTGGGCAATGCGCTCAAAGACGCCTTCGCACTGCAGGCGGTTATGTTTCTCCACCGGCAAGAAACACATGGCAACGCCGTAGGCCCCCGGTTCGGGTAGGGCTAGCCCCAACTCCGCGCACTCGCGCACAAAGAAGGTGTGGGGAATTTGGATGAGGATGCCGGCGCCGTCGCCAGTCTCCGGGTCGCAACCCGCCGCGCCGCGATGGGTGAGGTTGATGAGCACCTCAAGGCCCTTGCGGATGATCTCGTGACTCTTTTCGCCGCGAATGTTCGCGACCAGGCCCATGCCGCAAGCATCGTGCTCATCCCGTGGATGATAAAGGCCCTGCGGTTGCGGAGCGCGGAGACGAAAGTCTGAGGGTTCCATGGCAGCCTTTGCTTGCACAATTTTCGTTGCGGAGTGCTTTCCCGTTCCGAATACACATCCACCCTGCGTTTTCAGCCGTGAAAATCGCCCTGGCGCTGGATCGAGAGCTTTGCATGAGCAGTTCCGGCCGCATCCGTGAACCGCGCTGTTTTTAATATAACTAAAAACGGTCGTCAACGTCGAAATTCCTTTTCAGCATAGGGGACGAAATATGAGACGAATTTGCATGATTGAGAGGTATTATGCGGCGCATCTGGCGTGTTTTGTAACGTATACTCGGTTCGAATGAACACTTTGAACGACACCATTCTCGTGACCGGCGGGGCGGGGTTCATTGGCTCGAACTTCGTGCTTACCTGGTTGAAAGCAGGCGGCGCGGCGGTGGTCAATCTCGACCTGCTGACCTATGCGGGCAATGCCGCCAACCTTGCGTCCGTCGAGTCCGATCCGTGTTACACGTTTGTGCACGGAGACATCTGCAATGCAGAACTTGTGGGATCGCTTCTGCGGAAGCACCGGCCCCGGGCGATTGTCCATTTCGCCGCCGAGAGCCATGTGGACCGGTCCATTGTTTCGCCGGAGGCGTTTATCCGGACGAACGTGATGGGGACGTTTACGCTGCTGGAGCAGGCGCGCGTGTACCGGGCGGAGCTGGACGCGGCCGGCCGCGCGGCCTTCCGCTTTTTGCACGTGTCAACGGATGAAGTGTATGGAACACTCGGGCCGAGCGATCCAGCGTTCAGTGAAACTACGCCCTATGCGCCGAACAGCCCATACGCAGCGTCGAAGGCTGGGTCGGATCATCTGGCCAGAGCCTATTTCCATACCTTCGGCCTGCCGTTGCTGACCACGAATTGCTCGAACAATTACGGGCCGTTTCAGTTTCCGGAGAAATTGATCCCGCTGATGATCCTGAATGCGCTCGAGGGCAAATCGCTGCCAGTTTATGGTGACGGAAAGAATGTTCGCGACTGGTTGTTTGTCGAAGATCATTGCGCGGCGATTCGGAAGGTTCTCGACGACGGCCGTCCGGGCGAAACCTACAACGTGGGCGGGAACAGCGAACGCGCGAATATCGATGTGGTGACTGCGATATGCGACCTGGTGGATGAGATGCGGCCGCAGACTGCGGGTGAGCCGCGGCGGCGGCTTATCACTTACGTTCAAGATCGGCCGGGACACGATCGGCGCTACGCCATCGACGCAAGCAAGATTACGCGCGAATTGGACTGGACGCCAGCCGAGCAATTTGAGTCGGGGTTGCGCAAGACGGTGCGCTGGTACCTGGAGAATGGCGCGTGGGTCGATAGTGTGCGAACCGGCGCTTATCGCGACTGGATCGCAAAGAACTACGCGGAGCGGACGGAACTGTGAGGCGTCGGCATGAGCGAGCGCACTGGGATCATGAAGGAAGAAATCATCCAGATTGTCGCGGCAAAGACTCTCCGTGATCCTGATTCAATATCCGGGAATTCGAACTTTTACGATTTGGGAATTGATGGCGATGACGCAGCCGGCCTTTTGGATGACTTTGCCGAGCGTTTTGAGGTCGACATGACCGGTTTCGTGGACCGCTTGTATTACGGGCCAGAGGCCTCTTGGATTCCGTTTCTTCCAAGCAGACGCCGTAAGAGAGAACTGACGATAGATATGCTTGTTCGGGCTGCGGAAGCTCATAGATGGCTCGATTTAGGCTAGCAGCATGAGGGGCGACCGATGAAAGGTATCATTCTGGCAGGCGGGTCGGGGACGCGGCTTTATCCCGTGACGCACGTGGTGTCGAAGCAGCTTCTGCCTGTCTACAACAAGCCGATGATCTACTACCCGCTGAGCACGCTTATGCTCGCCGGGCTGAGAGAGATTCTCATCATCTCGACGCCGCAGGACACGGGACGCTTCAGGGATCTGCTCGGTGACGGACGGCGCTGGGGACTCGAGATCAGCTATGCGGTGCAGCCGAGCCCGGACGGCCTGGCGCAGGCGTTCTTGATTGGACGGGATTTTATTGCCGGCGACGCCAGCGCCCTGGTTCTGGGCGACAACATCTTCTACGGGCAGGGATTTTCGAAGCAGTTGCAGACGGCCGCGCAACTGCAGGATGGCGCGACGGTGTTTGCTTACCCCGTGGAAGACCCGGAGCGCTACGGCGTCGTGGAGTTCGACAAGGCTGGCCGCGCAGTGAGCCTGGAGGAGAAGCCGAAGGCTCCCAAGTCGCGTTATGCCGTGACGGGTTTGTACTTCTACGATCGAGACGTGGTGCAGATTGCCGAGACCTTGAAGCCTTCGGCACGCGGGGAGCTCGAGATCACAGACCTGAACCGGCGCTACCTTGAAGCAGGAAAGCTGAAGGTGGAGATTATGAGCCGAGGCATGGCGTGGCTCGACACCGGGACGCACGATTCGCTGCTCGAGGCCGCCCTGTTTGTGCACACCATCGAGCGGCGTCAGGGACTGAACATCGCCTGCCCCGAAGAGATCGCCTACAGGCAGGGATTCATCAACGCAGCGCAGCTTGAGGCCTTGGCGCAGCCGATCGCGAAGAGCGGCTACGGAGAATATCTGATGAAACTGCTGCGCGAGCCGTACTTCGCAGCGGGAATCGAATAGCCATGAAGATCGAAGACACAGCGTTGCCCGGCGTGCTGCTGCTGACCCCGGCCGTTTATCGGGATGAGCGCGGCGCATTCTCCGAGACCTTCAATTTGCGCCAGATGGCCGAGGCCGGACTGCCCACGCAATGGGTGCAGGACAATTTCTCGATTTCCAAAAAGCATGTGCTGCGCGGAATTCACTATCAGGTTGCGCAGCCACAGGGGAAGCTGGTGCGCGTGACGCATGGGGCCGTGCTGGATGTGGCTGTGGACCTGCGCCGCAGCTCGCCGACGTTCGGCCGCCATGTGGCCGTGGAACTGAGCGGGGAAAACGGAAAGATGCTCTGGATTCCCGAAGGCTTTGGGCACGCTTTTCTGGTTCTGAGCAGCGAGGCGGGTTTTGCCTACAAGGTGACGGACTATTACTCGCCCGCGGGCGAGAGGACGATCGTATGGAACGATCCGGATTTGGCGATTCCCTGGCCGGCCGCGGAGGGCGACCTGATCGTTTCTGAGAAGGATCGAAGGGGAGCGAGGCTGCGCGATGCCGAGGTTTTCGCGTAGGGCCATCAGGGCCAAAGTAGCTAGAAAACCCGAGCGTTCCAAGGGGGCTCTTCCGGCCAAAGAGGTGCAATCGGGCGTATTTTGCCCTTCGCCGTGAATGGTATACTCACTTGTCGGGTGTCAAAAGAACGCCGTTATTTTCATTGCTTTTGAGGTTCCTATGTCCGGCCATTCGAAATGGGCCACAATCAAGCACAAGAAGGGCGCGCTGGATGCCAAGCGCGGCAAGATTTTCACTCGCCTCCTGAAAGAAATTGCTGTCGCCGCAAAGGGTGGGGGCAATCCTGACAGCAACGCCCGACTGCGGACTGCCGTAGCTGCCGCCAAGGCCGAGAACATGCCGCAGGACAACATCAAGCGTGCGATTCTGCGCGGCACCGGGGAACTGGAGGGGGTCAGCTACGAAGAGGCGACCTTCGAGGGATATGGACCGGGCGGAGTGGCTGTCCTGGTGGACGTGCTGACCGATAACCGGAATCGCGCGGTGAGCGAAATCCGCCATGCGTTTAGCAAAAACGGGGGAAACCTGGGTGAATCCGGCTCCGTTAAGTTCATGTTTGCCAAAAAGGGCCTGATTGCCGTCGAAAAGTCTGCTGCGACGGAAGAGAAACTGATGGACATCGTGCTGGAGCACGGTGGCGAGGATTTGAAGGACGAGGGCGATACGTGGGAGATCGTAACCGACACGGGAGCGTATGAAGCGGTCGCCGGCGCCGTGAAGGCTGCGGGCATTCCCACGGTGATGAGCGAGGTGGCGATGCTGGCCTCGACCTACAACAAGCTGGAAGGCACTGCTGCCGCGCAGATGGTGCGGCTGCTGGAAGCCCTGGAGGATCTCGACGACGTGCAGAACGTGCACTCGAATTTTGACATGGACGCCGAACAGATGGAGCACGCCGCCGGTTGAGCAACCGCCTGGCTGCAAGAGACGAGGCCGCCCGGTTGTGGCGGTCTTTTTTTGGGAAAGACAGGGAGCAAGGGAACGAGGGAACGAGAAGGCCGGGTTTGGGGCTCCGGCGGGGGAAAGATTTGAGGCGAGCAGAAGGAATTGTTGTTTTGCTATTGTTTGTTGGGACGGCGACGGTTGCGGCACAGACGAATAACAGAGCTGTTTCGTCCGGCGACGTTGATCGAGACCCGTTGCTCACTGCTGCGCAGGTCCAGAACATGCCTGCCGTGTCGGATCCTGTGGCCGAGGTGCGGAAAGAGCAAAGCTGGGAGTATGGCCCTTTCGTGAATTGGGGAACCGGCGTAGGGGATCGCTCGGACTACAAGTTTCTCTGGGGCGGATTCGAGCTGGGCAAGGTGCTTACGCCGGTGGAACATGCCGGAATCTTCAGTGGCCAGTTCGAGTTTGCAGGCAACATCATGCCTTTGTGGCAGGCGTATACGCCGGCGCCGCATGAGGAGACGTACACCTGCATTAACACAAACGGACAACCCTATAGCTGCCAGTTGCCTACGGGCGGTGGAACGTTTTATGGGGTCAGTTTGACCCCGGTGATCTTTCGTTGGAACTTTGCTACCAGTTCGCACCGGATTCAGCCCTGGTTCCAAGCGGCGGGCGGACTGATCTACACCACTCACAAGTATCCGCCGAATATCCTGACCAACAAGGCGCTTGGAATCGACGGCGGTACGTCGGTGTGGAATTTTTCGCCGCAGGGCGGCGGAGGAATCCACTATTTCTTCCGCCCCAAACGGTCGATTGATCTGGGAGTGAACGGAGTGCATATTTCCTCGGCCTCACTGGGCGACCGCAACCCTGGCGTGAATGCCAGCATCCAGATACAGGTTGGCTATACGTTCTGGAGATGATAGAGACGGGGAACAAGGGAGCAAGGGAACGAGGGAGCAAGCGAACAAGAACGTGGGGAGCAGAAGAACAGGGACCAGGGCTGGTTGCACAACCCCTGGGGTCGATTGAAGATCATTCCTCAGGGGTTAAAACCCCTTGTCTTTTCGCCCGTTTTCGGCACGACTAGAGTCGTGCCCTTTCAAAGCCGGGCTTTCACCACAGGTCGTTAGGGGTGAAGTGATCATGAGTGGACCGCTCATCGAGTGCGTTCCCAATTTTTCAGAGGGAATTGACACTGCCCGCGTGGAGGCGATTGTGGCTGCCATGCGGGTGGAGGGCGTGCATCTGCTCGACTGGTCGATGGATGCGGACCATAACCGCTCCGTGGTGACGGTTGCCGGAGAGCCGGCCGCGGTAGTGGAAGCGGCGGTGCGCGCCGCAGGCAAGGCGGCGGAGACCATCGATTTGACCCGCCAGCAGGGGGTTCATCCGCGCATCGGCTCGGCAGACGTGATTCCGTTCGTGCCGGTGAAAGGCATCAAGCTGGAGCAATGCGTGCTGCTGGCGCGACAGGCCGGGCTTGAGATATGGCGCAGGTTCGGGGTGCCCGTATTCTTCTACGAAGCCGCCGCGGCGCGGCCTGACCGGGTGAATCTGGAAGACGTGCGGCAGGGGCAGTTCGAAGGGCTTCGAGACGCCGTTGAGAAGGACCCGTCGCGGCGCCCCGATCTCGGAGGACCGGGACTCCATCCCACAGCAGGCGCCTGTGCGGTGGGTGCCCGTAAGTTCCTGGTGGCGTACAACATCTACCTTGATTCGGCCGACGTGGCGGTTGCGCGCGCCATTGCGCGAGAGATCCGGGCCGCTGGCGGCGGCTTAAAGGGCGTGAAGGCGATGGGTGTTATGGCTCATGGGCGCGCCCAGTTGTCGATGAATATCACCGACTTTGACGCGACCCCGATCTCGCAGGTGCACCGTAAGGTCGTGAGCCTGGCTGGCCGGCATAAGGTCAGGGCTGCCGAGGGAGAGGTGATCGGGCTGATTCCCGAAGCGGCGTGTGAGCGGGATAGCGAGTGGATGCGTCAATTAGTTGGGTTTGACGAAGAGACAAAGGTTCTCGAGCGTCGCCTGAAGCACCCGCTGACGTGGCCGGGAAGCTGAATACGAATTCACGCAGGGAAGACGGTTCGCCGGTAGAATAGCGTTAGGACGTTGCGCAATTCCGGCGTTACGGTTCGTAAGTGGTTGTTA
This sequence comes from Occallatibacter sp., assembly GCA_050011915.1. Classification (GTDB taxonomy): domain Bacteria; phylum Acidobacteriota; class Terriglobia; order Terriglobales; family Acidobacteriaceae; genus Telmatobacter. The sequence continues at coordinate 101,940 of JBEKIE010000001.1, forward strand.
ATGAGCTTGTTTGTGAGGTTGGAGGAATAAAGTGTTCAAGTTCTTGATGAAGTGTTCGATCGCATTCGTGCTGGTGACGGCAGCCAGTCTAGTATTTGCGGCACAGCTGACTACAGATGCGCGCGGCGCGATTCCGCACGATGTTCAGCAGTTGGTGGTCATCGACTACCACGCCATGCAGAACTCAACTGCGGCGATGAATTTGCGAAACCGCGTGATGCCGCCGGAGTTGAAGCAGTTTGACGAAGCGCTGAGCCACTCGGGTCTGAACGAAAATCACGACGTGGAGGAGCTCGCTTTTGTGCTCTTCCGGCCGTCAGCCGGCAGCGATGCGCTGCAAACCGTGGGAATTGCCCAGGGCCAGTTCGACACACAGACGATATTGGGCAATTTCCGGCGTGAGAAGGTCAAGGCGACCATGGTGCGGACCAACAGCGTGTACCCTATGGCGCACACAGGCATGGTGCTCTGCTTCGTGGACCCCTCGACCATGATCTTTGGTGACAAGAGTGCCGTGACCAGGGCACTGGATGCACGCGACGGGATGGCGTCAAGCCTGCTCACCAATAACTCCATGATGAGCGCGATGCAAAGTGTGGACACCTATCCGCTGTGGAGCATTCTGGACGACAAGGGCACGCAGACCATGATGAAGCAGATCATGGGCGAGGGGGGCTCAGTGGCCGACTTCGATAGCATGCGCAAGCGGATGGAAGCATCGTGGTACTCGATGGATTTCCAGCACGGGGTGCGGTTCGATCTGACGGTTGAGACCGGCGACTCGTTTTCTGCCGCCACGGTTTCGTCGCTGATGTCGGCAGCGCTTATGGTGCGCAAGATGAGTGCAACCGACGCCGAAAAGCAGGCTTTGAACAATACCGATATCGGCTCCAGTTCGGGAAATCTGACCATCCACTTTGCCACCTCCGACACGGAGTTCAGCAGCTTGTTGCAATCACCTCTCTTTAAGTCCATGGTGCATTGAGTCCGGCTGCAATATTGAGCCCGCGAAACGAAGAGCTTCGGCTCCACGTTTGCGGGCTCTTTTCATTGCGCCGCTGAGGGCAAATTCGAGCGTTCCTCATCAGGAGGGCGGGGTCAGTTGGGGATGGAATTCGGCTTTGCCGCCGGGCTCGAGGACAATTTCAAGCTGGCCCTGCTGGCGTTCGACCACCATGGGACCCGGAATCTGGACCATTTGGCCGTTTGCGGCCGTGTATGAGATTTTGAGCTGGCCGCTGCCTCGGACCTGAAACCGGTAGTGGAAGTCGGCGCCGGCGGCGACAGAGTCGACGCCAAAGCTGGCGCTGGGATAGTCCACTTCAAGCAACTGGATGGGCGCACCGGTGCGATTTTCCACGGTTGCATCGATGTGATACGAGTGGCAGCCGGAGAAGCAGGAAGTGACGAGGAGAGTTGCCGCGTGCAGCGCACAGCGGTAAACAATGCGGCCATTCACTGGCCGGTCTCCCCATCGGGCGGCGCAGCCTCCGATCCCGGGAACAGCTTGGCCATCGCCTTTTCCATGCGGTCGAGCCGCTTGAGCAGCTCCGGCAAGCGCTGAAAGATAGCGACGGCGCGGAGCCACACACGGTTGTCGAAGCCGGGCGAGCCAGAGATCATCTTGCCGGGCGGGACGTCGTGTGAGACCGCCGATTGGGCGGTGAGGATGACGCCATCGCCGACGGTGCAATGGCCGGCAATGCCCACCTGTCCGGCAAGAATCACGTTATTGCCGATGATCGAGGAGCCGGCCAGGCCGGTTTGCGCGCAGATTAGCGAGTCGTTGCCGACGCGCGAGCCGTGACCCACCTGGACGAGATTGTCGACCTTGGTGCCGTCGCCGATCTCGGTCGCGCCTACGGTCGCGCGGTCAATGGTGGCGTTGGCCTGCACGTCCACGCGGCTGCCAATGCGAACTGGCCCGGATTGCGGGATTTTTTCCCATTGGCCGGCGTCGTTTTTCGAGAAGCCGAAGCCGTCGGCTCCAATGATGACGCCGTTTTCGAGGGTGACGTGGTCGCCGAGAACGCAGTTTTCGCGGACCACGGCATGGGCATGCGCGAAAAAGTGGCTGCCTACCTGGACGCCGCGATACAGCACCACATGAGGCAGGAGCGTGGCGTTGGATCCCAGGCGGACGTGGGGGCCGACGACGGCGTAGGCGCCGATGTGCGCGTCCGGACCGATCTCCGCCGTGGGATCGATGACGGCCGTGGGATGGATGCCGGGAGGGTATGACGGCGGCTGGTAGAAAAGGCCCAGCGCGCGCGAAAAGGCGTGATAGGGATTCTTGATGCGAATGGTAGCGGCTGTGATCTGCTGGAACTCCGGCTCGACAATGATCGCCGCGGCGCGGGTGGTTCGGGCGAGAGCAGTGTAGCGGGGATTCGCGACGAAGGTGATCTCGGAGGGGCCGGCTTCCTCGATGCCCTTGACGCCGGTGATTTCCAGGTTGGGATCGCCGCGCAATTCCGCGCCCAAGCGGCTTGCTAATTCGTTTAGTTTCATTGAGGTGATTGTAGCGGAACGTTGGGAGCTTCGCTCGGTTGTGGGGGAACCTGCAATGTGTGCGCGGCGGATTGGGCAGCTTGAAGCACCGCCCCGGGAATGATGCCAAGCACGAGCGTGGCGGCAACGGCCAAAAGCAAAGCTGCTCCCACCGCAATACCAACGACGGGCTTCGGCGGCGCGGCTTGGTCGGCAGACTGACGCTGTGCAGCGACGAGCGCCAAACGCAGGTAATACGCCGCGGCTAATCCTGAGTTGAGCAAACCGATAATCGCCAGAGCGATAGCGCCGCCATCGACTGCGGCATTAAACGAGTAGAACTTGCCGAAGAAGCCACCGGTGAAGGGAATCCCGATGAGCGAAATGAGGAAGAAGATCAGCAGGCTGCCGAGGAGAGGGGAGCGATAGATGAGGCCGCGGAAGTCGTCGATAAGGGAGAGCTGTTCGTCGTATCCGGCGATGAGCGTGATGACAGCGAAGATGCCTACGTTCATGGCGGCATAAGCCGCGATATAGAAGCTGGCCGCGGAGATGCCGATGGCGCCGATGCCGGCAAAGGCGGCGAGCAGATAGCCGGCGTGGGCGATGGCCGAGTAGGCCAGCATGCGCTTGACGTTTTGTTGGCGGAGCGCGGCGAGATTGCCAACCGTCATGGAGAGGACGGCGACGATCCAGAGCAGCGGCGCCCAGATCGAACGAAGATTGGGGAAGATCTCGTAGACCACACGGAGCAGAAGAGCAAAGGCGGCCGCTTTAGGTGCTGTGGAGAGCAGGGCGACGACCGGCGTGGGCGCGCCTTCGTAGACGTCGGGCGTCCAGACGTGAAAAGGCGCCGCGGAGACCTTGAAGAGAATGCCGACCAGCATCAGTGCAAGAGCGGCCAGAACGAAGGTCTGGTTCTGCGCAACGGGCGCGAGCCGGGCGATCTGATAAATCTGCGTGGTTCCGGTGGCACCAAAGATCAGGGCGATGCCGTAGAGCAAAAATGCGGTGGCAAAGGAACCAAGAAGGAAGTATTTGATGGCGGCTTCAGGGCCACGGCCGGTCTGTTTGCGGTAGCCGGCAAGAATGTACGTGGAGATCGATGAGATTTCGAGAGCGATGAAGACGACCAGCAGCTCAACGGCGCTGGTGAGCAGGCACATACCAACCGCGCCGAAGACGATGAGCGCGTAGAACTCGCCCTGATGGTGGCTGTGTTCCGGCAGCGTGTCGATCGAGAGCAGGAGGGCCACGAGAACGATGCCGCAGATGAGCACGTGGAAGAAGACGGTGAAGGCGGTGGTCTCGACGGTGCCGAAGAAGCCGGTGCCTTCGGGCAGAGAAAGTTGCCAGAGGCTGGCCCAGATGGCGATGGTGGTTCCGATGGCGGCCAAAAAGCCGAGATAGCGGCGAGTCCACAGCGGCGGAATCGATGCGTCGATGAGCATGATGGCGACGCCGGTGAGGGTGAGGATCACCTCGGGGAGGATGCGGTAGATGTCTGGAACGGAATTCACCGCTGGACCTCCGCGTGGGTGGGAGTTTGGGCCGGATGCTGCGATCCGCCGGGCGAAACGACTACGATGAGCTCTCGTTTGACCACCGGCTTTTTAACAAGCTGCGTGGGCACCACCGGTGGATGAACTCCGGCTTGGACGGAGTTAAGCCAGAGCGAAGGCGCGAGGCCCATGACGAGCATGAGTACGACGAGCGGCGTAAGCGCGGCGAACTCCCCGAAGCGCAAATCGGCAGAGGGCTTGGACGCAATGAGTGCGCTTTCTGGACCGTAGAAGAGGCGTTGCACCAGCGAAAGCATATAGACCGCGCCGAGGATCACGCCAAGTGCCGCCGCGATCGCCGCGCCCCGGCTCACAGCGGCGAAGGTGTTCGAGAGAATGATGAATTCGCCGATGAAGCCGCTCAGCATGGGCAGGCCAATCATGGCCAGTGTGCCGATGACGAAATAAGTAGCTGCCCGAGGCATTTTTGCGGCGAGTCCCCCGTAAGGCTGAATCACGCTCGTTGCGTAGCGGATTTCGAGCGCGCCGAGAAGCAGGAAGAGCGCGCCATCGACCACGCCATGCGAGAGGATCTGATAGACCGCGCCAGACCAGCCAGTGAGCGTGAGGCCGTAGATGGCAAGCACGATCAGGCTGAGATGGCTGAGTGCGGCGAAGGCCATCAACCGCCAGAAATCGCGTTGCACCAGGGCCAGGCATGCGCCGTACAGGACGCCGACTACGGCAAGAACCATGAGCAATGGAGCCATGGCGCGCGCCTGAGCAGGAAAGAGCCCGACGTGGAAACGCATCATCGAATAGAGGCCGAGCTTGCCGGCAACCACCATGGCGAGCGCGACAGGAGCTTCGTTGTAGGTGTCGGCGAGCCAGCCGTGCAGCGGAAAAACGGGAACCTTGACCGCGAAGGCGAACAAGAACGCCAGCGCAACCCAGAAAAGCGCTCCCGCGGGAAGCACACCGCTGGCAGTTTGGTACTGCAATTCGACGAAATTGAATGTGTGTGTGCGCGCATAGAGCCACAAAATGGCGACGAGCAGCGGCGCGGACGGGATGAACGTGAAGAGGAAGAACTTGAGCGCGGCCTTCGGGCCCTCCTTGCGGCCGTACATGGCGATGAGAATCGCCATGGGAACGAGCGAAAGCTCCCAGAAGCCGTAATAGAGCATGAGGTCAAGTGAAACGAAGACGCCAACCATGGCGGACTGCTGGACGAGGAAGAGCGAATAGAAGACCTTGCGGCGGGTCTGGATGGCGTTCCAACTGGCGACAACGCCGATGGGCGCGAGAAGGCCGACGAGGACGACGAGCCAGAGGCTGAGGCCGTCGACGCCGACGTGATAGCAGATAGCTGGGCTTTCGATCCAGGGGAGGTTGACTTCAAACTGGAATCCCTGCTGGCCAGTGACGAAGTGCGCGGGAAGATGAAGCGTGAGCACAAAGGTGACGAGCGAGGTGAAGAGCGCGATCCAGTTGGGCAACCTGGCGCGATCGGGTGCAAGCGCGACAAGCGCCGCGCCTGCCAGCGGAACCAGCAGGATGAGGGTGAGGATCATTGGGTCTATTGCTCGCATCATCTCAATGCCTCACCGTCGTTATAAAGAAATGAACGGACGCGCCAAAATGCGCGCTACGGGGCCCGTCGAGCAACACGAATAAAAGCAGGACGGCTGCGCCCAGAGCCAGCCACGCGGCGTAGGAGCGCAGATTGCCCGATTGCCAGCGCTGCAGGATCATTCCTGAAAGATTGGCGGCGCCGGCGAGCAGCCAGGCAATGCCGCCGAGAATGGCTGTGTCAACAATCCATCCGAGAACGTAGCGTGAGGTTGCAAACAGAGGCTTGACCAGGACGGTTTCGTACATCTCGTCAACGTAGTACTTGTTGGCGAGGAGTTTGTAGCCGGCCGGCATTGCCGTAGCCAGTTGAGCCGGCCGCTCCGTCTTGCGCCGGTAATACTTGTCCGCGATGAGAAAGCCTTCGAGCGCCACGAGGACTGCGACGACGGTGAGAATCAGTTCGAGATGCGGCGTGGTGGAGACTGCAGGGTGCAGGCCTACCGATGGCGCCAGATAAGAACTGAATCTCTCAATGCCGATCCATCCGCCGCAGATGGAGAGAAGCGCAAGAATTACGAGCGGCGCGCGCATGGACCAGGGGCTCTCGTGAGGATGGGCTTCAGGCGATCGCGATTCGCCGAAGAAGGTCATGTACCACAGGCGGAACATGTAGAGCGCGGTGAGCAGCGCGGTGACGAGGCCGACAGCCCACAGGATTTTGCCTTGGGTTCCTTGTACGAAAGCGGCGTAGAGGATCGCGTCCTTTGAGAAGAACGCGGCCAGGGGAGGGAATCCGGCGATGGTGAAGACGGCGACCGTCATGGTCCAGAAGGTGACGGGGAGTTTGGTGCGCAGGCCGCCCATCTTGCGCATGTCCTGTTCGCCGCCCATGGCGTGAATTACGGAACCGGCAGCGAGGAACAGCAGGGCCTTGAAAAATGCGTGCGTGACGAGATGAAAGATGGCCGCCGAATAGGCCGCAACGCCGCAGGCGAGGAACATGTAGCCGAGTTGCGAGATGGTGGAGTAGGCGAGCACGCGCTTGATGTCGTTTTGAGCGAGTCCGATGGTCGCGGCAAAGAGGGCCGTGGCTGCGCCAACGATGGCGACCGTGGCGAGAGCAATGGGCGCGCGATCGAAGAGAAAATGCGTGCGCGCAATCAGGTAGACGCCGGCTGTGACCATGGTGGCCGCGTGAATAAGCGCGGAGACCGGCGTGGGGCCTTCCATGGCGTCGGGCAGCCAGACGTAGAGCGGTAGTTGCGCGCTCTTGCCGGCCGCGCCGACGAGCAGGCAGAGGCAGATCACGGTCAGAACTCCGCCGGTGAAGGCTGGGCTGGCTGCGAGTTTGGCTCCGATTTCGGTGAAGGTGAGCGTGCCGAAGTTGGCGAGGAGAAGGAAGATTCCGATCAGGAATCCGAAGTCGCCGATGCGGTTGACGATGAAGGCTTTTTTGCCGGCCGCGGCCGCGGATTGTTTCTGGAACCAGAAGCCGATAAGGAGATAAGAGGCGAGGCCGACGCCCTCCCAGCCGACGAACATGAGCAGCACGTTGCCGGCGAGGACGAGGGTGGTCATGAAGAAGAGGAAGAGATTCAGGTAGCTGAAGTAGCGGGCGTAGCCGGGATCGTCGTGCATGTAGCCGACGGAGTAGACGTGGATGAGAAAGCCGACGCCGGTGACGACGAGCAGCATGACCAGGGAGAGTTGGTCGAGGACGAGGCTGAAGTCGATGTGAAGAGAGCCGACGGCGAGCCAATTTCCGTACGTCTCAACAATAGGCGGAAACGGCCGAGCGGGCCCTAATTGGCCGCCGACCTGAATCACCTTAAAACGCAGATAAAGGTCTAATGCGTTGCACAGGACAACGCCAAATGATACTAGAGGTGCAAGCACGCCAATAGTGCTCACCAGCCAGCGGGGCAAACGTCCGCCAAGGATTCCGTTCAGCACGAATCCGGCGAAAGGCAGGAGAGGGATCAGCCACAGGTGAAGAGGTGCGTTCATAGTTTCATCAGATCGATGCGGTCGACGGCCAGCGTGGCGCGTACGCGAAAGACAGCAATGATGATGGCCAGGCCGACGGCAGCTTCGGCGGCGGCGACCACCATGACGAAAAAGACAAAAATCTGCCCCTTGACCTCGTGCCATTGATAGGCAAAGGCGACGAAGGAGAGATTGACGGCGTTGAGCATGAGCTCAATCGACATGAAAACGGTAATGAGATTGCGCTTGATGAAAAATCCGATGACGCCGAGCGAGAAAAGCACGGCGCTGAGGAGCAGGTACCAGTTGAGGGGCACATCGTGCTGCAGAAAGCTCATTTTTCGGCCGTCCTTTCCGCGCCTTCGCGGCGGGCGATGGCAACTGCGCCGAGGATGGCAATAAGAATGAGCACCGATGTCACTTCAAAGGGCAGAAGCAGTTCGTGAAAGAGCACCTGGCTGAGGACGACGAGATTGGAACTGTCTTGTGCGTTTGTGAGCCCCACGCCAAGATGCGCTGAGGCGAGTCCCTGAGCGCGAAGCACGATGCTTGCCAGCACCGCCAGGAGGACGGCAACGGCGGGAAAGCCGATGGGGATTGCGGCACGGCTGCCGAGGGTGCGCTCTTCGCGGCCGGCATTGAGCAGCATGACCACGAAGGTGAAGAGCACCATGACGGCGCCCGCGTAAACGATGATCTGCGCGATGGCAAGGAATTCTGCGCCAAGGAGCAGGTAGAGCACCGCGAGGGAGGTCATGACCACGATCAGGGATAGGGCGCTGTTGATGGGATGGGTCTGCCACAGGAGATTGATGGCTCCCGCGAGGCAGAATCCGGCAAAGAGGAAAAACAAAATCAGGTGCATCGTTGCCTGGCGTACAAGTGAATGCCGGTTCAACCGCGTGGCCGGCAGGTTGGAGGGAAGAAAATCTGAGCCCAGAAGATCTTGCTCCGGAATTTCCTTCCCGATTGTAAATGAGCGTGAAGCGATCAAATTGATTGCTTCATGCCCGCGCTGAGATGGTTTCCCCGGTCTCCAAATGCGAGAGACCGGGGGCACACGTTTGTTAGCGATATGCAAGCCAGAGGCTTGTTCCCACAATGTTCAGAATGGCCAGCGGAAGCAAAAACTTCCAGCCGAAGTTCATCAGTTGGTCATAGCGGAAGCGGGGCAATGTGCCCCGCACCCAGACGTAAAGACAGAGAAAACAGAAGACCTTAGAAACGAACCAGAAGATCGGGAGCAGTGCGTTGATCCATGTGCTCTCGAAGGGCGGCATCAAGTCGCCGAGCGGGCTGGTCCAACCGCCGAGAAATAAAAGCGTGGCCACGCATCCCACGTTGATCATGTTGCCGTACTCGGCCATGAAGAACATGGCGAACTTCATCGAGCTGTATTCGGTGTGATACCCGGCAACGAGTTCGCTTTCAGCTTCAGGCAGGTCAAAGGGCGAGCGGTTGGTCTCTGCGAAGGCAGCCATCAAGTAGATGAAGAAGGCAATGAATTGGAATCCGCCAAAGATGTTCCAGGTCGCGATGCCGAGATGGGCTTGCTGCTCGACGATGACGCGAAGATTGAGCGATCCGGCGCGGAGAACCACACCGACCAGCGAGAGACCGAGAGCCAGCTCGTAGCTGATAAGTTGTGCCGAGGAGCGCAGCGCGCCAAGCAGCGAGTACTTGTTGTTCGAGGACCAGCCGGCAAGGGCGATTCCGTACACGCCCATGGAAGTGACACCGAGAATAACGAGCAGGCCGACATTGATATTGGAAATCTCAAAGAAATCGAAGCCGTGCGGGCCCATGCCCGGCGCACCAAAGGGAACGACGCTGATGGTGATGAGCGCGCAGCCCAGGGAGATGATGGGCGCCAGCAAATAGAGCGGGCGATGGACGGCCGTGGGAATCAGGTCCTCTTTGAGAAACGATTTGGCGCCATCCACGAGCGGTTGCAAGAGTCCGAAGGGGCCAACGCGGCTGGGTCCCCAGCGGTTCTGGATGCGGCCCACCAGCTTGCGCTCAAGCAGCACGGTGTAGGCGATGCCCATGAGCATCACCACCGTTACTACAGCGACTTTCAGCAGGTTCCAGAAAAAGAATGCGAGGATGGTCACGTACGTTTTGCCTTCTTTGAACAGCGAATCAGCAAGTTAGCAAGTCAGCGGTGGCTGCGTGCATCTACTCAGTCGGCCGCGGTTTCCGCCAGTTCTTTGGTTTGATGTTGAGCGAGTTGCCTGAGCGCTGTGCTGTAATGCCCCAGCGTTCCCGAGGTGAAGAGCGTGTCGTGTGCAGGAACGACAAGGTCTGGACTGGTGAGCGTCCTCAGCGGCACAAATCCCGGCGTGGCCTTGAGTTCGGTGTGCACATCGTTCCCTGCAAAAAGATTGATCCGGTCGACGGTATAGCCGGGGACGAGCCGAGCGATTTCGTCGAATGTGGCGAGCGGATCGAAGGGGCTGAGCTTGGGTTCGAGGCCGTTGGCTTCAAGCCAGACGGCGTGACGGTCGGCCTCACCCGACTGTGCGCCGCGTGACTGGCCGAGATCGCCCGTGCTGCCGCGCTTGCCGAAAGGAACCAGGGTGCTAACGTCGACTCCCATGCCTCCGGCGAGACGGACGAGGATCTCGAATTCCGGCTTGACCCCGGCGCGGTCAGCGGCCTTGCGCACCATCTGTATGTCGCCGTAGGTGTTGGTTGCGGTGCCGGATTTCTCATAAAGGCTGGCGGCCGGAAGAACGACTTCAGCCAGAGCCGCAGTCTCGGTGAGGAAAAGATCCTGCACGATGACGAATGTGTTTTTGAGGGCTGCCGGATCGAGCTTGGCGCGGGAAACCGGGTCTGCGCCGACGACCAGGAGCGCGCCGAGCTCGCCGTTTGCGGCTGCTTCAAACATTTGCGGCAGTGTTTTGCCGGGCGCGGAGGGAAGATTGAGATATTCGGAGAACGCTCCCGGCGCAGTGACGGGCACGTATCCGGGCAGAAGATCCGGGAACAGGCCCATATCGGCAGCGCCGCGCGAGTTCACGTGGTCGCCCAGATAAGCGAATTGAACATTAGCGCGCTTGAGGCCCCAGGCCACGAGCTTTTCGATGGCCTCGCCGCGAAACTCCTCGCCGAAGAGGATGACGAGCGATTCCTCGGCAAGCAGTGCTTTGCTGAAGTCGGATTCGGCGTGATCGAGGAATGCGGGGAGGTCCTTGAAGCCGCTGGGCGGAAGTTCCTGTGCGGCCTTGGCCTGCCGGTCGAGCTTGATGGGCCGGGAACTGGCGATGTAGAGGCGCGCGCGATTCAGGCGCACATTCGTGCGCAGCAGCCAGGCCAGAAGCGGATGCTCCTCGGTGGGATTGCCGCCGACGAGAAGAATCGCGGGGGCGGAAGAGATGTCGCGCAGGCTCGCGGTCTTTCCCGCGGTTCCAGCCAGAGCGCGGGCAAAGGCCGCGTAGTCGGTGCTGCGCTCGTGGTCGATGTTGTTGGTCCCAAGCACCGTCCGCGCGAATTTCTGCAGCAGATAATTCTCTTCGTTGGTGCTACGGTTGGAGCCGATGACGCCGATGGCCGCGCCGCCGCGCGCATCGCGAATCTCTTTCAGCTTGCCGGCAGCATAGCGGAGCGCATGTTCCCATGTGGCGGGCTCGAGTTTGCCAGCGGCGTTGCGGACGAGCGGTTGCGTCAACCGGTCGGTGCTTTCAACAAAGTCGAAACCGAAGCGGCCCTTGGCGCACAGGAAATCATTGTTGATGCCGCTCTTGTCGCGATTGTCGGCGCGAACGATCTCCGCTCCGTCGTTGGTCGAGCGCACGCCGAGTGTCACTTTGCAGCCGTCGGCACAATGCGTGCAGACGGTGGAAACGTGGCTCATCTCCCAGGGGCGGGTCTTGTAGCGGTAGCTCCCACTGGTGAGCGCGCCCACGGGGCACACGTCGATGCACATGCCGCACTGCTCGCAGTCGAGCTGATGGCCGTCATTGGGCACGATCACGGAGTCTGCGCCGCGATTCCAGACACCGAGCGCCCAAACATCCATGCCTTCACCGCACATGCGGATGCAGCGGTAGCAGAGGATGCAGCGCGGGCGATCGTAGAAGACGGCGGGCGACCATTGCTGCTCGTCGATATGGTGCTTGGCCTCGACGTAGTGGCTTTCGCCTGCGCCGTACTTGAAGGTCATGTCCTGCAATTCGCACTCGCCGCCCGCGTCGCAGACGGGACAGTCGAGCGGGTGGTTGCCGAGGAGCAGTTCGATGGTGGCCTTGCGCGCCTGCGCGATTTCGGGGGATTCGGTGATGAAAACCTGGCCCTCCGCCACGGTGGTGGTGCACGCGGTTTGCAGCTTGGGAACTTTCTCCTGACGCACGACGCACATGCGGCAGGCGGCCTGAAGGCTCAAGCCCGGGTAATAGCAGAAGGCGGGGATTTCTATGCCGGCTTTGCGGCAAGCGTCAATGAGCAGCGTTCCCGCAGGAGCGGTTAGCTTTTTGCCATCGACTGTGAAGGTTACGTCGGGCATTCTGTTTTCGCTGTTCCTCAGGGGCTGAAGCCCCAATCCTCTATCGTCCATTTCGGCACGACTGAAGTCGTGCCCTTTCAAAGCCTTGTTCTGCCTAAACAACCGTTAATTGCGGCACGCCTTCCCGCGCGAACGGGCAGGGCTTTCCGTTTAAATGATCCTCAAACTCCTTGCGAAACTTCTTGACGAATGCAATGGTCGGCATGGCCGCGGCGTCGCCGAGCGGGCAGAAGGTGCGGCCCAGCATGTTTTCTGCCAGGTACTGCATGTTGTCGATGTCGCTCTCGCTGCCGAAGCCCGCGTGGAAGCGTGTGAGCGATTTCTTGAGCCAGTCGGTGCCTTCGCGGCAGGGAATGCACCAGCCGCAGCTCTCGTGCGCGTAAAAGCTGATGGTGCGCAGAGCGAACTCAACGATGCAGGTTTGATCGTCGATGACCACGACGCCGCCCGAGCCAAGCATGGAGCCGGCTTTGCCCACCTGATCGAAGTCCATGCCGATATCGATCTCTTCAGGCAGCAGAACCGGAGTTGACGAGCCGCCCGGGATAACGGCCTTGAGCTTGCGCCCGCCGCGAATGCCGCCGGCTACGTCATAGATCATTTTCTTGAGGCTGTAGCCCATGGGCAGCTCGTAGACACCGGGCCGCTCCACGTGGCCGCTGATGCAAAACAAGCGCGTGCCACCATTGCGCGGAGTGCCCAAACCCGCATACGCCGCCGCGCCCATCGTGATGACGTGAGGCACGGTTGCGATGGTCTCAGCATTATTAATGACCGTGGGTCCACCGTAGAGGCCAACGACGGCAGGGAAGGGCGGCTTGATGCGCGGCACCCCGCGCTTGCCTTCGAGCGACTCCATCAGCGCCGACTCTTCGCCGACCTCGTACGCGCCCGCCCCGGTTTGCGTGACGATTTGGAACTCAATGCCGGAGCCGAAGATGCTCTTGCCCAGAAATCCGCGATCGTAGGCGTCGGCGACCGCGCGTTCCATGATTTCGAGAAGATAACGATATTCGCCGCGCAGATAGATAAAGCCCATGCGGGCGCCCACCGCCAGACCGGCGATGATGGTGCCTTCGATGACCGAATGCGGATCGTGCAGGAAGATCAGGTGGTCCTTGCAGGTTCCGGGCTCACTCTCGTCGCCGTTGACGAGAATGTACTTGGGCTTGGAGGATTGCCTGGGGACGAAAGACCACTTCATGCCCGCTGAGAAACCCGCGCCGCCGCGTCCCCGCAACCCACTGGCCTTCATCTCATCGATGATCCACTCCGGGCTTTGCGCCAGGCACTTCTTCGCGGCCTGATAACCACCCAGCTCGAGATAACGGTCGATCTTCGCCGCGCCCATGCCGAAACGTCGCGAGACGATCTTCACTTCATCGGGGTGCGAGACGAGCCTAGGCATCGCTGGCCTTGCCTTTCGTCTTCGCTTTACCGCGATAGCCGCTCAGAATGCCGGGCACGAGATCGGGCTTGAGCTCGTCGTGGAAATCGTAGTTCACCTGGATGGCCGGGGCCCACGAGCAGGCGCCGATGCACTCTACTTCTTCGACGGAGAAGAGTCCGTCGGGCGTGACGCCCTTGGGTCCGATGCCAAGCTCGTCCTGGAAGCGCTCGTAGACTTCGTATGCGCCGCGCAACATGCAGCTGATGTTGGTGCAGACCTGAATGTTGAACTTTCCCGCGGGCTTGAAGCGGAGCATCGAATAATAGGTGGCGACGTTGCGCACTTCAAGCTGGGTAATGCCGATGCGCTGGGCCACCTCGGCGACGACCGCGTCGGAGAGATAGCCCACCTCATCCTGCGCATAGAGCAGCATGGGAATGAGCGCAGAGCGCTTTACGGGGTACTTCTCAACGAGCGCATCGAAGCGCTTGGCCAGCTTGGGCGAGAAGACCGAGAGAGTCTCGGGGTTCTTCTTTTTGGCGCTCATCGCATCAACTCCCGTGCCCAGGCTTCCGCCGCCATATCCATCTCTTCTTCGTGCAGTCCGTCGCGCAATCTTCCCGCTTCGGTGATTTCCATCTTCCCGCTACTTCTATTTTCTCGCGTCCAGGTGATGATTGCGACCTCGCGCTCGAGCCGAAGCCACTTTTCTTCGTGGCGAAGCATAACGCTATCTTCGTCTGCCTCAACTGTGGCGTGGCGATTGCTATGGAGTCCGTGTGCTGCCGTATAGCTACGCAGCAGGGAAGAGAGCGATACCCATAGCTCCGCAAAGACGCGTGAATCCGTTGCGGCCCGAACTCCTCCGCCAGCAGCTTCCTTGGTTTTGCTCGGGCTCATCGTCAAGAAAACTCTCCCGCGAGAAGTCCGGAAACAATCTCAACCGCAATCTGCTCGGGGCGGCGCTCGCCGAGCGCAAAGTCTTTTCTTGAAATCTCCTGCTGATTTGGCGGACCCAGAATCACGGCCGTGATTTGTCCTTTGGCTTCCTGCAAATCGGCTGTGCAGAGCAGTGGTCCGAAACTTAAACAGAGCCTTCCCTGGTAGGAGGGCAGGAAAAGACGTTCGATCTTAGCAAGCCGTCGCTTGTGCAACTCAACATTCGCCTTTTCGATCTCATGGCTCACGACCAGCTTGACGCGTTCGTAAATTTGAACGGCATCTGTTCCCCGATCGGCCGGTGACTCCTGGGCCGGCCGGGCATGAGGTCGCTGACTGCTCAACTTATCTACCAAATCGCCGTAATTCGTCACATGGTCTCCTATCGGTCGATCTCACCCAGCACAATGTCAATGGAGCCCACCACGGCAACCAGGTCGGCGATCAGACGGCCCTTGCACATGGTTTCCACGGCCTGCAGAGTGGCAAAGGAGGGATACCGCATGTGTACGCGGTAGGGCTTGGCGGTGCCGTCGGAAACTATGTAATAGCCCATCTGTCCGTGGCCGCATTCCATGCCCTGATAGACCTCGCCGGCAGGCACATTGAAACCCTCGGTGACAATCTTGAAGTGATGGATCAGGGCCTCCATCTGCGTTTTCATCTTTTCCCGGTCGGGCAAAACGATCTTCGGCGCATCGGCCTTGATCGCGCCGCCCGGCATGCCGTCGAGAGCCTGCTGGATGATCTTGGTGCTTTCGCGCATTTCAACCAGGCGAATTTCATATCGCGCCCAGGTGTCGCCCACCGTCGAGGTCGGCACGTGGAATTGAAACTTCTCGTAACTCGAGTACGGCATGTCGCGGCGCAGGTCGATATCGACGCCGGAGGCGCGCAGCGGCGGACCGGTTACGCCGAGCGCAATCGCATCGGCTGCAGAGAGATAGCCAACACCCTTCAAGCGATTGATGAAGATTGGATTGCCTGTGAGAAGGTTCGAGTATTCGTCGACTTTCTCTGGGAAACCGCGAATGAAAGCAGCAACGCGATCGAACCAGCCGAGCGGCGGCTCCATAGAGAGGCCGCCGATGCGAAAGTAGCTGGTCATCATGCGCTGGCCGGCTACGGCCTCGAAGAGCCTGAGAATTTCTTCGCGCTCGCGGAAGGTGTAAAGGAAAACCGTGAGGGCGCCAATGTCCATGGCGTGCGTGCCGAGCCAGATGAGGTGCGAGTTCAATCGGCTCAACTCCGTTAGCAACACGCGGATCCACTGCGCACGCTCGGGGATTTCGAGATCGAGGAGTTTTTCGACGGCCAGGCAATAGCAGAGATTGTTGGAGAGCGGATCGAGATAATTGACGCGGTCCGTGAGCGGAACCACCTGCTGGTAAAACTTGGCCTCACAGGTCTTCTCAATGCCGGTGTGCAGATAACCGATCTCGGGGCGGACGCTGACAATCACTTCACCGTCGAGCTCGACCACGAGGCGCAGTACACCGTGCGTCGCCGGGTGCTGCGGGCCCATGTTGAGGACCATCAGCCGCTCGCCGGTGCTTCCGACAGCAGGCAATTCGAGGACTGCGGCGCCAGGGGTCTCACTCGTCGATTTCTCGCTCATCAGCGGTATCCCTCCACGGGGTAATCCTTACGCAGGGGGTGACCATTCCAATCGTCCGGCAGCAGGATGCGGCGGAGGTCGGGATGACCGGCAAAGTGAATGCCGAAGAGATCGAAGACTTCGCGCTCGTAAAAGTTGGCGCCCGGCCAAACCGGAGTAATGGAGTCGGCGCTGGGTTCGGCTTCATCGAGCAGCACGCGTAGCCGGATGCGCTCTTTGAGTGCGTGCGAGAGGATGTGATAGCTCAACTGAAAACGCGGCGTGAGGGGGTACCAATCTACCGCGGTCATATCCTCAAAGAAGTTGTAGCCGGCGGCCTGCATTGCGGAGCAGGCGGCACGAATCTCCGTGGACGCAATGGTGAGGGTCAGCTCGCCGAATTCGAATTTGGCATCGGTGAGGGCGTCCGGTTTCCAGGCGAGGAGAGCCTTGATCGCGGGGTGGTCAGGCATCTGCGCGAGGACGGCGCGCTTGTCCGATAGGGTCGGTGATTGACTCGCCATCCTAGAGGTCCGCCTTGTCCTGGCTCCAGTTCAGGATGCCTTTACGCGCGATGTAATAGAGACCGACGGCCACAAAGCCGAGGTAGACGAGCATCTCCCAGAACCCGAAAAAGCGCGAGCATCCGGTGAGCGAGGGCAGGCGCGTGTAGACGACCGCCCACGGCATCATGAAGACAACTTCCACGTCGAAGAGGATAAAGAGGACCGCGACCAGATAAAAGCGCACGCTCAAACGGCCGCGCGCGTCGCCGGTGGCTTGAATGCCGCATTCGTACGCAGCAAGCTTGATCGCGGTGTTGCGATGGCGGCCCACAATCCATGAGGCCGTAACCATCCCCGCACCTAGCAGGAACGCGGCAAGGATCTGCATTAACAGCGGGAGATATTGCCAGTCATACGGAACCATCGCCGCCCAGTCCAAAAGAAATCGATAAAATTGGCCCCGTGTGCCGGAAAAAGCGCTCCAGACACACAGGATTCTAGTTTGAGATTAGGTTTTCAGGCTGATCCCGTCAAGGCGACGAGCCGATAAGCAATGTAGAAGTGCTTCATCGTGCATGAGATGTTGCGTTTACGTCCTGAGAGGGTATTTTCAGCGATTCTTGAGGTATCCGATGTGAGCCTCGTCACCGGGTTTCCTGTTTTGGACAGGGCATCAACTACCTGTCCTGTTTTGAAACGGTACTTTCGTGACCTACATAACGGATCACGATTCGCCGATCTTTTAGGTGAGGATGGAAAGCAGGATGATTTCTCCAACGACGTGCGGGTTTTCGATTCGGAACGCCGCGCCAACTGCGGTAAAGGGCCGTGGCGTGGTGCGTCGCCGCCGGATTTCACCTCATGCTGGCCGCGGGTTGGAGATTCTGGGCCACGCCATCGAATACCTCACGGACGAGTTCGTCTACGCAGGCGGATCCTTCTCTGCGCACGATCCGCAGGTAGAAGCGGTGCAGTTGCTGATGGGCCTCAACCGTGAGATTTATTTCGACTGCCCCGAAGTGCCGACCTTTGCCGATCGCTGCCGCGCCATGCTGCATCTGCGCACGGCGTAGCGTGGTTGCCCACCTAAACTCTATCCAATACCGCACTCGGAAAACATCCCTCAGGGGCTGATGCCGCGCTCACCATGTGCTGTATGCGGCACCTTTCGACCTCGCTCAAGGCAGGCTTTGAAGCCGGACCCCTTCATAGCCCGTTGTGAGTAGTTACACGTGACATCACTCCAGCCAGAAGCTGCTTTGCTATTGGCCGAGCACCAATACTCCGAACAGCACCAGCCAGGCAAAGCCCATGGCGTGCCAGAACCATGCGGTCGAGTCCACGGCAATCTGCCGAGACTCCACGCGCTTGAGGCGCGCGAGAAAGCAAAGGCAAAAGAGCAGAGCCAAAACGCCGATGATCAGGTGCGCGGCGTGCAGACCGGTGATGAGGTAGAAGAAATAACTTGCCGGCGTTGCCGAGCGATCGAAGGCAAATCCTTGCGCGGTTAATCTTCTCCATGCCAGGACCTGGCCGCAAAGAAACAGCAGGCCCAGAACGAGAGTGAGCGCGATCCAGGGCAGGGTGCGGCGCAACGCCGGGCGCCCAAGCCCGAGCCACTCTTCCAACACGTCAAACTCGCGGAAGATATGCCGCCGCGCCAGCTCCATGGTGAGGCTGCTCAGCAGCAGAACCGCGGTATTCACGAAGAGAATGTGCGGCAGCAGAATCGGATGCCAGTCACCGATCTGGCGCAGGGTCCGCGGATCCATGTGCGTGCTGAGCTGGCGCGCGTAAAAGGCCACCACCAGCACCACAAAGAACATCATGTCGCCGGCCAGCGCGCAAAAGACAAAGGCCCGCGTGCGGTGCAGAACCTCCCGAGGGCCGCGGCGCGGTCTTCTCCAGTCGTCGTCGCCTCCGCCGCCCCCGCCTCCTGTAGGCCGGCGGGCAACCGGTGGCTTGCCGCCGGTTCCGGGCGCCTTCCGTTCGATTTCCGCTGGGATGGGCGAAAAGATGGACGGCATAGAGTTCCCCTTGAAGATGAGGTTACTCTTACTCTTATTTGGACGCACGCAAAGTCAGAAGAGTGGGCTGGGGAATGAGAAAAGAAGGCCTGCTTGCATGAAGGCCGCAAACCGCTATCAGGATTGTACCGCCAAACTTATTGGCTCGAAAACGGGTTGAAGACCTGGACACCGAAACTCGCGAAGTCCTTCAGATTGCGGGTGGCAACAATGAGTCTATGCGCGCGCGCTGTTGCCGCAATCATCGCATCGGCGGCGAGATCGTCGGACTTACCCCTCATCAGACGTGCCCAGTCCCGAAACATCGAACCGTCCATCGGGAGAACTACGAATGTGGCCATAATTCGATCGATCCACTGCTCCAGTTCGTCTGCTTTTTCGCGGTCTTGGCGGCGTGTGATTTCCGCGCCATTCTGGAGTTCGGCGATGGCTACGGCCGGAACCTGGATGTCCTGATCACGCAGGCTCTCAATCCATGCCGTCACCGCGCCATGGGGCTTTCGCTTTCGCAGTTCCGAGATGACGTTCGTATCGAGCAGATACATTCGTTCAGCCTATTCTTCATCGTCAAATACGAATGGTCGCAATTTGAGGACCGGGCGGCGAGGAGGGAGAGGAATATCGTGTGGGCCATTCGGATCCAGCAGGACGTCTTTGATCGATGGTCTTGCCTGGCCTTTCAGACGTTTCCACTCGTCGATGGGGACGAGGACGGCGGTTTCCACTCCGCGGCGCGTGACCACTTGAGGGCCTTCTTTAAGCGTAGCGTCGAGGAGTTCGCTAAAGCGCGCCTTTGCGTCGTAGACCTGCCATGCCATGGGAGGAAGCTCCTTTTCATATAGTCATATAACTAGTCATATGACTATGTCAAGCCACCTGCGGTGGGGCAGCCGCTCGCTATTCGCTCGCACTGGCAGCCTCGCTTCCCGCCCTTCGCCGGGAAAAGGGCGAAGGATGAGGCCACCGGCGCTCAACGTCAGCAGCCTGATAGCGACTTGAGGTGCGCCTTGGCATCGGCATTTCCTCGCTCGGCGGCCTTGCGAAGCCACAAGATCGCTTCTTTGTCGTCCTGCGGCACGCCCCATCCATTTCGGTAGAGGATGCCGAGGTTAGCTTGCGCGTTGGAATGTCCTTGCTCGGCCGCCTTACGGAACCAAACCGCCGCCTGCGCGTAGTCCTGCTGTACGCCCTCGCCGCGCGCGTAGGAGAAGCCGAGGTTGAGTTGTGCCTTGATATGACCTTGGTCTGCCGAC
Organism: Occallatibacter sp.; assembly: GCA_050011915.1. Classification (GTDB taxonomy): domain Bacteria; phylum Acidobacteriota; class Terriglobia; order Terriglobales; family Acidobacteriaceae; genus Telmatobacter. The sequence continues at coordinate 121,712 of JBEKIE010000001.1, forward strand.
TTTCGATACCAGTTTGCGGCTTCTACTTGGTCGGGCGGGACGTCATAGCCTTTGTCATGTATGACGCCAAGACCGAACTGAGCCTCGGCGTTGCCCTGCTCAGCTGACTTCTCCAACCACCACTTCGCCGCGTGATAGTCCTTATCTATCCCTTGCCCGTTCAAATGCCTGATCCCAAGGGCATTCTGTGCCTCCGCATTTCCTGCGAGGGCCGCTTTAACCGTCCAATAAACAGCCTGTTTAGGGTCTCGATTTACACCTATACCAGCTTCATATAATTCAGCAAGAGCGAATCCCGCATTTGATGAGCCTTGCTCGGCTGCGGCATGGAGCCATCTTGCAGCGGCTATATCGTCCTTCTGAACCCCTGTTCCTGTCGCACACATTGAAGCAAAAAGCATCTGGGCTACCGCGTGACCAAGCTTGGCTGCCTTCTGCATCCATCTTGCCGCCTTAATCGGATTAGCTCTTAGCCATCCCCCGGTCAGATATTCGCTGGCGATCTCAAATATGGACTCTGGATCACCTGCCCTTGCTTTGGACTGAATCTCTAAGGCATATCCCCTCATCCCACCAAAGTCCTTCTGATACTCCGGTGAGAAGTCCTGCATCACATCCTCATCAGGACGGATGCGGCCCAAAGCTGCAACGCCTTGGCGCACTCCCGTTACGAGGCCTCTGAGCACGTTAGCCATAAACTCTCCCCGAAGCTTGGAGAAGGACCACCCTCGCGTCAAGCATATACAAAAGCCCCGATCCTCTGATCGGGGCTTTTGGTTAAGGTCGATCTTCGCTATTCCGGGTCGCCATTCAGAGCGTTGCTCGTAGTCTCACCCTTCGCGGGTTCGACCCGGCCTTTTCTTTGCTAATGAGTCGGATAACGCCGTCATCTCCGGAAACATGGACAATCTGTCCATACTTTCTTGTTTCGTCTGGTTCGTCCTCAAATTCGAGGGTCATTCCTATAAGGTTCGAGTCTTCCATTTAATTCACCTTTCTAATCGAATTGAGATATGTTACATCCGCAGTCGGAAAAACGAATCCGCCGCCGGACAATCTTATTTTAGCCATAAGTGTGATCGGGTGACGCACCATTTGTGCGTTTATTTCTGGCGCAGGTTGGGAACCAGGAAAGCCAGTGCGAGCGGATAGCGAGCGGCTGCCCCACCGCAGGTGGTCACCAGCCGCGGGTCTGCAGCAACTGCGACTCTTCGAGGGCCGCGGCAGCCAGACCCTTCATGGTGCCTGTGACTTGCTCGCTCGCCTCGGCCAGAATCTTCGGGTCATTCCAGTGCGTGGTGGCAATCACAATGGCTTTGGCGCGCGAGGCTGCTTCTTCGCGTTCCTTGGGGTCGTTCTCTACGTCGAGCGGTGTGGCGCGTTCCTTCATGAAGATTCCCGAGCCCACGAAGATGGCTTCGGCGCCCAGCTGCATCATCAGAGCTGCGTCGGCGGGCGTGGCGATGCCTCCGGCTGAGAAATTCGGGACGGGCAGTTTGCCGCTTTGGGCGACCATCCTGACCAGTTCGTAGGGGGCCTGGTGTTCCTTGGCCGCGGCGTAGAGTTCTTGTTCGGTGAGGACCGTTAGGATGCGCATTTCGCGGGTGATCTGACGCATATGCTGAACAGCGTGTACTACGTCTCCTGTGCCGGCCTCGCCCTTTGTGCGGATCATGGCCGCGCCTTCGGCAATGCGCCGGAGAGCCTCGCCGAGGTTTCGTGCGCCGCAGACAAATGGAGTGGTGAAGGCGTGCTTGTCGATGTGGTGCGCCTCGTCGGCGGGGGTCAGCACTTCGCTTTCGTCGATGAAGTCCACGCCCAGTTCCTGGAGGATCTGCGCTTCGGCAAAGTGACCGATGCGGGCCTTGGCCATTACGGGAATTGAAACGGCCTGGATGATCTGCTTAATCAGGGCAGGCCGGGCCATGCGCGCCACGCCGCCCTCGGCACGAATCATGGCCGGCACGCGTTCCAGAGCCATCACCGAGACGGCGCCAGCTTCTTCTGCGATGCGCGCCTGTTCCACGCTCATCACGTCCATGATGACGCCGCCCTTGAGCATCTCCGCCAGCCCCACCTTCAGGCGCAGGCTGGTTCCCGTCAGACTCTTGTTTTCTGTTGGTTCCGGCATGATTCTTGACCTCGCAAGTCGGCAGTTAGCCATCCGGGCAGGATGGGACAGCCGCGAAAGCTTCCCCCTTTGAGTGTAGCAGCGATGCAGTTTGCCCGCTGTATGGATCGTTTCGGAACAGCGCGCCGCCGCAATTCTTAAGCCAAACCAATCTCGTTCATCTTCCTCTGGTCCCATTTCTGCTGCTGCTTGCTTCGGAATGGCCACAACACACCCACTCCCCGCGTCTGCGGGGGCGCCACCTCCGGGAGCAGTACCGACGGAGCGCGCCGGCGGCGGAGAAGTTGTCAAGGCCCTGGTTCCGGCGCCGCAACCGCAGCAGGACGAGGAAGAACCCGTTTTCCGCGCACCGATTCCTCAATTGCCCGTGGCGCTGGGCGTGACCGTTCCTGTGCGCGAGTTTCGCGTGCGCCAGCTGCTCGCCCTGGCTCCGGGGCAGGTGATCGAAACCCAATGGAGCCACGGCGACGATCTACCGCTTTCGGCTGGCGACGTGCAGGTAGCGTGGAGCGAGTTCGATGTGGTCGAAAACCAGTTGGCGGTGCGCGTTACGCGGCTGGCGTAGCGAACGATGAAGGGAGACGGCGTCATGGCGGATGGAGCCAACGAGAGGGCGGGGGGATCGAACGGCTTGGGGGCGTGGCTGCTCGGAAAGCTGCGCAGCAGGCGGCCTGCGCAGCCGCGCCTCGCACTGCTTGAGCGCATCACTCTGGCACCGCGACAGTCTCTTGCGCTGATTGAAGCCGAAGGCCGCAGGATTCTGGTCGCCACTTCGGCCGAAGGTGGGCCCGCATTTTATGCGCTGGAGGAAGACGGCAATTCGAGAGCGCCGGCGGGAGCAAACGGCACATTCCGCGGCCGTCCGAGGGCCTCATGGTAGGCGCATGGTTGCTTAGCATGGCCGTATCGGCTCCAGCCACGGTGCCTCTCTTGCCCGATCTCAACGCGAAGTTGCGGCCTTCGGATGCAACCCCGTGGACGATCCTCTTCGTTCTAACGCTGATCACGTTGCTGCCTGCCATTCTGATGGCGATGACGCCGCTGGTGCGTCTGCTGGTGGTCTTTCACTTTCTGCGCCAGGCGCTGGGCACGCAGACCGCGCCCTCGAATCCCACGCTCATGGGACTGGCGCTGATGATGGCCTGGTTCATCATGACGCCGGTTCTCAACCAAGTCGACCAGCAGGCCGTCGAGCCCTATCGCACGGGGGAGATTACCGGCATGGAGGCCATCGACCGCGGCGCCGAACCCGTAAAGCACTTTTTGCTTAAATACGCGCGCGAAAAGGACCTGGCGCTGTTTACGGCCGCAGGGCAGATTCCACGGCCCAACACCCCCGACGACCTGCCCATGCGCGTGGTGGTTCCGGCCTACATTCTCTCCGAGCTGAAAGCGGGATTCTCGATCGGCGCGGTGCTGTTCTTGCCGTTCTTGCTGATCGACATGGTGACGGCTTCGATCACGACTTCGATCGGCATGTTCCAGTTGCCGCCGGTGGTGGTATCGACGCCGCTCAAGATTCTGCTCTTCGTGATGGTGGACGGCTGGAACCTGCTGGCGAACTCGCTGCTGCGCAGCTTTTGAGAGGAGGCCGATGACGCCGGACCTGGTTGCCGAGCTGATGCGCCAGTTGATGCGCGAGGCCTTGATTGTAGCCGCGCCGCTGTTGATCGCGTCGGCGGCGCTGAGCTTTGTACTCAGCCTGATCCAGACCCTGACCAGCTTGCAGGAGCAGTCGCTGACCAGCGTGCCGCGTCTCCTTGCCATCGCGCTGATTTTGCTGGCTGCTATGCCCTGGTTTCTCGAGAGGATGGCCGCGTTTACGCGGCTGCTGCTGGGCGACTTTCACCGGTATCTGGGGTGAGAAGAACAGCTTTTAGCCATTAGCTTTTAGCTCTTAGCTCGGAGGTGCAGAACGCAACAGCATTGGCTAAGCGAAAGGGCTGAGGCGGATGCAGACGTTGAGGGAATGGCACCGGGGAAGACGAATCTTGGGCACGAAATTTCTGGACCCAGAAACCGCGCTAAAAGCTAAGAGCTAAAAGCTAGAGGCTTAGATGACCGACTGGACGACATTCTTGAGCGCGATGGCGCTGGCCCTGGTGCGGGTGAGCGGGATGGTGGCTTTCGCGCCGTTTTTCTCGTCCACGGCCATTCCCATGCGCGTAAAGGCGGTCTTTGCCGGCGCGGTCGCCTTTCTGCTTGCGCCGCTTGTGGCCACGCTGCCCCATGCGCGGGCGTCGATCACATGCACGTCGATCGCTGGGGAACTCGCGGTCGGTCTGGTCTATGGACTCTCGCTCGCACTGCTCAACGAGATGATGCTTTTCGCAGGCCAGATTGCGGGCCTGCAATTCAGCTTTTCGCTGGTCAACCTGATGGATCCGGCCTCGGCCATTCAGACGCCGCTGCTGGGCGATCTCTTCCAATTGATGGGCACCCTGGTTCTGATTACGGCAGGCCTGGATCGGATTCTGCTGGCGTCGATGGTGCGCAGCTTTCATGCCGTGCCGCTGGGAGCATTCGCCCTGGGCCCGCCGGCCGCGCTGGCCATCGTACGCGCGGCAGGAGGCATCTTTCTGGCGGCACTCGAGTTGGCGGCTCCAGTCCTGGCCGCGACCATGATGGTCGAGTTCGCCGTGGCGCTCTTGGGCAAGCTGAGTCCGCAGTTGCCGGTGATGATGCTGACCGTGCCGCTCAAGGCCCTGACGGGCTTTGTGATCCTCGCGGGCTCTTTGGCGCTCTGGCCGCGCTTCATCGAGGCGCGTTTTGCCGGGCTGCTCGACATGGCCGAACGTTTGATTTCCGTCCCTGCTTCGGCGCCGGGACTGGGAGGCTGACCCGTGCCTGGAGAGCGTACTGAACAGGCCACACAGCACCGGCGCGAAAAGGCGCGCAGGGAAGGCGACATCCTGCACAGCCGCGAACTGACGGCGGCTGCGGGAACTCTGGCCGGAGCCCTCGCACTCGGCGTGCTCGGCGGCAGGACGATGGAAGCCTGGCGCGGCGCCTTTTCCGGGTTTCTTGCACTCGGTGCGCCGGCCCATTGGGAGCCGTCCACCTTGGAACCTACGCTCACCGCCGCGCGCAGCCTGATGCTCCAGGTGCTGACGCCTCCGGCCAACGTGATGGCGCTGGTCGCCGTCGCGGCGCTTGGCGCCGGCATCGCCCAGACGGGCGGAGTCGCCGTGCACGCGAGCGCGCTGGCATGGAAGCCCGAGCGCATCAATCCCGTGGCCAATCTCAAAAACCTGTTTTCGCTGCGCGCCGCAGCCCGGCTCGGCAAATCGCTGATCCCGGCAGCTTTTCTCGCGGCCTTTGCGGTGCAACGTATCGCGCGGCAACTCGCGATTCCACCCTTTTCGACCCAGCGGCTGGAGCTGCTGGGCGAAGACGTCTATGGCCTGCTGCTGGCTGCGGCTTGGCTACTGTTCGCCTGGTCGGCCATCGACTACCTCATCGAATGGCAGAGCCGTGAGTCGCGCCTCAAGATGAGCCGCCAGGACCTGCGCGACGAATACAAGGAGACCGAAGGCAGCCCGCAGATTCGCGGCCGCATCCGCAACCTGCAGCGGCAGATGCGCCGCCGCCGCGTGAAGGCCGATGTGGCCAAGGCGGCCGTGGTTCTGACCAATCCCACGCACTATGCGGTGGCCTTGGGCTTTGACTTCACGACCATGGAGGCGCCTCGGGTGCTGGCCAAGGGCCGCAACCTGCTGGCCGAGGAGATCAAGGCCGAGGCGCGCTGGGCCGGCGTGCCGATTGTGGAAAATCCGCCGCTCGCACAGTCGCTCTACCGCACCGTCGAGGTCGGCCAGGCCATTCCCGTGGAGCTGTATGCCGCCGTGGCTGCGATTCTGGCCTATCTCTACCGCCAACGCGTGGAGGCTGAACTCCGCGAACGGCGCTCCGCGCCCTCAGGTTTTGGACGAGCTTCTCGATGATGCGCCCGGCGCTCTTGAGTTTTGGAGGCGCTCCGCTTCCGGGTTTTTGAGGAGGGAATCAATGAGGCGCTCCGCAGATTTGGATTTTGGAGGAGACGATCAATGAGCACAGCGACCTTGCCCGCAGGCGCCCTTCCGTCCCAATCAACCATCTGGCACCGGCTGCGCGATTACCTGCTGCCCATGGCCGCCATCAGCATGATCTTTGTCATGATCGTGCCCATGCCGGCCGCGGTGCTGGACCTTCTGCTGGCGCTCTCGATGGCCGCTTCGGCCGTTGTCTTCCTCTCCGCCGTGCAGATTCGCCGCGCCGTCGAGCTATCGGTCTTTCCCACCCTGCTCCTGCTGCTCACCCTCTTCCGCCTTTCGCTCAACATCGCCTCCAGCCGGCGCATTCTGCTGCACGGCCAGGAAGGAACAGCCGCCGCGGGTAAGGTGATCGAGGCCTTCGGCCAGTTCGTGGTGGGCGGCAACTACGTGGTCGGCTTCGTGCTCTTTTTGGCTCTGGTCGCGATTCAGTTTCTGGTGGTTTCGCACGGCGCCGTGCGCACCGCCGAGGTCACGGCCCGGTTTACGCTCGACGCCCTGCCCGGCAAACAGATGGCCATCGACGCGGATATGAACGCGGGGTTGATCGACGAAGCGGAGGCGCGGCGCCGGCGCCAGGCCATCGCCCGCGAGGCCGAGTTCTACGGCGCCATGGACGGCGCGGCGCGCTTCAACCAGCGCGACGCTTTGGCCACGATTCTGATTACGGCCATCAACATTGTTGCCGGCCTGCTGATCGGAACCCTGCAGCAGGGCATCGAGTTAAGCGAAGCGGCGCGCACCTATACCGTGCTCACGGTGGGCGACGGACTGGTCACGATCATCCCTTCGTTGCTGGTTTCGGTTGCAGGCGGCATCACGCTCACCCGCGCCAATTCGGCCGGGATGCTGGGCGGCGAGATCCGGCAACAACTCCTGGGCCGCCCCGCAACGCTCTATATGGCAGCCGCGGTCTCGGCCTTGATGTGCCTGATTCCGGGGCTGCCCAAGATCGCCTTCCTGGCCGTGGCGGGGGGGCTGTTTGTGGGCGGCAGGCGGCTTGCGGCCGAGGCTCCGGCGGCGGCCGTCGAGCCGGCGACGGCTGAGAAAAAGAGGCTCGAAGGCGCGCAGAGCTCGGAGCTGTCTTCGCTGCTGCGCCTCGAGGACCTGACCCTCGAGATCGGCTTCCAGTTGATCCCGCTGGTCGACGAAAAGCAGGGCGGGCAGTTGCTCGGCCGGGTGCGCGCCCTGCGCCGCCACCTCTCGTCGGAGATGGGTTTTCTGGTCCCCCCCGTGCACATCTCCGACAACCTGCGCCTCAAGCCGCGCGAGTATGTCATCTCGCTGCGCGGCATCGAGGTTGGCCGCTGGCACACGGAGGGACCGCACCTGCTGGCCGTCTCAGGGGAACCGGGCCGCCGGCCTCTTACCGGGAAAGAGACGCGAGAGCCGGCCTTCGGGGTACCCGCGGTCTGGATCGCGCCGGCGCTTGAAGAGCGGGCCATCGCCGCCGGTTACTCGGTGGTGGACGCGGTCACCGTGATCACCACGCATCTCGGCGAGTTGATCCGGCAGCACGCCGGAGAGTTGCTGGGCCGCGCCGAAATCAAGCGCCTGCTGGATGCGCTCAACGACTCGCACCCCAAGCTCCTCGAAGAGTTGGTGCCCAAGCTGCTCACTTTGGGCGAGGTGGCGCGCGTTCTGGAGCAGTTGCTGCGCGAGCGGGTCTCCATTCGCGACATGGGCGCGATTCTCGAGGCGTTGCTCGAAACCGCGCTCGTGAACAAGAGCTTGGTAGCCCTGGTCGAGGCCGCGCGGCAGGCGTTGGGGCGCAGGCTGGTGCGGCCGCTGCTCGATAGCGAGGGCCTGCTCCCCGTGCTCCTGCTCGATCCCGTGCTCGAAGAGGAGATTCTGACGGCGGTGGCGCCCGAATCCGGGCAACGCCTGCTCTCGACGGCCGCGCCCGCGGGAACGCCGGTTGTCCGCCGCCTCACCGATTCTGTGAGGTCCCTTATCGGCTCAGCATCTGCTGCGGCCCCACCCGTGCTCCTTTGTCCCAGTCCGGCACGCTATCACGTCCGGCGCTGGCTGGAACCGGTGTTGCCTCGTCTCGCCGTGGTTGCCGCCGGCGAGATACCGCCGGAGATCCGGCTGCGCCCCGTGGGCACCGTCCGCTGACCGCGGCAGGTGAGGAAAACGGCGAAAGGGATCGAGGCGGAACGCGCAAAAGACGAGTTTGCGTCAAGGGGGAAGGCGATGGGAGTCGACGGGACCGCTGCAATGAGAGACTCCAAACCTCTGCGCCGCGCCGCGGCGTCGGGCAGCTATCCTCCTGCGGCCGGAAGGTCGCCGGCCCTGACCGGCGAGCAGGAGCGCGTGCTCCTCGAGCATCTGCCGATCGTGCGCTTTCTGGCGCGCCGCATCCATGAACGGCTGCCCCAGCACGTCGACATCGAAGACCTGGTCTCGGCGGGCGTGGTCGGATTGATGGACGCCTTCGCCAAATTCGATCCCGAGAAGAAAGTGCAGTTTCGCAGCTATGCGCAGTTCCGTATCCGGGGCGCCATCCTCGACAGCCTGCGCACCCTCGATTGGAGTCCGCGCGAACTGCGCCGCAAAGGGCGCGCCGTCGAAGAGGCTATCCGCATTCTGACGGCGCGTCTGGGCCGGGCGCCGGGCGAGGCGGAGGTGGCCGCCGAGATGGGGGTCGGACTTGAGGACTATCAGCAGTTGCTGGGCGATCTCAAAGGCCTCGAAATCGGCACTCTGCATCTGGAGCGCAGCGAAAACTCCGGCGAGGAGGAGCTGGCCTACGTGCCGGGCCGCCCCGACGAGGACCCGCTCTTCCGCTGCCTGCGGGGCGAGCTCGAAGAGCGGCTGGCCGGGGCGATTGCCAATCTCCCAGATCGGGAGCGGCTGGTGATGACCCTCTACTACTTCGAAGAGATGACCATGCGCGAGATCGGCCTGGCCCTGGGCGTGGTCGAGTCGCGCGTCTCGCAGGTGCACGCCTCGGCGGTGGTCCATCTGCGGGCGGCCTTGCGCGATCTGGCGGCGCGTGGCGTGGGCGATCGCCTTCCGCCGCGCAAGCCGCCGCGCAAAGCGTGACGTCCGGCATCGGTGGGAAGAGAACGGAGAGAACGCTCGAAAGGAACGGGAGATTGACGGAAAAGACACTGAAACAGGATGAGATCGATGCGTTATTCGAAGCCGCGCGCAGCGCCTCGCCCGAGGCGTCGCGCCCCGAGGTGCGCGCCCGCGTGGTGCCCTACAACTTCTCCTCTGCGGGGCAGATCTCGACCGACCAGTTGCGCGCCATCAGCATGCTCAACGACCTCTTTGCGCGCAATCTCACCCACAATCTGGCCGCATGGCTGCGCACCCGCTTTCAGGTCAACCTGGTCTCAGCCGAGCAGATTCAATTCAATGAGTTTCTGCTCAGGATTCCCGAGATCAGCTACGTGGCCTCGGTGCGTCTGGAGCCGCTGGGCGCGCTTTCGGTGCTGCAGTTGGATCTGGGGCTGGCGCCGCCGGTCATCGACCTGCTCTTGGGCGGCGACGGCAAGGACGGCCCCTTGCGCGAACTGACCGATATCGAAGAATCGATTCTGGGGAGCGTGGTGGAGATCATCTGCCGCGAGCTGACCATTGCCTGGCAGCAGGTGGGGCTGAGTTTCAACTTCGAGCGCCGCCAGATGCAGACGCAGGTGGCGCGCATCATCGCCGTCACCGAAAAGGCGCTCTGCCTGAGCTTCGAGATCCGCATGCCTCACAGCTCAGGGCTCCTGAACCTGGCCTTTCCCGCCGTGGTTGCCAACACCATCCTGCGCCGCTTGACGACCGATTGGGGCCGGCGCTACCGCCATGCCGGCGAGACGCGCTCGCGGATCGCGGCCGTGGCGCGGCGTATTCGATTTGGTTGCACCTTGCAGTTGCCCACGGTGCGCCTGGCAGCCAGTGCGCTCGAAAAGCTGCAGCCGGGCGACGTCGTGCGTTTCGATCTGGGCGCGGACACGCTCTCCGAGTGGCGCGTGGGCGGGCTGCCCCTCGTGCTGGCGCGGGCCATGCGCCATGGAGTACACCGCGCGGCGCGGGTGGACGGCGCGATCGCCGGGGGTGAGGGATGAAGACCTATTTCGATTGCTGGGCCGAGGTTGCCGCCGCGCTTTTCTCGCAGGCGCTGGCCGGAGAGCCGGAGCTGGCCGAGTCCCTTCCCAAACCGCTGGGCGCGGGAGCCTTTGGCTGGGCGGCCACCCTGGCGGGAGACCTGGTGGGGCGGTTCGCCGTGCTTCTCGACGGGTCAGTTTTGGAAACGCCTCTGGTGGGCGAGGGCGTGGATCAAAAGGCTGGCTGGAAGGAGCTGCTACGCGAGGCTGCCGACGCTGCGGCGGGAGAGTTGCTGGCGCGTACCGGCAAGAAGTGTCAGGTCGCGGGATGGGATGAGATCGCGGCAGAGAGCCAGGTCTCGCATGCCTTTCAGCTTCGCTCCGGCGACCGCGCCTGGACGATTTTAGTGAGGGACGAGCTCAAGGCGGCCGACGCGCACGCACACAAGGAAGCCAGCGCCGCGGCCGCATCGGGAGCCGGTGTTCGAGAGCCGCGCAGCGCCGCCGCGCCGCCGTCCTCGAGCCCGGACCTGAGCCCCGGCCTCGAACTGCTGCTCGATGTGGAACTCGAGGCCTCGCTGCGCTTTGGCGCGCGCGAGATGCCGCTCGGCGAGATTCTCGAACTGGGGCCGGGCGATGTCGTTGAACTGGATCGGCATGTGTCCGATCCCGTGGACCTGATTGTGGGCGACAAAATCGTGGCGCGCGGCGAGGTGGTGCTGGTCAACGGCAACTTCGGACTCCGCGTGACCGAGGTGGCAGCTCCCAAAAAGCGTCTGGAGAGCGTGCGATGCCTCTTCTGAGGCGCCCGGCACGAGGTTTTGAACCAAACGCCGGTGCGGGGGGCAGGCTCGTGGCGGCGCGAGGCGCGGCCGCGCCTTCCTCCCCGGAGACCTGGCCCGGACAATCCCCGCTCGAGGGAAAGGGCGGGATTCTGCGCACCTGCTCGAATCCCCGCTGCGCTTCGGGATGGCTTCACTTCTGGCGCAGCCGGGAGGCTGCTGTCTTCGAGAACGGATGGTGCTGCTCGGCCGAATGCACGCTGGCGCGGGTTGAGGCGGCGCTGCGTCGGGAGATGGATGCGCGGGGCGCGGCGCGCGAGACCCACCGCCACCGCATTCCCCTCGGGCTGGCCATGTTGGAGCAGGGCTGGATTACTCAGGGAGAGTTGCGCGCGGCGCTGGCGGCGCAGCGCAGTGCAGGGAGCGGAAGGCTGGGCGAATGGCTGGTGCGGCAGAGGAGTTCCAGCGAGGAGTTGGTCACGCGGGCCCTGGGGCTGCAGTGGGGCTGCCCCATGCTGAGCCTGGAGTTTCACAACCCTGAAGACCTCACGGCCCTGATGCCGCGATTCTTCGTCGACGCCTTCGGTGCCTTGCCTTTGCGCGTGGCTGCGGGAAGGCTTCTCTACCTGGGCTTTGAGGACCGTATCGATCCCGCGCTGGCACTGGCTGCCGAACGCATGACCGGATTGCGGGTGGAAGTTGGCCTGATTCCAGGCTCTCTCTTTCGTCCCGCGCACACGCGCGCTCTGGAAGCGCGGTTTCCTCAAGTGGAGTTGATCGAGGCGGCCACGGAGCAGGCGTTGGCCATGGCTCTGACCAAGGCGCTTGAGGAGTCTCGCCCGGTGGAGGCGCGTCTCGTGCGCATTCACGATTGCCTCTGGCTGCGCATCTGGCGCCGTCGGCAGGCTGGGCCTTTGCCCGAATCGGGATCGATCCGGGATCTGATTGCATCGACCGTCGCGCAATGAGGCGGGCCGCGATCGAGGCTCGGCCAAGCGTGAAGCGCACAGGCGCGGAGGGCGGGTCGACCGGGAATCGGAGGAGGGTCCGGGAGATGGCGGCAAGCTGGGAGAGGAGGCGGCCGGTTGGAAACCGGGCCTCATGGTTCGGGCAGGAACGCCGATAGGCAAAGGAGGGGGCTTGGGCATGAGCGAGATTCGAGCGCTGATCGTGGACGACTCTTCCGTGATGCGCAAGATTGTGGAGCGTGCGCTGCGCCAGGCCGGACTGGATGCGCTGGTGGTGCACGAAGCCGGAACCGGCACCGAGGGGCTGGAACTGTTGAAAGCCAAGTCCGTGGACCTGATCCTTTCCGATATCAACATGCCGGCGATGGATGGTCTGGAGTTTCTGCGCCAGATTCGCGCGCAGAATCTCGCCGAGGGTGTTCCCGTCGTCATGATCACTACCGAATCGAGCGAGGAGCACGTGAAGGAGGCCATCGAGGCCGGGGCCCAGGGATACATCCGCAAGCCGTTCACGGCGGAGCAGGTCAAGGAGCGCGTGTTGCCGCTGGTGCGGGCGGCTTAGCCGGGAGGAACCTGTGCTATTGAACGGGGTACGTACGGTTTTGGCCGCGGGTCGAACGAGCAGTCGAAACCCTCGCGGCATAGACGAAAGGAAGCAGACGATGGCGGTATCGTTGCGTGAGTCCGTCGCGCGGGTCTCCGATCCGCGAAACCTGGATGCCAGCGTGGAAGAGGTCTTCCGGCTGATGCTCGGCATTGAGTGCAGGCGCGAGGCAGGGCTGGCCACGGTGGAGAATGAATCGGTTACGGCCGTGGTGGGCTTCGGCGGCCTGTTGAGCGGCGCCTGCGTCTTCCGCTCGGGAGCCCGGACGGCTTTGAAAATTGCCGCACAGATGACCGGCATGGAGTTCGACTCGATCGACGACACGGTGAAGGACGGGATCGGCGAGATCTGCAACATGCTGGCGGGGGCTTGGAAGGGCAAGGTGCCCGAACTCGCCGCCAACTGCGGCCTGTCCGTTCCGGCAGTCATTACAGGCAGGGACTATAACCTCCACGTGCAGGCCCCGGAGTTTCAGTTGCATCACGGCTATCGCTTTGACGAAGAGGTCTTTGAAGTCACCATCGTATGCGACGGTCTGCAATAAGACAGGGAGTAGCCAGTAGGGAATAGCCAATAGGGAGTAGCTGATCAGGACGCAGCCTCCTGCTACTCCCTGCTTTCCCATTCCCTTGAAACTCCTCTAATCTCTCCATCTCCCCTTCGGTCCTCCATCTGCTCGAATCTCCCGTGCAACTCCACGAGGAGAGTCCCCGATGGGCAGTGGCTACTATGCGGCGATGAGCGGTCTCGTGGCGCGAACTCAAGCTCTGGATACGGCAGCGGCCAACCTGGCCAATGCGCAGACGCCCGGGTACCGTGCGGAACGCGAGTTCTTCCGCTCCGTGCTGCTGGGGCCCGACGGCGCGGACTCGCAACTGGGCGAAACCGTCAACAACTACGGCTTGCTGGGCGGCGACCGGCTGAGCATGGCGCAGGGTGCGCTTGCCGAAACCGGCAATCCGCTCGATCTGGCGATTGAAGGCCAGGGATTCTTCATGGTCGAGACGCCGAACGGTCCACGCTACACGCGCGATGGCAGCTTCCACCGCACGCAATACGGCCAATTGGTGACGCAAGCGGGGGAGCCGGTGCTCTCCGTGACGGGCCAGGCAATCCTCATTCCCCCCGGAGAGGTCACGGTGGGCGCCGACGGAGCGGTTTCGGTGGCTGGCGGCGTGGTCGCGCGTGTCGGCGTCTTTCAATTTCCTTCCGGCACGGAACTGACGCCGGAGGGCGCGAACCGTTATGTGGCTCCGCAAGTGGCAACCGCTGCAGCGGCGACGGACGCGCAAATCCACCAGGGAGCGATCGAGAGCGCCAATCAGGATGTGGTCGAGGGCTCGCTCGATCTGGTCATGATGCAGCGCCAGGCGGAGATGATGCAGCGCGCATTGACGGTGTTCCACACGGAGTTCAATAAGTTTGCGACGGAAGACTTGCCGAAAATCTAGACCGTGAAGAGGAAGAAGATGATTCGAGCTTTGTACACAGCCGCCAGCGGCATGAGCGCGCAGCAAATGAATCTCGACACCATCGCCAACAATCTGGCCAACTCGTCGACCACGGGATTTCGCCAGTTGCGCCTGCAGTTTCAGGACATGGTGTATCAGAATCTGGTGACGCCGGGCGCGGCGCAGAGCCAGAGCACGGTCTCGGCCGGATTGCAGATTGGATTGGGCACGAGGCCCGCCGCGACCGAGGTCATCAATACGCAGGGCGAACTGAACGAGACCGACAATCCACTCGATGCCGCCATCCAGGGCGCGGGGTTCTTTCAGGTGCAGCGGCCCGACGGCACGATCGCTTACACCCGCGCCGGCCAGTTTCACCTGAACAATCAGGGCACGATCGTAACCACGGACGGCGACCCGCTGATTCCCACGATTACCATTCCGTCGAATGCGACCGCGGTCACCATCACGCAATATGGCGTGGTGAACGCGACGCTCGCCGGGCAGCAGAATCCCTCGCAGCTCGGGCAGATTCAGTTGGCCACCTTTCCCAATCCGGGAGGCCTGGAGAGCATGGGCAACAACCTGCTTACCGCGACCTTGAGTTCGGGCGATCCCGTGCTGGGGAATCCCGGCGGCACGGAAGGTCTGGGCACGCTGCAGCAGGGGTATCTCGAGAACTCGAATGTCGACGTGGTCACGGAGTTTGTGCAGATGGTGCTGGCGCAGCGGGCTTACGAGTCGAACTCCAAGGTGATCAAGGCGGCCGACGATATGTACTCGCAGGTCAATAATATGACGCACTGATTCTGATGCGTCGCTTGAACCGGGTTTTGGAAGAGGGCCGGAGAAGTGGGACGGGGGAAAATGCTTCGTAAACCGAGACGCGGAGCGTCCGCAGTATGGCTGATGGCGGCATACGTTGCGGGCGCATGCGCGCAATCGGCGGGTCACGCGGCGTCTACGCCCGGCAGGATGGGCGTGGCGGCCGCGACGGTGGAGCCGGCGCTCGGTTCCAGCACCGACGTGCTCCGCGAGATTGAGGACCCGTCTACCGGGGATCTATGGCTTCTATTGCGCGACCAAAGCCGTTCCGGCGGGCCGGGGCGATTCGTTCTTGCCCGGCAGCGGACGCACACAACGCAGACCTCAGGCCACTGCGCGGCGCAGCCCATCTCTGCCATTGAGCGGCCCGTAATCCACTCCGGAGACGCAGTGATCGTGGAGGAGCATACGGCAGTCGTCGATACGCGGCTGGAAGCGGTTGCGTTGGGACCGGCGGCGAAAGGCGCTCAATTCAAGGCGCGCTTGAAGATTGGCGGCAAAGCGGTGCGCGCGGTGGCGATCTCGCCGGGACGCGCCGAGTTCGCGCCGCAGAGCGAGGTGGGGCCGTGAGGGCCGGCTTGAGGCGAGCCATGACGGCTTGGATCGTGATATGTGCCTTGTTGGCGCCCGCCGCGAACGCAACCAGCAAGAAGCAGAATGCCGCTGCGTCAGCAGGCAAGGCGACTCCTCCTGAAGAGGCTTTGCGCACTTACATCGCCAAGGTGCGCGCACAGCGGGCCGCCGAAGTGCGGACGCCGGGCTCGATCTGGAGCGCGCAAGGGCAACTGGTGCGGCTGGGTACGGACGTCAAAGCTTTCCGCATCCACGATGTGGTGATGATCGTGGTCGGCGAAAGCCTGACCGCCTCAACGGATGGGCAGGTGAAGAACGCACGTGCTTCCAATGCGAGCTCGAACATCACAGCGCTCTTCGGCGCGCTCAAGAGCGCGAACAGTTTGCAGAATCTGCTCGGCGCCAGCGCCTCTTCCGGCTTGACGGCGCAGGGGCAGAGTACGACCGACTCCAGCCTGACCACGACCTTTGGGGCCGAAGTCGTGGACGTGCTGCCCAACGGCATGCTGGTGGTGCAGGCCACGCGGCAGTTGACGTTTTCGCAACAGACACAGCTGATCACGCTGCGCGGTCTGGTACGCCCCGAGGACGTGAGCAACCAGAACCAGGTTCTCTCGACGGCCATGACCGACCTCGAGTTGGAGGTGACGGGCAAGGGCATCGTCAACGACTCCACGTACCGGCAGAATCCGCTGGTGCGCTTTCTCGAAAAGCTGGTGGTGTTCTAGAGCCGGCAATGCAGCCGAGGGGGCAAGGAGGACAAATTGATGCGGCACATCGAGAGCGAAGAACCGGTCAGATTTACGGATGAGGCCATGATCGCGCTGCGCATTGCCCAGGCAAATGCAAAAGCTCGGGCAAATCGTGCCTTTTGGTGGTGGATGGCGCTGGCCGCAGCCTGGCTTGTTTCCATTGCTTTGGTGCAGCCGCAGGAAGCCGAGCGCCGGTCGCGCATCAAGGATGTCGCGACCATCGAGGGGATTCGCGACAACCAGCTGGTGGGCTACGGCCTGGTTGTGGGATTGAAAGGCACGGGCGACAGTTCGCAGACTGTGTTTCCCGCGCAGACCCTGGTCTCCGCCCTGCAGCGCATGGGCATTACCGTGCCGACGACCGGTTCGCAAAGCGCCAGCAACATGCAGGTGAAGAACATGGCGGCGGTGTTCGTCGTTGCGGTGCTTCCGCCTTTCAGCCGTCCGGGTTACAAACTGGACATCACGGTTTCGTCGGCTGGCGATGCCCGCTCCCTCGAAGGCGGCATTCTGCTGATGACCCCGATTTACGGGCCCGATGGGCAGATCTACGCACAGGCGCAAGGAGCTCTGGTGTTGGGCGGTTACACCGCCGCGGGCGGCGGAAGCACGAAGCAGGTGAATCATCCCACCACGGCGCGCATTCCGGGCGGTGCGCTGGTGGAGCGAACCGTTCCCTTCGATCTCGCCGAGATGCATAGCGTAAGCATTGTGCTGAACGACGCCGATTTTCATACCGCCGAGGGCATGGCGGCGGCGATCGATCGCGAGCTGGGCGTGGCGCGGGCTCATGCCGTGGACAGCCGGCGGGTGGAAATTGCTCTGGAGCCGAAGGAAGATACCGCGGCGCTGCTCGACAAAGTGGAACAGGTGGAGATCAGCGTCTATCCGCGGGCGCGCGTGGTGGTGAATGAGCGCACGGGAACCGTTGTCATCGGCGGCACCGTGCGCCTGCAACCAGTTTCGATCTTGCATGGCGGTTTGAGCGTGAACGTGATCTCCCATATCGAAGTCTCGCAGCCTAATGCGCTCTCCTCGGGAACGACCCAGGTGGTCGAGCAGACCACGGTGCAGGCGCAGGACAAGCCGGTGAATGAAATCAATCTCAAAGAAGGCGCCACGGTCGAGGATTTGGTCCAGCAATTGCAGCGCACCGGGGCGGGAGCGCGCGACGTGATCTCCATCCTCCAGGCTATGAGAGAAGCCGGCGCGCTGGAGGCTGATCTCGTGGTGCTGTAACGGCAGGGACCGAGGGAATCTGGAAATAGGGGAGCAGGGGATAGGGAATTGGGGATGCAAGCAGCATGGAACGAGGGGTATGCGGTGAAGGGGCAGGCCGAAGAAGGCGAAACCGCGCCCTCGCCGCGGCTGGTGCGCGCGGCGCATGAGTTTGAAGGGCAGATGATGAAGGAACTATTGAAGCCGATGACGAACGGGGATGCCTTGGCCGGCACGGAAGAAGATTCGGACTCAGGTGCGGGCTCGGGCGGAGCGTTGGGCGAGTTTGCCTCAGAAGCACTGGGCCAGTCTCTGAGCGAGCGCGGAGGATTTGGCATTGCCGACCGGATTATCCATGATCTTTCCCATACAGGTAACCGGCACGAGAGCGGGAAGGTAACCAAAAAATAGCACCAAGAGCATGGGATGAGAGCTTCTGAATGACTAGAGTGATTAGGAGATGCCGACGATAGACCCAGCAAGGAGTCACATTTATGGACATTCGCAATAGCCTGGATGGATTGAGATCGCTCTTGGGGGCGAACCCGACAGCTACATCGGCGTCTCAGGGGAAAAGCAGTACATCCGCGGCGGGGAGCAGTTTCGACAACGACCGGGCGACCTTCAGCAACGCGGCCAGTGAAGTTTCGCAGGCGGCCTCGGCAGAAAACGTTCGCGCCGACAAGGTAGCTGCGGTGCAGGCCGCTCTGGCTGCCGGGACCTACAATGTGCCGGCGTCGGCGGTAGCCTCCCGAGTCACTGACTCGATGCTGGCTGCTGGCCAGTCGTAAACGGATAGGGAAGCAGCCGATGCAGGAGCCTGAGGCGCGTCCGGCGAATCCGGAGCTGAAAGAAATCGTCGTAGAGGCGTCGCGTGCGCTGGCACGTTTGGACGCGGCGCGGCTCGAAGAGCTCGCCCTCTCGTGCCAGGCGCTTACTCGTTCGTTGAACCCTAGAGATTTGGACGAACGGAAGCATCTGGCGCGGCAGGCGAGGGATGCCGAGGGCGATATGGCGGTCTTCGCACGGGTCCTCGACGCGACGCGCGCCAATTTGAGCGTCATGAACCGGCTGCGGGAGCTTCGAGCGGGACGGTTGGAGTACACCGAAAGGCAGGCGCGCGGGGGAGCTGGCGCGGAGGACGGACATGGGGACCATTAACTCCGCATTGAGCCTGACCACCGGAGCTCTCGTCGCCGATCAGGCGGCGCTGAGCGTGGTGGCCAACAACGTCGCCAACGCCAACACGAGCGGCTACACCGAGGAAACGCCCGACTGGCAGGGGAATCAGCCGATCAATGTCAACGGAATCCTCGCGGGCGACGGCGTGACGGAAACCGGCGCGACGTCGCAGCGCGACCGAGTGCTCGAAGAGCGGCTCGATCAGCAACAGCAACTGGCCTCGGCCTCAAGCACGCGCCTTACCGCGCTTAACACCATGCAAGCGCTGTTCACGCCCGACTCCGGATCGTCCAGTTCGACGGCCGGCGACATCGGCAGCGACATTACAAATTTCTTCGACTCCTTTTCCTCGCTGGAGAGCGATCCCACCGACAACGCGTTACGCGAGCAGGTGCTAACGTCGGCGTCGACGCTGTCTGGCGACATTACGAGCGCCGCGAACAGTCTCAATGCGCAAAGCGCTGCTCTCGATCAGGACGCATCGGGGATCGTAGGCCAGGTGAACTCGCTGACCGGCGCCATCGCGCAACTGAATCTCGAGATTCAATCCAGTTCACCGGACGCCGACGCGGGAACGCTCGAAGACCAGCGACAGCAGGACCTGAGCCAGCTCTCGCAGTTGATCGGAATCAATCAGGTGACGACCGAAAACAACGGCCTTTCCATCACGACCACCTCGGGCCAGTTGCTGGTCTCCGAAGGGCAGAACTTCCAACTGACGACGGGAACCGTGAATGGTGTTGCCGACTTCTTTCTTGGCGGGACCGATGTCACCTCGCAGCTCGCCACGGGCGGAGGGCAGTTGGGAGGGTACCTGACCGCTCGCGACGTGGACATTCCCGGAGCACTCGGTTCGCTCGATCAACTGGCATACAGCATTTCGACCTCGGTGAATGCCAAGAACAATTCCGGAACAGACTTGGACGGCGTGACGGGAACGGCCGCCAATCCGCTTTACATCTTCAACGAGCCCTCAAAGGTTGCCGGCAGCGCGGCCAATATGAGCGTCATCATGACCGACCCCAACCAGATCGCGGCGGGGGGCGCGGGAAGCGGAACCGGAGACAATTCCAATGCCGTGGCCATGGCGAGCCTGGCCGGGCAGACCATTGTGAACGGGCAAACGCCCATCGACTACTACTCGAACTTTGTTTCCACACTCGGCGCGACAGTCTCTGAGGTGCAGACAGAGAACACCGCGCAGAATGCCTCCGTGACCCAGTTACAGACGCAGAACAATGCGCTGTCAAGCGTGAATCTGAACGACGAAGCAGCGGCGATGTCGAAACTGGAGACCAGCTACCAGGCGGCCTCGCA
>JBEKIE010000002.1:0-140116 GCA_050011915.1 Occallatibacter sp.
AGAGCAAGATGGGCCGGCAAATGGCAACGAAGTTGAAGGTGTACCGCGGCGACAAGCACCCGCATGGGGCGCAGATGCCGGTGGCGTTGTAAGGCAGCTTCTAGCTGCTAGCTTCTAGCTTCCAGCTTTTTCCTGCTGGAACGAAGAGGCGAAGAAAAATCAAGAATGCCCGACGGGGCTTGGACAAGCTAGCAGCTAGAGGCTAGAAGCTAGGAGCTAACAAGGAATGGCAGATCTGGTGCAGTACTACGGGACGGGGCGGCGCAAGCGCGCGATTGCGCGCGTGTTTCTGCGTCCCGGCACGGGCGAGTGGAAGGTCAACGGCAAGAAGTTCGACGAGCACTTTGTGACCGAGCAGCAACGCGTTGCCGCCAAGCGGACATTGGTGGTGGCGGAGCTGACGGCGAGCTTCGACGTGCTGACCACGGTGAGCGGCGGCGGCGTGAGCGCGCAGGCCGACGCGGTGAAGATGGGCATTGCCCGCGCCCTGCTCGAGTTCAACCCTGAGCTGCGCAAGCTGCTGAAAGCCGAAGGCCTGATGACGCGCGACGCGCGCCAGAAGGAACGTAAGAAGTACGGCCAGAAGGGCGCGAGAAAGCGGTTCCAGTTCAGCAAGCGCTAACGCGTTTACAGGGGTGAGGTTTCAGGGTTCAGGGATCAGCTGCCTGCGACGGGCTTTTGCTGAAACCTGACACCTGGAATCTGGCACCCGGTTTTACCAAATCTCCCCGCAAGGGGAATCAATCCGGGCCACGGTAGGACCTGCCCGGATGCAGTCCACATAGGAGGAACATTGGCGACCATCACGATGAAGGAACTGCTCGAAGCGGGTGTTCACTTCGGGCATCAGACGAAGCGCTGGAATCCCAAGATGAAGGAATACATCTTTGGGGAGCGTAACGGAATTTACATCATCGACCTGCAGAAGACGCTGAAGCTGTTCAAGGATGCGTCGAAGTTTGTGGTTGAGCTGTGCGGCAGCGGGAAGACGATCCTGTTTGTCGGCACCAAACGCCAGGCGCAGGATGCGATTGCCGAAGAGG
Source organism: Occallatibacter sp. (assembly GCA_050011915.1). Taxonomy (GTDB): domain Bacteria; phylum Acidobacteriota; class Terriglobia; order Terriglobales; family Acidobacteriaceae; genus Telmatobacter. The sequence continues at coordinate 1,044 of JBEKIE010000002.1, forward strand.
CGACGCGCGCGGGCATGCCATATATCAACCAGCGCTGGCTGGGCGGCCTGCTGACCAACTGGGTGACGGTGCAGAAGAGCGTGAAGCGCCTGCAGGAACTGGATGAGATGGCCACCGACGGCCGCTACGACCTGCTGACCAAGAAAGAAGTGATCAAGCTGGAGCGGGAACGCAAGCATTTGCAGGCGAACCTGGCCGGCATCAAGAGCATGAAGCGGCTACCCGACGCGCTGTTCATCGTGGACTCGAACAACGAAACGATTGCGGTGAAGGAAGCGCGCAAGCTGGGCATTCCTGTGGTGGCGGTGGTGGATACCAACTGCGATCCCACGGTGGTGGATTACGTGATTCCGGGCAACGACGATGCGCTGCGCGCCATTCGCCTGTTTACCTCGAAGATTGCCGACTCTGCCTCCGAGGGCGTGAACCTGCTGGGCGACAAGGCCTTCCGGGAAGAGCCTGCCGAAGCAGTGGCCGCGGAAGAGAGCGTCGAGGCGGCAGAGGCAGCTCCGGTGGAAGAGGTCGATCTGGAAGCGGCGCTGGGCGGCGGCATTCGCAAGGCGCCTGCCGGCGTAGCGTTGGCGGATGAGGGCGAGGCTGCCGAGGGCGGGTTATAGCGGATCGTTGCGCGAGACCATGCGCACATTGAGTGGAGCGTGGCCGCTTCGATGGTCGGCCACGCTTTTCTTATGCCGGAAGAGATGATCCGGCGGCAAGCTGAGGTTGGTGCCTTCCCCGGTCCCCAAAAGCAAGGGACCCGGGGGCACCCGACTCATCAAAAATTTATAACCGCGATGCATTTGCGACGCCGGCTGCGGCCGGGGAAACAGAGAGAGATGACGACAGTGAGCGGGAAAATAGATGCCAAGCAGGTGAAAGTACTGCGCGATATGACGGGCGCGCCGATGGGCGACTGCCTTAAAGCTTTGCAGGAAGCGAACGGCGACAACGAAGCCGCCATTATTGTGCTGCGCAAGCGCGGCATGGCGTCGGCGCAGAAGAAGGCCGCACGCGCGACCAACGAGGGCGCGGTGGGCTCGTATATCCATGCGGGCGGCAAGATTGCCGTGCTGCTGGAACTAAACTGCGAGAGCGATTTTGTGGCGAAGACAGATGACTTTCAGGAACTGCTGAAGGACGTAGCCATGCACATCGCGGCAAGCGATCCGCGCTATGTGAAGCCCGAGGACGTGACGCCGGGGGACCTGGAACGCGAGAAGGAGATCTATCGCGCACAGGCCGCGGCGACGGGCAAGCCGGCGCCTGTGATCGAGAAGATTGTGGATGGGAAGATGGCGAAGTTCTACGAGGAGGTTTGCCTGCTGGAGCAGCCGTTTATTAAAGACCAGACGGTGAGCATCAAGGAACTGATTGCGCAGAAGGTGGGCAAGCTGGGCGAGAACATCACGGTGCGGCGGTTTGCGCGCTTCAAGGTGGGCGCGGCGGACTGGACCGTGGCGCAGACCAAGGCTCAGGAAGCGGCGGAGTAGGTTTTTCCGGACAGGCACGAACGCCCGAGGGGGTTTCCCTTCGGGCGTTTGTTTTTTGAGGCGGTCCCTCGGAGAGTGAGTGCAAAGAAGCGGGGCAATCCGCGATGCGGATTGCCCCGTTCGATTTGGCCTGGACTGAAGGCCGGAGGTTACGGCAGGTAGTAGCGGAACGATGTGAAGATCATGTTGTCGTCGCCGTGTGCGCCAGCGCCGGGATTCGCGGTGCTGGTCGTGCCCGACCACAGATCGCGGCGCATCAGGCTGTACTGGATGCCCTGGCGCAGACGGCCATGGGGATTGTTAAAGAAATAGAACCAGTAGCCTGCGGTGAACTCCTGCACATCCTTGTTGTTGCCCGCGCAGCTGCCGCCGGCGCCGGTGGGATCTGCCGATTGGTTCACTCCGCCGTTGCCGGGGGTCGGCTCGACACCGCAGCTCGACATGGCTGCGGTCGTAAGGCCGTAGCCCACCTCTGAGCCAGAAGAGTTCAAAACGAAGTCGCGGTAGACGTAGTCGCCGCCGTAGTTGAAGTAGACGTTGAGCTTGGGATTCGGATTGACTTCAAGCGTGCTCAGAGCCGAGAAAGCCTCCAGCGGCTCGATAATTCCGCTGGGACGGAGGGTGATGTCGGCAATGGTCGACGAGCCGTAGCGGCCCACGCCATAGCCCCACAGACCCTTCAGGCCGATCGTGACTTTCTTGTTGGCGAGGGGCCCGCGGAAGCCGCCGCCGAAGCCATAGCCCACTTCGGTGTCGTTGAGGGCGCCCGCCGTGCTGCCGGTGCAGGTTGTGACAGCCGGGGTGCCGGTGGACGAGCAGGTCAGGCCAGGATAGATGCGGTCACGGAAGAAACGGGTCAGCTCAAAGAGTTCCCAGTGTCCCCAGCCCGGCTCGATGGCCATCTTGGCCACCCAATCCGGCGAATAGTTAAACGTATAATTCGCAAGAGCGGTGCCGGTTGTCGGGTTGGATGCGGCGTTATAGAGGCCGCCGCTGGTGCCGCCCGAGCCAATCAGCACATTGAGGGGCAGGCCGCTGCCGCCGGGGTTCAGGGTCTCGGCATTCTCAGCCGATGCGCCTATGAAGACCTTCGGGCCGATGTTCTTGCTCAACCGGAAACTGGCTTGGCGGGTCCACACGAAACCGGCCTCGTACTGTGCGTCGATGGTGGCCGGCAGAATTTCCGTTCCGCGGGTCAGGCCCGAGGTGGTCTCGGCAACCAGCGACCAGCCCTGGCCGCCGGAGAAGTCCCAGCCGTTGGCCATCTTCGCGTCGGCCCACAACTGGCGCTGCCGCATGGTATAGCTGTTCGACTGGTTGTTGTTCGAGGTCGTGCCCGACGACAGCCAGTCAGCCTCGTAGTAGCCAGACGCGTTTACGTTTCCGTACTTGGTCGTCGCTTTGAACGCAAGGCGCGACTGGCGGCCGCTCATGAAGAACTCGGTCAACTGCGCGCCTTCGGAGTTCTGCAGCGGAATGCCGGTAAACGGGGTGTTGATGTCGGCGCCCGTGGCTGCGCTACGCCACACGGTTTCAGCCGCCAGGAAGCTGCCCGAGAAGGAAAGGGCCACTCCCTTGAAGTTAATCGCGTCGGGATTGGCGATCGCCTTCTTGATGCTCGTGGTTTCGTCAGAGACCGTGGTGGCGAGCGAGAGCTGGTTGGTCGTCAGATCCTTCACTGTGCTCTGCAACGTAGTGACGGCGTCGGTGTTCTGCGTGAAGGCCGCCTGCTGCGCCTGGGCGTCGGCTTCAGCCTTGTTGGCCGCGGCGCGCGCATCGGCGGCATCCTGCTCCGCCTGACGAAGTTGCGCATCCTTGGCGGAGAGATCGCTCTTCAGGCTGTCGATCTGCGTCTGGAATTCGGTGCGCAGAGCCTGAATTTGATCTTGCACCGACGGAGCCGGCGGGGTGGTGGCTTTCATGGCGGGCGCGTGCTTTTTCGCCGGCGCCGAGGAGCCGCTGGTTTGGGCGTGGGAAACAACGAGACTGGCTGACAGAATGACTGCGGCAGCCGCGAAGAATATGCGTTTCATTTGGGCCTCTCTGTTCGTTTTGAAATCATTCCGGAATCGTGGCCGCACCCGCGTGCATTCGATCGCATTTGTCCTCGCGCCGCGGAGACATCCATGAGCAGGAAAATCTGCGATGTTCTCATCTGCGAAAGATGCGACGACGATCGCGAAGGCAGAGAAATTTCGCGACAGCAAAATCCATCCCCTTCGATCCGCATCCAAGATTCGCAGAGCAAGGTTAAGATTTGACGAATTCACATAGATTTCACAGTTCGTGTTATCGAACTTCGCGAAGCCTAGGGGAAGTTAGAGAAATTTATGCTCCATTAACCAATGAGACGCTGTTTGGCCGCACGGCTGTGCAAATTTCCCGCGAAAACTCAAGGATGAGAAGACTGCGATGCCGAGGAAGCGCTTGGCGACGATGCGCCGGCGCTGAGGAGATTGGCAAACAGGCGATAGGCGCCGGGCACCAGCTCAGGAAATTGCCGGTAGAGCGCGTAGGCAACATAAATATAGATACCTTTTCCGCGATGCGCGACCAGCAAGCCGCCGCGCTGCGGGTCCTGACCCGGATCGGCGGTCTCAGTGATCGCTGTGTAACCGGGATCCCAACGATCGAGGAAGCCGTGGCCGCGCTCTTCGAACCATCCGTCGAAATCGGCTGAGGTGATTTGGTTGGGCGAGGTGAGGAGGGGATTGGCGGGATCGAGCAGCTCGACCGGGGCCTGCTCATCGACGACGCGCTCGGCCATACCCTTCATGGCCAGCGGCAACGGCGCGGGAAAGTTGTTGCCCTGGTACTGCACGATGAGCGTTCCGCCGCGTTCGACGAAGGCTTCAAGCCGCGACTCGGCCGCGGCGAGTTCGGGGCGCACAGAGTAAGCGCGAATGCCGACGACGAGCACGTTCCATTGCGAGAGATCGGCAGTGGCGAGATCGTCGTTGGAGAGCAGATGCGGCGTGATGCCGAGCGCCTCGATGGCTTCAGGAACGGTGTCGCCGGTTCCCATCACGTAGCCGACGCGGAGATCGGGCGCGAGCTTGACATCGACTTTGCGCGTGCGCAGTTCGGCGAGCTTGTACTGGTTATAGGGCCGCAAGCCGGTGTAGCCGATGCTCTGCCAGCCGGTTGAATAGTCTTTGCTGTCCACGTGTGCCACGGCCCGAATGGAGTAGGCGCGCGCGGCAACGTCGCCGGCGGGAGAAACGGAGAAGACGAGAGGCTCGGTGTCGCCCGCGCTCTTGAGATGGAAGGATTGTTGCGCGGGATCGGAGCGCCATCCGTTGGGTAGTTTCAGATCGATGGTTCCGTCGGCGGCGCGCTCGGCGTGCACGGTGACGCGAACGGGCAACGGCGAGCCGTCCAGGGGCAGAAGCCGCGCTTCAGGCGCGACGCGCACGCCGATGGCGGGAGTAACGACGAGCGGCTGGTAGACGCCGCCGACGCCGGAGACGTGCGCCAGGGTTTGCACAACCATGCCGAGACGGATGGGAACGCTGTCGAAGGTGAACTCGGCCCAGGCGCTGATTGGGTAAGGCGCGAAGGAGCGCTCGCGCCAGGCTTCGTTCGAGATGTCGTAGTAAGGCTGCTCGGTGGTGGGACGTGTGAAATAGGGCGCGGTGGGCGCGGCGTCGCCGGGGACGTGCAGGTGAAAGAGCGCGTTGGTTGATTCGGAGCTGCTCGGCGCGCCGGCGGGCTCGCCCTTTATCCATGATGCGCCGGCAGCAGTTTCAAACCAGGTCCGGGAGAGCTGCGCGCTGCTTGTGGCGCTGAAGGTGTGCACGCGAACGCTGAAGTCTTCGCCCGGATAGACGCTGCGCAAAGTTTCATCGGCAGACGCACCACGGCCGCCGCCGTAGCCCTGGCCACCGTCGCCTCCCGCCGTGAAGGCCACGAGGTCGAGGCCGAGCAGATCTTTGAATGCGATTTGGAACTGGTTGATTTTTTCGGCCAGCTCGAATTCGAGATCGGACTTGGCCTGGGCGCTCAGTTCGCTTGTTTTGACATGAGCATAGAGGTCAAGCGTTTCACGATAGATGGGCGTGAGCTTGTGCGCGCCATCAGCGCCGCCTTGATTGCTGCAGTCGGCCATAAAGGCGTCGAGGTCGGATTGGATTTTGTGCAGGCCATCAGTGAGCCATGCGGGCGGCGCGGCGCCGGCGAGACGCGCGAGGCCTGCAATGCTGGTATCGATGTTGACTTTGCCGTTCTGGAAGAGGCTCGCATCGCTCGCGTTGGTGTTGGCGTTGGCGCTTGCGGCGGACGCCGGAGCGACCGCCCACAGGTGATAGCTCGAAGAATCGGGCGCGCTGAGCGCGGGATTGGCGCCGCCGTATTGCGACATCTGCTTGCCCCAGCCTTCGCGCGCAATCTGAACATAGGTGCGGCCGAGCACTGGATCCCACGTGCCTACGGGAATTGTCGCGTCTACTTTGGGCGCGCCTTCCGACCACTCGCCGGTGACGTAGTTATGGAACCGCGCGGGCGCCGACTTGCCGGTGGCGTAGTCGAACATTTGCCCGTTCTCTATGCGCGCGAACGGCTCGCGCGAGTAGACGGCAAGCGCCTGCCACGGCTGCAATCCGTTTTTCAATTGCTCGGGAAAGACTTTCGGGTCGCCGGCAACTTTATATGCCTCCTGCGCGATTTCGCCCGAGACCTGGTGATGGCCGTGGCCATCGGAGGGTCCGCCGACAAAGGTGGAAAGGATGATCTGCGGCCGCACGAGCCGCACCGCGAGCACCGCATCGTAGAGCACGCGGTCGTGGCCCCACTTGGCGAAGGCCTCTTCCTGGGTTTTGGAGAAGCCGTAGTCGGCCTCAGTGCCCCAAAGTTGCTGCGCACCGTAATATTCGTCGGCTTTGAGCAACTCGCTGGTGCGAATGAGGCCCAGCGCATCGTAACTCTCGGCCGACATGGCGTTCTGGCCGCCTTCGCCGCGCGTGAGGGTGAGCAATGTAACGCGCGCGCCGAGGCCGCGCGAGAGATAGGTCATAAGAGCGCCATCTTCATCGTCTGGATGCGCGACGATGAAGAGCACACTGGCGGTGGTGCCGAGACGCTTGAGCGTCTGCTCAAGATCGGCGGCGCCGCGGTCTTCCGGGAGCGGCAGGGCTTCAGCGGCTGGCTCGGGCAGCGGCAGCTCCGTGTTCATGAGGGTTGCCGGGGCGGACGGCTGCGGCTGCTGCGCACAAAGCGATGCGGAGAGCGCGCCCGTTAGAAGGGCGGCGATTGCGGCCGAGTGATGCAGTTTGTGGGGAAACGAAATCATCATCGACAGTGTACAAGGTGGCGTGGTGTTCGACGATGGCTTGGGGTCGGTCGATGGGTGGGTTTAGGTTCGTGCTTTCCCCGGTCCCCAAATGCGAGGGACCGGGGGCACCCTCATTAGTGCACCCTTATGCGTGCTGAATGAATGATTGCCTCAGCGCCAGTCGTCGCGGGCGTTGGCGAGGCCCTGGTTCATCAGCGCTTCGAAGCCGGTGTGCTTCTTGATGAAGATTTCGCTGAAGTGCCGGTCCTGGCGGAGCAGGATAGCCTGCAGGCGGACGAGCTCGAGAAGCGCGAGAAACATGGCGATGAGCGCGCGCTCTGACTTGGTGTGGCTGAGCAGACGGCGCAACGCGACCGGCTTGTCTTCCATGGTGAGCCGCCGCGCCAGGAACTGGATCATCTGGCCGACCGTGACGGAGTCTTCTTCGACATCGAGGATGGGGCGGTTGCGCGCGCGCTCGAGGATGGCGCCGAAGACGCGCACCAAGTCGGTGGTGTCGGCTGCGATTTCGGGCTCGGCGCCGGCGTCTTCCTGGAATTCGCGAATGCCGGGATTGGTCCACGTGGCGTATTCGAGCATTTGCCTTTCGAGGAGCATTTGCGCGGCGTTTTTGAAGCGCTCGTGCTCGAGAAGCCGCTCGACCAGTTCGCGGCGAGGATCTTCGGCGGCGTCATCGGGCCCGGCGGGCGCGCGCGGCAGCAGCATTTTGCTCTTGATGTGGATGAGCAGCGCCGCGGTGTAGATGAACTCTCCGGCCACGTCCATGTCGCTGGCGCGCAATTGGTCGACGTAGGCCAGGAATTGCGCCGTGATTTTGGCGATGGGGATGTCGTAGATATCGATGTCCTGCTTGCGGATGAGATCGAGCAACAGGTCGAGCGGGCCGTCGTAGACCTCGTTCACCATGACGTTAAACGGCGACTGCTCGGCGTCTTCTCCGCGGGCCTTGAGCGCGGCAGCGACTTTTTCGGCGGTCGTGCGCTCGGGCTTATCGGCAAAAGGCAGTGTGGGCGCGATGTCGATCGGCACCGGTACGGGCAGAGGCGACGGTTCGGGTCCGGGCGTTGAGATGGGCTGGCTTTGGTCGGCTGCGGCGGAGACGGGCTCTTCTGCTGGCTGCGAAGCGGTTGCCTCTTCCGGTGCGGCCTGGGCAGCGATGGCGACGGCTTCTTCGGCTTCGATCGTCTGAGCTTCAGGGGCGGGCGCCGAGGGAATCTCGGGCTCACTGACCGTTGCAGCAGGAGGCTGCTCTGCTGGAGGGGGAGCTTCCTTTGCGGTAGCCGGCGGGTCCGGCGCGGGCTTCTGCGCGACGGGAACTACGACCTTGGCGGACGTCTCGTTCTCGGCCGCATCGACTTGAGCTGAAACAGGTTCGGATTGGGGGGAAGAATCTTTCACTGGAGTCTCTTGGTTTGATGCTTCGTGGTGGTTTGCAGCGGGTACAGCCTGGGGCGCAATCTGCGCTGCGGCTTCCGTTTTTCCGTTGCGGTGGAAGAGGCCGACAATTCCGCCCAGCGCAAATTGGAGCGCCCTGCGCCACCACGGAAGTGTTGGTTCCTTCATCGTTGCTTTCCCGGCCGCCTGCGCCTCGCCGTCTGGCGCGGCCCTTCCCGGCGGCCTTACGATCACATGTTCGCGCGCGTAAGGCTCAGGATTTCACGGTGGTCAAGGGCATTTTCATGGCCTCGCGCACCTCCACCATGGTTTGCTCGGCGCGCTGTTCGGCGTGCCGCGAGCCTTCCTTCAATATCTCGATGGCCTGCGGCTTAGTGATGGCGGCGCGCCGCTCCTGAATGGGTGCGAGGACTTTCAGGAGTGAGTCGGACGCCCAACTCTTGCACTCGATGCAGCCGATGCCCGCCGACCGGCAACCTTCATAAACCTTGGCCATGGTTTCGGGAGTCGAAAAGACTTTGTGCAGATCGCCGACCGGACATTTGTCGGGATCGCCGGGGTCGGTGCGACGAATGCGCGCCGGATCGGTGACCATGGTTTTGAATTTCTGGCGCACCACTGGCTCCGGGTCGCTCAAGAGGATGGTGTTGCCGTAGCTCTTGGACATCTTGCGGCCGTCGGTGCCGGGGAGCTTGGGCGAGGGCGTAAGCAGAACTTTGGGTTCGGGCAAAACGTCAACCGAGAACGTCCCAAGCGGCTCGGGTTTGTTCATTATCTTTGGAAAGTATTGGTTAAACCGCCGTGCGATTTCGCGCGTCAGTTCGACGTGTGCCTGCTGATCCTGGCCAACGGGAACGTACTGCGGTTGGTAGAGCAGAATGTCCGCGGCCATCAGCACCGGGTAGCCGAGAAAACCGTAGGTGGTGAGGTCGCGATTGGTGAGGTTCTCCTGCATCTCCTTGTAGCTGGGTACGCGCTCCAGCCAGCCGAGCGGCGAAATCATGGCAAGGTCCAGGAAAAGCTCGGCATGTTGCTTCACTTTGCTCTGCAAAAACAGCACGCTCTTCGCGGGATCGAGGCCGGCGGCGAGATAGTCGAGCAGAACGTCCTTGATGTTGGTCGTGATCTGCGAGGTGTCGGCGTAGTCGGTGGTGAGGGCGTGCCAGTCGGCGATGAAGAAGTAGCATTCGTACTGGTCTTGCAGCTTGACCCAGTTGGCGAGGGCGCCCATGTAGTTGCCCAGGTGCAGCTTTCCCGTGGGTCTCATGCCGCTTAAAACGCGCGGCCTTGGCGGAAGATTGGGGAGTTCAGACATGATTGCGATTCGACACGCCTGGCGATCAAAAACCAGATAAAACGCTCATTCCATTTTAGGGCCTGCCATCCAGTTCTCAAGCGTAAGCGACGGAAGCCGATTTTTCCGAGTTCTAGGAGCAAGGAGCGAACTGTAGCCAGCTACTGGAGCGACGAGCGACAACGAAATCGGAAAAATCGGCCTCGTCCCTTCGGGTTGCGGCGAAAATCGGGTCATACGTCGTTGTCGTCCTCGGCGGTGGACCCGCCACAGCCTTCGTCCTCCGCCTCGTCTGGCCCGATTTTCGCTCGCAACGCTAACGCCTGAGAACTGGATGGCAGGCCCTAGCGGGAGGGGATCGGCGAAGGGGCTGCTTTCTCAGAGCCGCCCCAGCAGCGAAAAGACCAGCCCCAGCACGGGCCACAACAGCAGGCGCAAGAGAAAGCCCCCGACAAAGATCATGAGAAGGTAGCTGAGCCAACCGCCGATCCGGTCGTAGACGCGTACCGCGTTGTAGGGCAGCATATTGCGCACCACGCGGCTGCCATCGAGCGGAGGGATGGGCAACAGATTGAAGAAAAAGAGCGAGAGGTTGATGAGAATGGCAAGGCTGAGGAGCAGGGCGACAGGGTGCGCCTGGCTGGGATCGGCGAGTCGCAATGCGGCCGCAAAAGACAACTGGACGATCTCGCCGCCGTTGGGCACCACTTTCGCCATGACGATCAGAGCCACGAGGGCCACGCAGACCAGGATGAGATTCGAGAACGGTCCGGCGAGCGTAGTTAAATTGTCGTCGCGAACGATTTTCTTGAAGTTGCGCGTGATGACCGGGGTGGGCTTAGCCCAGCCGATGAGCATGAAGGGAAGATTGAAGCCAATCAATGGCCCGAAGATGACGAGAGCCGGAAACAGCAGGGTTCCGATGGGGTCGATGTGAACCATGGGGTTGAGCGAGATGCGGCCCTGCATTCGGGCCGTCTGGTCGCCCAGGCGCGAAGCCATAAAGGCGTGCGCGCACTCGTGAAAACTGAGCGAAAAGAGGAGTATGACAAACTCGAAGACGGCAACGACAAACGCAGTGGATTGCAAGCGAATACCCCGTTCCGGCTGCGCCGGCGCGTGGATTTGGGCGCCGCAAGGGCCGAACCTGAAGATTCAGGGTAGCATGGCGCGATTGCGGGTTCTTGCGCGTGGGCGCGGCTCTCAGCTTTCGATATATTCCCAGAAGGAGTCGGCGAGTTCGGCGCCGAGTTCGGTGGTCATGCGGCGGGCGGCGCGCTCGGCTTCTTCCATGAGGCCGTGCAGGTAATCGCGGGAGCGCGAGATGGCGGCGACACCGATTGTGGCCGATTGCCAAGTGACGGCCTCGTCGAGCTCGGCAACGGAGACGTTGAAGCCCTGGCGCAACTGGTCCTTGAGGGAGCGCACCACTTGGCGGCGATCCTTGAGCGACTGGGCGTGCTCGATGCGGATCTCGAGAGTGAGCTGAGCCACAGGCATAGCAGTCCGTGGGGGATCACCGACAGTGTAAGACCGGTTTGGCCGGGCGGAGCAAGTTTTTTCTTGGATGGTCCCTCCCTCAATGCAGAAAACGGGTTTAGGATGGAGGCCCGGCCATTGGAGTTTGTGCTATCCCACCCTAAACGCAAAAAACGCGTTTAGGATGGGGCGCCCAGCTGCGGTTACGGCTGCGAAAATCAGAGGAGGGGGAAGTATGCCACTTGAGCCTGGAAATGTGATTTCTAATTTGCGCGAGCTTCGCGACTTGACGGCTAACGCCGACGGGGCGCAGCGGGTTGCGTTTACACCCACATGGCTCAAGGCACGCGAATGGTTTGGGAGCAAGCTAATCGGTCTTCCTGTGGAGCGTCACTTCGATGCCGCGGGAAATCAATGGATCACGCTGCGGGGCCAGAGCGAGAAGACGCTGGTTCTCGGCAGCCATCTGGATTCAGTTCCCAACGGCGGGTGGTTGGATGGATGCCTCGGCGTGGTCGCGGGGCTCGAAGTGGTGCGGTATCTGGCGGAGAAGTACGACGGAAAACCGCCGTTTACCGTGCGACTGGTGGATTGGGCGGATGAAGAGGGCGCGCGTTTTGGGCGCAGCCTCTTCGGGTCGGCGGCATTTGCAGGGAAGCAAACAATTGCGGCCGACAGGGGACGGACGGATCGAGACGGGATCACGCTGGAAGCGGCTCTGAAGCAGGTGGGGATTGACATCGACAGGATTGGAGAGGCGGCGGCGGAGCGCAGGAATATTGCTGCATATCTCGAACTGCACATTGAGCAGGGGCCGGTGCTGGAAAATGCGGATTTGCCGCTGGGCTTGGTGACGGGGACGAAGGGCGTGGAGCGCTATGCCATCACATTCACCGGGCAAGAGGCACACTCGGGCTCGACTCCCATGGCGGTTCGGCGGGACGCACTGGCTGCTGCGGCGAAACTGGCGCTCGAGATACGGACGATTGCCGGGAAACACCCTGACTCGGTGTGCACGATGGGGAGCGTGAAAACTTTTCCTGGGATTGTGACGGCTGTAGTGGGGCGGTGCGAGGCGACGCTCGATCAGCGCGATCTGGACGCCGGCATTTTGGCCAATATGTTTGCGGAGGCGCAGGCTGCGAGCCGGCGCTTTGCCGCCGAAGAGCGGTGCGAGGTGGAGTGGTCGCGGATTTGGAATATCGAGCCCGTTCCGTTTCATCCGGAGTTGATCGGGCTTTGCGAAGAGGCGATTTTGGAGACGGTGCCGGAGACGCGGCGGATGCCCTCGGGGCCGCTGCACGATGCCGCGGAGGTTTGCCGATCGGGGATTCCCACGGTGATGATGTTTGTGCAGTCGATCAAGGGCATCAGCCATAACAAGATTGAGGACACGCGGACGGAGCACCTGGAGTTGGCGGTACGGGCTTTTGCGGGGCTCGCGGAGAAGACGCTGACGTGGATGGGGGCGCATTGAGGGCGTTTCGCGGTCGGCGGGGATGGGCGAGAACGATGAATCAACATCACAATCCCTTTTGCCTTGTCGTATTCATTGCTTTTGGCGGTTTGACGTTAGGCCACGCCCAGAGCAGCGGCTGCGAAGAAGCGCCTCTCACGACCGTGACACGGTGGGGTGGCAACGAGGCGGTCATGATCGACCTACGGGACAAGCCGGTACGAAAGGTGAGGGGCACTACAGTATTTCCGGGAAACGAAACTGTGGGTACGTTGGTTCAGGTCTTTCTGCGAAAGCCTTCCGATGGGCGTTACAAGACGCGGTATGAGGATGCTCGATTGCCTGTGGCCGCGTGCGTAACAGGCCACGATGGAGCCTTCGCCTTTTCCCTTCCTCCGGGCGAGTACGAGCTGCGCATGAGCCTGGGTGCGGGAGTTGATGTCACATCGGTCTTTGTGACGGTGAAGCGTGGGTGGCAAATGTCTAGAAGAATCAAGGCCGAGATGCACTTGGGTATGTGATAAACGCCGATTGATCGGTCTTCAGTCGGCCATCTTCGCCAGTTGCGCGGGCTTGGGTTTGGGCGTGAAGGCACTGACGAGGATGAGCGCGGCTACTGCGGCGAAGAGCGCGGGGAAGATGGCGTCGCGGTCGGCTAGGATCGACGGGAGATGCAGGAACTCCTTTACACCCTGCACGTCCCAGAAAAGCGTGACTACCGTCCCGGTGGCGATGGCGGCGACTGCGCCCCAGGCGGTGGCGCGTTTGGAATAGAACGCGGCCAGCACTACCGGCGTGAGCGCGGCAGAGTAGATGGTGTAGGCGTAGAGCATTTTGGCGAGGATGCTGGGGGCGTAGAGGGCTTGATAGAGCGCCCAAGCGCCGAGCAGCACTACGGCGAGACGGGAGAAGATGAGGACGCTCTTGTTCGATGCGTTCGGCGCGATGTAGCGCACGAAGACGTCTTCAATAAGATTGCTGGCGGGTGAGAACAGATAGTTCGAGGCCGTGGAGATGACCTTGGCGAAGACGGCGCCGAGCAGCAACGCGCCCATGAGGGCGGGCAGGCCGTGGCGCGCGGTGTACGGAATGATTTCGTAGGGCTGCGCGGCGACCTCGCCTGTGGGGTAGAGTGCGGAACCGATTACAGCGATGGCGACGATTAAAGTTTCAAGCACCACGGTGCCCACAATCCAGCCGATGACGGAGATGCGGGCATCGCGTTCCGATTTGGCGGAGAAGAATTTCTGATACATGACCTGGTTGCCGAGCATGAGCAGCATGGTGGGAACCAGAAACTCGAGCCCGCGCACGAGCGTGAGGTTGCCGAGGACTTGAAAATGCGTGGCGGGCAGCGCTGCATGTAGACCGCTCCAGCCTCCAGCCTTGGCCAGCAGCATGGGCGTGGCAATGATGCAGATGACGGTGACGAGCGAGCCGATGGCCACATCCATATAGGCGACCGACGACATGCCTGCCATGGCCGTGGTGACGATGACAAAGATGGCGATGATCCAGGTGCCCTGCTCCGGAGTGAGCGTATCAGGGAAAATGAGGTGCAGCACGTTGCCGCCGCCCTTGAATTGGTAGCTGGTGATGGCCACGTAGGCAAAAAGGATGGCGATGGTGCCGAGCACGCGGGCGGTCTGGTTGTAGCGGGCTTCGAGAAGATCGGGGAGGGTGAACTGGGCGAATTTGCGTGCGCGCGGCGCAATAAAGTAGATGAGCAGCAGGCCCAGCCAGCCGCCTGCCGGAAGCCAGAGAGCGGCGAAGCCGTTTTTGTAGGCATTTTCTGCGCCGGCGAAGAGAGAGCCTGCGCCGATCCACGAGGTGAGGAGGGTGAGGACGAGGACGATGGCGGAGAGGGAGCGGCCGGCAACGAGATAGTCGGCCTTGGTTTTGACCAGCAGCGCGCGATAGACGGCCACCGCAAGGAGCGCGGTGGCGATGACGACCAGGACAACAATATAGAGAACGGACATCCGCGGGGTTCCTCAGGGGGAAACGAGAAGATTGAGAGCAGTGTACCGGAGCGGGGCAGCCCAGCGGCGATGTGCGGGTCAGGAGACCCGCACGACAGCCGGTCAACCACCCCAAGAAACACAAATCATTTCTTGGGAGCCCCGGTCGGGAGACCGGCGGTACTATGTGCTTCCCCGGTCCAGGAGACCGGCACCGTATCTCCTTCGGCAACCGCTCCATGAAAAGTAATGGTGCAGTGGTTGACGCGCGGCGCGTCTCGCGCTAATCTCGCAATACTGGATTTGGTACTCAACCTCAATCCGCGGCCCTGCAGGACAAGCCAGACCATGGACCCGGTTGTGCCCTGCGCTCTTCGACTCCTTTCAAAATCAGCCGTTTGCCTGCAAGCGCCCGGGGGGTGCTTGCGTTCCCGTGGTGTGCTGCCGGTTCACCATACATACAAATCACTATCCCGGAGGACGTTGCCCCTTTGAAGATCGCTCTGGAGATCACGCCCAACCTCGAGCCCCTGTTTGGGACCCGCGATGAAAACCTAAGGCTGATGGAAGACTCGCTCGGCGTCCGCATCGATCTTCGCTCCGACGCCGTGCACGTACAGGGACCGGAAGAAAGCGTGGTCCGCGTGCGGCGAATCTTCGAAGACTTTGAGGCGCTGCGCCGTCAGGGTATCCATCCCCACAACGGCGAATTGAACGGCATGCTGCGCCTGGTGGCGGCCGATGCCGCGACGACTTTGCGCTCCGTGGCTGAGGCAGGCAAGCAGCGGTCCGTCGGGATTAAGCGCACCGTGCAGCCGCGCTCGACTAACCAACGCCGCTACGTGGAAGCCATCGAGCAGAACGACATGGTCTTTGGCGTGGGGCCGGCAGGAACCGGCAAAACCTATCTGGCTGTGGCCATGGCCGTGGCGGCCATCAACGCCAAGCGTATCAGCCGGATCGTTCTGGTGCGGCCCGCCGTGGAAGCCGGCGAGCGGCTGGGCTTTTTGCCGGGCACTTTGCAGGAGAAGATCGATCCCTATCTGCGTCCGCTCTACGACGCGCTCTTCGACATGATCGACGTGGAGAAGGTGGACAAAATGCTGGAGCGCAACGTGATCGAAGTGGCTCCGCTGGCCTTTATGCGCGGCCGCACGCTCAACGATGCATTCATCATTCTCGACGAGGCGCAGAACACGACGATCGAGCAGATGAAGATGTTCCTGACGCGCATGGGCAACAACTCGAAGGCCGTGATCACAGGCGACATTACGCAGATCGATCTGCCCAACCCGCGCAAGTCGGGGCTGCTGGACGCGATCAATATTCTGGGCGGCGTGGAGGGGGTGGCCTTCTGTCATTTCGAGGAGGGAGACGTGGTGCGGCATCCGTTGGTACAGCGCATTGTGCGCGCCTACGAGAGCGCGAAACCGCAGCAGCAGGAGTTGCCGCTGGAGGGGGCGATCGCGGTGGGCGGGCCCGCCAGCGAAGAACAGCCGCAAGCGCCGCCGCTGCACGCAGGCAAGCCGCAGTAGGCGCACCCTTCACGTAAAATCAAAGTCACAGTGGGGCTGTGCATTATGGCCGGCCCCGCGCACGATGATCCTCATCGACCCAGAACTGGAGCCTGACGCAACGCCGAAGTCGGTTTCGGCGAAGCCTTCTGCTGCGGTGTTGAGCCCGAAGCCGGTTCGGCTGCCTTCCACGCGAACGTTGGCGCGATTTTTGAGCCGGGCGCAAGCCGCAGTGCGGCTGCGCGGGCAAGTGACGGTGCTGTTGACCAGCGATGCGGCGATGCGCGATCTGAACCAGCGGTTTCGCGGGAAAAACAAGGCGACGGATGTGCTGGCGTTTCCTTCTGGGCATCTGGTTCGGGGCACGGAGAAGATTGCCGGTGACCTGGCGATCGGTGTGGAGACGGCGCTTCGCCAGGCCGCGGAGCAGGGGCATGCGCTGGCCGTCGAGCTGAAAGTGCTGATGCTGCACGGGCTGCTGCACCTGGCCGGCCACGATCATGAAACCGATGAGGGCGAAATGCAGCGGCGCGAGCGGAGATTGCGCGCGCGGCTGGGGCTGCCGCTGGGGCTGATTGAGCGCGCGGCCTCTCCCGCCCTTTCGCAAAAAGCGCGAAAGGACGGGGCAACGTCGGGAGAATATACCTCAGGGGCTAAAGCCATCACACAGGATGGCCGCGTATCGGCGCGACTAAAGCCGCGCCCTGATACAAGGCGGAGCGGCAAGCCATGACGCCGCTCCAGATCACCTTCGTTGCGGTACTTGCGATGGTGGCCACGATGGCCTCGTACATCAGCCGCGTCTACTCCGAGTTCGGGAAGATTCTGAGCCGCGAGGTGCAGGAAAATCTGGACGCGTGGGAGGAGCGGATCGAGCCACATCTCGGACTGAGCCGCGAACATGCGGCTTTGTGCGCGAATGTTCTGGTGCAGCTTTCGCTGGGCCTCATCGCGCTCGCGTTCGGGGCCTTTCTCTTTGGCCGCGCGAAGCAACTGGGCGCGGCGAACCCGGCGGAGATTGCGCAGGCGGTTCTCGGCGTGGTGCTGGTGATCGTCTTCTGCAACCAACTGATTCCGTCGCTGCTCTTCAATCGCACGCGCGGGCTGTGGGCAGCGCGACTGCTGTGGCCGATCGCGATGTTGCTGTGGCTGGCGACGCCGGTCACCGTGTTTATCCGCTTTTTCATTTCCGTAGCGGAACTGGCCGAGGCCCCGACCGGCTCAGAAGAGGAGCCTGCGCCCGACGTGGAAGCGCTGATCGAGGCGGGCGAGGAAGAGGGCATCCTGGAACAGAGCGATCGCGAGCTGGTGCGCTCGGCCGTGGAGTTTGGCGACATGCTGGTGCGCGAGGTGATGACGCCGCGGCCCGAGGTCTTCGCCGTCTCGGAGTCGATCACGCTGGAGCGCTTTCTGGAGTTGCTGAAACAGCACAACTACTCGCGCGTGCCGGTCTACTCCGGCTCGCTCGACAACATTAAAGGGTTGGCCTTCGCGCACGACCTGCTGCAGATTGCCGACGAAGAGGCGCGCACACGTACCGTGGCGACGATTTTGCGCCCGGCCGCGTTTGTGCCCGAGACCAAGCGCGGCTACGAGTTGCTGCGGGAGATGCAGCGCGAAAAACAGCACATGCGCCTGGTAATTGACGAGTATGGCGCGGTAGCGGGGCTGGTGACCATTGAAGATTTGCTGGAACAGATTGTGGGCAACATCCGCGACGAGCACGAGACCGACACGCAGATCGAAGAGCCGCAACGCGAGCCCTCGGGCTCATGGTTGGTGCCGGGCAGCTTCCCCGCCGATCAGATTGGGGATTTGGTAGGCGAGACAGTAGAGCCGGGCGAAGACTATGAGGCCACCACGCTCGGCGGCCTGGTGAGCGAGATTGCGGGGCGCATTCCCAAGGCCGGTGAAACGGTGGCGCTCGAGCCGCTGGGTCTGCGCGTGGAGATTGTTGCCTCGACAGGACGGCGCATTGAGCGCGTCCGGCTGTTCCCGCCCACGGCGCGACTGCCGTTTCCGAAGGACGCCTGAGCGCTGCCAAATCAACGCCTCATAGCTCCGTCCGCGATAATGAGGAATGGAGCACCGCTCGTGAAATCCGGATTTGTTGCCATCCTCGGCCGGCCCAACGTGGGCAAAAGCACGCTGCTGAACGCCCTCACCGGCGAGAAAGTGGCTATTGTCACGGCCAAGCCGCAGACCACGCGCAACCGCATCATTGGGGTGCTGGAAGTGCCGGCGCGCAAGAAGGTTCACCCGGCGGCGCAGATTGTCTTTGTGGATACGCCGGGCGTGCACAGGCCGGCTTCGCAGCTCGACCGGCGCATGCTGCAGGAGGTGCACGAGGCGCTGGAGTCGCGCGACCTGGTGCTGGTGCTCATGGATGTGACGCGGAGGGTCAAGTTGAACCAAGATCCCTCCCCGGTCCCCAAAGGCGAGGGACCGGGGGCACCCAGGTCCGGCCGCCTCGACGCTTCGAACGAAGACGAGTTTCTTTTTTCTCTGATCCGCAAGCTCGATTGCCCTGTGTTCCTGGTGCTGACGAAGATCGACCTAGTGCGCAAGGATGAGCTTCTGCCGCTGATCGAGTCGCTTTCGAAACAACACAAATTTGCGCAGGTGATTCCGGTGAGCGCGCGCAAACGCGACGGACTGGACGTGCTGGTACGCAAGATTGTGGATGTGCTGCCGGCGGGCGAGCGCTACTTCCCAAAAGACCAGTACACCGACCAGCCGGTGCGCTTTATGGTCGCCGAATTGATTCGCGAAAGCATTCTGATCGAGACCGGCGAGGAAGTTCCTTACGCGTCGGCCGTGGTGATTGAGCGCTTCGAGGAGCCGGAAGGGAAGTCGAGGCCGGGCACGAAGCCGCTGACGCGGATTAACGCGGCAATTTACTGCGAGCGCACAGGGCAGAAAGCGATTTTGATCGGCAAGGGCGGGTCGAAGCTGAAGGAGATCGGAACCGGCGCGCGCCGCAAGATCGAGTCGCTGCTGGGGACGCGGGTGTATCTGGAACTATACGTGATTGTGGAACCGGGATGGCGCGAGTCGCAGGCTTTTGTGGAGTCGCTCGACTGGCGCAACCAACTGGAGCGGCTCGGTGAAACGCCGTCCGGTGAAGAAGAAATCTGACGCGGACTCGGATCAGCGGAGGATTTTGAAGGAGCCGGGAGCCGGCGAGGGTGCGCCGAAATCGGAGTCGAAGCCAAGATGCAGTTTGGCGGCTTCGGACATGCGGCTCTTGTCCCAGGGCGGATCGAAGACGATGTCGACTTTGACCTCGCGCACTTCGGGGAGTGCGGCGAGCTTGCGCTCGACCTCGGCCTTGATCACGTCGGACATGCTGCAGCCGGGAGCGGTGAGGGTCATGCGCACTTCGATTCGCTTGCCGCCTTCAATTTCGGCAGACGCAGCGGCGTAGATGAGACCGAGATCGACGATGTTGACGGGGATTTCCGGATCGCGGACGGTCTTCAACTGCTTCCAGATCATCTCCTCGCGGAAGGGCTCGGGGGGAGATGCGGGGTTCGGGTTGGAACGAAGATCGGCGGACACGGAATATTCCTGCTACTCGGTCGAGATGGGTTCCTGCTTCTTTTCGTCTTCGAGGGCGGATTGCAGCGTGTGCCAGGCGAGTGTGGCGCACTTGACGCGCGCGGGAAACTTGGAAACGCCGCCGAAAACGGCCATCTTGCCGAGATCATCGGCTTTGGCTGCTTCGTCCTTGCCGGTGACGAGGCTGTGAAATTGCTCGAATAGCTTCACCGCCTCGGCCTTGGTCTTGCCTTTCACCATCTGCGTCATCATGGAAGCCGATGCGCGCGAGATGGCGCAGCCGGAGCCCTGGAAGCCGATCTCGTGAATTCTGTCGCCGTCCATATCGATGTAGATCGAGCAGCGGTCGCCGCACAGCGGGTTGTAGCCCTCGGCTTCGTGATTCGCGGAGGGTAAGCGGCGAAAATTCCGCGGCGCCTTGCTGTGCTCGAGAATCACTTCCTGATAAAGGTCGCCCAGTTCTGACGTCACGCAAACACCTCATGCGCTTTGCGGATTCCTTCGACGAGCGCGTCTATTTCTTCGCGCGTGTTGTACACGGCAAAGGAGGCGCGCGCGGTGGCAGGGATTCCAAAACGCTCCATCACCGGCTGCGCGCAGTGGTGGCCGGTGCGGATGGCGATGCCCTCGCGATCGAGAATCGTACCCAGATCGTGGGGATGCACGCCATCCATCACAAAGGAGAGCACGCCGGCACGCTCGCGCGCGGTTCCAATGAGCTGCACACCGGGCAGAGAGCCGACTTTTTCCGTGGCGTAGGCGAGCAGGCCGTGCTCGTGCGCCGCAATGCTGTCCATGCCCAGGTTGGAGATATAATCGAGCGCCGCACCCAGGGCAATGGCGCCTGCAATGTCGGGCGTGCCGGCTTCAAACTTGAAGGGCAGATCGTTGTACGTGGTCTTCGCAAAGGTGACGGAGCTGATCATGTCGCCGCCGCCCTGGTAGGGAGGCATGGCCTCAAGCAGCGCGCGCTTGCCGTAGAGCACGCCGATGCCCGTGGGCCCATAGACCTTGTGGCCGCTGAAGGCGTAGAAATCGCAGTCGAGGGCCTGCACATCGACCGCGAAGTGAGGCACGGCCTGGGCTCCGTCGACCAGCACGGGAACGCCCTGGCGGTGCGCGATCTCGATCATTTCGCGCAGCGGAGTGACTGTGCCCAGCGCGTTCGAAACCTGCGTGACGGCGACGAGTTTGGTGCGCGGTCCAATCAACTTGGCGAATTCATTGAGTTCGAGTTCGCCGCGATCGTCGATGGGCGCAACGCGGAGATGCGCGCCCTTTTCCTCGCAGAGGATTTGCCAGGGCACGATGTTGGAGTGGTGCTCCATGGCCGTGATGAGGATTTCGTCGCCGGCGGCGACGTGCGTGCGGCCGTAGGTCTGCGCGACGAGATTGATGGCCTCGGTAGCGCCGCGGACGAAGATGATTTCGCGCGTGTCGGCGGCATGGATGAAGCGGCGCACGGTTTGGCGGGCGGCATCGTGCGCCTCAGTGGCGCGCACGCTCAGCGTGTGCACGCCGCGATGAATGTTGGCGTTGAGGTGCTCGTAGTAGTTCACAATGGCGTCGATCACGGCGCGCGGCTTTTGCGAAGTAGCCGCGTTATCGAGATAGACCAGCTTTTTGCCGTGGATGCGCTCGGCGAGGATGGGAAAATCCGCGCGGATTTTCTTGAGGTCGAGAGGCTGCGCGGCTCTGCCGGGCAACGGATCATTACTTGCGAGCCGGGCGGCCACGGGTTGGGTGACGGTCGTCATCCCACTTCCTCCCAGTTCTGCGCTTCCTCTTTTTCGGTTGCGGCAGGCGCGGCAAACTGCACGGCGCGCGCCAGCTCCTCGAGCCGTACGCGAATGAGCTTTCCCGCGAACTCGCGCGCCGCGGATTCCTTCATGCGGTCAAGGCACTCGGCCGCGAAAGCGTAGAGCAGCAGGTTGCGCGCTTCGGTCTCTGCAATGCCGCGCGCGCGCAGGTAGAAGAGCTGCGCGTCGTCGATCTGCCCGATGGTTGCGCCGTGCGTGCACTTCACGTCGTCGGCGTAGATTTCGAGCTGCGGCTTGGTGTCGATGCGCGCATTGTCGCTGAGCAGCAGATTGCGATTGGTCTGCTTGGCGTCGGTCTTCTGCGCGTCCTTGTGCACCACGATGCGGCCGTGAAAGACGCCGCGCGCATGATCGGCGAGAATGCCGTTGTAGAACTGGCGGCTGTTGCAGAGGGGGCGCGCGTGCTCGACCAGCATGTAATTGTCGATATGTTGGCGGCCGGCGCCGACGAAGAGGCCGTTAATCAAGCACTCTGCGCCTTCGCCGTTGAGAACGGGGTGCACGTTGTTGCGCACCAGGCCGCCGCCCAGCAGAATGGAGTGCGAGTCAACATTTGCGCTGCGCGACTGCTCGATGCGTAGTGTGGAGACGTTGAAGGAGGCCAGATTCTCGCGCTCCACGAGGAAGTGCGAGATGACGGCATTCTGGCCGGCTGCGAGTTCGGTGACGGCGTTGGAAAATGCGGCTTCAGTGCCGAGCGAAACGTAATCCTCAATGATCGCGGCCTGGCTCGCATCTTCGGCAATGATCAGCGTGCGCGGATGCGTGGCGATTTCAGAGCCGGCGCCCGCCGAAACGTACAAGAGATGAATCGGCTGCTCGAGTGCGACGCCGCGATGGACGCGCAGATACGCGCCATCTTCCCAGAGCGCTGTGTTGAGCGCGGTAAAGACGTCGCGGCTCATATCGGCGTAACGGCCCAGGTGCTGCTCGATGCCCTCGGGAGCGCAGCCTTCACGGCCGCAGTCAATGGCTTTGGCCAGCGAGCACACCAGCAGACCTTCGGGCAGATTGCCGAGATCGGAAAGCCCGGGCGCGAAGTGGCCGTTGACGAAGACCAACTGGCAGGCAGCGCCCGGCACGCGATACGCTTCGAGCTGCGCGGCCGAAACCGCGAATTCGCCTTTGGCTGCGCGGCGGAAAGGAGTCTTTGCGAGCGGCGCGAGATTGGTAAAGCGCCAATCCTCGTCGTGCGTCGAGGGAAATCCTTTGGCGCTGAAACGCGCCCAGCCGTCTTCGCGCAACTGCTGCAGCCAGACGGGCTCGCGCTCCAGACCCTGCGCGCGCACGTCTTCATAGGCTTCGAAATATTTGCTCAAGCGCTTGGTTTCCGTTGCCATCGTTCTCTCATTCCCCATCTCTTTTGCCGCAGTCCTCATGCAGGCAACGCCTGTTGCTCATTGGCTTCCGACGAGCTGTATCCCTTGTCTTCGAGCTCGAGGGCCAGTTCCGGACCGCCCGAGCGCACGATTTTTCCATCCACGAGCACGTGGACGAAATCGGTCGCGATGTAGTCGAGCAGGCGCTGGTAGTGCGTGATCACCAGGAAAGCGCGATCGGGGCTGCGCATGGCGTTGACGCCCTGGGCTACGATGCGCAGCGCGTCGATGTCGAGGCCGGAGTCCGTTTCATCGAGGATGGCGAGCTTGGGCTCGAGCATGGAAAGCTGCAGAATCTCGTTGCGCTTTTTTTCGCCGCCCGAGAAGCCCTCGTTGACGGAACGGTTCATGAGTTTCTCGTCCATCTCGAGCAGCTTCATGCGCTCCTTGTAAAGGGGCAGAAAATCCATCGCGTCCAGCTCGTCCTGGCCGTGGTATTTGCGGACGGCGTTCATGGCCGAGCGCAGGAAATACGCGTTGCCTATACCGGGAATCTCCACCGGATATTGGAAGGCGAGAAACACACCCTCGCAGGCGGCTTCCTCGGGATCCATTTCGAGCAGGTCTTTGCCGTTGAAGAGGATTCTGCCGCCGGTGACCTCATAGGCGTCGCGACGCGCCAGCACGGCGGCCAGCGTGCTCTTGCCTGAGCCGTTGGGGCCCATGATGGAGTGCACTTCGCCTGCATTCACCGTCAAATTCACGCCCTTGAGGATTTCGTGACCATCGACTGAGGCGTGCAGATCTTGAATTTCTAACAATGCCATTGGTTCTTTTCTCTCCGTTCGTGCGTTGAAACTGCCGCAGGGGCTAAAGCCCCGAAAATCTTGTTGGCCCGTTTGCGGCACGACTAAAGTCGTGCCCTGACACTTCGTGCGTTCCTGATGGTGACTGGCTAACCCATTGCGGCACGACTAAAGTCGTGCCCTGACACTTCGTACATTCCCGAAGCTGACTTGCTGCTTTACCCGACGCTGCCTTCCAGGCTCACGCCCAGCAGCTTCTGCGCTTCCACGGCGAACTCCATGGGCAGCTCCTTGAAGACGGTTTTGCAAAAGCCGTTCACGATCATCGAAACCGCGTCTTCAGTCTTGATGCCGCGCTGGCGTAGATAAAAGAGCTGATCTTCGCCAATTTTGGAAGTGGACGCTTCGTGTTCCATGCGCGCCGAGCCGTTGCGCACATCGATATAGGGGAACGTGTGCGCGCCGCACTTGTCGCCGATGAGCAGCGAGTCGCATTGCGTGTAATTGCGCGCGCCCGTTGCGCCCTTCAGGATCTTGACCTGGCCGCGATAGGTGTTTTGTCCGAAGCCGGCCGAGATGCCCTTGGACACGATGGTGGAACGCGTGTTCTTGCCGATGTGAATCATCTTGGTGCCGGTGTCGGCCTGCTGGCGATTGTTGGTGAGTGCGACCGAATAGAACTCGCCCACCGAGTTGTCGCCTTGCAGAATGCAGCTGGGGTATTTCCACGTGATTGCGGAGCCGGTTTCGACCTGCGTCCAGGAGATCTTGGAGTTGCGGCCCAGGCACTTGCCGCGCTTGGTGACGAAGTTGTAAATGCCGCCGCGGCCTTCCTTGTCGCCGGGATACCAGTTCTGCACGGTGGAGTACTTGATCTGGGCGTTGTCGAGCGCGATGAGCTCGACGACGGCGGCGTGGAGCTGATTGGTGTCGCGAATGGGCGCCGTGCAGCCCTCGAGGTAGCTCACCTGTGCGCCTTCGTCGGCGACGATGAGGGTGCGCTCGAACTGGCCCGTCTCCGCGGCGTTGATGCGGAAGTACGTGGAGAGCTCCATCGGGCAGCGCACGCCCTTGGGCACGTAGACAAACGAGCCATCGGTGAAGACGGCGGCGTTGAGAGCCGCGTAAAAGTTGTCGGTATGCGGCACCACCGTGCCCAGGTACTTCTTGATGAGGTCGGGATGCTTCTGGACGGCCTCAGAGAACGAGCAGAAGATGACGCCCATCTCGGCGAGCTTGTCCTTGAAGGTGGTGGCCACGGAAACGGAATCAAAGACCGCGTCGACGGCCACGTTGGAGAGGCGCTTTTGCTCATCGATCGGAATGCCGAGCTTCGCGTAGGTCTTGAGCAGCTCGGGGTCGACCTGGTTGAGGCTGTCGAGCGAGGGCTTCTGCCTGGGCGCGGAGTAGTAGACGATGTTTTGGTAGTCGATGGGATCGAACTTGACGTTGGCCCACTTGGGCTCGCCCTGCTCGCGCTCCAGCTGGAACCAGTGGCGCAACGCATTCAGCCGCCAATCCAGCATGAAGGCGGGCTCGCCTTTGCGCGCTGAGATGAGGCGGACGATGTCTTCATTCAGACCCTTGGGGACGCGATCTTCGTCAATCTCGGTGACAAAGCCCCATTTGTAATCCTGGGCCGCCAGATCGCGAATTGTGTCGACAGTTGAACTCATGGAACCTCCACGGGAATCGGCGTTGAAAGGGATTTTTTTGAGGCGCCCGTCCCACTCAAAAAACGAGAGGGGAAAGGCTCAACCCGAGATCCCGTAATATAGGACTTATTTAGTCCTATATTGCTTTTAGTGTACCCCGAGGGGCCTTTCTTTTCAAGGGCCGGGAGGCACGGTGAGAATCTTTTGGGGGTGTATTGCGGTGGGCGGGGGCAGCGCACACTAATAAATAGATGATTTTGGAGTGAATAGGTTGCAGGGATCGTGCCGGGAACTAGTGGAATTCGTTTCGCTTGTGTGGGCCGGAATCACGTACGTGGCTGGCTTCAAAGCTCACCATCTTCCACACTCCCTGCGCATCGCGCACATAGACGCGAGTGTAGCGGTAATCGCCAGTCACTGTGCCGTCGGGCGTGTTGGCCTGAATGCTTGCCAACGAGGTGACAACGGCGGTGGTTCCGTAAAAACGCACCTTGCGGTCGGTGAGAGTAAGCGAAGTGAAATGCACGCGGCCGGTGCGCATGTTCTGCAGGGCCTCGTCGCGTGACTGGAGCGTGCCGGAGGGCGTGATGGCCATGTAATCGTCGGCCAGCAGGGAATCCATGGTCTTGGCATCGGAGGTGAGGACGGCGTTGCGCCACTCGTCTTCGAGCTGATCGATCTCGTGACGGCTTTCGTGCTTCTGCGCCAGCGACAAGCCTCCGGCGAATAGAGGAATGGCTCCGACCGCCAGTAGGAGAACTGCGGCCATGGACCACCGGGAATGCAACCGGCGAAAGCGGATGGGGCTCAATGGGTCAATCGATGAACCCGGCATACGCGTAAACGGTAGTCCCGGAACCGTGTGCCGGTCAAATAGATTTCTCATAAAAATGCGTATCGGCAGTTCCAAGGAAGAATTACCGTGCCTTCCCGGGCAGGAATTGGACGGAAATGAAGAGGAAAAGGAGAGCGGGAGCGGGGGCCAGGTGTGAGGTTTCAGGTTTCAGGCGTCAACGGTCAGGGAGCGAGTGAAGTGCGGGGAAGACCGTTTGGCTCGGCTAGCCTCGCTTGCTCCGCTGTTTCTTACGAGTGGATGCGGTCGAGCGCCTCGGCAAACTCCGGCAACACAATGGTCTGGTCGCGGTCGGGTCCGGTGGAGATCATTCCGATTTTGGCCCCGCTCTCGCGCTCCTGGAAGGCGAGGTAGTCGCGCGCGGCCTGCGGCAGCTTATCGTACTCGGTGATGCCCTCGGTGGATTGCCGCCAGCCCTTGAACGTGGTGTAGACGGGCTTGATGGCCTCGAGCCCGCGCACGTCGGCGGGAATTTCGTCGCTGACTTTGCCGTCGATTTCGTAGCCGATGCAGACGGAGATTTCTTCGAGCTCGTCGAGGACGTCGAGCTTGGTGACGACCAGCCATTCTGCGCTGTTGACCTGGTTGGAGTAGCGCAGAAGCGGTATATCGAGCCAGCCGCAGCGGCGGGGACGACCGGTGACGGCGCCGTACTCGTGGCCGCGCGCGCGGAGTTGTTCGCCAATGACGCCGTGAATCTCGGTGGGAAAGGGTCCGCCGCCCACGCGCGTGACGTAGGCCTTGGTGACGGAGATGACGGTGCCGATGGCGGTAGGTCCCACGCCGGTTCCGGTGGACGCGCCGCCGGCGGTCGCCGAAGATGAGGTGACGTAGGGATAGGTTCCGTGATCGATGTCGAGCATGGTGCCCTGTGCGCCTTCAAACATCACGCTGCCGCCCTTGGCGAGGATGCCGTGGAGCAGGCGGCCGGTATCGGCGACCAATGGACGCATGCGCTCTGCCGCCGCAGCGTAATCGTCGTACATTTTGGCGGGATCGAGGGGGTCGGTGCCAAAGAGGGCGTGGGCGATGGCGTTCTTTTCTTCACATGCCGCCTCAATGTGCGTCTTGAGAAGCGAGATGTTGAGCAGATCGACGACGCGCAGGCCGCTGCGCGCCATCTTGTCTTCGTAGGCGGGGCCGATGCCCTTGCTCGTGGTGCCGATCTTCTGGCGGCCGGGCGCCGTTTCGGCGGCCAGCTCGATCATGCGATGGTAGGGCAGAATGACCTGCGCGCGGTTGGAGACGAACAGACGGCCGTCGATATCGAGGCCGGTCTTGCGCACACGATCGATTTCGTCCAAAAAATAGATGGGGTCGAGGACCACTCCGTTGCCGATGATGCCTTTGCAGTTGGGGCGAATCACACCGCAAGGAATGAGCTGCAAGACAAACTTGTGCTCGCCAATGATGACGGTGTGCCCGGCGTTATGGCCACCGGCGTAGCGCGCCACGGCACTGAACCGCTCGCTCAGCACGTCGACAATCTTTCCCTTGCCCTCGTCGCCCCATTGGGCGCCCAGCACCACAGCCGTTTTTGCTCGCATTGCCTTCCCTGATTCCACACGATCACCCGCCGCAGCAAGTCATCGAAGGGCCGCTGCGCGCGGGCATGGATTCCGGTGCGGTGGAGAAACCCGCAACCTACTCGATTTTAACTCTGCAATCGCCGTCTCGTTCCTCTTTTGAAGAACGCGGCAACTTTGGGGAGATTCTTGGCTCATCGGCGGAACTTGCGCGTTCGGTGCACCGTATACTACCCGCGAGAGCCCTCCTCGAAAGGATGGTCGCACGATGACGGGCACGGATCGATATTCTCTTGCATTTCGTAGCAGGGTTTCTCTTACCGCTGTCTTCGCCGCTCTTTCCGGGGCAGCATTTTGCCAGACTGCACCGCCCCAACCGCAGCAACAGCTTTCGCCGGCTGCAACTTTCATCTACGACGCCGTTACCATCAAGCCCGATCCCACGGGCCATGGGTTTATGAAGCACACGTCCGATAGTTTTTCCATGGGCGGCATGCCGGTTGTGACTGTGATTCGCACTGCCTATGGGGTGCTGTCGGACGACCAGCTCGTCGGCCTGCCCGGATGGGCCCAGTCGGAACCCATCACGATTGAAGCGAAGATGGATGCGGACACGGCGGGGGCGCTCGGGAAGCTTCCACCGATGGAACAGTGGAAGCAATCGCAGTTGATGCTGCAGGCGCTGCTGGCGGATCGTTTTGCGCTCAAGGTGCACCGGGGGTCGAAGGACCTGCCCATCTACGTGCTGACTGTCGCGAAGAGCGGATCGAAGATGAAGCAGACCGCGACCGACAAGGCCGGCGGCAACGCCACGTATTCGAGCGGCAAAGTCTCGGCGCATGGGATTTCCGTCGACAACCTGGGGATGAATCTGTCCTTCATGGTGGGCAGGGTGATTGTGAACAAGACTGGACTCGAAGGCGGCTACGATTTCACGTTGGATTACGCGCCTGACGGCGCGGACGCCTCGGACCCGCGGCCCTCGATTTTCACGGCGCTTGAGGAGCAGCTCGGGTTAAAGCTTGAACCGGCGCGCGGGCCGGTGGATGTGATCGTCGTGGATCACATCGAGCGGCCGACCGCGAACTGACGTTGATTGAACTTCCTATTCAAGAGAGGCGTGGTCGCAAGATGACCGCACGCGTTTGCATTGCTAAGAAGCTCCGCACATCTTTCATCGGCACTACGGTTCTTGCGGTGCTCCTGATCGTTCTGACGCCGCCTGCGTTCGGACAAGCCGCGACGCCCGTACTTGAGGTGGCTGCAATCAAGCCAGTCAAGAACCCCAGCCCTAACGTCCAGGATCGAACAGATGGCCGTCACCTTTACGCGCGCAATGTAACCGTGAGGGACCTGATCATGATGGGTTACGAGCTCGATTTCGGGCAGATTGCAAACGGGCCGGCATGGATGGCAACCGATGAGTACGATATCGACGCGGAGGCCGTTGAAGGAGTTGATCTGAATAGCGAGCAGAAGGAGGAAATACTGCTTCGGGAGCTTCTGGCGGACCGCTTCAAGCTCACATTTCATCATGAGCAGAGGCCACTCGCAGTCTATCTTCTTGTGGTTGCGAAGAGCGGGCCAAAATTGAAATCGGCGGATCCTCAGGGCGTCGAGAATTCAGGATGCGAGCATCCCGGAATATGCGCGTTCAAGAAGAGGACGCTCTCGGATTTCGCAAGATTCATGCAGTTTGTTGTTTTAGACCGGCCGGTCGTGGACAAGACCGGAATTGCAGGAGCGTTCGATTTCACCTTGCGATGGACCCCCGATGAGTCGCAGTTTTCCCGCCTGGGCATTTTCTATAGGCCGCCCGCAGATGATTCCAATTTGCCGCCGCCGCTGTTC
The DNA here is from genome assembly GCA_050011915.1 of Occallatibacter sp. GTDB lineage: Bacteria > Acidobacteriota > Terriglobia > Terriglobales > Acidobacteriaceae > Telmatobacter. The sequence continues at coordinate 30,314 of JBEKIE010000002.1, forward strand.
GAAGCGATTCAGGAGCAACTTGGACTGAAGCTGCAGCCCGCGAAGGCCCCTGTCGATGCTTTTGTGATCGATCACGTCGAGCGGCCGTCGGCGAACTGAACTAGCGCTACTCCGGCCTACCCCGGCGGCGCGGCTACGTTTTCGGCTTCAAACAATGGGAGCACTCACTCAAGAAAGGAATGGTCGCACGATGACCAAGCATGTTTCGCATCTCCCCGGTTTCTTTGCAAAAGCCTTCATTTCATTTACAGTCGCGGGGACTATTGCCGCTATTTCTTGTGCAGGCCACGGCCAGGCGCAGTCGCCGACGACCGCGCCGGCACAAACCGCAGCGCCGGAGTTTGAAGCAGCAACCATCAAGCCGGTGAAGAATCCCAATCCCAACCGAACCCACGACAGAACGGAGGGACGGCGGTTTACGGCGTATAGTGTGACGCTGCGGGAGCTGATCATGATGACTTATGAGCTCGACGCGCAGCAGATTACCGGCGGGCCTGCTTGGGTTGCGAGCGATGAATACGACGTCGAGGCTGTGGCCGGCGAAGGAGTCGATATTCACGAGCAAGGTCGGGCGATGATGCAGAAACTTCTGGCCGATCGCTTTCAACTGCAATTTCATCGCGAGCAAAGGACGATTTCGGTTTATGCCTTGACCGTTGCCAAGGGTGGGTCGAAGCTGACGGCGGCGAAAGTAAACGACGGACAGAATTTTGCTTCGTGCGAGCACTTTGGGGTGTGCAACTTCAGGAGTGAACCGCTGTCGCATTTTGTCAAGTGGCTGGCGAATGCTGTGTTGGACCGGCCGGTAGTGGATAAAACCGGGATTACGGGGACGTTCGATTTCAGTTTGAAGTGGACGCCGGATGAGTCGCAGTTCAGTACCTCGGGACTGCGCGCGCCGGCTGCGGGCGATAATGCGACTGCGCCGCCGCTGTTCACGGCGATCGAGGAACAGCTGGGGCTCAAGCTGGAACCGGAGAAGATGCCGGCGGAGGTGCTGGTCATCGACAAGGTCGAGCGGCCGTCGGAGAATTAGCGTCTAGTCAAGTGTCGGGCGCGGAAAATTGGAAAGGAAGCGGTGAGCACGATGAACCGTCGCGCACAATCGCCTTTGCAATTCCGCCGGGAAATCTTGCTTGTGGCCGGCATTTGCTTGGCCCTTGCAAGTCGCGCGCTGAGCCAGGCTGCCGCGCCACCGGCACCGAGCGCGGCCTTGAAAGCTCCCGCATACGACGTGGTTTCAATACGGCCGCACGAGGAGACGAGCAACGGTTCCTCGTGGGGATCGCCAACCGCCGACGGTTACGAGGCAAGGAATTATTCGGTGCGCGCGCTGATCGCACAAGCTTATGAGATCAACTCTTCATACCAACTTGTAGGGTTGCCGTCATGGGCTTCCGAGCAACCATTCGACCTCGAGGCACGGCTGGACGATGACGCCGCGGCCGCCTATCGGAAGCTCTCAGACCACGGAAGAAGGGAGCAGGCCGCGCCAATGCTGCGCTCCATGCTGGCCGACCGCTTCAAGTTGCAGGTTCACCACGAAACCAGAGAGCTGCCGGTATATGCATTGGTCATCGCAAAGGGCGGATTCAAACTGAAGCAGGCGCAAGGCGCTGAGAATCTCTATGGAATGTCCACAAACTGGGGCCTGATTTCGGTGCGCGGAGGGCCAATTGGCGCCCGCTTCATCGTCGGATTGTCCAATTTTGTGGGACGCGTTGTTATCGACAAGACCGGCCTCACCGGCTACTACGACATCACGCTCAAATGGACGCCGGACGAGGACCAAACGGCTGGCGCACCCGGTCCCTCGATTTTCACCGCGCTCGAAGAGCAACTCGGGTTGAAGTTAGTGGCGACCAAAGCGCCAGTCGATGTGATTGTCGTCGACCACGTGGAGCGGCCGACAGAGAATTAGGGCGCAGCAAGTTTCGCTCACCCTGGCGGCGCAGCCACGTCCCTAGATCAGGAATCCAATGAAATCATTCGCTCAAGGAAGGCATGGTCGCACGATGACCGAACGTGTTTACTCGTCTCGTAAATCTTCTCTGCAACTCTTGCTTGCCGCTGCCGGCCTGGCTGCTGTTGCTCTGTCTGTGCTGGGCCAATCCAGCACTCCAGCGCCGACAGGCGCGAGTGTTAAGCCGCCAGCCTATGAGGTTGTTTCCATCAGGCCAAACAATTCCGGTAGTTCCAGTAGCGGAGATCGTGTAAACGGCGGCTTATTCTCGGCAAAGAATGAAACGTTACTGCAACTGATCGCCACGGCATACCACCGCATTAACGCGTCCGGCCAGGGGATTGTTATGCTTGACCAGATCACGGGCTTACCGGGTTGGGCGGAATCGGAACGATTCAATGTCGAGGCAAAGATGGATGCGGATGCCGCCGCAGCTGCGCAGAATCTCCCGTTTATGCAATTAATGCAGCTGCACCAACCTTTGTTGCGAGCGGCGCTGGCGGAGCGCTTTCAACTGAGGACTCACTTCGAGACAAGAGAACGGCCTGTTTACGATCTGGTGATTGCCAAAGGCGGATCCAAAGTCAAGGAATCGACCACAAGCGAAACCGGCGTGTTGCGCCGTTCGAACGGGGATTGGGAGGGCCAAAGCTATCCGATCGACGGGCTGGCTTTCAACCTATCGGGCGAACTGGGACGCATTGTGGTGGATAAGACCGGCCTTGCAGGCAGGTACAGTTTTACCCTCCATTTCACCCCAGATAACCAGCAAGGATCGCCGGACGCCGGGCCCACACTCCTCACCGCGCTCGAAGAGCAACTGGGGTTGAAGCTTGTGCCAACGAAAGCGCCCGTCGACGTGATTGTCGTGGACCACGTGGAGTGGCCGACGGAGAACTAGCGCGCGCCTACTTGAGTTGCGACGATTCTCTCGCGATCAGTTCGGGCTCGAGAATGACGCTGCGCGAGCGCGCGGAGGGCGGCTTCTCGAGCAGCGTCATGATCATTTTGGCGGCGCGCTCGCCGATCTCGCGGGATTTTTGGTCGACGCTCGAGAGCGGCACCTGCAGTTTGCTGCTGTAGTGGAAGTTTCCGCAACCTACAATCGCGAGGTCTTTGGGAATGTGCAGCCCGGCTTCGAGGGCGCGCTCCATGGCGCCCACGGCGATGGTGTCGTTAAAGCAAAAGAGTCCGTCGGGACGCGGTTTGAGAGCCAGAATCTCCTCCATGGCGCGGCGGCCGCGGGTTTCGCCATCGGAATCGGAGGCTTCGCCGCAGGCCACTACGTAGCTGCTCTTGAACGCCATGCCGCGCCGCTCGAGGGCGTTGCGGTAGCCTTCGACGCGTGCATCTCCAATGCTGGTGACGGGACCGCGGATGTGCGCAATGCGCTTGCAGCCCTGCGCAATCAGATGCCCGGTGGCGAGCTCACCCACTTTCACGTCATTGACGCCGACAAAATTCGAGCGAGATCCCGGGAAGTTGCGGTCGACGAGAACCAGCGGCACGCCCGCCTCTTTGATGCGGCGGAGGGTGTCGGTGTCTTTGCGGCACGAGGCCACGACGAAGCAGTCCAGATGGTGGGCGAGCATGTGCTCCACTTCGTCCTGCTCCAACTGCGGATCGCTCTCGGAAGAGGAAACGAGGAGGTAATATTCTTTTTCCCGCAACTTGCTTGAGAGGCCCTTGGCAATTTCTCCGAAGAAAGGGTGAATAAGGTCGGGCACGACCAGCCCGATAAGCGAACTGCGGCCCGTGACGAGGCTGCGCGCGGTGAGGTTGGGGCGGTAGTTCAGCCGCTTGATGCGGTCCAGGATTTTTTCCCTGGTCTCTTTGGCGATGTCCGGCCGGTCGCGGAGCGCACGCGACACAGTGACCACCGATACACCAAGCTCGGCGGCAATGTCTTTCATGCGGACGGTCATGGCAGCAGTGTAGCAGTGTGAGGGACGCAGTTTCCGGCTCTGCCGATGGGCGGAATTCAAGGCATAAGACAGTCTGTTATAGTGGCTTGGCGGATGTTTAGCGCGGTTACCGTAAACGCTAACGAAACAACGGCCGGAGTGCAGTTTTCCCAAGTCTCAAAATCGAGATTCTTCGACTACGCTCAGGACAGGTCCTGGGGCACCGCAGAGATGGGCGCATAGAAAAGTGGCGCAGGAGGGTGAGACAGCGATGGATTGGAGCGAAAGGACGAGACGGTCGTTTTTGAAGCAGTTTGGCGCGGCGGGCGCGGCGGCGTTGGCCGCAACAAGAGCGGATGGCCAGGTGATGGGCGCGCTGATGCCCGCGGCACAGGCTCCGCTTACGCCCACCGACCAGAAGCAGATTGCGACGCGCGAGGCGCGCATGGCGTGGTGGCACGAGGCCAAATTCGGCATGTTCATCCACTGGGGCCTTTACAGCGTGATCGGGCAATACGAATGGGTGAAGGAACACGAGGGCGTGCCGATTCCGCAGTACGAGATTCTGGCCAAACATCACCATCCCAAGCCGAACGCGGCGCGCGACTGGGCGCGGCTGGCCAAGCGCGCCGGGCAGAAGTACATGGTGATGACGACCAAGCACCACGAAGGTTTTTGCAACTGGGATACCAAGCTGACCGATTACAACGCCATGAAGCAGGGGCCGAAGCGCGACCTGGTGCGCGAATACGTGGATGCGGCGCGCGCCGAGGGACTACGCGTTGGCTTTTACTACTCGCTCATGGACTGGCACCATCCCGACGGCGCCATCTGCAAGACCGATGAAGGGGCGAGGCGGCGTTTTGTCGACTATACGCACGGACTGATCCGCGAACTGCTCACGAATTACGGCAAGATCGACATTCTGTGGTACGACGTTTCGTGGCCGCTCAACGCGCAACAGTGGGAGTCGGAGCGGATGAACGAGATGGTGTTCGAGCTGCAGCCCGACATTATTGTGAACAACCGCAATGGCCTGGAGGGTGACTTTGCCACGCCGGAACAGCGCATCGAGGCTGCGGCCGCGGGGCGCGCGTGGGAATCGTGCATGACGCTCAACAATAGCTGGGGATTCAATCGCGCCGACGATCAATGGAAGACGCCGAAGACGATTGTGGACAACCTGATCACCTGCGCGCGGGGCGGAGGAAATTATCTGCTGAACATCGGCCCCGAGCCCGACGGCTCCGTGCCTCCGGCGTCGGTGGAGATTCTTGACGCGGTGGGCAAGTGGATGGATACCAATGGCAAGACCATCTACGGCTCGGAGCGAGGAACGCTCAACCCCGCCGCCGGCTGGAACTACTCGCGCAGGGGTAACACGCTCTACGTGCATGTGCATTGCTGGCCCGGGCACACGCCCGCGGCGGAGTGGCTCGACTTCTACAAGCCCGAAGTGGTGGTGGCTATCGGCGGGCTCAAGCCGAAGGTGCTTTCGGCGCGCTTGCTCAAGACCGGCAAAAAAGTGGAGTTCACGCAGGACGAGTTCAGCTTCAGGCTGACAGGACTGCCGCTGATTGCGCCCGACCAGCCGGCGACGGCGATTGAAGTGGAGTGCGACGGCGAGCCGATAGTCGATCACGCGGCGATGCGTCCGCTGTGGCCGCGGTATAAGGTGGGGATTAGCATTTAGGCTGGCGCACAGCAGCGCAGGAACAAAAGATCCTTGCGGCTTCTAACGGCTTTCGGATGCGGCAAGAATGGCATCGGCGATGCGCGCGGCCTCGACCGCAGGGCGGACCTGATGCACGCGGACGATGGACGCGCCGTTAAGGATGGCAGCGGTCATCGCGACGAGGCTTGCGTTTTCGCGCGCATCGAGCGGTGCGTCGCTGCCGCCAAAGAGCGGCGCGAGCGTGTGACCGAGAAACGATTTGCGGCTCAGGCCCGCGAACAGGGGCCGGCCGAGCGCGAGGAGTTCGGCCTGGCGGTTGAGCAGCGCGTAGTTCTCGCTGAATCGCTTGCCGAATCCGTAGCCCGGATCGAGAACAATCTGATCCGGAGCGATTCCGGCCGCTTGCGCCGCGGCGAGGCTCGCGGCCAATCCGTCGCGCACTGTGGCCAGCAGTACATCGGATGCGAGTTGCGGCTGAGCGCGCCACGCCTCGGGCCGGCCGCGCGTGTGCGATAGCACCACGCCTGCACTGAAATCCGCGCAAACTTGCGCGATGCCGGGATCCCACGTGAATCCGCTCACGTCGTTGACGATCTCCGCGCCTGCCTGGAGTGCGGCGCGCGCCGTGGCCGTCTTGTACGTGTCCACCGAGAGCACTGCGTGGGGAAGCGCCTTCAATACCATCGCAACGACAGGCAAAAGCCGCGCCTGCTCCTCATCGGCGCTGACGAGCGCATCTTCGCCGCCGGCATGCGAGCCAGGGCGCGTGCTTTCGGCTCCCAGGTCGAGGAGATCTGCGCCCTCATCGAGGCATTGCATGCAGCGAACCAATGCGGTTTCGGGATCGAGGAAGGAACCGCCGTCCGAGAACGAGTCGGGCGTGATATTCACTACGCCGCAGACGAGCGTGCGCCGGCCCAGCTCGAGGGTGCGCGTGCGCAGCCGCCAATGGGCGATGGTTCGCATAGGTTCCCACTCCCGATGGTACGCCGCAATGCCGATCATTTTGCTAATCTCAGGGCATGACGTTTCTGCGGCGAATTCCCGCAATTGCATTGAGCGGCCTTTTGGTTTGCGCTTCAGGCTTATGCGCGCAAGCAACCACGCGCCGCGCGCCACGTTCAGCGCTGCGCCCCGCGCCGGCGACAGGCCCGCTCGCCGACCGCATTCGGACCATTCTTGCCGATCCCGCGCTCAGCCACGCACAGTTCGGCATCAGCGTGTCCACGCTCGACGGCCAGCCGCTCTATGGACTGAACGATGCGCAACTGTTTACGCCCGCTTCGAATACCAAGCTCACCACCACCGCGGCCGCCTTCGCCCTGCTGCCCGTGGAAACTCTTACCTGGACAACATTTGTAGTGGCCAATGGCGATGTGGATGCGTCGGGGACTCTGCACGGCGACATCATTCTGCTGGGCGTGGGCGATCCCACAATCAGTGCGCGCACCTATCCCTATGTGGAGCCCACAACGGCCCCACCGGCTGCGCCGCCGGATGACACTGCGAGCCAAGGGCAAGCCGCAACTCCGGCGAGCACGACGCAGACGAGCGAGGTCTCGTCCGAAGAGGCCGCGGAGAATGCGCGCGCGCTCAAGGTGATGGCGCCGCTCGATTTGCTCGCGGAGCAGGTAGAGCAATCGGGCGTGCGCGCGGTGGAAGGCACTGTAGTGGGCGACGACACGTATTTTCTCGACGAGCCTTTCGGACAGGGGTGGGGCTGGGACGATTTGCAGTGGAGCTACGGAGCGCCGGTCTCCGCGCTCACCTTCAACGAGAATACCGACGAGTTGAACATCAACGAGCATCCTGCCGGGAGCGGCCACACATTAGCTGAGTGGGCGCCCGACGTGGACTACTTCACGGTGGACAACAGCATGAAGCCCGCCGCGCCGGGCGAGAAAGCGCAGCCCGGCCTGGAACGCCGTCCCGGCTTGACGATGGTTCGCGCATGGGGCACGGTTCGTGCAGACGGCCTGCATGTTTCATTGGCCGTCGAAGATCCTGCGGAGTTCGCGGCCGACGCGTTCAAGCTGGCTCTGCTGCGCCGCGGCATCAAAGTGAACGGAGATCCTGAATCGCGCCATAAGTATCCGTTGGGAGCGGGCGATTTTGCCGAAGAGCGCGAGAAACCGCTGACGCTCGCGCCCGTTGAGCTCAAAACCATCGCCGGCGCCCCTGAGGGCCGTCGCGTGCTGGGCGCGCGCATCTCCGTGCCGGTTGCCGAAGACATCGCAGTGATCAACAAAACCAGCCAGAACCTGCACGCCGAGATGCTGCTTCGCCTGCTGGGAAAGACCTGCGGCAGCGACGGCAGTTTCGAGGAGGGGACGCGCGTGGTGCGGCAGTTCCTGGTGGACGCCGGCATCGACGACGAGGATTTCTTTTTCTACGACGGCTCAGGGATGAGCCCAAACGACAAGATTTCTCCGCGCGCCTTGACGCACCTGCTGGCTTACGCGTCGCATCAGCCGTGGGGCGCGGCCTGGCGCCAGACACTGCCCCAAGCCGGCGTGGACGGGACACTTGATCATCGTTTTGGCAACACGCCGCTCAAAGGCCGGATGTGGGCCAAGACCGGCACATTAAATGAGGTGAACGCGCTCTCCGGTTATGTGACCACGGCTAGCGGGCGCGTGGTGGCCTTCTCGATCCTGGTGAACGGCAGCTACCCCGGCAGCGACAACGGGCAGGAGGCGATTGATCGCATCGCGGAGGCCATTGCCGCGGCGGAGTGACGGTTAATCGTCCGACATCTTCTTCAGACGTGCGATACGCTCCGAGGTAAGGAATGTGAGCCAGCCGTCAGCGGAAACGCCGGGCCAACGTAGCTTTGCGAACGTGACGAAGGCATCGCGGTAAACGAGCCAGGCTTGTTCAGCAGCACGCATCTTCTCCGGCCCATTTTCGGCCACCGTCAGGGCCTTTCTGTAACGGGCATTCAGTGCATTGTCGGCGTCGAGATAGTCCTGGTGAGTGAATTGGGGAAGCTTGCCTTGCTCGAAACGATCGATGTTGCCAGCGAACGCCACTTCAAGCTCGTCATCAATCTCCATGGTTTGCAATACGACCTGAGTTGCAGCGGTATTCTCCGCGTGCTCGTCCGCTTCTTCGTAGGCCGCAAAGGCTTCCCGGGCCTTGGCGAAAGCGGCCTTTTGTTCTTCGCCCCACTGCGCGGTGACTTCGGCAAAGCGGGCTTCGCGCTTCTTGCGGTCCAGTCCTGTCCCAACGGCTCCGCACACGATCCACATGGCCCAATCAGGAGTGTCTGCGGGGCAGTAGTCGTATCGAGGCGGCGAGGGCAAGGATTTCATCGTCGCGAGCCGGACGATAAGGCGGTCATAATCGTCCCTCGAATTGGGCGGCATGTCTTTCATGCACACGACGCGAATCGCGAGATCGATGCTGCGCGGAACCCCGTCGCCGTTGGCGTAGATCATGCTGAGCGTTTGCATGGAGAAGTCGTAAATGTCGTCTGTGTCGTCGTGCACGAACCGATAAAGAGCGCAGCGGCGCGCGGCGGCGAAATCCGGTTGCTGATGGGCTGTGAAACCGTAGTAAAGGTCGGCTTCATCGCAGTGGGTCAGCCATTTCTTGTCGGCTGCGGAGAGCGGGGTCACCGCAGGAACACGGCGATTTCTCACGGATGCGCACGCCTTCGCGGCGGCAACTGAGGGGTCTTTCTGCTGCTGCGCGGCGGCGCAGGCAACGGTTGCGATCAGGAATACGGCGGGGAAGAGCCTCATGGTCCGCTCCTCCTGCGAACGAGGACTGTGCAATCACTATACAAGAGGGAGTTTCGCGCCGTACGTCTTGAGATACTTCATGCCTGAATCGCAGAGCACGGTGACGACGGTGGCGCGCGGACCGAGCCGCGCAGCCAGGCGCAGCGCCGCAACGACGTTGGCGCCGGTGGAAATGCCCGCGAATAAGCCTTCCTCGCGCGCCAGGCGAAAGGCCATGGCCGTAGCTTCTTCCGTCGAGACGCGCTCGATGCTGTCGACGAGATCTCTGCGCCATAGCGGCACCACGAAGCCCACCCCGATGCCTTCGATATGATGCGAGCCCGGCGCCCCGCCGGAGAGGACTGCGGACTCTGCCGGCTCAACGGCGACGATTTTGATTTGCGGCCGCCGTTCGCGCAGGGCTTCGCCGATGCCGCGCAGCGAGGCCGATGTGCCCACACTCTGCACAAATCCGTCGATCGCGCCGTTGGTCTGGGCGAAGATCTCTTCGGCCATCCGGTGATAGTCGATGAGCGGAGCGGTGTTGTTCATCTGGTCGGTCCAGAAGGCGCCGGTCCGCTCGGTCACGGCGCGCGCGGCTGCAATCATTTCGCGCATGAGTTTTTCGGTCATGCCGCCGGTCTCGCTGTGAATGATTTCGAGCGAGGCACCGTAGATGCGCATCTGGTCGAGCTTTTCGCGCGCAAACGCATCGGAACTCACGATGTGCAGCGGATGGCGCTTGACCGCACAGACAAAGGCGAGCGAAACGCCGGTGCTGCCGCCGGTGTACTCCACCACCGGACCCCGCGCCGGCAAGCGGCCGTCAGCCTCTGCCGCTTGAATCATGGCCAGCGCCATGCGGTCCTTCATGCTGCCGGTGGGGTTCTGGCTTTCCAGTTTCAACAGAATGCGCGCGTCATGGGCGGGCACAGCGCTGCGCAGCGCCACGAGCGGCGTGCTGCCGATGCAGTCGAGAATGCCCGCTTCCGGTTGGTTCACCGCGTCTTCCCTTTTTGTTGCAAATCCTCAAAGATCGGAGAACAATCTCCAAATGTCCATGCTACACGCGGTGCAATGCACTGTATTATGGAAGGCAAATGTTCGTGCGCAGTTTTATGATGGTTTCTGCACTTTCCAGCTTCGCCTTCGGTCTGGCCGGTTGCCGTTCGCTGCCGCCGTCCAAGCCGTCTTCGGAGTGGACGCCGCAGGAGGCACGCGGCGCGGCCGTCTACGAGGCGAAGTGCGCGCGCTGCCACTATCCGACGTCGACGCATCCCCTGCATGGGCCGGGATTACAGGCGCTGACGAAACTAAAGGCCATGCCTTCGGGCGCGCCGCCCACCGACGAGCGCCTGACAGCCGTGATCCTGAACGGACGGCAGACGATGCCGCCCACACCCCTCACCGACGACCAACTGAACGATCTTCTTGCCTACCTGCACACACTATGAGCACAGACTCCAATCCGAACCCGCGCACAACTGGATTCCCCGGACCGCGAATCAAACCCAAAGCGGGAATGGCGACGCTTTTGAAGCTCCCTGGCCTCATCGCCATCAGCCTTTACATGATGCTGGTCTCCGCATTGACGATCATGGCGGTCGTTTCGGGCCGTGTTCAGCACTTTTTGCTGATCTTTCCCATGTTCTTTATTGCCGGTTCCCTGGGGTTGCTGCTTCTGCTGCGCTGGGCCTGGGCGCTCACGTTGGCTGCTGTCGCGCTCATGGCGGGACTTTCTGTCTGGGAGTTCACCACACTGCACACGCGTCCCGCCTTGGTTTGGGGTCTGCTCAACCTGGTCTTGTTCCTCTACCTGGTGCGGAGCGACGTGCGCGAGAAGCTGCACTAGGTTTAGTTCACACTCCCGGGGCGAATAGGGATGCAGTCGCAATTCCGTCGCGGCCGGGAAAGCCCTTTGCAATTCTTTCCGCTGTTCTTCGCCAACCGCTGGCACGGCCTTTGCATTTTCCTGCAGGACACACCGAAGCAGCGTGGCCGCAAGCGGCCTTACGTCTCGTGTTTGTGTTCGGTCATCGCGATCGAGCCGGGATAGCTCTCGGCTCCGATGTGAGGCACGCGCGATCGACCGATGATGCTCTCCAATTCGTCGTTTCGGACGAACAGCCGCACGATCTGGCTGACAAAGGCCGCGAGCAGCGCCCACGCCATTAGCAAAAGCCCGATGGCAATTAGCGCCATGCCTCCCAGAACCGCTGGACCATTGGTAGTGAAATCAACATGCAGTTGGCTGCCCGAAAATGGATAGCCCGCGCTGAATGCGGTCGTTCCGTGGCAGTATGCAAGAATCGCAGCCACTCCGGCTGCCAGCGATACCACTGCGCCAATCAGAGGACGATCCGGTCTCATGGTGATCTCCTTTTCCTCGCCGCACCCTTCACGCACCCTCGGCGCATTTTTTGCCGCGCGGCTTTCCAGTCGGTTCTGCGCAAGGCCCGGCTATTTATCACGGATGCTTGATTGGCCGGAAAGGTTGGGGGGTGCGCGCTTGACCGTTCCTCGTCGCGGTGCAGATGTCCGGCCGCTACAATGAAAGCGTGATGGAACTCGTCCAGATTGAACCTGTTCGCCGCACGCCCACGCCCAAGCCGGAGTGGCTAAAGGCGCGCGCGCCGGTGGGCGAGAATTACCACTCGCTCAAGCGGCTGGCGCGTTCGCTCGGCCTGCACACGGTGTGCGAGAGCGCGCAGTGCCCCAACATCGGCGAATGCTGGCACCACAAAACCGCGACCTTCATGATGCTCGGCAACCTGTGCACGCGCCGTTGCGGATTTTGCGCCGTGCCCAAGGGGCGTCCTGAGCCGATCGACTTTGACGAGCCACGCCGCGTGGCGCAGGCCGTGGCCGCGCTCGGACTCGAGCATGCGGTGGTTACCAGCGTGAACCGCGACGACGATCTGCTGGGCGGTGCGCGCGTGTTTGCCATGGTGATCGACGAAATTCGCCGCCAGGCCCCCGGCTGTCGCGTGGAAGTTCTCATACCGGACTTTCAGGGCGACCGCGAGGCTATTCGCACGGTAGTGGATGCGCGGCCCGAAGTGCTGAACCACAACACAGAGAGCGTGCCGCGCCTCTATCGCGTGGTGCGTTCCGGCGCGCGCTATGAAAAATCGCTGGAATTGTTGCGCTACGCCAAAGAGCTGCGGCCCGAAGGAATCACCAAGTCCGGCGTGATGGTGGGGCTGGGCGAAGAGACGCATGAATTGCTGGAAGTGTTCCGCGATCTGGCCGGAGTGGGGTGCGACATTTTGACCATCGGCCAATACCTGCGGCCATCGCGCGATCACCTGCCGATGAAGCGCCTCTACACGCCGCGCGAGTTTGCCGAGCTGAAGGCCGAAGCGCTGAAGATGGGATTCCGGCACGTGGAGTCCGGGCCGCTGGTGCGATCGAGCTATCACGCGCACGAGCAGGCGGCGGCCACAAGGATGATCGCTGTGGCGTAACGCGTTGTGACCACCGGCATCCCGCCGTAGTAGTTGTAGAATATCGGTTGGAAATTCGCTCGAGCGAGGACGATCTCCGATGACAGTTTTCATGGCCGGCAATCCGGCGACCAAAGACCTTTATAACGACCTCAAGCGGCGCATGGACCATGCGGTGGCTGATTTCCAGGCCAACCTGGCCTCCACGCGCACCGGCCGCGCCAGCGTGCACATGCTCGACCAGGTGAAGGTGGATTACTACGGCACGCTTACGCCCATCAACCAGATGGCGCAGGTGTCGGCGCCCGAGCCGCAAATGATCGTCATTTCGCCATGGGACCCCAGCATCCTCAAGGAGATCGAGAAGGCCATCCAGGCCGCCGATCTCGGCTTCAATCCCATGTCGGACGGCAAGATCATTCGCGTGCCCGTGCCGCCCATGACCGAGGAGCGCCGCCGCGATGTGTGCAAGCACCTGAACAAGGTGCTGGAAGAGCACCGCACCGCGGTGCGCAACGTGCGCCGCGACGGCAACGACGCGCTGAAGAAGCTCGCCAAGGACAAGAAGATCAGCGAGGACGATGAGAAGCGCGCCTTGGAAGAAGTGCAGAAGATGACCGACGCGGAGATCCGGCGCATGGAAGAGCTCTCGCAGAAGAAGGAAGCAGAAGTGATGCAGGTGTGAGGCCGGCGAGCGCGCGATTACCTGGCACCAATTGACCCGGACGGCGGCGAGATTCCGATCAACGCCGCCGATTCCAAAAATCGCATCCATACTCCGCAAATAGCTGATATAAATTTGTAAGCAGGTTCCCCGTTCCGCAACACATTCCCCGAAAAGCATAAGAAAGCCTACGAATATGAGCCTCACCCGACGTCAGTTTCTGATGCGTGCCGGCCAGGCGGGCGGATACGGCACCGCCTTTGTCCTGATGCAGTCGCTCGGCCTGCTGCCATTGCCTGAAGCCGCAGGCCAAATCGAGCCTCTCCGCCTCGTCGACGGAAAAGGCACGCGGGTGGTGATTCTGGGCGGAGGAATTGCCGGCCTGGTCGCGGCGTACGAGTTCGGCAAGGCGGGGTGGTCGTGCACCATTCTCGAAGCGCGGCAACGGCCCGGCGGCCGCAACTGGAGCATTCGCAACGGTACCCAGATTGATTTTGTCGACGGCACGCGCCAGACCTGCAGCTTTGAGGAGGGCCACTACTTCAACGCCGGGCCCGCGCGCCTGCCCTCCACGCACCACACCATGCTCGGCTACTGTCACGAGCTCGGCGTCGCTCTCGAAGTGGAAGTGAACTCCTCGCGCAGTGCACTGATGCAAGCCGACAAGCTGAACGGCGGAGTGGCTGTGACGGAACGCCGCGTCTTCAACGACACGCGCGGACACGTCTCAGAGTTGCTGGCCAAATGCGTGCGCAAAGGCGCGCTCGACGAGGAGTTCACCGCCGACGACCGCGAGCGCATGATTGAGTTTCTGCGCCAGTACGGCGACCTGAATCCCGATCTTCTCTTCCGCGGCACCGACCGCTCGGGCTTCAAAGTGCCTCCGAGCGCCGAGCTCCCGGAGCCTGTGGCCAACGATCCACTCGCCATGAGCGAGCTGCTCGATGCCGATCTTTTGTTCGGCATGCTCGTGGAGGAGACCATCGACTGGCAGCCGACGATGTTCCAGCCCGTCGGCGGCATGGATCGCATTCCCATGGCCTTTGCGCAACGTCTCGACTCCGTGATTCGCTACGACGCAGCGGTGACGCGCATCAGCCAGTCCGATACGGGCGTCACGGTTACTTACCGGTCGAGTGCCGGTGTCGACGAGACCATCGCCGCTGACTACTGTATCTGCGCTATTCCACTCACTTTAGCGCGCACGCTCGACGCCGATTTCGGGCCGCAGATTCGCGACCTCCTCGACAAAGTGGAGTACGATTGCGCCTACAAAATTGCCTGGGAGTCGCCGCGCTTCTGGGAAAAGGAGGCGAATATCTACGGTGGAATCTCGTATTTGCAGCAGCCGGTCGATCTGGTCTGGTATCCCAGCGCACGCCTGTTCGCAGAGAAAGGCATTCTCATCGGCGGCTACTCCATGGAGTTCGGGCCCAAGTTCCCGCCGCTCGCCGACATGCTTGCCGGCACTCCGCTCGCGTTCAGAGCCACCACCGCGAATGGCTACGCCTTCGGGCATCTGCCCAACATGCAGGCCAAGCTGGACGCGTCGCGGCGGTCGGTCGAACTGCTGCATCCCGGTCATGGAAAAGACCTTACAAAGCCCATTTACATCAGCTGGGGCCAGATTCCCTGGAACCTCGGTTCGTGGATCAGCTTCAATCGGAGCGACCAGGCGACGCTGGCCACGCTACAGGCGCCCGACCGCCGCATCTACTTTGCCGGCGACCACACCAGCCACATCGTGGGCTGGCAGGAGGGTGCGGCGCTCTCGGCGCACCGCGTGATCAGGCAGCTCGGCGCACGAATCGAGAGCGGGGGCTGAGGGGCAACGCGCGTTCAATGCAAAGGGCCGCACTTGAGGCGCGGCCCGCGACATTCATGATTGATCTCTGCTCAGTTGGCTTCGGCTTCTTCCACGGAGACCGCGATGGGAACCACGGAGTCCATCCTGGTGAGCTTGAAGACCTCGCGCACACGCGGCGTCATGCCCGCGGCGATCACCTTCATACCCTTCTTCTGGCAGTGGACCATATGGGTGACGATGATGCCGAGCCCGCTCGAATCCATAAAAGGGCACCCGGTGAGGTCGAGGATGTTTTTGACCGGCGGGTCCTCGCCCTCCGCCGGCTCGAGTTCGAGAATCTTCTTCAGCGTCATGGTGGGCAAGCTGCTGTATGCATCGCGCGTGGTGAACGGCCCGCGGAAACAGAGAATCACCGTGCCCGGCGCACTGCCCGGCTTGCGTTCGATGCTGAAAGGACCGCTGTTCCAGGTCTGCCACGATAACGTCGCCATGCCAAGCTCCCTCGATTGGTTCTCCCGATGCCCGGTACTTCGGATTTTGCTGGAGGGGCGGGGCGGATGGCAAGAAGAATTCTGCGCGGCCGGGGAGCAGGACGGCGGTTGCTACTTTTTCGGCCGCTTGTAGAAGGGCAGCGGCACCCGTTTGGCGCGGACGCGGTTGCCGCGCACGTCGACGAGAACATCCGCGCCCGACTCGGCAACTGCTGTGGGCACGAGCGCCATGGCGATGTTGGTTTTCAAGAACGGTGCGGGCGAGCCGGAGGTAATGGTGCCAATGGGTTCGCCGGCGAGCGAGAGGACTGGATAAGAGTCGCGGGCGATGCCGCGCTCGACCATTTCAAGGCCGACGATTTTGCGCTTCGGTCCGCCTTCGGCCTGCACAGCAAGCAACGCGTCGCGGCCGATGAAAGAACCTTTGTCGAGCTTGAGCCAGCGTGTGAGGCCGGCCTCGAAGGCGTTGATGTCTTCAGAGATTTCGTGGCCGTAGAGGCTCATGCCGGCCTCGAGACGGAGAGTGTTGCGCGCGCCCAGGCCGCAGGGGCGAATGCCGAACTCCGCGCCCGCATCGAGCAGCGCATTCCACATCTTCACGGTGGTGGGCTCGTCGGAGGGGATGTAGACCTCGAAGCCGTCTTCGCCGGAGTAGCCGGTGCGCGCGATGAGCGTGTTGGGAATGCCGGCGACGGTGCCCCACACGAAGTGATAATTCCTGATAGCGGCGAGATCGACCTTGGTCAGTTTGGCGAGGGTCTCAAGCGAGCGCGGGCCCTGCAACGCCAGTTGCGAGTAGTAGCTGGAGTAGTTGCTGAGGTGGATGCCGGGCCAGCCGCCCACCTGCTGCCTGATCCAGCCGAAGTCTTTGTCGGTGGTGCCCGCGTTGACAACGAGGAGATAGTCGTTGGGGCCGAGGCGGTGGACGAGAATGTCGTCGACGAATGCGCCCGAGGGCGTAAGCAGGGCGGAGTAGTGCGCCTGGCCGTCGGCGAGCTTCGCAGCATCGTTCATGGTAATGTGCTGCACGGCGGCCAGCGCGCCGGGACCGCGGAACTGGATCTCGCCCATGTGGCTCACGTCAAAGAGGCCGACGCCGGTGCGGACGGCCATGTGTTCTGCAATCAGGCCGCCGCCGGAACCGGGGCCCCCAGCGACGGATCCTTGTCGCTGGGGTGGAGGACATGGATACTCGACCGGCATGTCCCAGCCGCCGAAGTCGACCATTTTGGCCTTGAGGGCGCGGTGCGTGGCGTTGAGTGCGGTCTTCTTGAGGGGCGCGGCGGGGGAAACGGGATCGGACATGGGGATTCCTTCAGGGGAGCGGCGTGCTTCACCTCTTTCAACATAGGGATTGCGGGCGTCGGGGGTCAATCGGGCGCCGTCCCACCCGAGCCGCGAAAACAAAGACGCGGCGAGGATGGGGCGCCGAGGGATTTGTACTGCTTGAGGCGATCAGGGTCATAGAATGGATGCGTCTTGCGCAGCGTGCAAAGACGCCGCAGAAAGGATGCGCGCGTGAACCGGATTCGAGGCATTGTGATGTTGATTGCCGCCGCACTGGCGATCTGGAAAGGCTGGGAGATTCATCGCGGCGAGATGGCAGTGTTGGCGTATGGGCTGGGTGTGATGGCCCTGGCCATGGGCGTGTGGCACCTGATGCGCAAGACGCCGCCGCCAAGGCCCAGGTAGGATCGGGGCGAATCTTTCCATTTTCTTGCCGCCGGCGCTTTTTTACCGCCGGCCGCCGCAAACGGGACTATAATTCCGGCAACTTACGCCTATGGATTCCATCGTCTTTCTTATTGTCGTGGTGTTGGTCACGATCATCGTTCTGCCAATTGTTGCGATCGTGATGGCGAACTCCCGTGCGAACCAGGTGCGCGGAGAGATGGCCGAATTGATCAAACGTATCCACTATCTGGAGGAGCGGCTCGAGGATCTGGTGCGGCGGTTGGCAACTCCGGCCGAGCCGCCGCGTGAGGCCGTTCAAGCTGTTCACGCCGCGCCTGCGCCGGCGGCCGTCTCGCCGCCACGCGAAGTTGAGGCCCCACGTTTACAGGAGCGAGGTCTGCCTCCCACTCCGTTGCCTGCCCCGGCAGGATCTCCGGCTCCGATCGCGGCCCCTCGATTCTCCAGTCTTGAGCCGGAGGCAGCCGACGATTCGCCGTCTCTCGAGAGCCGCATCGGCTCGCAGTGGTTCAATCGCATCGGCATTCTGGCGGTGCTCATCGGGGTGGCCTGGTTCCTCAAGCTGGCCTTCGACAGTCATTGGATCGGTCCCATCGGCCGGGTCTTCTCGGGATTGCTGGCGGGCGTCGCGCTCATCGTCTGGTCTGAGCGCTTTCAAAAACGCGGATTCGCGGCATTCTCCTACTCCCTGAAGGCGATCGGCAGCGGCACGCTTTATCTCTCGCTGTGGGCTGCTTACCAGGTGTATGCACTGGTGCCGGCAGGCGTGGCCTTCGCGGCCATGATCGCAGTGACCGCGTTTAACGGACTGATGGCGTGGGCGCAAGACAGCGAGTTGCTCGCACTCTACGCCGTCGCCGGCGGGCTGGTTACGCCTCTGCTGGTTTCCACGGGCGGCAATCACGAGGTGACGCTCTTCAGCTACCTGCTGGTGCTCGATCTCGCGGTGCTCGTCCTGGTAGCGCTGCGTCCGTGGTCGCGGTTGCTCTTTGTCTCCTCGGTGGGCACTGCAATTTTTGTTCTCGCCTGGTGGTTTGCTTACTATGCGCCGTGGCAAGCCTCGCGCACGGCTGTTTTTCTTTGCTGCTTCTTCCTGATCTCCTCGTTGGCGCCGCGCCTGGTGCACGCGCCGCTCGATGACAGCGGATCGATGCGCGGCTGGGACGCGCTGGCCCTGGTGGTGCTGCCCGTAGCCAGTGCGGGCCTCTGCTTCCTGGGCTTCTATTGCTTGCTTTCTCCGGTGGTCGTGAATTGGGCCGGGCCTTGGCTCGCGGTGGCCTTTGCCGCATATTATCTGCTGCTCATGCGGCTTCCGGCGTGGGGCGTTTTGCGCGCGGGCTTCCCGGCGCTGCCCTCGTTGCACCTGGCCATGGCCATCGTCTTCCTCACCATGGCCATTCCGCTCAAAACGCAAGACCGTTGGATGACGATCGGCTGGCTGGTGGAGGGCGCGGTGCTGCTATGGATGGCAGTTCGCGTTCGGTCGTTGCTGGTGAGGGCCTTCGCGCTCATCTGCCTGGTGCTCGGCCTGGGCGCGTTGCTGGCCGCGAATCCGCCCGCGGCTACGCGTCCCTTCCTGAATGAGCGCTTTGGAACCTACTGCGTGGCCATTGCCGTCTTTGCCTTCGTGGCCTGGCTGGCAAAGAACGCGCACGACGAGGAGGCTCCCGCCGCGGTGATGCACTGGCCCAACCTGGCCGCTGCGGGCGTGCTCGCCGTGAACGTACTCATCCTGCTGGCGGTCAGTTTGGAGATTCACAGCTTCTGGTGGTTCCTCTGCTGGCGCGGCAACTATCACCTGCTGCACAACTACCAGATGTACGCGCAGTTCACGTACTCGGCGTTTTTCATGCTCTTTGGCGCCACGCTTCTCGCTGTTGGCTTCCTGCGACGCTCAGCTTTCCTGCGCTGGCAGGCGCTGGTCCTGCTTGCCGCGACCATTGCCAAAGTGTTTCTGGTGGACATCAGCCAGCTCAGCCAGGGATTCCGCATCCTGAGCTTTATCGGCCTGGGAGTGCTGCTGCTCGCGGTAAGCTTTGTCTACCAGCGTGACTGGCTCAACCTGCGCGGCCGGAAGGAAGAAAACTCATGAGAGGTCTCGCCGCCCTCTGGCTGCTCCTGTTCGCCGCTTCCTCGCCGGAGATTCGCTACTTCCAGTTCGAACGGCCCGTGGTGAAAGCCGCGCAATCGACAGGGCAAACCTGCGCGTTGGTTGACCCGGGTGTTTTTGCCCACGCCTCGGCGGGGCTCGCGGACCTTCGGATGTACCAGGGCGCCACCGAGACGCCTTATGTTCTGCGTGCGGCCGCACCCGTTGCCTCCACCAGCCAGAGCATTTCCGTACTCAACCTGGGGAAAAGCGGAGATCAAACGGTCTTCGATGCTGCGATGCCCGCCGGCAGCTACACCGATCTACAGCTCAATATCAACGGGCACGACTTTTTGGCTACGGTCACGGTTCTGGGCAGGCAGACGCAGACCAGTTCTTCCCGGACCAAGCTCGGCTCGTTCACCATCTTCGATCTCACCCAACAGCGGCTAGGCCGCAGCACCGTTCTTCATTTGCCGCAATCGGACTTCCGTTTTCTGCACTTCCAGATTGCCGGCCCCATTGCGCCGCAGAACGTGACCGGGCTTTCTGTTACGGAAGTGCCGGCAAGCCAGCCGAAATACGTGATGGTTGCCCAGACCGCGACGGGCACGCAGAAGGGCCGCGACTCGGTCTTCGAGTTCAACGTGCCCGCGCGCACTCCGGTGGATCGCATCGTGTTCGTGCCCGGTGCGCAACCTTCCAGCTTCAGTCGCGATGTGCAGTTGAAGGTTTCGCCGGCTACGCGGCCGCCTGCCAATGATTCCACCGAGCCGCCCCAGCCGTTTACAACCACCGGCAACATTCTTCGCGTGCATCGCGTGCAGGACGGCCACCGCATCGACGAAGAGCACCTGGCTGTCGCTGCGCCGCAAGTCGATTACGACAGCCCGGCTACGTGGACGGTGACGATTGAGAACGGCGACGACGCACCCGTTCAGATCGCCT
Organism: Occallatibacter sp.; assembly: GCA_050011915.1. Lineage (GTDB taxonomy): Bacteria > Acidobacteriota > Terriglobia > Terriglobales > Acidobacteriaceae > Telmatobacter. Next base: position 50,718 of record JBEKIE010000002.1, read on the forward strand.
CGATCCGGCTGGAAATGACCGAGCACGATCTTTGTTTTGACGCAGCCGCGGGAGCCGCAACCACGCTCTACTACGGCGACCCTGTGTTGGCGACTCCGCAATACGACTACGCGACCCTGTTCGTTCCTGCAGCCAACGCAACCGCGGCGCAGTTGGGAGCGGAAATTGCGAATCCCGCCTATCAGCCGCGCCCCGATGTGCGCCCCTTCACGGAAAAGCATCCAGCTCTTTTGTGGGTCGCGCTGATCCTGGTGATGGTGCTGCTTGGCGCGGTTGCGATCCGATCCGTCAAGGCCACGCAGGGCAAGCTATCTTAGTCTAGGAACGGGGAATCGCGCTTCGCCCATGCCTACTCTCTACAACCGCATTCAGGGACGCAATCTCGACCGTTTGGCAGCGCTGAGCGACGGCATCTTTGCCGTGGCCATGACCCTGCTGGTGCTCGATCTGCACGTTCCCACGGCTGCGCAGGTACACGGCGAGCGCGAACTGCTGGCCGCGCTGGCAGCGCTGGGGCCGCAGTGGATCACGTATGGCATGAGCTTTCTGACGCTCGGCATCTTCTGGGCCGGGCAACAGACGCAACTCAATCATCTGGCTGAGGGAACGCGCGACCTGACCTGGATCCATCTCGGTTTTCTCTTTGCCGTCACGCTTCTGCCCTTTTCGACGCGACTGCTCGCCGAGTTCTTCGCGTACCGCACGGCGCTTGGCCTCTACTGGCTCAACATTTTTGTGCTGGGCGCGATGCTTTTCTGGAGCTGGTCGTACGCCACGCGCGCCAACCTGGTGAAAGCCGATACGCCGGGGGAGGTGCGCGGCAGCATTTGCCGGCGCATTGCGATCGCGCAGTCGCTTTACGCGGCAGGCGCGGCGCTTTGCTTCATCCATACATGGTTGAGCATCGCGGCCATCGTACTGGTGCAGTTGAATTACGCTTTTGCGCCGCGGCTGTGGGGTCGCAAACGCGGCTGAGCGGCTCTGCGGCCAGAACTTCACGAACAACTCTGTGGCAGCTTCCGGGTTTTTCTCTGTACGGCCGGGCGCATGCCTGCCGGTAGAGGGACGTATGGGAACAGCAGGGTTAAATGTGCTGGCGATGGTGCGTTTGGGCGTTTTCCGGCTGATGCACGGCGGCGTCCGCGATGGATTTGGTTTTCTGCTGATCGGGCTGGTGGCGATTGGCGTGGCGATCTGGGCGGTTGCGCGATCGGAGCGCAGCGAGACGGCGAAAACTTAGCTCCGCATGGAACGGCGGTGGGCTCGCCAGAAGGAGCTGACGCCGAGATAGAGAAAGACCACCATCACACCCGCCGTGACCCAGAGCGTTCTGTGGTCGCTGGTGTGCCGGTACGCGACCCCGGCGCGCCAAAGCGCGGGAGCAAAGACGACGACGGGGAGAAGAAAAAAGACGCCGGTGACCTCGAGCCAAAGAATGCCGCCCACGCGGCGGAATGGACGCAACAATCCGCCCACGCCGCGGCTCACGGAACGCCCGGCCTGGCCCAGAGATTGCCCTGCCTGAATCGTCGCGCGGCCTGCCGCCTGGCCGGCGGCGCGGTGTTGGCCTCCCGAGCCGGCAATTGGAGCGGCTTGATGCACTTGAGGAGCGGCGGCCGCGGGCTGCGTGTAGGCCGCCAGGTGATGCCCAGCCATACGCCCAACGACGCGCACTCCAATGCCCAGGGCGCGGCCAATCATGCGAGGTCTCATACCGTTTATGATGGTAGCAGCGGCCTCGAGCGCTTTCCGAGTTGCTCTCGTAAGGGATTGGCAGTAAGGTAGAGAGATTCCAAGCCGCAACCTGCATCGAATCGGGTGTGGGCCGCCGCTCCTGGAGGTACCCGTGACATCCCGTCTGCGCGAACTGATTCAGCAATTGGGCGAGGCCATCCATGAGTCGGTCATCGAGAGCGAGCAGATTGCGGGCGTGGTGCAGGACATCCGCAAGCACGGCTTTGACGTGCTGCTGATGCTGGAGGCCACCATCGGGCTGAACGAAGTGGTGGCGGCGCAGGCCAGGAAGGGCGAACCGGACCAGCTCAGAGCCGAGGCCAGCGCGGAGGCGGGATCCTTCACGCCAAACGATCTGCACTTTCTGCGCTCGCTGCGCATTTCCGTCGAAGGCGAAAAGGACGAAGCCGGAACCGACATCAAGTAGGCGCTGTGGGCCGGAGCGAGGACGTAGCCGCGACGAGTTGAAAACGCAATCGGGCCGTATCTCCCGGGAGTGTCCGCATTTCTTAAAACTAATCGAGAAAATCTGCTGATGACGATGGCGCCACGCCGCATTTGCACCGCATCGGGCGATTGACCCCTGTTTCCGCGCTTGCTAAGATAGGAGTGCGGGGTGGAGCAGCCCGGTAGCTCGTTGGGCTCATAACCCAAAGGTCGCTGGTTCAAATCCAGCCCCCGCAACCATTTCGCTCTAAAGAGCAGAGAAAAGGCCGCTTCGTGCGGCCTTTTTCCTTTGCGCGCAGTGTTCATGAATTCCTCCCTCCTGATCAAGGCACAGGCTCATCCGCCGGGTCAATTCGCCTGAAATCCACACGTTTAGCACAACCAACACTCCTTTCGCGATGTGTTCTCGGGATCGCGGCCCGACAGCGCCGGCCCGTGTCATGGCTGACACGGCGTGTGTGCCGAGACACGGGCGCTCGCCCGTAGATTCCCAATAAGCCCTTTGTTTCGTGGAAGAAAGATTTGGTCCGCCGACTGCTCTTGCGGAGAGCATAGAAACTCCGGCGTGGAGTGGACATGCTCTTTCCCACGGTTGAATTCGCGCTCTTCTTTCTTGCGGTGCTGCTGGTGGCGTGGAGCCTGCATCGCTGGAACGGCGCGCACAAGCTCTTTTTGCTCGCGGCCAGCTACGTGTTTTACGGCTTCTGGAACTGGAGCTACGTGCCGCTGCTCTTCGGCATCTCGCTGGTGAGCGGGTTGTTGGCGCAGCGCATCCAGGCGAGCGGCTCGCCAAAGCCGCGCAAGCTGTGGCTCGCGTTGGGCGTCGTGATTTGCCTTGCGACGCTCGGCTACTACAAGTACACCGCGTTCTTTCTGACTACGGTTGTGAATGTGTCGGCGCACTTCGTTCGCCCGCCGAGAGTTCGCATCCCCGAGCCGCTTCTGCCGCTGGGCGTGTCGTTTTTTGTCTTCCACGCCATCTCGCTGATGATGGACGCCTACCGCGGCAAGCTGAAGGAGCGGGTGCGGCTGGGCGACGCACTGCTCTACGTTGCTTTCTTCCCGCAACTCATTGCCGGACCCATTCTGCGCGCGTCGAATTTCCTGCCGCAGTTGCGCGCGCCGCGCAATCCCAATGCGATTCGCGTGAATCGCGCCCTGCTGCTGATCGTAGCGGGTCTGTTTAAGAAGGTGGTGATCTCAAACCTGCTGGCCACGCGGCTGGTGGAGCAGGTGTTTGCCGCGCCGCAAACCTTCAGCCGCGGCGATGTGCTGCTGGCCATCTACGGCTACGCGGCGCAGATCTACTGCGATTTCTCCGGCTACACCGACATCGCCATCGGCTGCGCCATGTTGCTCGGCTACCGCTTCCCGAAAAACTTCAACGCGCCGTACACGGCAACGAATCCGCAGGATTTTTGGCGGCGCTGGCACATTTCCCTATCAAGCTGGCTGCGCGACTACCTCTACATTCCGCTCGGCGGCTCGCGCGGATCGGCAGCGCGCACCTGTGTGAACCTGACGATCACCATGCTGCTGGGCGGGCTGTGGCACGGCGCGGCATGGACCTTCGTGATCTGGGGAGCGCTGCACGGTTTCTACCTGATCGTGCATCGCATGTGGAGTGCGATTCCGTGGCGGCCGCTGATTCGCTTCCGCCAGACCGCTGTGTGGCGCTGGATGGCACGGCTTCTGCTCTTCCACGCCGTGTGCCTGGGATGGGTGTTCTTCCGCTCGCCGTCCTTCGAGATTGCCTTCGCAGTGTTGCGACGGCTGGCGGTTCCGGGCGCGATTACGCTGGCGAGTATCCCGGTCGCGATGGCGTTGATTGCGGGGCTGGCTGGGCAATTTCAACCACTGCGCTGGCGGAAAGCGCTGGAATTTGAGCTTGGCTCGTGGCCCGCCATGGCGCGCGGCGTCGCATTTGCCACGGCCATCTTCGGCATCGAGTTGCTGGGACCATCCGGCGTAGCGCCGTTTATCTATTTCAGGTTTTAGAATTCAGGTTCGAAGACCATGCGTGCGACCAAATGCAATTCGCTTTCTCAGCTTGCCGCGGTGATGGCGGGGTTTGCGGTGACGATTCTGCTGCTCGAGTCGGGAGCTTTGCTCACCTGGGCCGATCGGCTGGAGGTGGGTCCGGCGAGAAGCGGCGCGGTGCGGGTGACGGCGGCGTTGCACAAAACTCTGCAGCCGCTCGGCGTGGAGCAGGTGCGCAAGGAAAGCCTCGACGGACTCGACCGCCTGGGCTGGACCGACGACCCGGCGCGGCTGTTGGCGGCGCGAGAGAAGTTTCGGGTGGGCGCGCAAGGGTCCGCTTCGCCGTGTGTTGCGACGACGCGCGCGCCGAATGCTGCGGCTCCAAAAACCGCTGCTCCGATTGTTGCCGGCGTTCCCCGGCTCACACCGCTCAAACCGTTGCCGCCGGCTGCGCCGGGGCAGACGCGCGTGGTAGCGCTGGTCGGCGACTCCATGATGGCAGTCGGCCTGAGCGATGTTTTGCTGCGCCAGACCGCGACGGACAAGAACGTGCGCGTCGTCAAAGCGTTTCGCTCGGGAACCGGGTTGGCACGTCCCGATGTTTTCGACTGGATGCAAGAGTATCCGGCGATGATCGGCGACGAGAGGCCCGACGCGGTGATTGTAGCCATCGGCGCGAACGACGGGCAAGGCTTTGTCGAGGACGGCAAGACGCTCGCCTTCGGCAGCGATGCGTGGGTGAGGGTGTACCAGCAGCGGACGACTGATTTCCTGAATCTGCTTACGGAAAACGGCGCGCGCGTGGTTTGGGTGGGCCTGCCGCCGATGAAGGCCGGCGCGTATAACGATCGCGCCGCGGAGATCAATCGCATCGCGTACACGGTGGTGAGCCAGAATCCGCTGGCCACATGGTGGAATCCGCAACCTTATATAGGAGACGAGGCTGGAGGGTTCCGCGAGCTGGAAACTTTGGCGAATGGAAAGACCACGCGGATTCGTGCCGCCGACGGAATCCATCTTTCCGACGAGGGCGCGGCTCTTCTTACGCCGGCGCTGATCGATTGGCTGAATCCGACGCCTCCTCCGGTCACGACCGCGCAAGTGACGCCGCAGGAATCTCCGGTTGCGCCAGTAAGTCGGCATCGGCGTGGCAGGCGTACACGCACCGCACGGCCCTGAGGGCCTACCCACTCCCCCTTCTCGAGCCAGCTCAGAATTCGCAGCCGATCACGGGGTTGCCGCGCGTGTCAGGCCGCGCACAGTGTGTGTGCGGTGACACGGAGGAGCGCAGAGAACCATCCCGCAAATCATTTAGTTTCAATCGCCTCGGATTGGCGCGCGGCTTGCATTTCTCAACGGCGTAGGCAATTGAGAAAAGCGAAAGACGCGGGAGGATGCGATGACGGCTCGGTGGCTAATCAGTTTGGCGATGGCGGCGGGTCTGGCAGGGCAGTTGGGGGCGCAGAGCGCGAGTCAGCCTGAGGCGGCGCAGCGCGCGAATCAACCCGCGGCGGCGAAGCAGCCGGCACCGGACGCGCAAACTCAGCCTGCGGCGACCAAGCGCGTGATCATGGTGAGCCTGGAAGATCGCAAGCTGGCGCTGGTGGAAGACGGCAAGGTGAAAAAGATCTACACCGTCGCAGTGGGCAAGCCCTCGACGCCGAGCCCGGTGGGCACTTTTACCATCGCGCACCGCGTAATGAACCCGACTTATTCGCATGACGGCCGCATCGTTCCGCCGGGGCCAAACAATCCAGTCGGGACGCGCTGGATGGGCCTGAGCATTCCCGGCTACGGAATTCACGGAACCAATGTGCCGAGCTCGATCGGCAAGGCCGCTTCGCATGGATGCATCCGCATGGCGAAGAAGGATCTGGAAGAACTTTACCCGATGGTCGAGGTAGGCGACACGGTGGAGCTGATCGGGCAGCGCAACGAGGAGACGGCACAGGTGTTCGGCACGGGCCCGATGCAGGTTCCGGCGGCACAGCCGGCGACGGTGACCGCCGTGGCCTCAGCCGCGCCGCCTCCGATCGGAGCTCGGCATCTTCCGATCACGGCTCCGGCTGCCGCGCAGCAAGCCACAAACTCCGCGAACCGGCCGGAAGAGTTGACGACGGCTTCGACGGCAACCCTCTCCAGCCTGCTGTTTGCGGGCTCCTTGTAAGGGAGGTGTGCGATGAACCTTCTGGCGCGCGCAATTTCGGATGTGCAGGCCGCGTTGCTGCCCGTGGCGGCGGCGCTGCTGCTTGAAGAGATGACCTACGGGGGACTGGTTCGGCTGCTGCTGGCTCCGCGGACGGACACCGGAAAACAAAAAGGGCCCAATCACACGAATGGAGGCGAGACATGCTCGCACTGAAACTGATGTTGATGATCGCGGGAGCGCTGATGCTCCTCGCCGCAATGGCGATTCCTTTGGTTAAACTTTGGCGGCGCGTACAACTAGCGCGGAGCAAGGCTGCAGCCGATGGAACCATTGATGAAAACCTTGTTGAATCGGAAGCGATCGACTGGCGGCGTCCGGTTGCGCTCGCAGTGGTTGGTTGCGTGCCGCTACTGGCGGCCGCAAGCATTGTGGTGGTGCCCAGCGGCATGGGCGGAGTGCGTATCAGCCAGATGCGCGGCACACTGCCCGGCACGCTTTACCCGGGCATGCACATCGTGACGCCGCTGGTGGACAGCGTGCAACTGTTCGATTTGCGCGATCACGTGTTCACGGCCGGGCTTATGGAAGAGGGCCCGAAGAAAACGCCTGTCGCCACCGGGCTGAACGTGCAGTCACTCGAAGGGCTGAACATCGGCCTCGGCGTCACGGTACGCTACCGGCTCGATCCCAACAAGCTCGCGAGCGTTCAGGCGCACCTGCCTCAGCCGCCGGATAAAGAGCTTGTGCCTCCCGTGGTGGCCAGCGCGTGGCGGGAACTAACACCCCAGTACACGGTGAAGGAAATCTTCTCTACCAAGCGCGAAGAGGTGCGCGCCAGGGCTGCCGACATCATCACGCGCAAGCTCGCGACCGACGGCATCATCGTGGAAGAGGTGATGCTCTCCGACATTCAATTGCCCGATGAGTACGCGCGCGGACTGGAGGGGCTGCTGCTGAAGGAGCAGCAGGACGACCAGATGGGCGTGGACACCGACATCCAGGAGAAACAAGTGAAGATTGCGGAGCTGCAGGCCGAGGCCGAAGCAGGGCAGAAGGTGAAGGAAGCCGAAGGCGATGCACAGGCCAAAGTGGTTGAAGCGCGCGGCGAGTCGGATGCCATGCAGTACACCCTGCCGCTAAAGCAGAAGCAGATTGAGCAGAGCAAGCTGGAGGCCGAAGCGCGCAAGGAGGCGACAGTCGAAACTGCCGACGCCGACGCGCAGGCCAAGATCATCGACAGCAAGGCGGAGCTGGAGCGGCGCAATCTGCTCGCTGAGGCCGAAGCCAACCGCATCAAGCTGGTGTCTGCGGCCGACGCGCAGCGCATGACCAGCGAAGCGGAGCTGCTGAACAAGTCGCCGCTGTTGATCAACAAGATCGTGGCGGAGCGGCTTTCCGACAAGATTCAGGTGGTGATGGTGCCTTCCGACGGAAAGTTTTTCTTCGCGAGCGACGTGTTCAAGAGTGCGGCGGGGAATCCGATTGTGAAGCAGGAGATGGACAACGAACAGGAGCCGACGCCGGCACAGAAAAACGGCCAATAGAACACGATTGGCCGCGCGGGGCGGGCGCGGCGAAGGCAACGCCCGCCCTGCACCAAAGCGGTCCGCAGATCGGTCCGTGACGCTCGCGGGCTCGATTGGGAACGAAGCGATATAATCCGCGCAACGAGAAAAGATGCCAAGATGAAGCCCTCGAAGCGAATGTGTCTCCTCACGATCCTCGGCGCAGCGCTGATCAGGCCATTGCTTGCCGCGCCACCGAATCCTTGGGAGAAGTCCGCGTCCGAGCTTGCCGACCAGATTGCAGCGATTCTCGGGCCCGGTCAGGCGCATCTGACCATCCGCAATCTTTCTACCATTTCGAACGATGAGATTCCGGCGATTCGCCGGCTGCTGGCGCAGGATTTGAAGACGCACGGCGTGACGATGGCCAGCGCGGACAGCGCGAATGCGATTCGCGTGACGTTGAGCGAGAGCGCGCGGCAGCGGATTTTGATAGCCGAGGTGGGCGAAGGCGCGCAATCGCAGGTGGCGATGGTGGACCTGGGCCCTATCTCAACCCAGACCGCGACAACTCAGGAGAGGATGGAGATCCATAAGGAGATTTACCTGAGTGCAGCCGCGCTCGCGAATGGATCGACGGTTGCCTCTGATGATCCCGCGATGGCGTTGACGGAATCCAGTGTGCGAGTCTTTGTGCTGCGCGAGGGCAGCGTGATGGTGTTTGCCCGCGGCGCAGACCATGGCAGGACTGTTGAAGCGTCGCTCGCTCTCGATTTGAAGCGGCCGATGCCGAGAGATGCCCGCGGAATCCTGATTGCGGCTGCGGATGGCAATGGCTTTACAGCATTCACGGCGGGAACCCAGTGCAGCGGAGCGTTTTCCATGCCTGCTGAGACGGCCACGCCGCCGAGCAACGGCTGGACCGTTAACTGTCACGCAAGCGACGATCCCTGGCCGATCGCAGTCGACGCCTCCGGAACACCGCAGCTCAAGGCCTTCTACAATTCCTCGCGCGACTATTTTACGGGTGTGGTTTCTCCGAGCGTCGGTGTCGATTTGCCGCCGTTTTATGCAGCCGCACTCGTTCCGCGGTCTACCGGAAATGCGGCGCTGCTCATTGGCGGCATCGACGGGAAAGTCCAGTTGGCCGAGAACGGTGCGATCAAAATTGTGACCGGCACGCGCGACTGGGGCAGCGATTTTGCCGTGCTGCACTCGGGATGCGGTGCGGGTGTGCAGGTGATTGCATCGAGCTCGGGCGAGGCCGCGAACGACAGTCTGCGTGCCTACGAGTTGCCGTCGCTCGAAGCCGTGCCGGCAAGCGCGCCGCTCGCCATGGACGGAACAGTGACGGCACTCTGGACCGCGCCCGACGGCAAAAGCGTTCTCGCGATGGTGCGGAATGCGGCGAACGAATACGAGGTGGACCGTGTTACGGCGCTTTGCAATTAGTTTTCTCCTGGTTTTGGTTAGCGTCTGCGGGTGGGCAAGAACGCGTCCCCACTACGGCGGCTCGCTGCACGTGGAGATTGCGGGCGATCCGTGGGTGGGCCCGGAAGGCCTCGCGCGGCGGCTGGTTCTGGACGGATTGACGGCGCTCGATGCGAATGGCTTCGTCAGTCCGGCTCTTGCAGTTGATTGGCAGTCGGATTCGAATGACCATCGCTGGCAATTCCGCCTGCGGCAGGGCGTGCATTTTCACGATGGCTCTGCGCTGAATGCGGCAGCTGTGGTGATGGCCTTGAACTCCGCGTGCTCCACAAACTGTCCGTGGACCGCGGTGCGCGCCGTGGGCTCAACAGTAGTTTTTACCAGCGACTCGCCGATGCCGAACCTGCCCGGACTGCTGGCAGGCGGTATGTATCTCATCGCGCTCACGCGCACCGCCGACGGGCAGACTCCGGCGAATCCCATCGGCACCGGGCCGTTTCAGTTCACCAGCTCGACCAACGGCCTGCTCAAGCTCACTGCCAACGAAAGTTGCTGGCAGGGGCGGCCGTTTCTTGATGAGATTGTGATCGCGGGCAACCGGCCGATCCGCGACCAATGGCTCGACTTGAGCGTAGGCCGCGCCGACATTGCCGAAGTGCCGCCGCAGGAGTTGCGCCAGGCGCAACAGCAACATCTCGCAGTGACGGTTTCGCCGCCGGTGGAGTTGTTGGCGCTCGCAGTTTCGACCTCGGGTGCGCTCACGAGCGCTGTATTACGCGCCTCCATTGCAGAAGCGATCGACCGCAGCGCGCTTTCGAACGTGATTTTTCAAAAACAGGGCGAGATTACCGCGAGTCTTTTGCCGCAATCGCTCACCGGCTACGCGTTTCTCTTCTCCACGGACCGCGATTTGAACAAGGCGAATGAGTTGCGCGGGGGACTCACGCCGCCGCCGCTGGCGCTCGCGTCCGATAACGACCCGATCATGCAACTAGCCGCACAGCGCATCGCGCTCAATCTGCGCGAAGCGGGATTCAGTGTGCAGGTGGTGAGCTCGCCCAGCTCTCTCCGCCCCGATTTGGCGCTGCTCACACTGCCGATTGAGGGCGCTGACCCCGCAGCGGCTCTCGAAACGCTGTTGCGCTGCTTGGGAGAGAATGTTCCTGTGGCGGGACGGAATCCAAACGCGCTCTTCCGCGCCGAGCACGACGTTCTGGATCTCCACACCATCGTCCCGTTGCTCGATCTTCCCCGGGCATGGGCCGTGGGCAGCCGCGTGCGCGATGTGCGCTTGCGCGCCGACGGTACGCCGGACCTGGCCGGAGCGTCGCTGGAGGGCACACAGTGAGCCTTCGCCAAAAGCTGCTGCTCCTGTTTTCGCTTACCGTAGCCGCGGCGGTGGCGGCGGTGGCGTGGACCGTGCTGGTGCGCATTCGCCACGTGTTTGAAATGCGCGACCAGGAGGAGACGGCGCTCTTTGTCAGCCAGTTTCAGCGCGAATTTCAGCATCGCTCGCAGGAGGTTGCTGCGGCCGTGAATCGCCTGGCCGCGAGCGAGCGGGCGCGCGCCATGGCGTTCGAGCTGGCGCAGTCGGGCGACGCATCGGCCTATCTCACGGAAGCGCAATCCATGGCACAGGACGCGCAACTGGACTTTCTCGAAATCGTTGGCCCGGATGGAAAAATCGTCAGCTCTGCGCAATGGCCGGCACGGTTCGGCTATCCGGAGCCTGCGGCCGCGAATGCCTCGGCCACTCCATTCTTGAAGCGCGAAGATCTGCCTGACGGATCGACCGCGCTCGGGCTTTTCGCAGTGCACGCAGTGGGCGAAACGCACGTGCTCCTGATCGGCGGCGAGCGGCTCGATCAGAGTTTTCTTGCCGATCTGCCGGTTGCGCCGGGGATGCAGATTGGCCTTTACAGCGATGCGGATGCGGCGGCGAATCCAGACCCAGCGGCCATCGCCGCAAACCCTTCCACCGCGGCCGCGTTCGATGCCTCGCGGCTTCTTGGGGTCAGCGGTAATTTGCAGGGCGCGACGCACTATCAGAGCTTGATCGACGCCGCGCGCAGCAGCGGACAGCAGGTGAGCGGCATCGTGAATCCGACCGGGCGGCGCGAGGACAGCCTGAATGCGACCGCGATCCCGCTAAAGAATGAACAAGGCAACGTGATGGCGGTGCTGGTGGTGGCCATTGCGCGCAGCGGCATGGTCGAGGCGCAGCAGCACATCCGGGCTATCGCCTATGGAGTAGCGGCAGGCGGCATTTTGCTGGCCATTGCATTCAGTTTGTGGATTGCGGCGCGCGTTTCGCGGCCCATCGAGCAACTGGCGCGCGCGGCTGAGGAAGTAGCAGGCGGAAACTGGGATGTACGCGTGCCGCCGCGCGGGCGCGACGAGGTGAGCGTGCTGGCGCGCAGCTTTAATCACATGACGGAGCAACTGGCGAGCCAGCGCGACCGCCTGGTGCAGAGCGAGCGCGTGGCCGCATGGCGCGAATTAGCACGGCGGCTGGCGCACGAGCTCAAAAATCCGCTGTTCCCGCTGCAACTCACGGTAGAAAACCTGGTGCGTGCGCGCGAGTTGCCTGAAGCCGAATTCGATGAGGTGTTTCGCGAGAGCACGGCGACGCTGGCGACCGAGATTGCGAATTTGAAAACGATCATCGGCCGCTTCAGTGACTTCAGCAAGATGCCGAAGCCGGAGCTGGAGCGCATCGATGCGAAGCATGTGGTGGAGCGCGTGCGCGCACTTTACGAAAACGCCGCCAATCGCGACGCGAAGATCAAGATTACGGTCGACCTCGCCGATGCGCCGATGCCGATCGATGCCGATCCGGAGCTTCTGCACCGCGCACTGTCGAATCTGGTGCTCAATGCAATGGACGCCATGCCCGACGGCGGCGTGCTCACGATCTCCGCGCGGCCGGTTGACGATAAGGTGGAACTGCGCGTGGCCGATACCGGCCAGGGCCTGACGCCCGAGGAATGCGAGCGGCTGTTCACGCCCTACTACACAACAAAACAGCACGGAACGGGCCTCGGGCTGGCCATTGTGCAGTCGGTCATCGCCGATCACGCAGGGACGATTGCCGTGGAAAGCCCCGCGGGCGGTGGCGCAACGTTTATCATTACGCTGCCGAGGGCAGCCGTATGAGTGCGAAGGCGAACATCCTCATCGTCGACGACGAGGCCAATACATTGGCCTCGCTGGCACGCGCGTTTCGCCTGGCCGGGCACGAGGCTACGGTGTGCGACAACGCGGAGCGCGCGTTGGAGCTGGCACGAACGCAACCTTTCGATTTGATCCTGAGCGATGTGGTGATGCCGCGGCGCGACGGCCTGACGCTGCTCGAGGATCTGAAGACGGCGGGCGTGGCCGCGCCGGTGGTGATGATGAGCGGCCAGGCACACATTGAGATGGCGGTGAGGGCCACGCGGCTGGGTGCGCTGGATTTCCTCGAGAAGCCGCTATCTACCGAAAAGTTATTGGTGACGGTTGAAAACGCGCTCAAGTTAACGCGCCTTGAAACCGAGAACCGCGATCTGCGCGCCCGCATAGGCAAGCACACGCTGGTGTTTGCCGGAGAAACCATGCGCCGCGTGATGGCGCAGATCGAGCGCGTGGCGGCGAGCGAGACGCGCGTCTGCATTTATGGCGAAACCGGCACGGGCAAGGAACTGGTGGCACGCACCCTGCACGAGAAGAGCCATCGCGCGGCGAGTCCGTTTGTAACGCTCAATTGCGCGGCGGTGCCTTCAGAGCTGATTGAAAGCGAGCTATTCGGGCACGAGAAAGGCTCTTTCACCGGAGCGATGCAGCGGCACACGGGAAAGTTCGAGCAGGCGCACCGCGGCACGCTCTTTCTGGACGAGATTGGCGACATGCCTCTCGCCATGCAGGCCAAGTTGCTGCGCGTACTGGAAGAGGGCGAGGTGGAACGCATCGGCGCAGGCAAGCCTACCGCCGTTGACGTGCGCGTGGTGGTGGCGACGCATCGCAATCTCGAGCAGCTCGTCGAGTCGGGAGGATTTCGCCGCGACCTTTATCATCGCGTGGTTGTATTCCCTTTGGAACTGCCCCCGCTGCGGCGGCGGCGCGAAGATCTACCCGCATTGGTGGAGCATTTTGTGCGTCAGGTGAGCGCGCAAAACGGGTGGAAGCCCGCAGCGTTCACCGCGGACGCTCTTCGCGCCCTCCAGGAGTACGCATGGCCGGGCAACATTCGCGAGTTGCGCAACGTGGTGGAGCGGTTGCTCCTGTTTGCCGGCGGCGAGGTCGGCGTTGAAGATGTGCGCCTGGCGCTGCCCGCCGCTCATGTCAGTACGAAGACATCCGCGGCAGCTTCGGGCGCGGAGGGCGACGCCAACGGTCCGCTTGCGCAACGGGTTCTAGTCTTTGAGCGAGCCCAGGTACTGGCGGAACTGGAGCGGCACGCCCGCCAGATTACGCAAACTGCCAAGGCGCTGGGGCTGGAACGAAGCCATCTCTACAAGAAGTGCCAGCAGTTGGGCATCGATCTCAAAGAGCTCCCCGGGCGGGATTGAGCGCCTTCCAAATTGAGCGCCATCCGATCTGAGGTGGATGTAGAATTGGAGATACGCGCTCGATTGGCAGCGACAACGAACCGCCGCCACCGCAGCGAGGGTAACCATAAATAGGTTACCTAAGAACGCAAGTAACCACCTGAAGGGTGCCCAGGGAAGTTACTTTGCGTTCCGGTTGTGTGAGCCGCGCGTGGCCTCTTTGGGTAATTGTAGGACCAGGTTCCTCTTGGCTAGACTTTGTTTGCCCGCAATTGTTTCCGCACGAAAATCCGCGAAGCCGGAGCCAGTCGATGCAGGTCGGCAAACAGATTAGGACTATACGCGAAGCAGTCGACGCCGCTGCCGTGTCGCAGCAGGCGAACGTGTTCCTGCTGAGCGCGGAGACCGGAGCGACGGTTTCCTCTCTCGAACTCAAGCAGAATTGCATTCTCCTCTCCTCCATGTTGCGCAAGGCCGGATTGAGACGCGGCGACAAAGTTGCGTTTCTGATGGATAACGGCCTCGTGACCGTGCAGCTGTTTCTGGGTTCGATGTATGGCGGACTGGCGGCGGTGCCGCTGAATGTGCGCGCCGGGGTGATGCAACTCGCGTACATGCTCGACCATTGCGACGCAAAAGTCGTGTTTGTGGAAGAGCAATACACCGGGCTGCTTCGCGAGGCTTTGGCCGACGTGCGCCGCGATATCCGGGTGATTTCGGCGAACGTCGACGGCCTTTTGCCCACATTTGAAGCCGTGTCCGCTGTCGAGCCGCCGTTCTGTCCGAGCGCCAACGATGTGGCGCTGCTGATGTACAGCTCCGGCAGCACAGGCAAGCCGAAGGCGGCCATCCACACGCATGCGACGGTGCTGGCGCACGGTTGGAATTCGATCGCATCGCATGAACTCACTTCTGCAGATCGCTCGCTGCTCGTGCTGCCGCTTTACCACATCAATGCGGAATGCGTAACGCTGATTCCTACGCTGCTTAGCGGCGGGTCGGTGGTGGTGACGCACCGTTTTGTGGTGAGCAAGTTCTGGGATTGGATCGACGATTTGCGCGTGACCTGGTCGGCGCTGGTGCCGACGATCATTCAAGAGCTCGTGGACTGGGACGACCCGAAGAAGGCGGAGCGCGAGGAGGCGTTCCGGCGCATCCGCTTCTTCCGCTCTTCTTCCGCGCCGCTTTCGCCGGCGCTGCACCGTCAATTTCTTGACAAATTTCAACTGCCGTTGCTGCAGGCCATGGGCTCGACGGAGGGCGGCAACGTCTTCTCCAATCCGCAGCCTCCGGCAACAAACAAGATCGGATCGCCCGGACTGGCCTGGGGTTTTGAAATCAAGCTGGTCGACCGGCAGGGAGTGGAAGTGCCGGCGGGCGAAGCCGGTGAGATTGTGCTGCGCGGCCCGGCCATGATGAAGGGCTACTACAAGGATCCGGAAGGAACCGCGGCGGTGCTCGACGCAGAGGGGTGGTTCCACACCGGCGATCTGGCGCGGCGCGACGAGGACGGGTATTTCTTTGTGGTGGGCCGCTCCAAGGAACTGATCATCAAAGGCGGCGTGAACATCGCTCCGCGGCAGATTGACGAGGTTCTGGAGTCGCATCCGGCAGTGCTGGAAGCCGCGGCGCTGGGAGTGCCCGACCGATATTTCGGCGAGGATGCCGTAGCTTTTGCGGTTCTGCGGCCGGGCGCTGCCGCCGACGAGAATGAACTGCTGGCATATTGCGAAAGCCGGCTCGGCCACTTCAAGACGCCCTCGAGAATTCACTTTTTGAAAGAGCTGCCGAAGGGGCCCTCGGGGAAAGTGCAGCGGCTCAAGCTGCTGGATCCGGCGGTGCTTGCCTCCGCGGCAATCACGGGACAAAAGGGAAGCGAAATCGCGGACGACGCAGACGCGAGCCAGAGCAACGGGGCTGGCAATGGCACTGGAGCGTCCGCGACACGCATCGAACAGATCATCGCTGCCGCATGGGCTGAGGTTCTTTCGGTTCCGGCGGTCGACGCGCACACGAACTTCTTCGCTCTGGGCGGCCATTCGCTGCTGGCCATTCAATGCCTGTCAAAACTGCGCGGTAAGTTGCCGGTGGTTCTCTCGATGAATGACTTTTTTGAGAACAGCACCGTTGCCGAGCAGGCGGAACTGGTGCGGCGACGGCTGCGGACCAGCCACGGCGGCGAGAATTCCGGCTCCGCGGCGCAATGGGAGCAGAGCGTTCTCGAACAGTTTGTTCCCTCCACTTCAGAAGAGACCATTCCGCGGCGGAACTCGACGCTTCCCTACCCGCTGAGCCCGGCGCAGCAGCGCCTGTGGTTCATGGAGCAGCTGAACGCGGGCGTGCCCGTCTACAACGAAGCCGAAGCGGTGCGGCTAACCGGAGAGCTGAACGTAAATGCGCTGGTGACGGCGCTGAACATGATCGTGTCGCGCCACGAGCTGCTGCGCTCGACGATCGAAACCATCGACGGCATCCCGCACGCGGTGATTCACGGCGAATGGCCGCTGCAATTCGAGACCATCGACCTGAGCGCCTTGCCCGGGAAACAACGCGAATTGGAAACACAGCGCCTGCTGACGGAGAAGACGCGCGCGCCCTACAACCTGGAGTCGGAACCTGGAATTCGCGTAGCGCTGCTTCGCTTGAGCAGCCGCGAGCATGTGCTGCTTTTGATGATGCACCACATCATCTGTGACTGGTCGTCGGAAGGGATTATCTGGCGCGAGCTATCCGCGCTGTATCGCTCGTTGATCGACGGCCAGCCGGCTGCGTTGCCGCCGCCTGCTATTACGCACGGCGACTATGCGGCGTGGCAGCAAAAACAAGCTGCCGAAGGGGACTTCTCCGCCGACCTTGACTTCTGGTCTGAGAAACTGCGTGGCGCCCCGGCGCTCCTCGAGGTTCCTGCGGATCGCTTGCGGCCCACGGTCATGTCGTACCGGGGCGGACGCTTGCGGTGGAAGCTTGACAGCGCGATTGTGGACAAGCTGCGCCGCGCGAGCCAGCGGGAGAAGGTGAGCCTGTTCACCATCTTTGCCGCTGCGTTGAATACACTGCTTCATCGCTACACCGGCAGCGACGACATTTTGCTGGGCATTCCCCTGGCGGATCGCGATCAGCAGGAGTTGCAGTCGGTGATCGGGTTCCTGCTGCATACGCACGTGCTGCGCACGAAGATCTCGGATAACATGAGCTTCCGCGAGCTGCTGGGGGCGGTGCAAAAGAATGCACTCGAATTGTACGCGCACCGCGCCGCGCCGTTCGATCAGATTGTGCGCAGGATCGGACAGGAGCGAAGCCCGGCACACGCGCCGTTGTTCCAACTGATGCTGAACTGGCGCGACCGCGATCAACAGCTTTCGTTCATCGGAATGGAAGGGCTTGCCGTCGAATCGCTGGTCGCGCACAGCAATACCGCGAAGTTCGATCTGCTGTTGTTTGCGACGGACGAAGGCGACGAGATCTGGCTGGAGATGGAGTATAGCGCCGATCTCTTCGATGAAGACCGCATTACGCGCATGCTGGGCCACTATCAGGCGGTGTTGGAATCGGCGACGACCGATCCGGCTTTGGCGGTGAGTCAACTTGAGACTTTGCCCGCGGCGGAGTACCGCAAGGTTGTTTACGAATGGAACGCCACGGCAGCGCCTTATCACTCGGACACGTTTGTGCACCGGCTGATCGAGGCGCAGGCGGCACGCACTCCTGCGGCTACGGCGCTGGTGTTTGAAGATGCGCCGCTGAGCTATGCCGAGATGAACTTGAGAGCGAACCAACTGGCGCATCATCTGCGGGCGCTGGGCGTGAAGCCCGATGCGCGCGTGGCGGTGTGCGCCGAGCGCAGCTTCGAAATGGTGATTGCCCTGCTGGCCGTGCTCAAGGCCGGCGGCGCGTATGTGCCTTTCGATCCTACCTATCCCCCCGAGCGGCTTGGCTTCATGATCGACGATGCCGAGCCGGTGGTGCTGCTCACGCAGCCGCATTTGAAAGGCTTGTTTGCCGCGCGCGGCGGCGCTTTGCCGATAGTCGATCTGACGGAGACGAGCGCATGGTCGCAGATGCCGGCCAGCGATCCCGATCCTGAAGCGATCGGACTCACGCCGCAGCACCTGGCATACGTCATCTATACCTCCGGCTCAACAGGAAATCCGAAGGGCGTGATGGTGCAGCACCAGGGGCTCTGCAACCGGTTCGACTGGATGCAATCGGTAAACCCGACGCTTGCTTCCGACGCCATGCTGCAAAAAACGCCGTTCACGTTCGATGTCTCGCTCGAGGAGTTCTTCCCGCCTCTTCTGGCCGGCGCCAGACTCGTGATCGCGCGGCCGGAAGGGCATAAAGACCCGGCGTATCTGGCCGAGGTCCTGTCGAAAAACGAAATCACCATCGCGCACTTCGTACCGTCGATGTTGCACGTGTTCCTGGAATACCCCGGCTCGGCCTCATGCACTTCGCTCAAACGCGTGGTATGCAGCGGGGAAGCATTGCCCGCGGCCCTGGCGCAGCGCTTTCAGCAACAGATGCCGGGCGTGGAGCTGCACAATCTGTACGGGCCCACCGAAGCTACGGTGGAAGTGACCGCGTGGAAATGCCCCCCGGGTTTCAATCAGTCCGTGGTTCCCATCGGCCGTCCCATCGCCAACACGCGCATGTACATTCTGGACGAGCAGCGGCAGCCGGTTCCCGTGGGTGTGCCAGGAGAGCTTTATATCGCCGGCGTGCAGGTGGCGCGCGGCTATCTCAACCGTTTCGAGCTGACGGAGGAGAAATTCCTCGCCGATCCCTTCACCACCGGCGAGGATGCGCGCATGTATCGCACCGGAGACCTGTGCCGGTGGATGAATGACGGCAACATCGAGTACCTGGGGCGCAACGACTTCCAGGTCAAGATTCACGGTTTCCGCATCGAGCTGGGAGAAATTGAGAACGAGATGCTGCGGCACCCGGGCGTGCGCCAGTGCGTGGTGACGGCGCAAGGCGGCGACACCGTGGACATGCGGCTGGTGGCCTACCTGGTGCCGGCGGATGCGAAGAAAGCTCCTTCGGTTGAGGATTTGCGCGCGACGTTGCAGCGGCGTCTGCCCAGCCACATGGTTCCCTCCGTGTTCGCATTCATCGATGCCATTCCTTTGACGCCCAACGGCAAGACAGACATCAAGAAGCTGATGCAGTCGGAGGTGACGGCAGCACAACGGGAGACACCGGCCGAAGCTCCGCGCGATGAAGTCGAAGCCGAGCTGGTGCGGATCTGGGAGCGCGTGCTTGACGTGCGCCCCATTGGAATCCGCAACAATTTCTTCGACGTGGGCGGCTATTCGCTCATGATCATGAAGCTGTTTACGCAGATCAACAAAGCCTTCGACCGCGCGCTGCCGATTGCGACCATCTTCCGCCATCCCACGATCGAGCAATTGGCCGCGCTGATTCGCGGCAGCTCCATCCAGAGTTCCGCTCTGGTTCCGTTGCGCAATCAGGGAACGAAGCCGCCGCTCTTCATCGTGCACTCGTATCTGACGTACGAGCGCTTCCGCCAGGTGATCGGCAAGGACCGCCCGCTTTACGGATTGCACGAGCCCGAGGACGATGACGAACGTATTGCTTCGGTTCATGAGCGCGTGGACGAGTATGCGCGGCTCATCAGGGAGACGCAGCCGGAGGGACCCTATTATTTGATCGGGTGGTGCGCGTCAGGTTCGATCACCGTGGAGATCGCGCGCAAGCTGCAGGAGTTTGGCTGCAAGGTGGCGATGGTGGGACTGATTGACGCGGTCCATCCGCGCTACGTGGCCCAGATGAGCCGCGAGCGCGCCAAAACCAACCGCGTGGAGCGCTTCAAGGAGTGGAAGGACTACCATCTGCAGCGGCTCGAACGCTTCAGGCGCGAGGGCAAGATACGCTACTTCGCCGGCGCGCTTCGCGAGATGGCGGTCGGCAGGGCGCGGCGTATGATTTTGCGGCACAGCGCGCCTCTGTTCCGGCTTTGCGCCAAGCTGGGGATCAAGATCCCACGCTTTGTGGATCACCTGGCCGCGGTGAGAATCGAACATCTGCAGCCGTACCCCGGAAAAATCACGCTCTTCCGGGCGCTCGAAACCAACCAGGAGCACAGCGACCTAGCACTCGGCTGGGGAGATCTGGCCATGGAAGGAGTGGACGTGGTGTGGACGCCCGGAGATCATGAAACCATGTTCATCGATGGCAACGTGGAGAAGTTTGGGCAACTGGTCGAGGAGATCATGGACGGGAAGAACACCGGGAGAGATGTTGCAGCCGCTCAAAGCGTGCCGATGCTCACTGCAGCCCCCGCATTCAAGGGCTAAAATCAGGTCATTCGTTCCTCTTGCACTTTTCTTCCGATTTCGTCGTATGCTGTAGTTGACTGGGATGCATCCAATGAAGACCTTCACTCTCGAAGAGGCGCAGTCGCTGCTGCCCGTGCTTGAGTCTCTGCTCAAGCGCGCCGTCGATGGCAGGCGTTCCGCGCAGACCGCTGAGTCGAGTCTGAGCGAAGTGGCGCAACGGATTTATTTTGCCGGCGGCATGCGAGTGAACACTGCGGACGTGGCCCGGCAACGCGCCGAAATGGATTCGCAACTGCAGCGCGTGCGCGAGAGCATTGCAGAGATTGACGCCATCGGAGTGCAGGTGAAGGACATTGAATCGGGCCTGCTCGACTTTCCCTGCCGGATCGACGACGAGGTCGTCCTGCTGTGCTGGCGCATGGGCGAGCCTGCCATCGAGCACTGGCACACGATGGAATCCGGGTTTCAGGGCCGCCAGCCCGTCGATGAGCGCTTCCGGCGCCGCGCCGCATCCGGCGGCAGACCCAACTGAAGCTCTCGAATCGCGCTCAATCCTCACTCCCAAGGCCTTTGCCGGAATTTCCTCTTCTGAGCGGAAATGGTTCTGATCGCGTCTCTTTGACCAGACCGGCACTTCCGCCGTCGTGCTTCACGTCCGGCGGCGGACGAGATGTGCCCGCCGGCGCTACCCTTATAGGAAGAACTCTCTTTTCGAGTTCCGCCCAAGGGATCGATTGCGGCCCTGGTGATTCGTTTGGAGTGACAATGAAGATTAGATATGGCTTTATTCTGTTTGCCGCCGCAACGCTCCTTGCCGGATGCTCGGGATTCTGGACTCTGCCAGCGTCGACCTCGACGACGACGATAACGACTACGTCAACGACGCTTTCGGGCGGCGCCTTCTACGTGCTGGACCAGAAGACGGACCAGATCGTTGTCTATTCGATCTCATCCGGTACGTTGAGCAAGGGAGTTGCCTTAACGCTGCCGTCCCCAGCTCCATTGGCCATTGCTGTAGCACCCAACGCCCCATTCTTGTATGTAAGCACGGCCGGTGGGATCTACCTCTATACGATCGCCTCGGACGGTGCGCTCACCCTGGGAAACGGCGGTCTTACCATCAGCGGAGATTTAGCTACAACCATGCAGGTCGACGCGACCGACTCGTGGTTGGTGGATGCGGTCTCCGGTTCGACCCAGCTCGCCGCCATTGCCGTTAATCCAAGCACGGGCGTTCTCGCCGTCGCCGGCGAAAGTGAGCAACTGCTTTCCGGCGGTCTGCCTGCTACCACGCCCACGCAGTTGGCCATCTCTCCAACCGACTCCAGCACTTGCGCCGATTGTTATGTTGTCGTTGCAATGGGCGCTGGCGGAACGGAGCTCATTCACTTTAATCCCGGCAACAGCAACCCCTTCGGGAGTTCCGGCCATATCAACCTGGCGAACACCGCAGGCGGCGACAGCGCGGTAGCCGTAGACCCAACCAATCGCTTACTCTATGTTGGCGAGACGGACGCTTTTCCGTCTGCCACCCAGACCGGCGGACTGCGCGTCTTCACGATCGCCAGCGGCGGAGTCACCGAGCTCACTGCGGCCGGTTCCCCGTATGCAATCAGCGGGACGGGGCCTTCCTCCATTCTGCCTTCTTCGGATGGAAATTATGTCTATGTCGCCAATCGATCCGTCGGCGGCAGTTCATCCGGCAACATCGCCAGCTTTTCGGTCTCGCCCACGTCGTTGACCTCGGTCAGCACCGCGACGGCGGGCCCCACCGGCCAGATAGTCTTGGCAGAAGACTCCCTTGGCCATTTTGTGCTCGCGGTCGATTTTGCAGGCGGCCCCGACCTTGTGGCCTACACGATCAGTTCTGGAACCCTCACTGCTGCATTCACCTCTGCCACTGGCACTGACCCCGTGGAAGCCATTGCCGTCGCGGCGCTGCCGTAAAAGCAGGTCTCAGGGGACAGGCTTCAGGGCAGTACCCGAAAGCTGCAGCGAAACCATTGGGTCGATTTTTGCCGATTTATGCGACATTTGGGCACTTTTCACCGCGCCTGGAGATCTGAAACCTGGCCCCTGAAACCTGACACCTCAATGGTGCTATTCTCAAGGCAATTGCCAGGGTCCGTGTCAACTCGTCTGTCCAATTCTCTTCACTGTTTTCTCGGATTCAACCGGCGTGTGCTTGCGGCTTCGCTGGTGTTTTTGGGTTGCGCTTTGCTCTTCACCGGCTGCAGCCGCTTTCGCCAGGAACAACATGAGATGGTTTACGTCGCGTCGGCGCGGCCCGTCTATCTCCACGACCGCGTCGCGCCGGTGTCGAACCGCGTGTGCCAGGTGGTGAACGCGCAGGCGCTCGAGGTTCTGGAGCACGGCCGGCGCTTTCTCAAGGTCAAAACGGACAAGAACGAGATCGGCTGGATTGAAGAGCGGGCCGTGATCGACGAAAAGACCTACGAAGCGTTTGTGCACCTCGCCGAGCAAAGCAAGAACGCACCTGTAGCGGCCACAGCAGCCCTGCGCGACGACCTGGCCATGCATCTCGTTCCCGGCCGGGAGACCGAGCGGTTTTATTTGATTGCCGCCAACAGCAAGGTGCAACTGCTGGCGCGAGCGTCGGCGCTCAAGAAACCCGCCGAGACCCTGGGACCTCTGAACGCGGCGAAACCCGCCCAAGGAGCCAAGAACGCGCCTTCTGCAGTGAAGGCGAAACCGGGAACGGCGAATGCGCCGGCTGCCGCGGGATCGGAAGAGACCGAGCCGCCCGAAATGGATGACTGGTGGCTGGCTCGCGACGCGCAGGGCCGCGTGGGATGGCTGCTCGCGAGCCGCCTTGACGTGGAGGTGCCCGACGAAATTGCCGGCTTCGCCGAGGGACAGCGCATTATCGGCGCGTGGATGCTGACCAAAGTGACCGACGCCGCGGCAGACACGCCCGATCACAAGGTTGCCGAATACCTGACGGTTCTGGCGCCAAACACCAACGGTCTGCCCTTCGACTTCGACCAGGTGCGCGTCTTCACCTGGAGCACGCGGCACCACCGCTACGAGACAGCGTTCCGCGTACATCCCATTCAGGGCTATCTGCCGGTTCGCGTCTTTACCGAGAACACGGCCAGCGGCGCGGTTCCTGCCTTCAGTTTCGAGCTCGCCAGCAGCAGCAATGTCGCCACCGATCCCGCGACCGGCGTGACGCGGCCCGTGGCTCCGCGCACCATCAATTACCAGATGATCGACACGCGCGTGGAGCGCATCGGGCCGGACATGGCGCCGATTCCCATGCTTCACGAGCCGGGAGAGAAGAAGGCGGGAGAAAAGAAGCAGGGAGCAAAGGAACGAGCGAGCAAGGGGGCGAGAAAGCATTGATCCTTCGGCTTCCGGCATCTGGAATGCGCCCACGCTATGCGGTAAAGCGGCAATACGAAACTCCGGCTCATCGTAAATCTACCCAGAGCGTGTTTCATAAATGGCCAAATGGGCTTGCTCGAGTCCCTCAGCGGTTAACTTCCCCAGCCTACCGCCCTATTCGGCACGACTGAAGTCGTGCCCTTTCACGAAACCATTTATGAAACACGCTCCAGGGAACAGGGACGCGAAGACAAAGACCAGGAGGCGGCAGCTCCGCCGGGACATGAGGATGGCGAATCGACCCGCCAGGGGCAACTGGAGCTATACTTGCGCGGAGCCGGATAGCCAGAGGCCCAATCCTGCCAACGGTGTGCATCGACATGAATAGGACAACAATGCAGACGATCAAAAAGAGCCATCCGGGCGCGCGTATCGAGTCCGACAGCATGGGGAAGATTGAAGTTCCAGCCAACCATTATTGGGGAGCGCAGACAGAGCGCTCCCTGCATCACTTCGCGATTGGCGAAGACCGTATGCCGCCGGAGTTGATCCGCGCCTTTGCCCTTCTGAAGAAGGCAGCCGCGCTGGTGAATCACGATCTGGGCAAGCTCCCGAAAGACAAGATGGAACTGATCGTCTGCGCAGCCGACGAGGTGATTGCGGGCAAGCACAAAGACGAGTTTCCGCTGCGCATCTGGCAGACGGGTTCTGGCACGCAGACGAACATGAACGTCAATGAGGTGATCTCGAACCGCGCGATCGAAATCGCGGGCGGCGTAATGGGAAGCAAGAAGCCCATTCACCCGAACGATGACGTGAACATGTCTCAGTCGTCGAACGACACGTTCCCGACAGCCATGTATATTGCCGCCGCAACCGCGGTGAAGGAGCAACTGATTCCAGCAGTGCAACATCTCCACGGTGCGGTCGCGGCGAAGGCAAAGCAGTTTGAAGACATCGTCAAAATCGGGCGCACGCACCTGCAGGATGCAACGCCGCTGACGCTGGGTCAGGAGATCGGCGGCTGGGCGAGCCTCCTTGAGCGCGACATCGCGCGCATGGAAGCGACACTCAATGGCCTCTATGAGCTGGCGATCGGCGGCACCGCCGTCGGCACCGGACTGAATACGCATCCGGAGTTTGCGGAACGCGCGTCGGCGAAGATTGCCGAGTTGACAGGGTTGCCGTTTCGTTCCCATCCCAACAAGTTTGCGGCGCTGTCGGCCCACGATGAACTGGTGTTTGCAAGCGGCGCGCTCGTGACGCTCTCGGCATCGCTGATGAAGATCGCCAATGACGTTCGCTGGCTCAGTTCGGGGCCGCGCTGCGGATTGGGCGAGCTGACTCTACCGGAAAATGAACCGGGCAGCTCCATTATGCCGGGCAAGGTGAACCCTACGCAGAGCGAAGCCATGACGATGGTCGCCGTACAAGTGCACGGGAATCACGCGGCGATTGCCTTCGCGGGCAGCCAGGGCAACTTCGAACTCAATGTTTTTAAGCCCGTGATGATCTATAACTTCATGCATTCGGCGCGGCTGTTGACCGACACGTGCCGCATGTTCCAAGAGTTCTGCGTGGAAGGGATCGAAGCCAACCTGCAGCGCATCAATGAATACGTGGGCAAGTGCCTGATGCTCGTGACGGCGCTCAATCAGCACATCGGTTACGACAAGGCTGCGAATCTAGCCAAGACAGCGCACCATAAGGGACTATCACTGCGCGAAGCAAATCGCGAGCTTGGATATCTCACTGAAGAAGAATTCGACAGATATCTGCGCCCGGAGAAGATGACATATCCAGAAGCACTATAGGGCAGCGACAAGATGCGCAAGATGGCCGCGCAGGTTCCCGTTCGACTTCGATTGCTTAGAGCATGTTCAAGGCGTGGGGAAACCCGCCCCGTTGGTGCGGACGTAGGTCGTCGAGGCACCGTTCGAGGTGGCGACGAACTGGGTAGCGCTCAGGAACCGGATGCTGTTGGTGATCACCACGCCCATCGGCGCCGGCGGCTGGGCCGGCGTGCAGGCGCCCCCGACGCAGGTCTGTTTCGGCGAGTAGTCCTGCCACTTGTAGCTCAGCGCCCCCTGCGCGGAGTTGAACTGGTAGGTACCCGCGAGCGTGAAGCTCATTCCCTGGTGATTCTGGATTGTGGACTGGATGCGACCGTTGGCCATGAAACTGGTGGTGATCATCAGCCCGGAGGGCAGGTTCCAGTTGTACGTCGCAGACCAGGTGCCGACCAGGGACTGAGAAGGCTGCGTCTGGATCGGCTGCGCCTGCGGCGGGTCCAATGGCGCCGCCCCAGCCGCATGCGGCGCGGACAGTGCGCAGGATGCCAGGGCCAGCGCGCCCAGCAGGGGAAACAGGCTACGGATCATTTGGCCTCCGAAATAGCAGAATTCCGGTCTCCACTTTATCAGATTTCGGCAGCCGTCTCGGGGCGGAGTAGTGGGTCAGTTTGAAAGAAAGCATCCCTCAGGGGCTAAAGCCTGCCTCTAATTTTGGGCTTTTACGGCACGACCAAAGTCGTGCCCTTTCGTGACGATTCCATTTTGCGGCATGAGTAAACTCGCGCCCTTTCGCGAGCTCGTACACTCTTTTCTAATCTGCCATAGCGTGAGGGAAGCTGCGGATTATTGCGGCCGGCGGCGAAGTTCGATCTCGACGACGCGCAGCATTTCGCTTTCGGGGGCGGGCTTGCCGGTCCAGATTTCGAATTGGCGGGCGCCCTGCTGCGCGAACATCTCAAGGCCGCCGATGACGGCGAGGCCGCGCGACTTGGCGAGCTTGAGGAGTGGGGTCTCCATCGGCGTATACACCAGGTCGAAGACCAGCGAGGCGTTGAGCTCGTTCTCTTTGATCGGGAGCGGCTGCTTGATGCCCGTCATGCCGCATGGCGTGGTGTTGATGATGACGTCAAAGCGGCTTTTGGCGAGCGCGGCCTGCTTTAAAACATGGGCCTTGGCCTTGCGCGCCAGGGCGACGGCCTTCTCGTGAGTGCGGTTGACGATGGTCACGTCGGCGCCCTGCTCCACGAGGCCGAAGACCGCGGCGCGAGCTGCGCCGCCTGCGCCGAGCACCAGAATGCGCGCGCCCTTGAGACGCATGCGGCGCTCCAGCGGGCGCACGATGCCGGCCACGTCGGTATTGAAGCCGTAGAGCTTGCCGTCAGCGCCGGTGCGCAGCGTGTTGCATGCGCCGATCTTCGCGGTAACCGCGTCCATGTTGGCCAGATGCGGCAGCACTTCCTGCTTGAGCGGCATGGTGACGGCGACGCCGTCGAGGGGCAGGTCGCGGATGACGGTGAGCAGGTCGTCGAGGGTTTTGACTTTGAGCGGCAGCATGACGGCGTTGACGTTTTCGCGGCGGAAGGCGGTGACGTGCATGAGCGGCGAAAGCGAGTGCGCGATGGGATTGCCCGCGACGCCGAAGATGCGCGTGGCCTGGTCGAGCTGCTCGAGGCGGTAGAGATCGAGGAGGGTGCGGGCGGCGACCTGCCCGGGAGCGGTTTCAGTGCCCTCGGCAGCAGAAGCGAAGGTGAAGGCCGCGCCGGCGCGCACGCTGAGCACACGGCTGATGAGGCCCTCCTCGCCCATGGCGATGCCCACCACGTGGGCGTCGAGCGATTGGTCTTCGACCATGCGCAGCATGGAGAGATTGTCGGCCAGGTTGCGCGCCGTGCTGATCACTTTGACGAATTCCGGCTCGAATTCAGCGATGCGCTTGGCGGTCTGGTTAAGGCCGTCGGGGCGGCGGGTGCGGCTAAAGTCGTGGGAGCTGATCAAAAGAGCGGCTCCGGCAGCGCGGAGGGCGGCGCGGAACTTGGCCAACTGCGCCCGGGTGGTGTGCTCGGCCGATTCCACTTCTAAATCAACAATGTGGGCGCCTGCCTCGGCGGCTTTCTGCAGCAGTTCCATCTCGGAATTCAGCGACCCGGTGAATCCGCCGCCGAACGCCTTGCGGCGGCAGGTGGCAAGGGCCGTGACTTCGCGGTGCCGAGTGAGGAAGGCCTTGAGATCGGGGAATACGGCCGCCGGCTTGGCCAGGAAATCGAGGCGGAACTCGAGGAAAACAGAGTCTTTACGGGCGGCTTCAGCGACTCCAAAGAGCTCGGCGGGGGTGGCTCCCTGGATGGAGATACAGAGCTTGCTCACCCGCAGGCGCGGCACTGCCGGCGCCGGGGCGGGTAGCGATTCGGGCGGGCTGGAGACGGCGAGAGGCATTTGCTTCAATTGACGCATCTTAATGGCCCTTTGTTCCCTTTGGCAACCGGGAAAATGGGCTCAGGAAAGATGCGGGACCAACGAGGCTATCCCCAAAACAGCCCCGAAACGGCGAAGACCGGGGTTTGGGCCAGAATTCGAGTGGGGTTGGGCCGGGTCACGGGCCTCGGGACGGCTGCGGAAAGGCCCTGGAGGTGTGCTTGACAGAGCCACCATGGCGGCTGAAGATGGCTTTCGCGCTCGAATTGGACTGACCACTGGCGCCAGTAACGCGGCCCGTCGCAGCTCCGTGGTTGCGGAGGACGGATGGGGCCGGCGACAGGCAGCGGACGAAAAGCGGCAGGCAGGACAAATTGCGGGTGCGGGGTTGCGGCTTCCTTGCCGGACGTTTCGTCTAGAGAACCATAGCGGGAATGAAGAGAGGTTTTTATGGTGCGAGGGTTGGGACTTTTTTGCGCCTGCGCTCTGGGCATGAGCGCCGCAGCCGTTGGGCAGGCTCCGGCGCCGAATGGTATGACCACAGGACCCCGGATGGCTGGCGCCGAAAGGCAGGTGCGCTCGGCTGAAGTAGGCCCGGACCGGCGCGTGACCTTTCGGTTGCGTGCGCCTCTCGCGACCTCGGTAACGGTTAGCGGAGAGTTCCAGAACGGCAGCGCGGCCATGACGAAAGACGGTGACGGCGTGTGGAGCGTGACCGTTGGCCCGCTGAAGCCGGAGATCTACAACTACAACTTCACCATCGACGGCGTGAAGACCATCGATCCCGGCAATCCGGAGGTGAAGACCGGATCGACGCCGGGGACGATCGCGAGCATTCTCGAAGTGAAGGGCGATGTGCCGGCGTTTTACGATGCGCAGGCTGCTCCGCATGGACAGATTCGGACGATTTGGTACGAGTCGAAGTCGCTGGGGTCTATCCGTCGCGTGACGATTTACACGCCGCCGGGCTATGACGGCGCAGCCGAGCGGCGCTATTCGGTGCTGTATCTCTTCCACGGCGCGAACGCCGATGAGACGGCGTGGACGCGGCTGGGGCACGTGAACCTGATTCTCGATAATCTGCTGGCCGCGGGAAAGATCAAGCCGTTCATCGTGGTGATGCCGTTTGGCTATCCGGCGCCGCCATGGCCGGAAAACGGCGGCGGCAGCGATTTTGGCTCGGTCACGGAGGGATTCAGCCGCGATCTGATCGGCGATGTGATTCCACTCGTCGAGTCGCACTACCGCGTGTACACAGACCGCGAGCACCGGGCGATTGCGGGGCTTTCGATGGGGGGCCTGGAGTCGCTGACGATCGGACTGAATCGTCTGGATCTGTTTAGTTACGTGGGCGGATTCAGCGCCGCGGTACGGCCGCAGGACTTTGCGCAGAGTTTTGCCGCGCTGACGGCCGATCCGAAGGCGGCGAACGGCAAACTGCACCTGTTGTGGATCGGCTGCGGGACGGATGATGGTTTGTTTCCGGCGGCGCATAGCTTTTCGGCGTTTCTCGATCAGGCGCAGATCAAGCACACGTTCTACACCATGCCGGGCGCGCATACGTGGATTGTGTGGCGGAATTTTCTGGTGCAATTTGCGCCGCAGTTGTTTTGAGAGGGACGTTGGTGGGTTCGTGCTGAATTGAGAGAGGTGGGTTGGGGGGCGTGGTTTCCCACCCATTCGGTCGCCGTGCCGACCGAATGGATGGGGCACGGGAATGTTGATTTAACGCGAGGGAGTGAGAAGCGAGTGAGACGCATGATGAATCGCAGAGACGTTTTGAAGAGTGTGGCGCATGGCGCGATTGCTGCGCCAATTGCTGTATCACTGGCTGGATGCGGACACATGGGCGCGGCGAACGCGACGGGAAATCCGGCGACCGCGCCGGATGCGTCGGCGAACGCGGGTCCCACGGTCAAGTTGAACGTGAAGGACTACGGCGCGACCGGGGACGGCAAATCTAAGGACACGCTGGCGCTGCAACTCGCCATCGAGCGCTGCTCGGTGCTGGGCGGCGGAGAGGTTGTGTTTCCCGCAGGCGATTACGCAACGGGCGCGCTGGCGTTGCGCAGCAACGTGACGCTGCGCATTGAAGACGGCGCGAGTTTGCTCGGCTCCGGCGACATGGCCGACTATCCAGTCGCGATGGTGCGCTGGGAAGGCCGCTGGATCAAAGGATACAGCGCATTCATCTCCGCAACGGACGCGGAGAATGTCGGCATCGTGGGGCCGGGAAAGATCATCGCCAGCGACGCCATCCGCGGACGCGTCAATCGCACGACAGGCATGCGGCTGCCGGCGCTGCTCGAATTTACGAACTGCCGCAATGTGCGCGTGGAGAATTGTTTTACCAGTCAGACGGGAATGTGGTCGACGCATCCCGTGTACTGCGAGAACGTGACCTTCAAGAATGTGGTGTTCCACAGCGGCGCGGACGGCATCGATGTGGATTCGTGCCGGCACGTGATCATCGACGGCTGCACGTTTGAAACCAGCGACGATTGCATCTCGCTCAAGTCGGGGCGCGGCGAAGAGGCCAACACCATCAACCGTCCGTGCGAGGACGTGCATATTACCAATTGCACCTTTAACGACAAGAACTTCGCGTGCATCGGCATCGGCAGCGAGACTTCGGCTGGCGTACGCAACGTGACGATCGAACATTGCAAATGCGTGGGTGCGCGCAGCCACGCCATTTACATCAAGAGCCGGCCGGGGCGCGGCGCGTTTGTTGAGAACATCACGGTGAACGACTTTGAAGCCTCGGGCGCAAAGCAGGGATTTCTGCGGCTGAATAATTTGAACAGCGGCCTGCAGGATCCGTTTCCCGTTCCCGGCGACGCCGGAATTCCGCTCTTCCGCGAATTTCATTTCTCGAATATCCGCGTCACCGATCTGCCGATGCTGGTACAGGCCACGGAGATCCATCCACGCAAGCCGCTGGTGGGATTCTCGCTGACCAACGTGACGGGAACCTGCAAGAGCGGAATCACGCTGGCGAACATGAAAAACGTGGCGATTCGCAATGTGAACATCACGGGATTCGATGGGCCGCTGATCAGCGTTTCAAATGTGACAGGCTCGGGACTCGCGGGTGCAGCGACGATCGATCCGGCAAAGATGCCGAAGGTTCCGGATGCGGTTCCTGAGCCGGCGAAGCCGTACGAGTTGAAATGACAGCGGAGGTAGCGGTGTCAGCGGAGCCAGAAAAAACGAGTCAGCGAGCCAACTAAGTGAGACTTCACGGGGGAGATGTGGCGATGAGAATCATGCGGAATGGCGTTGCGGCGCTTGCAATGGGCGTGTTGGCGTGCGCCGTGGGCGGGCAGACGGCGGGGTCCGGCATTTCTGACCGGCCCGATCCGAAGGAGATTCCGATTCCGCCGATCAAGACGTCGATGCCCGAAATGCCAAGTGTCGACCAGTTGCCGAACCGGCCTGAGATGCCCGACGTGATGACGCTCGACAACGGGCACAAGGTGAAGACGCTGAAGCAGTGGGACGTGCGCCGCGCACAGATGATGCGCACGCTCGAGTATTACGCCGTGGGTCTGGCGCCGCCGCCGCCGGGCAATGTGAAGGGCGTGGAAATGAGCTCGCAGATGCTGATGGACGGCAAGGTGAAGTACCGGCTCGTGCATCTGACTTTCGGGCCAAATGATAGTTTGAATCTCGATATTGGAATTTTCACGCCCGCGACGGGCGGGCCGTTTCCGACGCTGGTGTCTCCTTCAGGCTCGCCGCCGGGAGCCACGCCGCTGCCGCATTTGCAGCAGGGCGCGAATCAGGGGCGCAACGAAGATGTGTTGCTCGTTGTAGGTCCGATGACGGATCAGGGGGAACGCAGGCCTATGCGCGCCTTTGGGCCGCGGACAGCCGAGCAAATTGCGGAATCGAATCCAGCGCTCGCCCATGGCTTCGCGTTTGTCACGTTCAACAACAACGACTGCGGCGAAGACACCACTCTGCGGCTGCCCGATGGAAGCTGGGCCTATCGGACCACGCGTTTCTTTCCCGCGTACCCCAACTACGACTGGGGACTGCTGCGCGCATGGGCGTGGGGCGCGTCGCGCATCGTCGATTATCTTGTCACCGATCCCTCGATCGACAAGAACAAGCTGATCGTCACCGGGGTCTCGCGCACGGGCAAAGCGGCGCTGATCGCAGGCGCGTTCGACGATCGCTGGGCGATGGTGGCTCCGGTGGCAAGCTCCGGCGGCGGGACTCCGGCGTATCGCTATAGCGGCTCAACGCCCGACCGCGGCGGCAAGGAGGGGCTCACGGAGATGGTCCGAAAATATCCCAACTGGTTTTCGCCGCACCTGCACCAGTTTTGGGGACAGCCGGACAAATTGCCCTTCGATGAACATTGGTTCATCGCGCTGGTTGCGCCGCGGCCGCTCATCTCGCTCGAGGGCGATCACGATCAGAACGTGAACCAGAATGGCGTGTATCAATCGATTGTCGCCGCGCGGCCCGCGTACGCATTTTTTCACGCGAGCGATAAGCTGGGCATCAGCTTCGCCAACCGTCCGCACGGCATGGTGCAGGGCGACTGGGATGCGCTGCTGGCCTTCGCCGATAAGTTTCTGCTTGGCAAGCCGGTGGAACGAACGTTCGATCAGTATCCGCCAGGCGTCGGCCCGAATGCGAGCGGAAAGAGTGGACAGTGAACGGCGGACAGATCTTTTTTGTGGGAGCGGGGATGAAGAGATTCTTTCGGGAGAATGTCGCGAGGTCAAGTTTTGGGCTGGCGGCGGTTTTGCTGATTCTCACTGCGGTGTTTGCGCAAACGCCGGGCGATTCGCAATTCACAATTTGGCGGTTCGACAACATCGATTCCATCGGCGGGCATCCCACGCAGGTACTCGGGCACCCGCATCTGATCGATTCGCCGTATGGCAAGGCCGTCGCGTTTAATGGTGTCGACGATGCGTTGTTTGTGGATACGCATCCGCTGGCCGGGGCCAGTGAATACACGTGGGAGGTGATCTTCCGTCCCGATGCCGATGGCGCGCAGGCGCAGCGCTTCTTTCATCTGTCGGAAATCGATCCGGCGACGGGCAAGGACACCAACAATCGCATGCTCTTCGAGATTCGAATTGTGAAGGGCCAGTGGTGCCTCGACAGCTTTGCATTTTCGAACGGCTCGCAGCGCACGCTTCTCAATTGCGACGATCTGCATCCGCTGGGACAGTGGTATCGCGTAACGGCGGTGTACGACGGCAAGATGCTGCGCAATTATGTGGGCGACGAGATGCAGGGCGAAGGCGAGCTGCATTTGACGCCGCAGGGACCGGGACACACGTCGATTGGAACGCGCATCGACCGGCGCGATTACTTCAAGGGCGCGGTGTTCGAGGCTCGGTTCACGCCGCGAGCGCTGAAGCCGGAGGAGTTCTTGAAGATGCCGGAAAGACAGGGATCAGGGAACAGGGATTAGGGATTAGAAAACGGAGCCTGCGGGACTTCAGGTCAGCGTTTTGCGAATTCTGCAGGCGTATGATGGGTGCGCAGTAAGGAAAGGACATGCCATGCGCAAGTGGGGCATCGTCATCAGCGTGTTCTACGCCGCGATTGTCGGATTCCTGCTCGTGCCGGCCTTCTTCCTCATCGGCGGCACAACTGATCCGCTTTGGAGAACTTTTGCGACCGGCATTTTCCTGGTGTTGCAAGCGTGGCTCTCGTGGATTCTGATCGGGTCTGTCCTCGTTGGCCAGGCCCTCCTGCTCTTCCTTTCCGTTGATACCTCACAGAAAAAACTGAAGCCGCGAACGCATATCGCGATTTCGGTCGCTGTTTCATCGATGCTGTTCGGCCTTCTGACTCTTGCTGTCATTTTTTGCGTAGGCATCGCCGCGCGTGGCGACAAGTTCGGCGCAGGCTATCTCGATACATCTGCGAAGTTCGTCGGCGGGTGGGTGGTCCTGTGGCTCATTTGGGGCGTCGTTTTTTACCTGCACTTCCGCAATGCAACGCAAGTGACCACACGGGCCATTTCATGGCTGCTCAAAGGCAGCGTGCTGGAACTACTGATCGCCGTTCCTTGCCACGTATGGGTTCGACGCCGGGACGAATGCTGCGCTCCGTTCTTCACCAGCTTCGGCATCGTGACGGGGATCGCCGTGATGCTGCTTTGCTTCGGCCCGAGCGTGCTTTTTCTCTTCAAGAAACGGCTCGATGCATATTCGGCGCACAAATCAGCCTGAGGGGCGCACTCCGAATCATCTTGTTACTCTAGAGTTTCGGAGGATTTCCCCGCAATGCCTACAGAAACGACTCACCTCGCCGCATCCCAGGACCTGCACGTGTGGGAGGCGGGTGGCGCTGCATCGGCCGAGGCGCTTACCGCATGGGTGAGCGCGCGACTCGCCGCTCACGAGAGCGCATTGGCCGCACTGCTGGCCGTCGAAGGCGAGCGCACGCCGGAAAACTCGTTGCGGCACTTTGACACGGCCATCGAGCAACTGAGCCTTGCCGGCGCGCAGGCGGGAATCCTGAACTCCGTAGCCGAGGACAAGGCGGTGCGCGACCAGGCGCAGATGGAAGCGCAGCGTGTGGCGATGGCGGGAAGCGCGCTGAGCCTGAATCGCAACGTATATGACGCGCTCGTCGCGATCAAGCTCGAAGGCGCGAGCCCGGCGACGAAGCACTATGTAGAACGCACACTGCTGGGCTACCGGCTCTCCGGCGTGGACAAGGATGCGGCTACGCGCGAGCGCCTGCATGCGCTGCACGACAAGGCGACGCAGCTTTCGCTCGCCTTCAGCCGCAACATTCAGGAGGGCGGAAAGACGATTGAGGCTACGCCCGAGGAGTTGGAAGGACTACCGGCCGACTACATCGCGCGGCATCCGGCGCAAAAGACTGAGAGCGGCGGAAGCCAGGTGACGCTGACGACCGATCCGCCGGACATGATGCCGGTGATGACTTTTGCGGCGAGCGCGGAACTTCGCAAAAAGATGTTTTTGGCCTACAACACGCGTGCGTATCCCGAGAACCGGCAGCTGCTTCTCGATCTGCTGGCCACGCGGCAGGAGATTGCGAGCGTGCTTGGCTTCCGCAGTTGGGCCGATCTGGCGACGGCCGACCAGATGATGGAGTCGGCGGCGAACGTGCGGAAGTTTTTGGCAAAGCTCGATGAGGCCAGCCGCGAAGGCGCCAGGCACGAGTA
Organism: Occallatibacter sp.; assembly: GCA_050011915.1. Taxonomy (GTDB): domain Bacteria; phylum Acidobacteriota; class Terriglobia; order Terriglobales; family Acidobacteriaceae; genus Telmatobacter. The sequence goes on from JBEKIE010000002.1 coordinate 85,519, forward strand.
TGCGCAGGTGTTCGAGTTTGCGCGCGAGCGGCAGCCGGAGCTTGCGGCGATTGACATCACGAGCCGCGCCTACTGGTACGAACAGTTCCGGCGTACGAAGTTCGATTTCGACTCACAGTCGGTGCGGCCGTATTTTCCTTATTCGAGTGTTGAAGCGGGCGTGCTGGAGACGGCGGCGAAGCTGTTCAAGGTCGAGTTTCGGCCGTCGAGCGCGCCGGCGTGGGACCCGTCGGTTTCGGTGTACGAAGTTTTTGAAGGCGAGCGGCTTGTGGGGCGGTTCTATCTTGACATGCATCCGCGCGACGGCAAGAGCAAGTGGTTCTCGGCGGCGCCGGTGGTGGCGGGCGTGCGCGGGCGCGTGCTGCCCGAGGCGGGATTGATCTGCAACTTCCCCGCGCCGGAGGAAGGCGATCCGGGATTGCTCCAATACTCCGACGTGGTCACCTTCTTCCACGAGTTCGGCCACTTGATGCACGCGCTTCTCGGCGGGCACACGGAGTGGGCGGGGCTCTCGGGATTTGCGACCGAGGGCGATTTTATCGAGGTGCCGTCGCAGATGCTCGAGGAGTTCTTCCGCGACGAGAAGCTGCTGCAGGCCTTTGCGAAGCACTACGAGACGGGGGAAGTCCTTCCGTCGGATCTGATCCGGAGCATGAAACTGGCGGGCGCGTTTGGCCGCGCCGATTGGGTGAGGACGCAGCTCTACTACACGACCCTCTCGCTCGATCTGCACGACCAGGATCCTGCGACCATCGATCCCGACGTGATGACGCGCGAACTCTACAAGCAATTCCAGCCGTGGACCTGGCTCGAGGGCAGCAAGATGTACGCGAGCTTTGGCCATTTGATGGGCTACTCGTCGAATTACTACACCTACATGTTCGACAAGGTGATTGCGCTCGACTTTTTCGGACAATTCGATCCCAACGATTTGCTCGGTGGCAATGCCGGCGAGCGCTACCGCAAGACGGTGTTGGAGCAGGGCGGGTCGAAACCGGGAAGGGAACTCGTGCGTGACTTTCTGGGGCGCGACGAAGAGTTTGCGGCGTTCGCCAAGTGGATGAATGAAGAGTTTGAAGAAGCAGGGACCGAGGGACCAAGGGAACAAGGGAACAAGAAAACGGGGACGAAGGGATCGTGACTGCAAAGGATTTTCGGCGGATTGCGCTTGGCCTCGAAGGCGCGGAGGAGGGTCCGCACGCGGACACCGTGGCCTTTCGCGTAGGTGGGCGGATTTTTGCGACGATGGCTTCAGTGAAGGAGGGTTACGGCAACCTGATGCTGACGCCGGAACTGCAGGCGGAGTTCCTTGCCGAGCGGCCGGACCTGTTCCTGCCGATTCATGGCGGATGGGGACGGATGGGCATGACGCATATCCGGCTCGCGGTGGCCGATGAAGATTCGCTGCGCGGGGCGCTGCATGCGGCGTGGAAGCTGCGGGCGGAGAAGAACAGCAAGTCAACTGGTCGGCGAGTCAGCAAGTCGGCGAAGAGGCGGTGAGTTGAGGTTTGTCCTATCCCATCCTTTCCGCGATAAAGCTGCGGAAGGGATGGGGCGCCCGGCTAAAAGACCGTGAAGAGTCGTGACCAACGCCTATGTCCTAGCCAATCCCGATTCGAACTCGATGCCTCCTCGTCTGTTTGATCGAATGAATCATAGATCATCAGCGGTTTGCCTGTTAGATCGTTGGAGTCAATAAAGCCCCAGCAGCGGCTGTCAAGCGAATTCTCCCGGTTATCCCCGAGAACAAAATACTTTCCTGACGGCACAACGATTTCTCCGTTCGCAACGTGCTGCGAAAACATCTCACGGCCTTCGGCGCATCCGGGAAAGTCGGAGTCGCTCGGAAGGTCGTCAGGATAGAAATCATCTTCGCCTTTGTGAACAACATATTTTTCGTCGAGCGCGCTTCCGTTCAGAATCACGACCTTCCGCGAGATACGGATGCGATCGCCTGGGATGGCAATGACTCGTTTCACGAGGATATAACGGCGATCCGTTGGCGATATGAAGAGAACCATTTTGCCTCGTTCCGGAGGATGGAGCGGGAACGTTTGAGCCAGAATACGGTCACCCGGCAATAGCGTGCCTTCCATTGATCCGCTCGGAATCTCGAATGGCTGAACAAAGAAAAATGGAGCGGTGCTTATCGCTGCTGCAACGATCCACGGGAATGCCCTCCCTCTGGCTGCGCCCGAGGCGGCTAACGAGCGTCCTGTCAATAGAAACAAGCTGCCGAGCAGCAGAGAACCCATTGCGTTAGCAATGATCTGACCTGTACGTCCGGTTGAGTATCCTGGCAGGCGCAAGATCAAAGGCAAGAGCAGAAGCTGCGCGAATGAGTATGTTGCGAACCCATAGGCACTCCAGACTCGTTTACGCAGGATACCGACACCGGCACACAAAGGAACGACCGCTAAGGGCAGGATGACGACCGGTCCCAACGACCCGGCAAGAACGATGATTCCAGCGATCACGAATGCGACGATGGCGGCAATTCGCGGCAGTTTTTTCAAAGTTTGCATTGTCGTGCCATTCATATATTTCAGTTCGTTGGAACCGCTGCTCTGCACGGGGGTGGTTGCGCTGGTCAGGACTGCTTCGCCGCCGTGAATCCGGCGACGATCTGCGTCATCATGTCGTTCACCGTACCCGGCGAGCTGGGCAGGAAGATGGTTGCGGATTTGCCCGTGACGCCGACTTCGCGCAGGGTGTCGAAGTATTGCGTCATCAAAACCATCGCGATCACGTCCTTGGCGGTCGAGCCTTCCACCGCGCCCTTGAACTCTTCGACCGACTGCTGCAGGCCCTTGATGATGGCCTGGCGTTGCCGCGCGGTACCGTCGCCCTGCAGGGCTTTCGACTCGGCTTCGGCCTCGGCCTGCTTCACCTTGAGAATCTTGTCGGCTTCGCCGCGGGCCTGGGCCGCAATCTGCTCGCGCTGCGCGGCGTTGATGTCGTTCATGGCCGCCTTCACCTTGGCGTCGGGCACGATGTCGGTGACCAGAGCGCGGAGAATGTTGTAACCGAAGGTGTCCATCACGTCATCGAGGTCCTTCTTGACGGCGGCGGAGATCTGCTGCATCTGCTCGAAGGCCTCGTCGAGCGTGAGCGTGGGCACGTGGCCGAGGATGGAATTGAAGACGTAGCTTTCGATCTGGCGCTGTGGATCGCTCAGCTTGTAATATGCGTCAAAAACCTTCTCCTCGACGACCTGGTACTGCACCGAGACCGGAATGGTGACAAAGACGTTGTCTTTGGTTTTGGTTTCGACATTGACCGCGGCCTGGCGCACCTGCAGATCGATGAAGCGCACGTTTTCGCACCAGGGCAGCAAGAACTGCAGGCCGGGGCGTGCGGTGCGGTTGTACTTGCCGAAGCGCTCCACGATGCCGGCGGTGTAAGTGCGCACGGTGTACATGGTTTTGAGCACCGTGATGAGCACAAAAAGGCCCACAATGCCCGCAACGATGACAAAGAAGGTGAAAAATGCGGAGTTGTCCATGAGATGCCTCGATCCTTCTGCCCCGGGGCCCTAAGCTGCAGCGGCCCATCGGCAGCGTTTTTCCATCGCAGGAATCATACCGCAGACGGGAGAAAGCGGAGTGAGCGGGGTTGGCGAAGCTTGCGGAAACTCCCGCAGACTACACTGGTAATCGATGGCTCGGCGCGCGAAGAAATCACGGCCAGCAAAGAAGCGGAAATCCGCATCGCGGCGCAAACTCGTCGAAATGCGTGACCCGCTGGCGCTGCGCAACAGGCGCGGGCCGTTCGACATCGTGGGCGATGTGCACGGGTGCCTGGAGGAGCTGCTGGCTCTTCTGGAGGCCATGGGCTACAGCGTGGAGCGGGACGGCAAGGGATTTGCGGTGACTCCGCCGCACGGGCGGACACTGGTTTTTGTTGGGGATCTGGTGGACCGCGGTCCGGCTGCGCCCGGCGTGCTGCGGCTGGTGATGGGCATGGCGCGCGAGGGCACCGCGCTTTGCGTTGCCGGCAATCGCGATACGGAGCTGGTGCGGGTGCTGCGCGGGGGCGCGGCGCAGGTGACGCGCGGCATGGCGCGAACCCTGGACCAACTGGCCGCGGAGCCGGAGAGCTTTCGCGCCGCAGTGATGGATTTCCTGCATGTGTTGCCGAGCCACCTGGTGCTCGACGAAGGCCGGCTGGTGATTGCGCATGCCGGGCTGAAGGAAGCGCTACAGGGCCGCTCCTCGGCTGAAGCGCGCGCATTTGCCCTGCATGGCGATGTGACGGGCGAAAAAGATGCGGCGGGATTGCCGGTGCGCAGGATCTGGGCGGCAAAGTATCGCGGCAAGGCGCTGGTGGTGCACGGACACACCCCGGCAGGCGAACCGATGTGGCTCAATAACACCGTGAATCTCGATACGGGATGCGCCTACGGCGGGCACCTGTCGGCGCTTCGTTACCCGGAGCGCACGACGCTTTCGATCCCTGCCAAGGCAATTTATTATCCGCCGCGGCGGCCGTTCCCGCCGAACCCCGCGCTCGATCGCAAGCGGAAGTAAGCGGATCTCCCAAGCGGTGATGCGCTACTGTTGGCCGTACTTGTTGTGAAAGACATGGCGGTTGATGTCGGGCCAAAACTCCCTGAACCAGAAGCTAGCTGCGTCGATCCCGACGTCCTCAACCCATTCCGACATGGTGTTTCCAACGGACCGCGAGGCAGAAGGGTAATAGAGGTTCGAAATGCCCGCGGAGGCGCCGGCGCCGAATACCTCGCTGATGTTGAAGACTGAAGCTCCCGAGTTGGAGCGGGTGACGACGGCGCGGCTGAGAGCATAGCCCGTGCGCTTGAAGAATCCGCCGCGGCCGAGGGTATAGTAGCGTGAGTCTTCGTGGGTGACGGTGGGAAAAATGAACTCGACCATGTAATTTTCGCTGGTTTGGTCGACGGCCGAATGCCAAAAGTAGCGAGCGTAGCCGGCTGCTCCCTGATGGAATTCAGGAGTTGTACGCTCGCCCATGTTGTAGAGCGCGATGGCCGCCGGAATGAAGATGGAGGAGTAATCGAACGAATCCTCTGTAGCGCTGGTGAACTTATCTTTGACGGTCTCGGGAGGCAGCTTTTCGTCTGTGCTGACGGCGCGAAAGTTAGGGACGATGCCGAGAATGCGCTTGGTCTGCTGGCCGGCGTTGTCTCCCTGCGTGCTTTGCGCCGGCTGATTCTGCCCTGCAGAAGCACTGGAGGATTGAGACGCAGCAGGAGCCATCTGCGGGGCCGGGTCTGGCGCTGATATGGCAGCCGCCGAGGCCACGAGAACGGCTGGGCGAGGTTCGTCAATTTCGGCCTGTTGAGCTGCCAGGCTTGCGCAGGCATTGAGGCCGGCGACGAGCGTAACGGCGTGCATTCCCAACGAGGAAAGGCGCCTGGAAAACGGCTTGCGGGAACGAGATTTCGATGACATGGGAAGAATCTCTTGGATAGGATAACTGGCGTGTTTCACACCGGCTAATCCAAGAGGCACTACGGCGGCCTGGATTTTAGGAGATAAGCCACTCCTCACTCGAGGCCTCCTTTCGCGGCGGATATGCACTTGAGATGCTTTTCTTAGCGAAATTGATTCGCGGCCAAATTGGCCTGTGCGGCTGCTTCCGGTACTCATTGCTGAGTCTTCTGGCTCTCCTCCTGCTGCATTTTCTGTTTTCGAGCAGCGTCCTTCGCCTGCGCCTGCGCATCGAGACCATGGGTTGGATCTCTGTGGAATAACTTTCGCGAAATGTCCGGCCAGAACTCCTCGAGGGATGAGCCAAAAGTGCCTTCGAAGGTGACCGTCAGGCCGGTTTCGATTGCCTGGGTGGCGTCGCCCTTGCTGTTGGGATAGTAGAGAGTGGAGATTTCACCGGCGATCATGTTGCCCAGGACGTTGGAATAGTTGGGCTCCCACTTGCGGGTGCTGTCGTGCTTGCAAATGAAGGCGGTAGCTACAGCATAGAATAAACGGTGGCGCACGGTGCCGTGGCCGAGACGGAAGTAACGCGGATCCTGGTGGAGTATGGAAGGCAAAATTGCGTTGCCGATTGTGTTGCCGATGACATTGTCCCCATAAGCGGCAGCAGCACGTTTTGCGAATCCGCCGGGGCCCCAGCCGAGGCCGGTGTTGGAGTCCTCGGCTTCGCCGAGGCCTGCGACAATCGTCGCAATCGTAAAAGTGTAAGGGTCGGTGGCGGCACGGAATTGGAGTTTGAATTTCTCCGCGGTAGTGAGAGGAACGGCATCGCTGCGGTTGCTGACGTTGAACTCGGGAATGATCCCACCCATCCGCTGATGTTCCTGCTCCTTGACCTCTTCTTCGGCTTTCTGGTGTTGGGTTTCCTGTGTACCCGGCGGTTGCGGGGAGTTCTGCGAGCTGGAGCTGCTTTGCGCGGTGCCGCCTGCCGGCGCGGGAGCCGGAGCGGTTCCTGTGGCCGGCGGCTGAGGACTCGGTGCTTGCCCCGACTGGGGTTCGATTGCCATTGCCAGCTCGATGTGCGGCGCAGGAGCGTCCGGAATTTCGGCCTGCGACGTGGTGGCGGCAGTGTCAGGAGGCGTTGCAAGGCTGTTGCCCTGCGCGCAGAGACAAGAAGTCACAACGAGAAAGGCCATCCCTGAAAAAAACCGCACAGCAACTCGATAAATCTGTGAACGCATTCAATCCCCTGGTTTGAGAGTCGGCAGCCGATCCGCGCGACTTGCCTCGTGGGCAAACCGGCATGGGGGACGCCGTGAATCATCGATCGGTTCGAACGGTGCCTATGCCAGCACTCCGCAAACGGGCTCTACATGAAGAATCTGCAGTTTCCATAGATTAGACGTATTTGTGCGGTTGCCGGACACAATGATTGCCCTGCTGCGGCCAGAATCGCACGCACCAGCGGGAAATGCGCCCAAAGTTCTCGGGTCTTTCGCTGGAAATTGTTAATAACAATAGTCTTATACCGCAAAGTCGATAAATCCCCGCTCGGGATCGGTGGACACCAGTTTGACCGTAACTCTGTCGCCAACATCCAGGCCCTTCCCGCCCTGCACAACCTTGCCGTCCACATGTGGATCGAGGGTACGCACGAAGGTTCCGTAATTGTTGACGCCGGTGACGATGGCCGGATAAGTCTGGCCGATGTGCGGGTGAAGCACCACGGCGGCGATGCGCTTTTGCATGTCGCGCTCCACCTTGCGCGCGCCGTCTTCCATCAGCGTGCAGCGTTGCGCAATAGCGTCGAGCTGATCGTCAGAGTAGGTCGCGGTCGTGTGGGTGAGCCAGGATTTAAGAAGCCGCTGCGTGATCACATCGGGAAAGCGGCGGTTGGGCGCCGTGGAGTGCGTGTAGTCCTGAACCGCGAGGCCGAAGTGACCGGGCGAGGGCTCATTGGGCTTGACCAGGACATATTCGCCGGGACCCAGGAGCTTGATGACCGTCAGCGAGACATCGGGAAAGTGATCTGGATCTTTTTGCTTCTCTGCCAGCAGAACTTCGTTGAGCGCCTTCGAGTCGGGCTCGGCGGGGAGCGTGTAACCCCGTGCCTTGGCCAGTTCGACGATGCGGTCCCAGCGCTTGGGCGTGCGCACGATGCGGCGGATGGAGGACAGGCCCGCATTCTCAAAGGTGCGCGCGATGACGCCGTTGGCTGCGATCATGAATTCCTCGATGAGCGACGTGGCGCGATTCTTTTGGACGGGCGCAATACCAATGACCTGGTCGGTAACAAGCACCGGATGCGTTTCGATGGTTTCAAGATCGAGCGCTCCGTGCTGGAAACGGTTGCCGCCCATGCGTTGCGCAGCCGTGTCCTGCAGCTTGAGTTGCGCGGCAAGATCGGCATTGGCAGCAACTTTGGGCGGAGCCGCGGCCGTGCCTTCAAGCCACGCGCCCACGCTGGGATAGGCCAACTGCGCGCGATTGTGCACCAGAGCGCGGTAAGCCTTTCCGTCGGAAGCGGTTCCATCGGCATCCACCGAGAACTCGATGACGATGGCGATGCGGTCCTGATTCTCATTGAGCGAGGTGATGCCCTCGGAAAGAGCCGTCGGCAGCATGGGGTAGATGGTGACGCCCGTGTACACCGACGTGGTCTCGCTCTGCGCGTGGGTGTCGAGCAACGTGCCTTTGTGAACGCGCGCATCCACGTCGGCCACGCCTACGAGCACCCGGATGCGACCGTCGGGCAACTGCTCGGCCCACTCAATCTGGTCGAGATCTCTCGAGGTGTCGTTGTCGATCGACGACCAGAGCAAGTTGCGCAAGTCGGCAACGCCATCGGCGGCCGGAGGCGCAGGTTGCGCCTGGATGGCCGCCAGTTCTGTGTCGGTTCCGGAAGGAAAATCGGGCTGAAATCCGTGCTCGATCATGGCGGCGTGCGCCGCGGCAACCAGATTGAAATGAAAAGGATGGTTGGAATGCATGGGCGATCGTGCTCCTACGCGCGAAATGCCAGCCTAACACGGCGGGGCGGCGGGAAGCGGCGAGTCAGCAAGTGAGCGAGTCGGCGAAGCCCGGGTGAGGCAAGGTTCGTGCAAACCCACGTCCCAAAAGTGAGACGTGGGGCGCCTGGCAACTCAGGAATTGCCTCAGCTTTGGGGCGGCGCCATCTTGGCGGCAATCTGCTGGAATGCGTCCCAATTCCCCTCAATGAGAGCGGCGTTTTGCGGGGTAATCATGCCCGAAGGGTAGGCTTGGATCATTCCCTGCTTTTTCATGCCGACCCAACCCACGTCGTTGATAATCGCGCCCGTGACAACGATGAACTCCCGCGTCTGCAGGCCGTTCTGGTGAATGATGGCGGCGACCTGCGGGTACCTGGAATCAATGGTCTGTGCCTGCTGGGTGATGGGCTCCTTGCCCGTGCTGCTGTCCGAGCTCATGGCTCCGTTGAGGGCGGGATTGGAGGCCACGAGCTGGTTGATGGCCTGCATCGCAGTGGCCGCCTTCTGGGCCTTGTCCATGGTGAGCTGGTAATGGCGAACCTCGATCACGTCAGGGTCGTTGTCGTTACCTAGGGCAATTGCCGTTGGGGCGCCGAACGCCGTTATTGCCAAAGCCACGCCCGCAATTCCGCCCATCAAAGTCAGGACTTTGCGTACCTTCATGTGCGACCTCCAATGTTCATAGGTAGTTGGGGGGGAGCCCAGTGTCGAGAGTCTACAGTTGGCATTCGCTGGTTGGCAAGAGAATTTCTACCGTTGTTGCGCGATTCGGAGCGCGTTTCTGCTCTGGGGCACGGAGAGGAATTCGCGGAACGGTTCGGGCATTTGCTGCTTCTTGTCAGCTTGATTTCGAGTTCACCGCTTCGGCGAACTGTCCAACAGATGAACCACATAGATAGCGTGCCGACTGCCACATCACGCAGATAAGCGAAGGTCTCTTGAGGCAGCTTATGATTTCTACGCTAATTGAGGCCTGCCTTCGACGAGCCGTTTCTCACTGCGGCTGCACGTTGACAGTGAAGTAGAGGTTCTGGGCGACGACCGCGTTATCGACGTAGGCCGTTGCTGTCACCTGGAGCGTGGCAACGCCCAGCGGCGTGCCGATATCGCTGACCGTCGTCGAGGGACTGCCGCAGCCGATGCCTGTGGCGACGAGGCCCGCCAGCAGCATGAGCAGCACGATGAAACGCCGGGGACCCTGGCGCAGGAAGACTCGCGCGTGCCGTCCGAAGGGAAGCAGGAAGAAGAACAGGCCGGCAAAGATCGCGCCGCCCGCAGCCCGCGGCCACAAGGGCCCAGGCGGTCGCGGCTTGCCGGCTGCGGCGTAGGCGGGACCTCCCGTGACGTAGGTTTCCACCACGAACGTGACTGTGGCTGTGGGCGTTACCTGTTGCGGGCTTACGGCACAGGTCATGTCGTCCTGCGCAGGGGCCGTGCAGAGGACCTGCACCAGCCCCGAGTAGCCGCCCACACCGGTGATCACAAACGACTCTACCGCCGCCCCGCCCTTGGTGATGTTGAGATTGGTGGGCGGATTGGAGGGCGAGGCTGTGAGCGTAAAGCCCTGCACGTTGACGGTCAGCACATTCGAAGTGCCGGTGGCATAGGTGGAATCGCCCTGGTAGACGGCGGTGATTGCATCCGAACCTCCCGGAATGGTCTGGGAAGTGAGGCTCGCCGTGGAGGAGTCCGTGCCCGATACCGCAGTGAGCGTTGCAGACCCGATCAAGGTTGTTCCGCTCAAGAAGAGCACGGTTCCGGTCGGGTTCTGCTCGGCGCCCGCGGCTGGGACCACGACCGGCGTCACGGTCGTGGTGATTATGACGGCCTGGCCAACCTGCACTGTGGTGCTGTTCGCGGTAAGAACCACGTTGGTTGCCGCTTTGCTGGCCGTCAGGATATAGGGATTCGTCGTGGCAGAACTATAGTTGGCGTCGCCCGCATAGGTGGCCACAATCGAATTCGTAGTTGACGTGATAGGGACCGAAAAGACTGCGCTGGTTACGCCGCCGGTTGTGGACAGCGACACCGGATTGAGAGCCGTGCCGTTGACAGCGAGGGTGACGGGACCGGTGGGAGGGACACTGCCCGCCGGCGGGCCGCTGGCAGCCACGCCCGCAGTTACGGTGACCGTGACGTTTGCGCCAAGCCCCAGCGAATTGCTGGAAGGCGTGATGGTGAGCACCGTTGGGCTCATCTCCGACGTGACGCTCAAGAGAAAACCGGGGTTTGCCATGGGGTAAACTCCGGTGGTGTCGAAGTAATAGGCGCCGAGATTGTACGATACCGAGTTTGACCCCGCCGGGTAACCCGTGAAGCTCGATAGATCAATCGTGAACGTGTAGCTGCTTCCTGTGGTGACGTTGCCGCTCGAGATTAGTGACTGGTAGGGCGTAAGTTCAGCGTAGTTGGCCGAGTTGTAAAGCGCCACAATGCCAGCAGGGATGCCAGCGCCCGAGGCATCGATTACCGTTGCCGTGATGTTGACGATTGCCGATGGGTTATAGGTGTTGTTCGTCTGCACCGGCGAGATGGAAAGTGTGACGGTGGGCGCGACAGTAGCGGCAGGCGTCGCCAGGCTGGTGACAAGCTTCTGCACATCAGGCACGCCAAGGCCGGTGGCGAGATCGTAGCCGGAGCCGGCGGCGAAACCGATCAGGCCGCTCGTGTCGCAGTCCGCGGTGCCCGGCACGCACTTGAGCTTCGCCGTTCCCTGCACCACATCGTTGAAGACGCCGCTGATGCGGCTGGTAGCGTAAAGGCTCGGCGCCAGGTTGCCTTGCACGCCGTTCTTCTGATTGATGAGCGCCGCTACGCCTGCGAAGAATGCCATTGACCCGCCGCTGCCGCCGCTGCGCACGAGCGTGCAACCCGAGGCGGCGGCTGAACCGCCGAGGCAAAAGGCGAGGCCGGGATTGGCGCTTAAGGTGGGATCGGAATTTGCGTCGATCGCGGTGGGCAACGCGAGATCGGGCAAAAGGCGGCCGCGGGGTGCGGAGCCGCTGACCGTAAGCTCGGCCGGGAGCGGCTGCCAGGCCTGCCGCGCGTAGGCCGTACTCGTGCCGCCGCCACTCGCGTAGGCCGGTTCCGCGGATGCGTAGGCGGGATCGGCAATATCGGCGGGCGACCACGCGGTGAGCGCCGAGGTTCCTGCCGCCGCGCCACCGGCGCCGTAGCCAGCCACGCCGACCACGGTGTTCCATGGCGTGGAAGCGAGTGCGTTCACACCCAGTCCAGAATCAACCGGCGCCGTGCCGCCTGCCAGAGTGCACGCCGCCGCGCCGCCATCGCCTGAAGCCGCGATCACCGTGATCCCCTCCGCCGCCGCCTGCTGGTAGAGCGCGGAATAAAACGCCTGGTGCGCGGGAATCAACGCGGCTTCGCAGGCTGAGTAGCCAACCGCAATCACGTTGGCCTGGTCTTGATCGATGATGCCTGCGAGCGAGAGGTCGACGCCGTCGGTAGCGATGGTGGTGGCTGCGGGCGCAAGCAGAATCTGCGCGCCGGGCGCTGCCGCTCCGGCCCAGGATGCAGCCAACGTGGCCTCAGTCTGATCATCTGCCAGGCCCGGATCAAGACCGTTGAGGGAGACTTGCAGCGGCGAAGCCGGCAGCTCGAAGGCGGCGCGAAAGGCCGCGACGTCGGCGCTGTTGACGTTGCTGCGCGAGACGATGGCGATAGTCTGGCCTGCGCCGTCGACGCCTTGCGCAGTGAGCGGCGTGACGTCGAGAAGTTGCGCGGCAAGATGCGGCGTGAATGCGGCGGCGTCGGCGGGGGAAGTGAGCGACTCGAGATCGGCAGCCGAAACGGTGAGAGCCTGCGGCGCGGTGAGCGCGGGTGTGGAAAGAACGCCGTCGAGCGAGACGAGTCCCGCGATGACCGGCGACAGCGCTCCGGGAACCGTGATGCCCGTCGAGAGCGCAGCGCGCGTGTTGCCGGAGACAGAGACCATGTCGACCTGCGCGTCGAATGCCTGTTCCACTTGCGCCACGGTTCCTGAAAACTCGATCCAGCCCAGCCCGGCAGGCAACGGCGCTACCGTGAATCCCTGGCTCTCGAGCCAGGCTGCAACGGCAGCAACGTCGGATGCATTGTTCGCGTAGGACTGGGCAAATGCCTGCGGCGTGAGCCATTTGTGATAGCTGGGCGAAGAGGGATTCTGCAGGCTGGCAAGCTCGGCGGCAAGCGCCTGCTGCTGCGCAGATGACGGTGCGAGCAGCAAAATCATGCGGCCGAGAGATTGATTGGCGGGCGCGGCGCCCAGATCGACCGCTACGCCACTCAGTGAAGGCTTGCTGTGAGGGATGGCCACAGCCGCGCTGCCGCGCCAATCGTCAAGCACACGGGGCGCGGGCAATGAAACGCCCGCAGCCGGCAAGCTTTGCGCTGCCACGGCGCCGGAACCAGCGAGGAAACTGCCTAGCAGCACAGTTGCAAGCGGTAAACCGAAGCGTTGTCGCTGCACGTTATCCCTCGTCGAACTTGAACTCGCGTTACGCTCTGCGCTACGGCTGAAACGGTCGAATTCTCATCATCCGGCAGGGATGGTCCTGGCGCCACTCCACTTTTTGGGGAGCGGTGCGTGCATTCGATGCCGCTTCGCACTGATTGTAGAACGATTGCGAGCGGTCAGAGAACAGATTCTTGCGTTGCGGAGCGGAGGAAATCCGGGACCCTGCGGCGAGAACTCGAAATCGGGCCTCGCGCGTCCGCATGAGTCTCTGGGAGATGCGAGGCCAGGAGTTTTCGCCGCAATCGAGCGTTATTGAATGCCGAGGTCGGAAAGGACTTTGGGCTTGGCTTCTTCCACGGCCAGCAGGTTATGGCAGGCCGAACAATCCTGCGTGATGCTGGTGCCATCCTTGGCCACGTGATCGCCGTCGTGGCAGCGGAAGCAGCCGGGATACTCCTGGTGCCCAATGTGGTTGGGATGCGTTCCCCACGTGACTTTCATGAACGGAAACACATTCTGGCTGTAGAGGAGGTACAACTCCTGCCCGGCATCTTTCACCAGCGCCGCTTTGCCGGTGAGAACCTCGGGATGCTGGCTGCGATAGAAGGCCTCGAGTTGCTGAGGAATCTGGACCCGCGCCTCATCCTGGCTGGTGTAGGGGCCATTCAGCAGTGCCAGGCCCTCCTTGTGAATAAAGGGCAGCGAGGGGCTGATGGCGCCGTCGGCCATGGCGCGATTGATGCCCTCTTCCGCCGTGACAAAGGTGTGTGCCGCGCGATTGTGGCAGTCGATGCAGTCCATCACGCGCCGCTCGCCCTGGGGCTGCGCGCCATTGAGGGCCGACGCTGCATAGGTGGTCAGAGTGCCGTCAGCGTTGGTGCGCTGCACCCAGGGAATCGTGGTACGCGTAGGATCGGTGGCGATGTATTCAATGTGGCCCAGGTGCACGCCGTGAATTCCAGTGCGATGCGAGAACGAATCCTCGCCGCCCAGGTGGAGAATGAGCACCGTCTGCGACTCGGTGTTCTGTTCGTCGTCGGCAAACGACGATTTGACGAGCAACTTGTCGCCGTCGAAGCGCGTGGGCGTGTGGCAGGCTTCGCAGGTGTAGCGCGCGGGACGCAGGCTAGTGACCGGCGACGGAATCGGTGTGGGATAGTTGGGAATGATTCTAGGCGCGAGGGCCGCCATGGGATGGAACGTGACTTCAAGCAACTGTTTTGTGCCGTTCACCTTGGCGCTGAAGTAGGCGTGCGCTCCGGTGCCGATGTGGCACTCGACGCAGGGCACGTGGGAGTGCGGGGAGATCTGATAGGCCGTGTATTCAGGCGCCATCACATGGCAGGATGCGCCGCAGAACTTCGGCGAATCCATGTACTCCGCGCCGTGATAGCTGGCCGTGGCGACCACCAGGAAATTGACGATCGTGGCCACCAGCACAATGTCGATGCCATGGCGGAAGATGCGATCGTTGAGATCGATCCTGGGAAATGCGGCGGGAATCTGACCCGCTTTTTGCAATGTCCTGCGGCGCAGGTAAACGCCGATGGGGATGAGCGCCAGGCCCAGCAGGAAAAGGGCGGGAAGAATGAGGAAGAAGATGATGCCCAAATATGGATTGTCACTGAGATGGCCCGAGAGCTCGGCCAGCCAGTAGCTGATCATGGTGATGCCGGAGGCGGTAGTGATGGCGCCGCCGGCCAGGCTGATCGGGTTATTGCCGAAAAATAGCGCTGGGCGAATCCATTCATCGCGGAATTTTTCAAATGCCGGCACGTCTGTTCTGCCTCCATGCGTCGGCGGGCCCGCCAGGTGATAGCGAGCCCGCCTTCAATCTATTGCGCCGATTCTAAGCGGCGGACCCGTTCGGATCTACTTCAGACTCTTGAAGTACTCCGCCACTGCTTTCACCTGCGGGTCGGTCAGTCCGGCTATGGGCTTCATCTTGCCTTTGCCGTTCTTCACGGTGGCCTCGATCTGAGCCACGGTAAGGGCCTGGATCGATGGATCGGAAACGGGCTTGATGCCCATAGCCTTGGCCATTCCGGCGCTGGGTGTGCCAGTGGGGCCGTGGCACATGGCGCACTTGGCTTTGTAGGTCGCTGCGCCGTCCTGGGCGAAGCACATGACGCCAGCCAGCGACACGGCAGCGGCCAGCACAATTTGGGAACGAAGCATTTTGGTCATTCGAAAACTCCTTGATTAATTGCCGGCCGTACACGCAGAACTGCGCTTGCCGCGTGGTTGTGGTTGACTTTTCAGGCCCGCCGTACCGGCCGGTCCCACTGCATCCGTCATAGTAACAGGAGTCGGCTGACGCAAACCGGCGCGATCGAGTCTGCGAGACCGACGATCGCGCCGGCTGGTTCTTGCTCTTACACGTGCACTTTCTCTTGCTTTACCTCAGAAACCCGCGCCCTTACTTCGCGAAGGTCCTGAAGTAATCCACCGAAGCCTTGATTTCGGCGTCGGTAAGCTTGCCCTTGAAGGCCGGCATCTTGCCCTTGCCGTTGGTCGTGTCTGTAATCATCTGGGCTTCGCTCAGGGCCTTGACCGAAGGATCGCTGGCCGGCTTGACGCCCATGGCCTTGGCAATTCCCGGATTCGGCACGCCCTGCGCACCGTGACAGCTTTGGCACTTGGCCTTGTAGGTCGCTTCCCCAGCGGACTCGGCGAAGCTCATCGCGCCGGACAGCAGAATGATGGCCGCCAGCGCAGACGACATGCGAATGATCTTGCTCATGGTATGACTCCTCAAATTTCCTACCCGGCCAGTCTGCGCGTGGCTAACACTGTCGCGTGCGGCTTTTTCCAGGAGGTTATCTCTTGCACTGTACGCCGGATCGACCCATGCGAAATCCGGCAAACTCTTCAAGAAGTGGGGTGAGCTATGTGCGGCGTCGAGCCCGGCTCGCCCCATATCAAGCAATCAGCCAATCCTCCGCGTCAGAACTCGTAGTGGAATCCGACTGTGATGTTGTTGGCGTGGAAGTCGCGCGCCGCTGTAGCGCCCGCCGCTCCCTCGTTCATGCCCGTCTGAACCGACATCGAAGCGCAGGGGACGATGTTTGCCGCGGTTACAGAAGCGACAGCCGTCAGGGTGCAGTTTTGCGCGCCCGAAGGACCACCCTCGCCGTAGCCGAAGTAGTTGTACTCTGCCTTCCAGATAAATCCCGGATGCATGGTGTAGGCCACATTCAAATATGGGGTTTGATACCTCGACTGCAGCGAGCCATTGACCGCACGGGCGTCGGCAAAGAACTGGTTGCCGGCGACCGAACTGATCCGGTAACCGACGCCGTACTTCACCTTTTCGTTCGGATTGACGTCCAGGCCGACTGAACCGTGCTGCGTCGGAGCGGACATGAAGGCGCGGGCCAACCATTGGGTCGGAGTGCTGTTGGTGGCGCTGGTCACGCAGGTACTGGGAGCGCCCGTAGAGGTTAGCGACGCGGCGCCGGCAAAATACAGGCTGGTGGTGCCGGTCAGAAAGCCGCTGTCCTGGTTCGTATAGCAAATGTTGGTGGCCGTGTAAACGTCGCTGTAGACGTAGTCGAAGTCGACCGCCAGATGTTCGCTGGGCGAGAGCATACCGCTCAAGCCGGCGGTGCGGCTGTAGTCCACGTGATTCAGTGGGCCATACGGCGAAACCACGCCCGTGTTCTGAGTGTTGTTGTGCCGCTCCATGTCGGTGTAGGAGGCCGTGAAGTCCGCCCACTTCGCTGGGCGGAACTTGGTGTGCACGCGATAGTGACGCAACTGGCGCGGCGACATGGTGGTGAATGCATTGTCGTCGTACATGGCCTCAACCGTTCCGTTGATGTCCCAGTTACTGTTCACGCGATAAGCGGCATTCAGGATTCCGCCCTGCTCGGTGATGGCAAAGATCGTGCGGGCCGTCGTAGGGGTAACGTTCAGGTTCAAGCCGATATTGCGATTGCCGTAACGGTAGGTGAAAGCAACGCTGGCCTTGGGCGTCACCGTCCAACTGGCCGTCAGGTTGTTGATCAGCTGCTCGTTGCCGAAGTAGGTGTTGACGACTCCATATGTCTCGCCCGTCGCGATGCCGGAGTTGGTCACACTTGAAGTGAGCGTGCCCGTGTAATTGATGGTTTCTTGTCCTGCCGCGAAGCCCGTGACCAGCTTGGTATAACCCGACGTATTCACGGTTCCGGGCTGTCCATTCGCCGAGAGGGTTATCTGATCCTCCAGGTCGAGATTCTTGGCGACTTCCCAAATCACGCCATATTCGGCGTTGTAAACCTCGCGCTTGCCGCTGCCGACCGCCGAGTTGTACTCGTCGCGGGTGGCGCCAGCGGTGGCGGTGCCGGCGCTCAGGCCCCACGCATTGTCTGAGAAGCTGGGCATGTTCATGTTCATGCGGCTGTAGCTGAACTGGCCGTTCATGATCAGGTTCTTGATACTGGTCGACTGGAAGCGCACGATCTCGCTCGGCATGGTGGTGCGAAGCGGATACGTCCGCAGGTAGCCGGTGACCACTGAGCAGGACGGGTCGATGATCGGCTTGCCGCCGTTCGACGATGGGTAGAGGAACTGGTTCGAAACGGCGATGCTGTTGCTGCTGCAGGCCGCGGTGCTGTACGGCGCCCACAGAGTGGTAGTCGAAGTCGAGCCGTTGCTCGAAAAATCCCAGTTACCCAGATAGGCCGGAGTGCCGTCAGCTTCCTGCACCTGGAACCCGTTGGGATCGAGCGTGATGAAGCTGTTCTCCTTGTAGTGGTGGATGCGTTGCTCGTAGGTGACCTGGGTGCCCTTCACCGGCTTCCAGTCGACCGCCATGCTGTACTCGTCGGTCGAGTGGCGCTGGTACAGGTCCATCAAAGCGTTGTACTTGATCACGCCGCCCGAGCGCACCGGCAGCAGCGACGGGCCCTGCATGATGTTTTGCGAGTAACCAAGGCGGACGCTGAGCTTCGACTGCGGATAGAGGGTCAAATTAGTGTCGGTCATACGCCGCACCGAGTTGGTCATCACCGAGGAGTGTTGCGGCTGCTGCCATAGCAGTGATCCGGTGGGCGCCGTTGAGGGGCCGATAGGGAGGCTGAGGCCGCCGGGTATGTTCGGATTGCCCAGCAGATCGTAGTCGAAGTACTGGCGATCGCGGCGAAAGATGCCGTTGAACTCATACACCTTGCCTTTGCTCATCGCGAGCTTGGCAAAGTTGTAGGGGTCGCCGCCAAATCCGGAACCGGTGGCGCGCGCATCATCCACCCACGTGTGCTTGTTCGTGGCCAGCTTGTGCAGTTCGATGGTCTCGCCACTGACGCGGGGACCGGACTGCAGGTTAACGAGGGTGTCGTACATCGCGCCGGATTCGACCGTGTCGTTAATGCGGCCGCTCATGTCCACCGAATAGTGCGCGGAGTAGCCCTCGGGCGTGGTCATCTTCGAGGTGCTCGCCGCCGGCTCCTGGGCCAGGGCGATACACGCTGCCATCGGCAAGGCGATGGCCAGCCCCGCAGCCAAAAGGCTCATGCGGGTCGTCTGTGTATGTAGGTACGGTTTGAAAAAGCCAGTATTCATAAAAGCCTCACTTCGTAACATCTCGTGTCGTGTCGAAACCTGTTTGCAACTCTTCCGCCTTCCTCGCAGCCTTCCGGACCGCTGCGGGGAGGCTGCTAGGCGCCTTTAGCGGAGGAAAGCCGGATCGAGATTCGAGCCATGAATCATCGTGTGGCAGTCGATGCAGGGCGTTACGTCGGCCGACTGGGTCCACGTGAAGTTATGGATCGCGTTCGTCGCCACCATGCTGTGGCACTGGGAGCACAGAACGTTGATCGTCGGCATATTCAACAGCCGGGCGTTCTGCGAGCCGTGCGGCGTGTGGCAGGCGAGGCAACCCTCACCCTTCACCGCGGCATGCTCGTAGACGTACGGTCCGCGCTTCTCCATGTGGCACTTGGTGCAAATCGCGTTCTGATCGGCAGTCGATTTGAGGTTGTTCGCCCCGAAGGTTCCGTGTGGGTCGTGGCAGTCACTGCAACTCACCGCGCCTTCGTTCACCTTGTGATGGAAGGGCATGGAGAACTGCGGCTTCACGTCGTTGTGGCACTGGAAGCAAAGCGCGGGCTGCGGCGCTTTGAGCAGCGCCTCTTCCTTGCTGGCATGAATGCTGTGGCAACTGATGCAGCCGACGTTTGCCTTGGCATGCGGCGAGCGCGCAAAATCAGGGTGCGCGCCAGAGTGGCAGCTCAGGCACTTTTCATCCACTTCTTTAGGCGAGGCCTTGGCGGGGTTGAAGATCTTGGTCACGTCGCCGCCGCCGGCTACGTGTTCGCTGCCCGCGCCGTGGCAGTTCTCGCAGGTCACGCCGGGGTGGTTTCCGGGCATGTCGGCCATCTTGGTGTGGGGGTTCGAGGCAAATTTCTTAGATACCTCGTCGTGACAGGAGGCGCAGGTGTCTGAGCCCACAAAGTCAGCATGCGCGGCCCCGTTGGACGGCGCATTTGAGGCTTTGGCTTTCGGCGTCTGAGCAGTCAGCGCCGTAGCGCAGATCATGCCTGCGCCGAGCAACAACATCGAAAACACTTGCAGTCCCGATAAACACCCGGGAGCCGCACCTAAGATCCGCGTTACCGGCCTATTTGTATGCATGCAAAATACCGCCTTAAGAAAGAACTTCCTGGCACAACCTGAAACCAACTTCAGCAGCCATTTCGCGCTGAATGCGGCGTGTTCTCCATGTGAGCGTAAGCACCGCCGGTACCCCTTGGCGGTCGCTTGCCGGTGTGGAGCATCACCACATGCACGTGAGATTAAGGGTTTGTCATGTTCACGGGCGGTGATGTCCATCACACACGGTGAGACGGCGATTTTGGGCACGGAACGCTTTTTGCTGGAACGGTTTGCGATCCCAAGGTGATCGGGATTGCATCCCGCCTATCACAGGCCCTAGCCATCCCTTGATAAACGTGAGCCCCATCACATCCAAAGCCCTTCCGGCTCAAGCAAACTCTAGCTGGATGCCTGCATCCCCAAGGATCGGCAGGTATCTTGGCCTCAGCCGCATCTCGTGCAGAGACAAAGATGGCTCGGGAACGGCGGGAGGGCGGGTCGCATCGATAGAGAACGGAAGAAGACGATGGCGGACACGCAGATTACGTTGGAAGAGCAGACCCGGCCAAGACATTTGGGCCGGTCGTCACCTATGGGTTGCGCAGCTTGTGCCAACCGCCGCCCCGGTTGGTTTTGCTCGCTGGGCAGCGCCGTCCTGGCCGATCTGGAGCTGGCGACAAGCACCATATCATTGCCTGCACAGGCTTCGCTCTTTACGCAGGGCGAAGATGCCCGCTGCCTGTACCTCATCTGCAGCGGCTATCTCAAGCTGACCACGGGCCGGCCGGAAGACCGGCATATGATCGTGCGCGTCGCCGGCCCCGGCTCCATGCTTGGCCTGTACGCGGTGCTTTCACACGGAGTTTACGAAGTCACCGCCGAGTCGTTGACACCGGCCCAACTGCGCCCGGTGGAGCGTGAGCGGTTCCTCGTTTTCCTGCGCAGTCACAAGGAAGCCCAGTTGCGCGCCGTGCAGTGCATCTGCCAGGAGTACCGTTTCGCATTGCAGGATGCCTGCCGCATCGCTCTGGCCGAGACCGTGGCCGCGCGCCTGGCGCGGCTGCTCATTGAGCTCTCGCATCAGATCGGCGAGCATACCGAATCCGGCGAGTACCGTTTCCCGCTGCTGCTGACGCATGAAGAGATGGCTTCGATGACCTGCACCACGCGCGAAACCGTGACGCGCACCCTGGGCCAGTTCCGCAAGGAGGGCTGGATCTCCATCGAAGACTCCATCCTGACGCTACACAGTCCCGACCGGCTGCAAGCGCTTCTGTAGCCTCGGCCAGGTGGTCCGGCAATCCCTCAATACCCCGGCTGGGCTTCGCCGTTTTTCGCTCCTTCCGGCCGCTTTCCCGAGTCTGTAGAGAAGAGATATGATCTTCAAAGAGCCATCCTTTTTGAGGATTGGAGCCCATCCTGCGTATGAATCGCCATATTGCCTGTATCTCTGCTGTTCTGCTTGCGTGCGGTTTTGCCGCTGCTCAGACCCCTCCTCCCGACGCGGCTGCCCCTCCCGCGGCGGCCGAGCCCGGCGTCACCACCACCGTCAGCCCTGAGGTAGTGCAATTCCAGAAAATTGAAGACAGTTGGTCTGACGCCGTCAACCGGCGCGACCAGTACGCGCTGGAACTGGTGCTATCGCCCCTGTTTGTCGACGTCTCCGCCCAGGGCGACGTGACCACGCGCAATCAGCAAGTGGTGCAGGTGCTCAACGGCCAGGACAAGTCGGTCTACCTTACGCAGAAGGTCATCACGGTGCGCATGCTGGGCGATATCGCCGTGGCCAACGGCACGTATACCCTGCACCACAAAGTAAATGCGGCAGAGGTAGACGAGAAGGGCGTGTTTACGCACGTATTTGAGCGCGTGCGCGGCGGCTGGCTGTGCATCAACTCGCAGCGCACCGTGCTGCGCACGGACAACAGCGCCAAGCAGAAGAAGGCATCCACGGCCGAAGAACCTTTCCACATCCCGTTCTTCTCGAAAGGCGACAAGGGATCGCAGTAAAAGCCGGGACGAGCCAGGCCCATCTGCTTTCGTGACAGATTTCTTGCTGAGTCAGAATGGCTTTAGAGCGCTGCCAGTGCCTCGGCCTGCGTGGGAAACAATCCCGCATATTTAGTGATGCCCACCATGGTAAAGACCTTGGTGAAGTGTGCAGAAAGGCCGAAACAATACACTTTCTGGCCTGCGTTCGCGGCTTCGATGAGGAGTTGGATCACCAGAGCGATACCGCTCGAGTTGATGTAATCGACACCCGTGAAGTCCAGCAGGACGAGCTTGGTGGTTTCCTTGGGCAGCGACTGGTACGAGCCCAGGACCGCGTCTTTCGACGTGCTGGCGATATCGCCCTCAAAGCGGAGAACGGCAACTGGGTGGCCCGATGGAGCGGTCACCTGGTCAACACGGGATTTGGTGTCGGATTGCACTTGTCGATTTCCTCCGCTTTCTTTTGCTTGGTGGACTCGCCTTATTGCGGATCTTTATCCAGCTTAATCAACAGCCGCACATAACTGCTTTTTCCATCCAGGCCGGCCACCCACTCCGCTTCGTCAACCAGAGCCTGAATGAGGAACATGCCCATGCCGCGCGGATCTTCCTCGCCGTGCATCTTGCGATCGATGTCCGGCTTGGCCGGTTGCTTGCCGATCCCGATGCCGTCGTCGATCACCTTCACTTCCAGAGCGTCATGTTCGGCACGCAGTACCACGCCCACTGAAAGCTTTTCGTTGAGCCGGTTGCCGTGCTCGATGGCATTGATGCAGGCCTCGGCGACCGCGGTTTTCAGATCCTCGACACGGTCATCGGGAAAACCCATCAGCTTGGCCACCGAAGCGGCCGTACTCATGGCCACCTTTTCGTAGCCCAGGCGCGTAGGCAGCCTTACTTCCACCGTGGTGGTTTTTGACTCGCTCATCCCGGCATCTCCGCCGCATCCGATCCGTGGCATAGCGCCAATGCGGTCATGTCGTCCGCCTGTGGGCCGCCTTCGGCAAACGCCTCGATGGCCGTCCACAATGCATCGAGAATACCATCGGCCTTCCGCGATGGGCACCTATAAAATTCATCCAAAAGCCTTTCCGGCCCAAACTCCTCATCCCCCTTGAAGACCTCGGTCAGTCCGTCGGTATAGAAGAGTAGCCGCGCCCCGGATGGAAAGACGCATCTTTCGCCGGCGTAACTCATCCCCGGCAATAGGCCCAGCGGCGTGCCTGCGGCGTTAAATTGGATAGGCTCCTTGCCCGCCTCGACCAGGAAGCCGGGATTATGGCCGGCGTTGACGACTTCGAGCTCGCCGCGCTCAGGATGCAGGCGCAGGAAAATCGCCGTAACATAGCGCCGCCGCGCCTCTTCGCCCTCGGCCCAGTGGTGCTGGTTCAAGCGCGTGGCCAACTCGTCGAGCGGCATGCCCGTCACCGCCATGCCGCGAAACGCCGCGCGAAAGCTCATCGACATGA
Source organism: Occallatibacter sp. (assembly GCA_050011915.1). GTDB lineage: Bacteria > Acidobacteriota > Terriglobia > Terriglobales > Acidobacteriaceae > Telmatobacter. The sequence continues at coordinate 108,431 of JBEKIE010000002.1, forward strand.
TGGCCGAGGCCAATCCTTTTCCGGCCACGTCGGCCACGGCCATCAATATACTGCCGTCGGGCTGCTCTACAATATCGAGATAATCGCCGCCCACCTCGTAGCAAGCGTCGGAACGGAAGGCCAGCGAATACGCCGGAATGTCCGGCAGCATTTGCGGCAGCAGCGAGCGCTGAATACGGCGCGCCGCTTCCAGATCCTGGTGCAAGCGCGCGAACTCGACATTACGCTTGTGGTTGCGCGCATTTTCGAGCGCCACGGCGGCCTGCAACGCCAAACCGTCGAGGAAATCGGCTTCGTAGAGCGTCAACTCACGCCCGCCGGGAGACGCGACCAGCAATTCGGTCATCTGATTGCCTTCGCGATCGGCGAGCGGGAAGGCGAGCGGTCCCTCGCCGTTGGTGGCCGTGTCGCCGTAGGCGAGTGACGTGCCCGAAAAAGCGGCGCCGGCCATCTCCAGTTCGCGCACCACGATGCGCAGCACAGACTCCAGTACCTCTTCTTCACGGATGGTGGAGTGCACCTGACGCGAGGCCTCAAGCAGTGCCTGCAAGCGCGCCACCTGCTGCTGTAACTCGATCGTCTCGCCGCCCGACGCCAGCTGTGCGTCTGCCATCAGAACCCCCGTGGAATTTCACTCTAGCATGGCATTCCGGGCAAATGTGCGGCGACTTCGCACGCCTCTTTTGCTTTGTCGCTATAATTTCCGCCAATCGCCCCAATCCATTTGCGGAACCTGACTGAAAGATTGCTCAGGAGGAAATGACCGATGCTTGCCCAGACACGAATCGTGGTCCGCGCCATAGGGATCGGATTGCTCAGCTGGCTCATTCCGTTTGTCGCCGGATTTGCCGCATTTCCGCTGAAGAAAACCAACGCCCCGCTCTTCAGCACGGTGATGTACCTGGTGGTTCTCATCACCGCAGGAGTTTTGCTGCATCTCTATTTCCGCAAACGGAGCGTCTCCGTGCGGGAGGCGGGTTTGGTGGGAACTCTCTGGATGGCCATCAACCTCATCCTCGATTACCCGATGTTCGCCTTCGGGCCAATGAAGATGACACCGCTTGGCTACTACTCGGAGATTGGCCTGGTCTACCTGACGTTCCCGGTGTTCGCGATTCTGGCGGCGCGGCTGGCAAAGCTGTAGACATTCTTGGAGGAGCGGAGCATCACTCCGGCAGCCGGGGCTTTACGATTGCTAATTCCTCAAGAGGGGCCTGATCGCAACCGAGGACGTGCCGAACGACTTGCCGGGAAGCGGTTTGTAACAAAAGCACAGCTTCACCCCGGCCGAGCCGGGGTTCTCCCACTGGTCAATAGGAGACAAACTTCTCCGCTATGCCCGCGATACAATTCGCATCAAACAGTGTGGGAACTGTCTCATCCCGTATGGAGATTGTGGCCAGATTCGTGCGTTATTGTCCGAGAACCGACATGACCAGTTGCCGGCCGTACTGCTTCTTGCCGCGTAAGAGCGCTGCACGCCCTGTTTGCGTCTTATTGCAGCTCATGGGAATCCGTTCCATCCAGAGGGTTCACTTGAGAGGAGTTGGCATGCGAGCAGGGCTGCGATGCGTCGCCGCGTTGTGTGGCGCGCTGGCTTCAACTCTTTTGCTTTGCGCGCAATCGAACAGTCAACCTGGTGCAGGGCCGGCCTTCATGGCGGATGAACGTGCCGATTCCTCGTTGAGCGATCAACCGAATGAATACGGAACCGGTTTCAGCGCATTTGCGCCCGCTGTGGGCGCTGTTTCGACGTCGACATCTTCGCTTCCGTCTGCGCCGGAACCCGCTGCGGACCGAGGACGCGAGAGGTGGGATACGGTGCCGGCCGGCGCCAGGCGCCAAAAGCCATTCTCACGCATCGGGATCGGCGCCAACGTCTCTCCGCTGGGTATCGGGATCAACGCCACTACAGTGCTTTCCGATTTTTTCGATGCGCGCGTGATGGGGAGTTTCTTCAACTACTCCGTTCCTCAGTTTGAAATAGAGGGGTTCAGCACCACCGCGGATCTGCATCTGGCCTCGATGGCTGCTTCGCTGGATTGGTATCCGTTCAATGGCATCTTTCGCGTAAGTCCGGGCTTGATGCTCTACAACGACAACCAGATTTCAATGACGACCAATGTCGTGGGGGGAACCAGCTTCTCGCTGAATGGACAGACGTTCTACTCCGCAACCGCAAATACGGCAACCGGTGCTACGCCGCTCAGCGGATCGGGTGTGCTGGGAATGCACACCCATGCACCGGCGTTTACGGCCGCCGGCGGCTTTGGCAAGTTTGTGCCGCGTTCGAATCGGCATTGGTCATTTCCGACTGAATTCGGAGTTGTTTTTATGGGAGCGCCGACCATCAACCTGACAACATCGGGGTGGGCTTGCACGGACTCAGCTCAAACGCAATGCGGTAACATTTCCAACTCCGCAAACCCGGTTGCCCAGGAATTCAATACCCAACTGCAGGCGCAACTAACGAAATGGCGAGCCGATGTGGGGAAGGTGCGAGTCTATCCCATGTTTTCCTATAGTTTTGTTTACAGCTTCAATATCCGGTAGCGAGCCGGCCGCACTTGGCGCGAATTTGATGGAAAACTTGCGCGGCCGGGATGCTGGGCCTCGGGTCGGCCAGCGCCTCTTCGGCCAGGCGTGTTCACCACTCGTTCAGGCCTGCCTCTTCGCGCTCCAGAGCAAGAAGGCCGGCACGAATGACCTCGTCCGAAGTGGCGTACGAGCCGGACTCAACCCGCTCCTCGACTGCCCGCCGAAGCGCGCCCAAATCGACGCGGATTGTGTTTTGTGCCGAGGCCATGCGTGACCTTCCACTCCCAAACTACTGCTGTTCGACTCCTTTTATCGAGGCCTGAGTGCGGCCGTTCGAGCGAACAAGGCTACCTTTTTGCAGCAGAATAGGACCCGCCGTATATGGTATCGTCGAATCAATCCCGCACCTGAGAGCCGCGGGGCTTCCCTCGCGTCCCAACGATCAATTGGCTTGAATTTTTTCGTCGCGTGATTTCGCCCGATGCGCTTTTCCTTTCTTGAGCGGGGCGGCAAGCGCGAGGCAGAATCTTCATCTCCAACGAAAGGCGAAGGTGTCCCGATGAACCCGACACACGAATCCACTGACGCCAACCTTGTCCTTACGCTCGAGGAGATCTCGAATCTGGCGGCGGAAGAGGGCAAGCCCGCCGATACGCTGATGAACGTGGTGGCGCTGATCGCCGCGCGCTTCAGGACCGATGTCTGCTCGGCGTACCTGCTGGAGCCGGACCGGTCGAACCTGGTGCTTGCGGCGAGTCTGGGCCTGCAGCCCAAAAGTATCGGCACCTTGCGCATGCCTTTGCACGAAGGCCTTTCCGGCCTGGTGGCCGAACGGCTGCTTCCGGTGGCTGTGGCCGATGCGCGCGAGCATCCCCGCTACAAGTACTTCAAGGAATCGGGCGAAGACGAGTACCACTCCTTTCTGGGCGTGCCGCTGATCGATCGCGGCGTGCTGCAGGGCGTGCTCGTCGTCCAGACCAAGGAGCCGCGCGTTTTTCGCGAACCGGAGATTCGCATGCTGGCCGAAGCCGCGAACCAGGTAGCGCCGGTGGTGAGCGAGGCGCGCACCCTCGACCGCTTCATTGCCCCGGCGCAGGAAAAGCTGTGGGAGCTGGCCCGCAACGTGTGGTGGAGCTGGGACCACGAATGTGTGAGCCTGTTTCGCGACCTGAATCCCGCGCGCTGGCGTGAGCTGAATCAAAACCCGATTGCCCTGCTGAACGAAATTCCACTGGCCGAGATTGAGCGCAGGGCCGGCGAGCTCGCCTTGCACAGCCGCATTAACTATGCGTACCGGCGTCAGCAGGAATATCTGCACGACGACCACACCTGGGGCGCGGGCCACGCCGGTGTGCTGCGGCCGCGGCCCGTAGGCTACTTCTCCGCCGAGTTCGGGCTCCACGAATCGCTGCCCATCTACTCCGGCGGTCTGGGCGTGCTGGCCGGCGATCACATCAAGAGCGCATCGGACCTGGATATTCCCCTGGTCGGAGTCGGACTCTTCTACGGGCAGGGCTACTTCTTGCAGCGGCTCGACGAAAAAGGCTGGCAACGCGAAGAGTATCTCGAAAACGACGTCAATCAATTGCCCATGCAGCCGGCCATCGGCGCCAACGGCGAGCCGGTGGTGGTGGAGATTGCCACGCGCGGCAGTTCGATTCGCGCCAAGGTGTGGCGGGTGCGTGTGGGCCGCTGCGATCTGCTGCTGCTGGACTCGAATGTGGCCGGCAATGCGCCCGAAGATCTGGAAACTACCTCACGGCTCTACGGCGGCGATGCGCGTACCCGCATCCGGCAGGAGCTATTGCTGGGCGTGGGCGGCTATCGCGCGCTCAAAGCCATGGGCATCACGCCCGGCGTGCTGCATTTGAATGAAGGCCACAGCGGATTCGCGGTGTTTGAGGCCGTGCGCACGCGCATGGAAGAGGAGGGTTTGGATTTTTACGCCGCCGCACGGCAGATTCCTCGCGAGGTAATCTTTACCACGCACACGCCGGTGCCCGCGGGCCACGACCGGTTCAGTCCTGACCTGATTGAGGAGCACCTGGGACCGCTGCGTGAACAACTGGGCATCTCGCACGAAAACCTGATGGGATTTGGCCGCGAGCATCCCACGGATTACGGCGAGCCCTTCTGCATGACGGTGCTGGGCCTGAAGCTGGCGCGCCGCGTGAACGCGGTGAGTTCGCTGCACGGCGAGGTTTCCCGCGCCATGTGGAGGGGCCTGTATCCCGACGGCCCGGAGGACGGTGTGCCCATCGGCCACGTCACGAATGGCGTGCACGTGCCATCGTGGCTGGCTCCGCAGATGCGCCGCCTGTACGATCGCCATTTGGGCGTGGGCTGGCAGCGCGAGAGCGGCAAGGCGCACACCTGGGAGGCCATTGAGACCGTCGACGACGGCGAGCTTTGGGAGACTCACCTCAGCCTGAAGGGGCAGCTCTTCAACTTTGTCCGCCGCCGCGCGCGGGAGCAGGCCGCACGCCGCAGCGAGCCGGAGCAAGGCCTGAAGCGGCTCGACAAGTTGCTGTCGCCAGACGCCCTGACCATCGGCTTTGCGCGGCGCTTCGCCACCTACAAGCGTGCCAACCTGTTGCTGGCCGATATGGAGCAGTTGGCCCAGATGGTGAATGACGCCAAGCGGCCGGTGCAGTTCGTCTTTGCCGGCAAGGCGCACCCGCACGATGAGCCCGGCAAGCGCGTGCTGCAGCAGATCGCGCAGATGATGCGCAACTCCGACTTTGCCGACAGATTCGTCTTTATTGAGGACTACGACATCAACGTTGGCCGCTATCTCGTCCAGGGCGTGGACGTGTGGCTGAACAATCCGCGGCGTCCACTGGAAGCCTCGGGCACGAGCGGCATGAAAGTGGTGCTGAACGGCGGCCTGAATCTCTCCATTTTGGACGGGTGGTGGGCTGAGGCCTACGACGGACTCAACGGCTTCGCCATCGGCACCGGCAGAACCCACTCCAACATGGATGTGCACGATCAGCGCGACGGCGAGGAGCTCTATCGCGTGCTTCTCGACGAAGTGATTCCGCTGTATTACAGCCGCGATCGCGACGGTTTGCCGCGGGGTTGGATCAAGCGCATGAAGCGCACCATTCGCACGCTGGGATGGCGCTTCAACGCCGACCGCATGGTGATGGATTACACGTCGAAGTGCTACGTTCCCGCGGCGGGCGGCACCTCCAGCGAAGTGCGCACGCCGGCGTAGGTCGATTACAGGGAGTTACCACTCGCGGCGAACGCCAAAGACGTCAAGCAGCTCATCGTTGCTGAGCAATGGCAGATCTTCGTGGATGGCTTGCGCTGCCAGCATGCGATCAAATGGATCCTTGTGATCTGCGGGAAAGCGGCCCGCGCGCAACGCATGTTCGACTGAGATGGAGAGCAGGGCATAACCTGCTGCGGCCACCCTCGGTATGAAATCGTCGACGAGAATCTGCGCGAGGGGCAGCTTGCCGAGCCGGTACTTCGTGGCAATCTCCCAGGCCGATGCTGCCGAAACCAGGATTTCATTGGTTGGAGCTTCAATCAGTTTCTGCGCACGAGCTGAGAGCAATTCCTTGCGAAATGCTGCCCACAAAAGCGCATGCGTATCGAGCAGAACTCTCATTCACCCTCGCCGTTCCAGAGGCGAAGTTCGTCTTCCGGCAGTGGCTCGAAAAACTCGGGCCCGACATCGCCCAGCCCTTCGAGAAATCCAAGGCGGCGGCTGGCCGGAACCGAATCGACAGGCACCAGGCGCACCACGGGCTTGCGCTCGCGTCCGGAGGTGATCCGTACATCCTCACCATTCAATGCGCGCTGCACCAATTTTGAGAGGTTGGTTTTGGCTTCGAAGATGGTTGAGCTGGGCATAAGCTTGTAATGCTAACTTAGCTTAGCTAAGCTAGCATATTTTGTCAAGACAGGCCTAACTTTCTGAATCAAAATGACCTAGATAACTGAAGATCGAGCTTAGCTCACTAGCTCCATCTCTCTGAGGGATTCGGAATAGGGCGCGCGCAGCACGCCGCGCTCGGTGATGATGGCCGCGATGTACTTGGCCGGGGTCACGTCGAACGCGGGGTTGCAGATGCCTACGCCATCGGGCGTCACCTGCTTGCCGGCGTGGTGCGTCACTTCTTTGGCAGGGCGCTCCTCAATGGGAATCTGGTCGCCGGTGGCCGTGGCGAGATCGATGGTGGACCATGGCGCCGCAACGTAGAACGGGATGCCGTGTTCGCGCGCCAGGATAGCGACGTTGTAGGTGCCGATCTTGTTGGCGGTGTCGCCGTTGGCGGCGATGCGGTCCGCGCCCACCACCACGGCCTGGATCTTTCCCTGCCGCATCAGGCTGGCGGCCATGTTGTCGCAGATGACCGTCGTGGGAATGTGGTCGGCCATCAGCTCCCACGCCGTAAGCCGTGAGCCTTGCAAAAATGGCCGCGTCTCGTCGGCATAAACCATGATTTTCTTGCCGCGCTCGACCGCCGAACGAATCACACCCAGCGCCATGCCGTAACCGCAGGAGGCCAGTGCGCCGGCGTTGCAGTGGGTGAGGACGCCGCCTTCGTCGGGCATCAAATCCGCGCCGTTCGCGCCCATCTGCTTGCAGGCGGCAATGTCTTCCTCGTACATCATGTGGGCTTCGGCGAGAATCCTTTCCTGGATTTGGACGAGGGGCGTGCCAGAGGCTAAGAGCTTGGAGAAAAGCGCCTTCATCCGGTCGATGGCCCAGAAAAGATTCACGGCTGTGGGACGGGTTGCGGCCAGGCGCGCGCAGATGCGCTCGAACTCCGGAGCAAACTGCTCCGCAGTTTTGGCTTTGGTTTGCTTCGCACCCAGCGCCACGCCGTAGGCCGCGGAGACGCCGATGGCCGGCGCGCCGCGAACGACCATCGTGACGATGACGTCGGCCACCTGTTCGTAGGTTGTGGCGAGCACGTAGCTCTCGTCGAGCGGGAGCTTGGTCTGATCGAGGAAGCGGACGCCCTCAGGAGTCCATGTGAGGGTGGGAATCATGCAGTCTTAGTGTAAACGGAGGCGGCTCCGCAGGGCTGGGGCTGTCATGATCGAATCTTGCAGCAAGAACGGGGAGGTGCGAATATTGCTGGGTGAGCGAGAATATGGTTTTCTCTGATGATCTAAAAAAATTGCGGAGGCTCAGGGCGCTTTCCGCGATCGTCTCGTGTGTCGGAGCTATCGGATTCGCTCTCAATCTTTGTATCCTGATCACTGGCTATCATCCGGCGAACCGGGTGCATCAGATCGCCTGGCTTCCAGCCTATGCGCTGATGGCGGTCGCCTGGTTCTGGTGGTTCCGGACCTATTCCGCTCGGATCGCGACGGTCACGCAGTCCACGAATCGACGCGAACCGAAGCCGCAATAGCCGTCCATCGGATGCCGCTGCTTTTCGGCGATATGTCGCGTAAGCCGAACTAAAGGCACTTTCACTAGCCGCTGGACGCCACCTGCCCGTAGTGCGTAGAGTGGTTGCGGCACCTTTCAAGCGTCTTTTTAATATTCTGCGGAGGAAGTACTTCTATGGCATCGCGCTCCACGCCCGCATCTGCGCCCAGTGCGCCCAATTACACAATTCCGTTCATCATTGTCACCGGCCTGTTCCTCATCTTTGGCTTCCTGACCAATCTGAACAGCAACCTCTCGCCCAAGCTCGAAGACATTTTCAATCTCAGTCACGCGTGGTCGAATCTGGTGACTTCGTCGTGGTTTTTTGCTTACCTGCTCTTCTCGGTCCCTGCTTCCAAGGTGATTGAGAAGGTGGGCTACAAGCGCACCATGGTGATTTCACTGTTTGTGATGGTGGTGGGCGCGCTGCTCTTCGTGCCCGCGGCCGCGATGATCAGTTTCCCGTTCTTCCTTACCGCCAGCTTCGTGCTGGCCACCGGCGTATGCGGACTGCAGACCTCGGCAAATCCTTATGTTTCGATCCTTGGCCCGGAAAGCAGTGCTCCGGCGCGGCTCACTTTGGCGCAGGCATTCAATTCGCTGGGCACGGCCATGGCCCCGATCGTGGTCGGCGTATTCATCCTGACCGATCCTGCAAAAGTGAAGAGCCAGGCCGCCATCGCGCACACCGTGCAGGGACCCTATATCGCCATCGCGTGCGCCCTGCTGGCGCTGGGCTTCATCATCATGGGGATGCATCTGCCGGCCATCACCGGGACGCGCGATTTCCGGCCGTCGAAGGATGGCGACGCGATCGCCGGACGCGGCATCTGGACCTACCGGCATACGGTGCTGGCCATGATTGGCATCTTCCTCTATGTCGGCCTCGAAATTGCGCTGGCCGCGAATGCCATCAAGTTCTTCGAGACGCAGGGAAGCGCGATCGACGACTACCTGCAATGGGCCCAACCCTTCGCCCATGCGGTCAGCGGTCTTTATCCGCAGGGCATCGGGGAAAAAGAAGTGGCCGCCGTGCTGGCCTTCTGCTATCCCCTTGCCATGATGATCGGCCGCTTCGCGGGAACCGTGCTGATGAAGTCCATCAAGGCCCACAAGTTGCTGGCCTTCCTCGGCGTCTTGGGCGTTGTCCTGCTGATCGTCGGGATGTTCTCGACGGGCCACCTCGCCATCTGGAGCTTGATCCTTTGCGGCTTCGCCAACTCCATCATGTATCCGACCATCTTCGCGCTCGGCATCGCCGAATTGGGACCATTGACCAGCAAGGGTTCGGGCGTGATCACGATCGGCAACTTCGGCGGAGCCGTGATTCCGCCGCTCTTCGGGCTGATCGCCGACAAAGCCGGCTACCAGCACGCATTCCTGCTGCCTATCGCCTGCTATTTCTTCATGACGTATTACGGTGTTTCGGGATACAAGCCGGAGCGAGCGACTGCAGCTTAGGCATTCTTCTGCATCACGCCAACAGGCCCTCCGGCACGCCGGGGGGCTTGCTGTTTGGGGCGCTTGCAGCGCCGCACAAAGGCGGAAATCCCATCAGAAAGCGGCGTTTCGCCGCGCCATGTCGCTGCAAGCCTGCCCCAAACTGCGACAGATCGCTGCACCACTCTGCGACAGCGACTGCAGCGGACCGCAACAGCGATTGCCGCACATCGCAACACCGTTTGCCCGCGAGCGCGACAGTTTGAATCGGCCCGCTGCAAAAACGGCCGCAAGAAAACTCAAAAAATATGACTAAAGTTATTTTGACCCGCTCCGATGAAAGGGGTGGATGCGAACAGACCCATTCGGAACTGGCGGACGTTAAAAAGATCTTGATCGGAACTTGATCAGGGCGCCGCACGATGGGCCGGCCACACGGCATCCGAGAAGGAGTTGAATCCCATGGCCCTCGGTGTTTTGAACAATCTGTCGGCAATCTATGCTGAGAACAATCTCAACAACACGAATGCCAGCTTGCAGACAGTGCTGCAGCAGTTGTCGTCCGGGTCGCGCATCAACTCCGGCGCGGATGACGCGGCCGGCTTGTCGCTGGTGAACGGACTGGGGGCAAACTCGGCGGCACTGACGCAGTCGGAGACCAACGCAACGGAAGGCGTGGGCTTGCTGCAGGTGGCCGATGGCGCCCTGTCGCAGGTGACGAGTCTGCTCAACCGCGCCATTACGCTGGCGACCGAAGCCTCGAACGGCACTCTGAACTCAGTGCAAGAGGGCGCGGCCAACCAGGAGTATCAGTCGATCCTGGCGGAAGTCGCAAACATCGGCTCCACGACCACCTATAACCAGGAGCAGGTCTTTGACGGGTCTCAGATCGCGATTTACGCCGGCGACTCCTCAACCGCCGGTGCGTCGGTAGACGACCTGAACATCCACCCGCTTACTGAGTCGAGCGTGGGCGACACCGACGGGGCCATGGCGTACGGAACAGGAAGTGGCCAGAGCGGAACGAACGTGTTCATCGACCTTTCGAACGACGGCACCGACGCGGCTCTTACCGACAGCCTCAACCTCTCCGGCACCGCCACGCTCCAGGTCAACTACCTCAAGACGGGGGCCGACGGCGTTGTGATTCAGGAACCGGCCACGATCACCGCAGGCGGGAACTCCAGTTATTCCAATACGGTGCAGGGATTGATTACCGCTATCAATAACTCGGGCCTTGGCCTGAAAGCGGCCTTCGGCACCGCTGCCGAGGCCGGTAGCGGAGCGGTGGCGACGGCAGCCGATGCTCTCTATGGAGGCGACAGCGGCTCCGATACCGGCATCATCATCTCGGGCACAGGCGTGGGCACGGGAACCGCCGCCGGCGTGGTTGGCTCTCTCACCGTTCTCGGCACCGCGCAGGATCCACTGGCAGGTACCCTGAGCATCACCGGGTCCAACGGCACAAGCCACACCGTGACACTGGGGCAGGCCGACTCCACCGATAACATTACCGATCTCGCGGCGACCATCAACGCGGCCGGCTACGGAATTACCGCTGCCGTAAACACCAACACGCTGACTTTTTCCTCGGCCAGCTCCACAGCCAGCGTCATCGGCACAAACATCACAGACACCATATTGACGGCTGATACTGGCGGAGCAGCTCCGGCAGTTCCGGCTGTGAGCGACGCCGGCGCGCCGACGGGCAACAACCCAGGCACCGTAGGCACACTCACGCTGAGCGCTGCCGGCGACATTCTCACCGGCGGCGTACTGAAGCTTACCGGGCAATCCGGCACCTCGGTATCTTTCACCCTTGGCACGGCGGGCACCTCGGACAACCTTACCGACCTGGCGAAGACGATCAACAATTGGGTCGCCGCAAACACGGCAGCTGGCGCAGGCCTTGCCGCCACGGTAAACAACGCCACATTGACGATCGCGAGTGCGGGCACGCCCGGCGGTGCCCAGACAGCTCTCGTGGCGACAACAACCGTCACCTCCGACTCGGTAGCCGGGGCTCCCACGACGGTTACCATTGCCGGAACGCCCACAAGCAACGCCCCCAGTTCCAGCACTATCGGTACCCTCGCTCTGGGCGGAGTCGGTGAGTCTGTGACCGACGTGATGAATGGCACCTTCAAAATCGGCACCACGACCATTAATCTGGGGGGAACGGGCACTACGGACACGCTCCAGGACCTGGCCAAGACCATCGATTCGAACAACTACGGTGTCACGGCCACCTACAGCCAGACCAACAAGGACATCGTGTTCACCTCGTCGAACTCCGCCCTCGGCGCCGCCGGCGCCCTGGTTTACACACCCGCTGCCCTTAGCAACGGCGACCAGACCACTCCCTTGGGATCCGTGACCTACGCCTTCGCCAACCCTGTGACCACGGCTGAGGACTACTACAGCATCGGAATCTCCTCGACCAACGGCGTCCAAGACCAGGCCACGCTGGTTGGCGCAACGTACGGCGGGACTACGAACACGGGCATGACGGCGGATACAAGCTCCACCGGCGGACTGGCCACCATGAGTTACACCGATGCGGCGGGCGAGTCACTGAGCGGCACCGACTTGTTGAACACGAGCGACGCGCAGACAGCATTGGGCGACCTGAACCTGGCCATCGGCGATATCGCAGCGCAGGACGGCTACATCGGCGCGCAGATCAACACTCTGAATTCGATCAGCCAGGTGATGAGCACGCAGCAGGAGAACATTGTTTCGGCGCAGAACGCGGTGCAGGCCACCGACTACGCTTCGGCCACTTCGAACATGTCGAAGTACGAGATTCTGAGCCAGACCGGCATCGCCGCATTAGCGCAAGCTAACCAAGTACAGCAGGAAGTGACCAAGCTCTTGCAGTAGAACAGTGGTTAGTGATTAGTGGTCAGCGATGGCCGCAATCGGATCAAGGTTTAGCAAGACTGCAATACCTTCAAGACAACCCAGGGACAGGGCGGCGGCAGGGCGCAAGCTTTGCCGCCCATTTTTTTGAAGCACACCCAGGAACGGCTCCGCGTCGATCCCGAGCTTTCAGAGGAAGGGATTCCGGACCTGGAGAGTTCCGAAGCGCTGACCGTGCTGTAGTTCTTCGGAGAAAAGGATTTCGCACCGCGCCTGGATTGCGGCATCCAGAATCAATTCAACGCTCATTCATTTCGTCTCTGCCGATGCGCCGTCCGGCATCGACGTATTGCAGGCGCTTCATCAACGCATCAAAGTCCTGGGCGTCTACACCGCTTTGAGCAAATTGCGCGAGCCATTCGCGAAATGCTTCGTTCAGCGTTCTGCCCTGCGCACGCGCAATCGAGCGTGCGCGCTCGATCAGGTCTTCGTCGGCACTGAAAGTCACACTCTTCATACAAAGACAGCGTACACGGTTATCGTGTACCTACCGAGATTGCGTCTCCCACGCGCCGGTCGTCAGGTACTCGTCCATCGCCTTCGCCGCTTTGCGGCCCGCGCCCATGGCGAGGATGACGGTGGCGCTTCCGGTGACGATGTCGCCGCCGGCAAAGACGCCGCGCTTGGAGGTGCGCATGGTTACGGGATCGGCCATGATGTAGTTCCACTTGTTCGTGGCGAGGTCGGGAGTGGTGCTCTGAACGATGGGATTGGCGGTGGTGCCGACGCCGATGATGGCCACGTTGGCGGGGAGGATGGATTCGGAGCCCGCGACCGGCACCGGACGGCGGCGGCCGCTTTCGTCGGGCGCGCCCAGCTCCATGCGCACGCAGCGCGCGCCGGTGAGCCAGCCGTTTGCATCGCCCAGGAACTCGACCGGATTCGTTAACATGCGGAACTCAATGCCCTCTTCGCGCGCGTGCTTCACTTCTTCCGCGCGTGCGGGCATTTCGGCTTCGGAACGCCGGTAAACGAGCGTGGCCGTCTTCGCGCCCAGACGTCGCGCGGTGCGTACCGCGTCCATGGCGGTGTTGCCGCCGCCCACCACGATCACGTCGCGATCGCGGCAATCGTAGATCGGTGCATCGAACTCCGGAAAGCGATAGGCGCGCATCAGGTTGGTGCGGGTGAGGAATTCATTCGCAGAATATACGCCGTTCAGGTGTTCGCCGGGCACGCCGAGAAACACGGGCAGCCCCGCGCCGGTAGCGACAAAGACGGCGTCGTAACCCTCAACGCGCATCAACTCGTCGAGCGTGACGCTCTTGCCCACCACCACATTGGTCTCGAACTCGACGCCCATGCGGCGCAGATTGTCGACTTCTTCCTTGACGATCGCTTTGGGCAGCCGGAATTCGGGAATGCCGTAGATGAGCACGCCGCCCAGCTCGTGCAGCGCCTCAAAGACGCGCACGCGATGGCCCTTCTGGACCAGGTCGCCCGCCGCCGAAAGCCCGGCGGGACCGCTGCCCACAATGGCCACGCTCTTGCCGGTGGGCGGCGCAATGGCGGGCAAGCCTAACTGCCCGCTTTGGCGCTCGAAGTCGGCGATAAACCGCTCCAGGTTGCCGATGGCCACCGGCTGGCCCTTCTTGCCCAGCACGCAACCGCCTTCGCACTGGCTCTCTTGCGGGCACACGCGGCCGGTGATGGCGGGCAATGCGTTGTCCTCGCGCATCTTCGCGGCTGCGGCCAGAAAATCGCCCGCGTAGATCAACTCCACAATCTCCTTGATTTTGACGCCGACGGGGCAATCGATCTGGCAACCGGGCCGGGCGCAGGCGATGCAGCGCGTAGCTTCCGTTACGGCGGCGGCGGCGGCCAGCCCCATGTTCACTTCTTGAAAGTTGTGCGCGCGCACCTCGGGATCGAGCTCGGGCATCGCAACGCGCGGGATCCTGATGCGTTCCTTTGCGGGAAGGGTATTGGCGTCAGGCATGATGCTTCTCTCCACGCGCACCGAGGCCCCGCGCTTCAATTTTGGCGCGTGACTGCGCCGCTTCCTTTTCCCGGGTAGTTACCGCGGCGCGGATTTGCGCCAGCTCCTCCTGCCGGTGCTGGTCGAATTGTTTGAGCGACTGGCACTCCTGGCCGCGGTACATAGCATTGCGTTGCATCAGCACGTCGAAGTTCACCAGCGACGCGTCGAACTCCGGCCCATCGACGCAGGCGAATTTGCTCTCGTTGCCCAGGAGCACGCGGCAGCCGCCGCACATGCCCGTGCCGTCAACCATGATGGAGTTCAGGCTGACCATGGTCTTGATGCCGAGCGGCGCGGTGACGCGGGCCACGGCGCGCATCATGGGCACGGGGCCCACGGCGAGCACAAAGTCGAGCTTGCGCCCGGCGGCCAGAAGCTCTTCGAGTTTCTTCGTGACGAGGCCGTGCTCGCCGTAACTGCCGTCGTCGGTCATGATCCAGGCCTCGTGGCTCGCGGCGCGCACTTCGTCTTCAAAAATCACCATCTCCCGGCTGCGCGCGCCCTCGATGAAGATCACGTGATTGTCGGCGTCCTTGAGCGCTTTCGCGGTGGGCAGCGCCATGGCCGTGCCCACGCTCCCGGCTACGATCGCAGCCGTGCCGTACTTCTTGATCTCGGAGGGGTGACCCAGAGGGCCGACGAGGTCGAGAATCGCGTCGCCCGTTTCAAGGCAATTGAGCAGCGACGTAGTTTTGCCTACGGCCTGCACCACAATCGTGATCGTCCCGGCCGCGGGATCGGCGCTCTTGATCGTGAGAGGGATGCGCTCGCCGTGTTCCTTCACGCGCAGAATGACGAATTGCCCCGGCCGCTGCTTGCGCGCGATGCGCGGCGCCACAATCGTAAATTGCCGGATATTCAGACCGGCGGTGCGGGCTTCCACAATCCTGAACACAGCTCGACTCTTCCTTCGGGGCATCCTTGCGCGCAGGCCCAAAGCACAGGCGCACCCAAGGCAAGAATCCCCTGGAGCACGCTCCCGGCCTGCTCGTTCAGCATTGATTATTCAGGAATTGCCCACGATGGGGTGTGACGCAAATCACGCGGGGAATGTGCCGTCCACGGAATTCCTTTTCGGCGCGTCGATTCCCTGTTTGGGCGCAAGTTGATGGTCCTCGCCGCCCTGCGTTTTCACCTTCTCCGGGCGGGTCAGGCGGTTGTCGCCCAGTCTCCGGCCAAGCGCGATCGACGGCAGCTCGATCCATCGATAGGAGCACCACGACACAGGAACGATCAAAACCAGAACGAGGCACAGAATTGCTCCAAGAGGCATCCTGCCGTAGAGCAGATGAACGCAATAGAGCAAAACGATGCAATGCCACAGGTAGAGGCTATAGGACACCTTGCCAAGGAAATGAATCGGAGACCAGGTGAGGATCTTGTGGCACCATGCCGAGTTGAGGCTGACAATCATGAGGCCGCCGGCGCCAAGAGCAGTGATCCACTGTGAGACGTCCATCGATGCAGAACCGAATAGGCGGCTGGCGAACCCCGCCAACCCGGGGCCTGCAAACAGATAAAACCATAAACACGCGATGCCGATCAGGATCCTGGCCAACCGCGGAAAACGTAGAAACCTCGCTCCCAGCCTGTCTCTTTCGCGCGCCAGAAAAATGCCGAAGACGAAGAGCCCAGCAAAATGAACCGAATCCTGCACCCTCCAGTCGATAGGGATCGGCCCTTTGTTGAGCGCCAGAGCGGTGGCGCCAAGTCCAGCGATGATCGCGAAAGACCATCCGCTCTTCAAGCGCAGAACCAGCGCGCACAGCAAAGGAAAGACGAGCGAGATGCGCATTTCCTGAACCAGCGACCAGATCGGATTGTCGAATTGATCGGTGTTGTAGGCTCCCACAAACAACACGTGCTGACCCACCAGGCGCCAATTCACCGGTTCCGACCAGGATCTGTGAAACCAATCGCTCGCGGTGACCGTGCCGTGGAGCCAGAAGGCGCCGGCCACGGAAACGGCGATCGCTGCGAGATAGGGAACATAAATGCGGAAGATTCTGCGAACGGTGAAGGTGAAGTACGACTGGGGTCTTCCACTGATTGCGGGCAGCGACAACACAAATCCGCTCAGCACGAAAAAAAGCATGACCGCCTCCGTGCCGAATGGAGCAACTTGCGTCAGAAGAGAGCGGACAGCCGTGGAAGTTGGGTGGACGTCTTGCGCCCACAGGATCTGAAGATGGTACAAGACCACGGTCAGCGCCGCCAGGCCGCGAAGTGAATCGAGTTCGATAAAGCGAGCGGTCCTCGCCGGAGCGCAAATTCCGTTCATGATGGTTCCCGGGCGATCGGTTGGAACGTGGGCCGGTTAACAGAAAGGTCTGTCAACATGATACGGAATCCCTTGCGAACGGCGAAAAACCTGCTTTATCCATCACCCTTGCCGCGTCTTCCAAAGCAGATACAGTCCCCAGGCCGCCAGCGTGCAATTGTCGCGGATCGCGCCCTCGAGCATCATGCGCTCGAATTCCTCAATGGGGACGGCACGGGCGATCAAATCGTGCTCCTCGGCGTCGCGATCTCCCTGAGCCGGCGTGAGTCCCGTAGCCAGGTACACGTGCTGCGGTTGCCGCAGAAAGCCGTACGCGATCCACAGCGTTCCCAGGCGCGTCATGTGGGCGGCATCCATGCCGATCTCTTCCCGCAATTCGCCGCGCGCCAGCTCTTCGAAGTTATCGACCTCCATCTCCCAACTGCCCTGGGGCAGCTCGAGCGTGCGCTCTTGAATGGTGTAGCGGAACTGCTCCACCAGCCAGATGCGTCCGCTCTCCACGGGCAGCAGGATGGCCGAATCGTGCTTCTCCACCACGCCGAAGATGCCTTTTTCTCCGTTGGCGCGCAGGATCTCGTCCTCGCGCACGCGCATCCAGTGGTTGCGGTAGACTTCGCGGCTGGAGAGCGTGGTAATGGATCGGCCGGCACTGGGGCTGGGGCTGGCGTCTGAATTGAGCGGATGCATCGCATCTCCTTCGCGGCCCGCAGAACACCGCATGACGCACGCCGCGCTGTGCACATCGAGCGTCAGAGAAAGCATACCGGTCGCGCGTGAATGGAGTGCAGCTCGGCAGGGGCTAGCAGTCCACCACCATGATGGAGCAGCCGGCGCGGGCGGGCCGCCATTTCACCAGGAACTCGGTAACGGCCGAAGACTGCATGGTGCGCATGGCGCTGAACTGGTGATCCTTCTGGCTGTAAAGCAACGCGCCATGTTCGCTCAGCACGGCCAGCGCGGGAACGCCACTCTTGATAGGGACGCCATACTTCTCGGCGATGTCGAGATTCGCATCTTCGTTGCCGATATTGATCTCCACCAGTACGAAATTCTTTTCGAGAATCGGTTTGTTCCGGGCGTCATGAAAGTAAAGGTCCAGCACCTGGCAGTCGCCGCACCAGTTGCCGCCGAAATCCAGCAGGATGCGGCGGTGGGTTGCGGCTGCGGTCTTGAGCGCGGCGGCCAGATCGGCCCGCGCCTGTGAGGGATCGGGATAGATGTCATGGACGGCGGAGTTGGCCGTGCCGGTAGCAAGGGCCAGCAACACAGCCAGAACCATCAGCTTGACGGTCTTCATGGGCACCTCCGAGGCTAATCACAGGATGCCACAAGGGCGGGCACTGGGGCGCAATCGAGTGAGGCGGATCACATTGACGGGGCGACTTTGTGCGACAATATGGAATTGAGGAAGCGCGCCGATCCACTCCGTGCGCGCGGAGGAATTATCGATGGG
Organism: Occallatibacter sp.; assembly: GCA_050011915.1. Classification (GTDB taxonomy): domain Bacteria; phylum Acidobacteriota; class Terriglobia; order Terriglobales; family Acidobacteriaceae; genus Telmatobacter. Next base: position 126,447 of record JBEKIE010000002.1, read on the forward strand.
CGATCTATTTCAGCCATGGCACCTGATCGTGCTGGGTGTGCTTGTATTTTTGCTGTTTGGCGCCAGGAAGTTGCCGGAGTTGGGTAAAGGGCTGGGGGAGGGATTGAAAGGCTTCCGCGAAGGCATCAAGGGAATCACAGATCCGGGGCCGTCAACCCCCACGCAACAGTCCACCCTGAACGCAGCGCCGCAAAGCACATCGACAGCCAGCGGCAAAGCGACCTATAAGTGCCCGAATTGCAAGAATGTTCTGACAGCCAACGCCCCGAATCCGGATGCGGTCGAAGACAAGGGATTTTGCCCCGAATGCGGAAACCAGTTCGATAAGAAGTCCGCGCAGGTCTAACTGAGCCGGCGGAGCTCGAAACAAGACGAGGGAGTTTCGCGCCGCTTGAAATGATCGCGCGCCACCCAGACGAAACCAGGAAAACGAACGGCCTGTGCGATCGCACAGGCCATTCTTTTTAGGGCCGCTTTGCAGGCTCGGGCCTATTTGTATTCCTGCGCCGAGGGATAGTAGCCGGGCTTGGCCGTGACCACCACGCCGGGCCGATTCACGCGCACATCGATGTTGCGATACCTGTCGTCGTAGATCGATAAATGACTGGCGTAGACCAGCGTGTACTGGTTGCGCGCCTCATCGGCGATCTTGGCGTAGCTCTTCTCGATGTTGTTCACGCCGCGCTCTGAGAACATATCGCCGCCGGTTGCCGCTACGTACTTGTACAGGATGTTGTCGTAGGCCTCGAAGGGCAGGTGGAAGCGGTCCAGCCAGCCTTCGCCCCAACGCGCCGACTCGCCCACCACCGTGGCATAGACGGCGATGTTGTTGGTCTGGAGGTATTTTTTCACCTCATTAAAGGTGGCTTTGCTGCCGTACTCCTTGCCGTCGGAGATCACGTAAATGATGCGCAGCCGCTCCTTGGGGCGCGTGGAAAGGTCCTTGCCCGCACGGAGAATCGCGTCGTTGAGCGTGTGAATCTCCTTGGGGAGCTGGATAAAACCGGGCGACTGGGTGCTCCCCCCGGGCTGCAGTGTAGGGGAGGCGCACATGCCGTTTTCGGTGATACTGCAGCTGGCAAACGGGCCGGTATCCTCGGGCACCATGGGATCGCTGCCCGAAGCCTGGGCCAGCGAAAGCACCGCAGGCAAGCGTGTGCCCTGCGCGCCAGTAAAGCCGGTCCACTCCTTGGCGCCGTTGGTGTAGGTGAAGACCGCGGCCTCGTCATAGGGCGTGAGCGCGCCCTGAATCGCGTTCATCGACTCGTTCACTTCGCGCATGTAATTCGAAGGCAGAGTCTGGTCGATGACAAACGCAACCGATATCGGCCTTGGATCCACGCTGAACACGCGCAGGTACTCGCGGGTATTGTTCTCGTAGACCGTGAAGTCCCGCCAGGTGAGGCCGGCAACCGGGTTGCCTTTCGGGTCCTTCACTGTGACCGGAACCACGACTTCAGTCGTATGCGAGATGATGTCGGCCTTCATTGCGTTTGCGCCTTCCAAGGGCGCGGGATCATGCGCGTTCGCTTGTGGGGCCGTGGGCGCCGGAGGCTGGCTCACGGGAGGCGGAGCAGGCTGCTGCGGGCTCGCGTTGGACGAAGTTCCGGCGGGAGTGCTCGGCGCCTCTCCGGCGCCCATTCCGGGCGTGATAGGCCCTTGCGTGCCCGGCAGCGCGGTAGGCGCTTGCGGGGTGGGCGCATCCGGCACGGGAGTCTGCTGTTGGGCCAGAACTCCCGATCCCAAAACCAGTCCGACACCGAGAAGCGCTGCCAGCGCCGCGGCCCTTTCTCGAACGTTCACAGCCTTTTGAACCTCCCTGAAAACCTGCCGGTGCATGCGTCAAGTGACGCGAAAAACCACGGAACAGGCCGTATCTGACAGAGTATCAGACGCAGCGGAGGCGCATGGGTTGCCTGCCTGAAGTGAAACAACCCGTGTATGCTTCCCATGGGGGTCCCGTTTTCGTCTAACGGATCAGGATGCGTCTCGGCAAGGTCATTGTTGCCCTGGTGGTCGGCCTGCAGGCATTCGCCGTGGCAGGTTGGGCTCAGCTTGCGCCTTCACCCGATGCGCCCCCGGTGAGCACCGCTCCCGCCCCACCGCCTGACGAAACTCCCGCAGCCACCTTCAAGCAGAGTGTGAACCTGGTGGACCTGTTCTTTACCGTTAAGGACAGCAAAGGCAACCTTGTTCCCCATCTGACGCAACAGAACTGCAAGGTGGAGGAAAACAAGGAGCCGCAGACTCTCAAGAGCTTTGTGGCCGAGACCAACGAGCCCCTGACCCTGGGTATTCTGCTGGATACCTCGGGCAGCCAATACCGCTTGCTGCCCATGGAAGTGGGCGCGGCCAGCCAGTTTATCCAGCAGGTCCTGCGCGCCAAGGATGAGGCCTTCGCGGCCAACTTCGACGTGAATGTCGATCTGCTGCAGGACTACACCAACAGCCCGCGACTGCTGACTCACGCCTTGAGCAAGGCACAAATCAACACCGCTGGCGGCAACGGATCGGGCATTCCGGGCCTCGGCGGAGGAACGGTCCCCACGGTCGGCGATCCCAAGGGCACGCTGCTCTACGACGCCATCGATCTGGCCGCAAGCGAAAAAATGAATCAGGAAACCGGCCGCAAGGCCATTATCATCCTGACCGACGGCGAGGATGAGGGCAGCCGCACAAAGATCGGCGACGCCATTGCCGCGGCAAACCGGAATAACGTCATCATCTACGTGATCCTGTGCGCCGACCGCGCCATGTACTGGAGCCAGGGTGAGGGCTATTACGGCTATGGGCCCGCTAAACGCATCTCCGACGAGACCGGCGGCCGGCTCATCGACGTGGGCAACAACGCAAGCAAGCTGCAGGCTGCATTCCAGCAGATCCAGGACGAGTTGCGCACTCAATATGTGGCCAGCTACACGCCCAGCGATACCAAGGCGGACGGCACCTTCCGCAAGGTCGCAGTGGACTGCCATAGCGACACGGACCAAAACCTGAAGACGCAGGTGCGCAAAGGCTACTTCGCGCCGTCGCCGGGAAATTAGCCCCTCGTTCGCTGCAACTTCCGGCGCGCCTTTTGGTGTGCTCCGCGCTCAATCTCCCGTTAGTTTGCGCTTGCCTTTTACCTTTCAGAGATTCACTCTGGATGACGGACATTCCAGGCCGCACGAGGTGGACGGGGCAGCAAAGGGCTCGTCCGGCGGACGGAGGTGAGCAGGATGAAAACCGCCAGGTTCTTTTTGGTGGCGCTTGCCGTCGCAGCAAGCATTCCCCTGATGGCGCAGCAGGTTGACGCAACCGATTCTCAAAAAGAGGTCTACGCCACGCAGGGCCCCGTAGGTTTCGGCGATGCGTCGGCATCGCACTCCTGGGAGATGAGCACGGTGATATGCGATCTCCAGAACAAGCTGGACTCGAGGACGGCCAAGGTGGGCGATCATGTGGTTCTCAGAACCAACGATAAGGTGCAAACTGCCGATGGAACCTTGATTCCCCGGGGAACGCGCCTGGTAGGTCACATCACCCAGGTGCAGACGCGCGATGCCACGCATAGCGCCGCGCAACTCGCCATTGCCATCGACCATGCGGAGCTCAAGAATGGGCAAAACCTCGCGATTTTCACGCTGATTCGCGGTGCGTATCCCCCTCCAGACCCTTCGGAGATGGGCCCCTTGGCCAACGCCGACCCTACGGCAACAATGGGCTCCGCAACCAGCGAAGGCGCCACATCCGGCGGCGGGAGGGGCGGCCGCAATGGCGGCGGGCAGTCGGGCATTTATTCGGATGCGATACAAAGGACCTCTCCATCCACAACCACAGTAGGAGACCGGGCGGGCGCCAATACGGATCCGAACCAACCGGGTACCGTGCAGCTTGCCGGACATGGCGATCAGAATGAGACGACCGGCGCGCACCAGCTTGCCGCGGCCCGCGCGATTCCGCATCCCACAGCGATTCCGGGCGTAATGCTCGCCGGCAGCAGTGCCGCTTCAGGCGTATTTCTGGCGCCTCAGAAGGACATCGAAATCGAGAGCGGAACCCAGGTGCAGCTGGGGATTGTGGCGGACCGGTGAAGACAGGTGTCAGGTTTCAGGGGTCAGGATTCAAATCTCCATGCACAGGCCGTGATCGCAACGCCAGACGGCACAGCGAGAACTGACACCTGAAACCTGACACCTGAAACCTGTCTTTTTTTCGGACACTTCGTTACCGAAGTTGCGGGAATCCGTAATCTGGCGCGAAGAAGCGGCTTTCGTTAGCATCGGCACCAATGAGAAAAACTTGAGGCCGCGGCGAAGAAATTCCGCAGCCTCAGGCATTCCCGCTCCGAGGTGCTTGCCATGATCACCAATTGCGCCGCCCAGGAAGGCTTCGAGATCAGCCCGCGGTTCCGCCAAACCGTTGAAGAACGAATCGCGCGCCTGGAACGGGATGCCGCCTACGACGAGGCGCAGTTGGACCGGCTCGACGACATCGATCACATCCGCCGGCAAATGCGGCTGGTAGCCACCGAACGCGCCGAGGCTCTGCGCATGAGGATTTTTCTGGACCGCGCCAGACCGCGCCTGCCACGGCCGCTGATCGCGTTGTAAGACAGGGCTCAGGTTTCAGGGGTCAGCTTTCAGGAGTCAGCTTTCTGCAATAAGCGTTCAGCCCATACGACTGGCATGGAACAAGACAGTCGGTTCCCGCACGAGCGAACTGATCCATGACCCCTGACACCTGAGATGCGCGTTTCCACAACTCCGTCACGCGGGTTTTCCGTAGACTAGATCCAGGGAGGATTTCGCGCGATGACGAACCTGTCTAAGAATCTCGACTACTTCGTCGTAGACGTCTTCACCGAGACTCCGCTGGCCGGCAATCCGCTGGCAGTGGTGCTGAACACCTGCGGCCTGACCACCGAGCAGATGCAGGCCATCGCGCGCGAGTTCAATCTCTCTGAGACCACGTTTGTTGAGCGCAGGTCGGCTGAGGTGGAGCGCGCCGAAGGCGTGCGCGTGCGCGTGTTCACGACCGTGGAAGAGTTGCCCTTTGCGGGCCATCCCACGCTGGGCACGGCCAGTGTCCTCAAGATGATCGCGCCCGAAGCCCTTGAGGGCGATACTGTGAGGCTTGCGCTTAAGGTCGGGCCGGTGCCCGTGCGTTTTGAACAGAGCGCAGCGGGCTCAGCAGCCATCCTGGGCGAGATGACGCAGAGAGAGCCGGAGTTTGGCGCGGAGCTGGACTCCAGGGAAGTGGCGCCGCTCCTGGGTCTGGCCCTCGATGACCTCGATCCGGCCATGCCGCCGCAAGTGGTTTCGACGGGAGCGCCGTTTGCCATTGTTGTCCTGCGAAGCGTCGAGGCGTTGTCGCGGCTCAAGGTGAATCAGGATGCGGCCACGGCGTGGCTGCGCGAGCCTGGGGCGAGGTGGTTCTACGTCCTTGCACCGGTCCCGGTCCAAAGCCAGAACGGTGCGAAACACCAAGACGAGGACGGTACGAAGTACCGGGCGAGGATGCAGTTTTATGGCGGCGAAGATCCGGCCACGGGTTCGGCGGCCGGCTGCGCCATCAGCTACCTGGTGGCTCGCGGCGCCGTGCCTTCTGGTGAGCGCGTGCACGTGCGCCAGGGCGTGGAGATCGGCCGTCCGAGCGATCTATACCTCTCGGCAAAAAAAGATTTCGCGAGGATCGCGGATGTGCGCGTGGCTGGTAGCACCGTTCTTGTGGCAAACGGACAACTTTTCCTTCCGTGATGCACATGCTTTCAACAGAAATTCATCTTCGCAAGTTGCGTTGTGTGTAGGCTCTAGCGGATTTCCACTTATTTCGCTTGGATTTTCACCGACTTCTTCGCCTGTCTTTCCCTCTTCCCATGAACCGCTGCGACGCTTAAAGTTTCGATTCATTGAAGACATTTCTTTGGCGTGGTTTTGGGAACGAGTCCACGCGCCAAAACGCTGAGCATACGACAGCGAAGAGGGCTGACCCGCGGAGGAACGCGAGCCGGTTGCCCATGGCGCATGTGACCGCACCTCCAGGGTTCGGGTTCACGCACAGGGCACGCCGCAAAGCACGATCCAGCGCGATACCGTCTGCCTTATTCGCGGCCATCGGCCTAATCTACGGCAACGCCAAACCGCAATCTGAGCGGTAAAGAGATTCTGTTGCCCTGAATGGCCTCTGAAATTTGCGGTAAGGAGCAAATCCCCATATCATGCGCCCGAAGAAAGTAATTCTCTGTGTAGACGACAACGAACAAGAGCTCTCGGTACTCAAGTTCATGCTGGCGACCAATGGCTATCGCGTACTGGCGGCCGCGAACGGCCAGGAAGCCATCGCCATTTTTGCCACGGCGCCCCAAATTGACCTGGTGCTGACCGACACCACGATGCCGCAGATGAATGGCGGCCAGCTTGTGGAGCGGCTGAAACGCATGAGAGGCCACGTGCCGATGATTCTGCTGGGCGATGCGCAGCCGGCGAACGGCGAGCTTCATGTGGCCGATGCCATGATTGCCAGGAAGAACTGCTCCACGCAGGAGCTGCTGGAACGCATCAAGGTGATGAGCGCGCGCAAGCGCGGCCCACGCAAGGGCGCGCAACGAGTTACGCATGTAAACGAGCTGGCCGCTGCGTCGTAAAAGCAGGTGTCGGGTTTCAGGCGTCAGGGGTCAGGCAAACATCGATGTGCATTGCCTATGGGCCGGTTTTCACTTGAGCAAGGACATTTCACAAGATGACGCCCCTGACACCTGACCCCTGATCCCTGGTCCCTGTATTTCCCCCCTTGACGATAGTGCGTGGGTAATCGCATACTCGCCTGCATGTCTTAAGGCTGGCGGTTTTGGTCTGCCGCCGGTTGAAAGTAGGCCCTTATGGACCTGGTGGTCTTACGCATTCTTCTTGTCATTCTGTTTGCCACGGTTTTTTATTTCCTCCGCCCGTTCGGCATCCACACAGGATGGGAAAGCGCAGCGATAGGCGCGGCCGCGGCCTGCGCGGTCATCGTCTTTGAACTGCGCGTGCGTGCACTCACGTTGCGGCGGCTGATTGGCGCCGTAGTCGGAAGCATTCTCGGCATCGTTGGCGCGGCGCTCTTTTGCTGGGTGTTGCGCTTTGCGCCGCTACCCGAACCCAACTCCGCGACGCTGCAAATCTTTGTCCTTCTGCTCATGACCTACATCGGTCTTCTGGTGGGCGCGAGCAAGGGCGACTTGCTGAACCCGGCGGCCCTGGGCACGGTGTTCTCGGGCGACAGGCCCTCACGCCGCAGCTCCAAAGTGCTGGATACGAGCGTGATCATCGACGGCCGCATCGCCGACATCGCCGAGGCGGGTTTCATCGACGGCACCCTGGTGGTGCCCGAGTTCGTCCTGCGCGAGCTGCAGGTGGTGGCCGACTCGACCGACGGTTCCAAGCGCCAGCGCGGCCGCCGCGGCCTGGACATGCTGCAGCGCATGCAGTCCAACGACAAGATCCAGGTGCAGATTGTGCCGGACGACTTTCCCTCCATCCGCGAGGTGGACCTGAAGCTGCTCGAACTGGCCAAAAAGTGGGAGGCCAAGGTCGTTACCAACGACTTCAACCTGAACAAGGTGGCCCACCTGCATCACGTGGAAGTGCTCAACATCAACGACCTGGCCAACGCTCTCAAGCCGGTGGTTCTGCCCGGAGAGCACATGAACGTGCTGATCCTGAAGGAAGGCAAGGAGTACAACCAGGGCGTCGGTTACCTGGACGACGGCACCATGGTGGTGGTGGACCATGCACGAAAGCTGATCGGCCGTACGATCGCGATCTCCGTGACCAGCGTGTTGCAAACCGCCAGCGGCAAAATGATCTTCGGCAAGATGGACGAAAACGGCAGGCAGGCCGAAGCAGTATGAGCGGCTCCGCGCCAGTGTTTGCCATCGTGAGCCATCAGCCCGAGGTGTGCACCTGCCCCAAGCGGGACTGCCCCCGGCACGGCAACTGCGAACCGTGCCGGAACTATCACCTGAATGACCGGCGTCCGCGGGCGCCCTACTGCGAGCGCAAGCCCGGCCTGCTGAAGAAAATCTTTGGGAAGTTGGGATGAGGTGTCAGGTTTAAGGTGTCACAAAACCGTTCGCGCTTTGCTACCTGAGCCCTGATCCCCGATTCACGAGCGCTTGAGCAGTTGCGCGAGTTTCAGCTTCACTGCGGGCCACTCCGAGGCGATGATCGAGTAGCGATATGAATCTCTGGGCGTAAAATCCGCGGCCAGGCGGTGCGCCCGCAACACGCCTTCAAACTTTCCGCCGATCCGCTCGATGGCAGCTTGCGAGCGCAGGTTGCGCGCGTCGGTGTGCAGGCAAACGCGCAGCACCTGCCAGACCGCAAAGGCATACGTGAGCATCAGGAGCTTGGCCTCAGTGTTGGCGGCGGTGCGGATGGCGTCGCGCGTGAGCCACGTGTAGCCGATCTCGCAGACATCGGGATACGGGCGGCCGTGGCGAGCGTGCCCCTCAGGCCATGCCCAGCTTTCTATGTCAAAAAAGCGCGTCGAGCCCAGAACGACGCCATCTGCGGCGCGGACTGTCGCAAAAGGCACAGCCTTTCCCGCTTCGCGCCAGGCGAGCGCAGTTTCAATGTAGCGGGAAACAGCATCGCGGCCCACCGGGACTGCACTCCATTGGTAGAGCGCTGGATCGGCGGCGGCCGCGGCCACCAGGCCGTCTAAATGACTCGCCGACAGCGGTTCCAGACGCACGTGCGTGCCTGCGAGAATGGGGGATTCGAGGGCCATGTTCACGTTCAGTTTACCGGGCCGGAGGCGCAATGCGGACGGAGTTGAGGATGTTGTTCAGGCTGGCGTGGATGAGCGCTTTTTCGCGCGTGGTCAGCTCGCGCGGGAGATCCCTGCCGGGAACGCGGCAAGTGGCGATGGCAAGGTCGAAGCGCAGGCAGGCCCCGCTCTCCTCGATGTACGTCGCGTAGATGTCTTCGTCCGAAAAGGCGCCCGTGCCGCCGCCTGCAGTCCCATGCCAATACTTCACGCTGTTGACTGTTGCGGAATCCACTTCATTGTCCCAGCTTTCCCGCGCCAGTTTCTGGCACGCCCCGGCTGAAGCGACGGGGCGCGCGTCGTATCCGAACCCCACGCTGCTGAAAACCGTCTTCGGCCACGAGTGCAGGCCCGGGAGGGTTTCGTTGGCCACCAGCCCGCGCAAACCGCTGAACTCAGAATGGCCATTGATGTATGCGATGGCGAGCGAGGAATCACGCTTATTTGGGTCCACTCTCGAGAAGCTCCAGCCCGCCGGAAAATTGAAGCTGACGCCGAAGGCTGGATCGCTGAAGAGCATTTGAGAGCCGGAAACCTGCGTGACCGATTGCGCTAGCGAGGGCAATGCGGCAGCAAGCATCATCAGAGAGACGCGCAGGAGCGGGTGGCCCGTCACCCCTCCATTATGCGCTACGCGCAATAGGCGCGATGGAATTGCGCAGCGGCGGGAAAAGCGAACGGCCCCGCACCAGGCGGAGCCGCTCGATAATTGAAAGACGCGTTATTGCGCGGGCTTTTGGGCGGCAGCGGGCTTTGCCGCGGGCGCGGCGGCCGGCTTCGGCTTCCAGAATCCGGGATCGGCCTTGACCCAGTCGTCGCTCACGTAGCTCTGCTTGGGATTCACGACGAAAAGCTCGCTGCGCGAAGATTCGACCGCATCTCCGAACTTTTCATCGAGCTTGCGCATACCCTCGTCGCCGCCGATGGCATCCCTGAACTTCTTGTCTTCAGAGTAGCCCAGGTCGATGGCCGACATGGAAGGATCGCCGGTGAGCGCGATAAAGGTGCCGTCGGGTGCGCCATAGGCAATTTCGTACATGCCCCAGTGGGCGCTGGTGCCGGCCTTCTCATGCGCGTCCTTGACCATCTTCACCACCTCGCGCCATTCTTTCTGCTTGCCGGGGCGAACATGGAAGACAGAAATCTGGTAAACGCGATGCTTACCCGTGTCGGTGTGCGGATGATAGCTCAGGTCGTCGTCGTAGGTGTACACCACCTGGTCGACTTCATCCAGCAGTTCGCCATCGGCCAGGCCGGCACGCTCGAGACCATTGGAAAGAGTGGGATTGCTGTCCACAAGCTTGTTGTCCTTTTCCCATTCCGCAAACGAGTCGTAGTGGGTCAGGAACAGCGCCCGCGATTTGCCGGACAACGAGTTCATGGCCACGTAATAGACGGGAAACTTGGCGCGGGTCTCCGCGGCAATGAAGGCGCTCTCCGTCTTATCGTGCGCGGCGCCGCCTTTATAGGGCTTGGTGTATTCAATCGTGATTTGCAGAATCTTGGGCAGGGTCGAGGTTGATGACGCGCTTTGCGCCGCGGTGAGTGTGCTGCCGGCAACCGCGAGAGACAGGCCCAGCAAAACCGGGCTGATGATTTTCATTTCTGGTGATCCTCCTTGATGCACCCGGAGACGCGTTGCGAGGGGAACTGGGTCCGTGGGGGGAAGCGCAAGTGCTCCGAGGCAAAGCGATTATGCGTGCCGAAGCCTCAGGTTGTAAAGAGTTTCCTGATCCTCTTGTGAGATAGGCGCGCTCATCTCCTCGAAAACCGCCCGATCCGGGCGCAAGAATGGCTCCGCATTCGGGGCGTGGGTGCAGCCGCCGCGAAAATTGCGCCTGCGGCGCGGGTGTGCGAGATTGGAGGTAGTGAAACCCTCTGCCGTCTTCATTGTCTTTCCAGATAGGAACGACCTCATGAAACAGAAATCCGGCCATCCCAACTTCGATCAGACGCTGGAACTGCTGCGCGCTCATGAATTCGACGTGGCTCCGTATGCCGGAGTTGCCGGAGGCGCGCTGGTGAGTAAGCACGGAGCCGGAGCCGTGCTGGTGGCTGCACCCGGGAATTCGGACGCGGCCGTTGCCCTCGCCGTGCATCCCGGAGTGATGGTGAGGGGCGAGGTGGCGCAGTTGCTCGATCGTGGCTACCAGAAGTTCATTAAGACTTCCCAATACGAGCTTCCAGCCTCGGCCAGCCAATTGCAGGGGATTCACGCGTTCAGCGAGGAGCTGAAGCAGCTGACCGGCGCCATCAGCCTGTACAACGAGTCGCTGGGCACAACCAGCGACGTCTATCGCTACGACCGGCTGACGGGCCGCGAAGACGCGCAGCCGGAGCCCGCACAGCCCTGGGACCCGCACGGCCCCGGGAATTGATCGACGGGCACTGACCTGCGCCCCACTCTGCTGCGGAGTAGGCGATGGACGGGACTCAACACGGGGAGTGCTTCGCGGCGCCAGGGCAGGAGGGCCGCGCCCAACCACGCTACTCTGTCGACGAAGATACCGTGCTGCTGCTTGTCTCTCATGGCATGCCCCTCAGCGCGCATATCGTCGATCTGAGTCTCGAGGGCTGCCGCGTCCGCATCTATCAGCAATTCACCGGCAGGGCGGGATGGCCCGTCGAACTCTCTTTCAAAGCAAATGGTGTTGCCTTCCGCATTCGGGGCATTGTGCGGTGGAGCGACGGCCAGCACCTTCTTGGCATCAAGTTTGCTGCCATGATCCCCCGGCGCAGGGCCGAACTGGCTGAGGTGATCGAGGAGATGGCCGAGACTTTGGCGGAGCGGGCGAAAGCTGTCGACCAATTGATTCGAGAACAAGGGGTCCCGGCACCAGACCTTCCGGAGATCCCCGAAATGGTTGAAGCAAAGACGGCCGCGCTGGAAGTAGTGAAAGCCATTGCACCGCAAAATGCGGCAAGATCGATTGAGCCTCCAGCCGAGACCGAAGAGGCGGAGATTTCGGCAGAAATCGAGCCGCCGGTGCGCCAGCCCGCCACGCTGCGCGACCGGCGCGGACAGACTCGCCACGAAGTTCACCACTTCGCGACCATTATCCTGGTGAAGACTGGCTCCGCATTGCCCGGCCGCATTCTCGACCTGAGCCTCAGTGGTTGCCGCATCGGCACCGACGAGCGCTTCCCGGCGGGCATCTACGCGCGCGTGGAGACGGAGTTTTACCTGCAGGGATTAGCCTTCCGATTGGAGGGCGTCATTCAGGCCGTTCACGACCGTGACACCGTGGGGATCCGCTTTCTCGATCTCACCAACCGCAAGCGGCAACAGCTTGTCGAACTGATCGGCGAAGTTGAGCAGGAGGGTGCGGCGATGCCGCAGGGCGGCGCTTCGTCAGCAGAAGATCGACTTCAGGCAGACGGCCGCTGAACTTTAAGCCTCTCACTCGCTCAGATGTGTGCCGAAGTTACTGCTGACGCGGCGCCGCCGGCGTGTGATCGTTGGAAGCGCCGGCTGCTGGCGCCGGCTCGACCTCGATGTAATCGAGCGCCGCCGGGTCGCTCGCGTCCGGCGTGCCGTCGACGCGCAACACGTCGCCGGGTTTCAAATCAATTCCCCGTCCATCTGGGCCACGCGCGGTGAACCGCGTTGAGTTGTCGCCGTTGGGCTGGCCCGAGGGGAGCGTGGCGTCCGCGGACCACGCGGCAATCGCCTTTCCATTCACATCGAGCGCGAAGTGCGCCACGCCGCCCTGCAGGTCGAAGTACTGCGCAGCAATATCGAAGCGGCCGGCTTTGCCAGTGTAAGTCCATTCCGCCGAACAGCCTGTTGGTGTAACGCACGTGACGGCCTTTCCGCCCGACGCATCCTCCCACGGCGTCACGTCGATCACCTTGTATCCGCTCAGGCGCGCATCTTCCGCTTCGAGGCGGCCGGGGTAATGTCCTGCGCGGCCCTTGGCATCGGGAATCCCGCTCTCCTTCAGGAAGTACTGCACAATCGCATCGCGCCACACGATGGCGTGACCGGCTTGGTATTCGAGCCGTGCGCGCACATCCTCGTACAGTCGCGGATCGACTTTGCCTTTCACCGTCGCCCACTCCTCGCCAAGCCGCGCTGCTTCCTCCGCGCCCTGGTAGTGGCTGTCATAGATGTACTGGATCACCGTCTCGCCCGAGTGCAATTTGTACGTGTACGGAACGTGGTGGAAGAACAGCAGCAGATTGTCCGGCGTGGTCGCGAGCGACTCGTACATCTTCGCCACCTCCGGCGGATACTGGCCTGCGAAGCCAGTTCCGGTTGCCACGCTGCGGTCCATACCAATGCCTTGCGCGTCGTCGCGGTGCCACTGGCCCCAGCCGTTGCGCTCGCTCCCCTCGATACCTGGCCCGTAGTGGCTGCCGGTTGGGTCAGTGAGCGTCTGCGTGCCCAGCGGGCCGGTGTAGTGTTCGTACGCGGGCCACGACTGCATGAGCATTTTGGTCACGGTGGCGATCAAATGCGGGTCTTGAATGAAGGTCTGCCGCGCCCATTCCTCGGCAATCTGCTCTGCCGTGAGATTCGGATCCCACGCCAGGCGGCCGAATGCGTAGAGATTGGCCATCGCCAGCGGTGAGCCCAGCCAGCCATCCCTTCCTACACACGACACGCCGATCATTCCTCCCAGCGGCCGGCCGAAGCTCTTGCCTTCGATGATCTCTTTCACCGGCGTCGCGCGATTCTCGGCGCGCAAATCGAAGTCGAGCATCTCTTTCCACATGGGCGCGAGATACACCAGATGCCGCTGCTGGCCCGTGTATTCCTGCGTGATCTGCAGTTCCATGGCGGAGTTGGTTTTCTCAAGGCCCGCAAAGAGCGGCGACACCGGCTCGCGCGCCTGGAAGTCGATGGGGCCGTATTTGATCTGCACAATCACGTTCGC
>JBEKIE010000003.1:0-107498 GCA_050011915.1 Occallatibacter sp.
CACCATCGCCTGCCTGGTGATGAAGGTGCAGGAAGCTGTCTAGGAACGCCGCAGATTCAAAATTCTGCAGTGAAAGTTGGAGCGGGAGACCGGGATCGAACCGGCGACATTCAGCTTGGGAAGCTGACGTTCTGCCACTGAACTACTCCCGCTCATGTGCGGCACGCCGACGTGAAGAAGTATATACCACTTGGCGATTGGCCTGAAGACATCGCCGCGGCGTCAGACGCGCCGTAACAGGCTCATCGCCCGGACTTCCTTCCCCGCACTTCCTTCAATGACCCGCGGCCGCGCATCGTCGTAGACTCACTCTATGTCCGGCTTTGCTCTCTTCGCTTCGCCGTGGTGGGTGAATCTTCTGGTTCTCGTCCCCGCCGCTCCTTATCTTTTGTCGAGAAACGCGAAGTTTCCGCTGGGCAGAAAGCGGCTTCTGGTCATCGCCATCTTCGGCATCGCCTTTGGCTTCGTTGAAGCTGCCGTTGTCGTTTATTTGAGGGCCGCCACCGGGTTGTGGCCGGTTCCGCAGGCCAACGGCCCCGCCGCCCTGCCGGGAAACCTGGTAAGAATTGAGTGCTTCCGCGAAGCTGCAACCATCGTCATGCTGGGCGGGATCGCCTGGCTCGCCGGGCAAAACCTCAGGGCAAAAACCGCCGCGTTTCTCTGGGCCTTCGCGTTTTGGGATTTCTTTTACTACGTCTGGCTTCGTCTCACCATCGGCTGGCCCGGTTCATTGCTCAGCACTGACATCCTCTTCCTAATTCCCGCGCCGTGGATCGCGCAGGTGTGGTTTCCCTTGGCTTTAAGCAGTCTCACCGCTGCTGTCATCTGGTTCCGCTCTTCATAATGTGCGCCGGCCTAAGAGAAGCCCTCTACGGCCCATGCCATTTGTCCACGATGCCGCGAGCGCCACGCTCAGTTGATGGCATCGGTCGCCGGCTTTAATGATGACGGTAGCGGCGTTGTCAGCCGATCGCGCTTCAGGCGCATCAGCCGGTTCACAATCTTGTATTTGTCTCCTCGATAAACAGACTTTACATGCTCCACCGGCGTTCCGTTTTCCAGATACGAGACCCTCATAAACAGGAAGACCGGGCTCTGCGGAGCGATCTCGAGCAGGCGCGCGTCTTCCGCGCTTGCCTTTCCCACCTCAACCACTTCGTCGGTCACCATCAGTTGGATTCCGTATTGATGCGCCAGCTCATCGTAAAGCGAGGTCGTCGGATCGAAGGTCTCGATCAGTCCGGGGCAGAGCTGCACAGGCAGGCAGCTTGACTCGATGCCCATGGGAATTGAGTTGCCGCAGCGGACCCGGTGAAGATTGAAGACGCGCTCCCCATCGCTCAGGCCCAGGGCCTCTTTCACTTCCTGGGTTGGCAATTGAATGCGGAACGACAGCAAAATGGAGCTAGGCGTCGCTCCACGCGCCTGCGTCTCCTCTGAGAACGATAGAACCTGGCGAAAATCTCTCTCCAGCTTGATGCCGGATATGAACGTGCCTTTGCCCTGCCGGCTATAAATCACCCCGATTTCGCACAATGCGCCGACCGCCTGTCGCACCGTCATTTGGCTCACGCCCATCCGCGTGGCAATCTGCTGGATCGACGGTAACGGCTCGCCCGGCTTCAATTCCCCGGACTGAATCTGATCCAACAGGCGCTGCTGAATCTGGTGATAAAGCGGAATGCCGCTCCTGCGGTCCAGGGGCGTTGGACGCGGCTTCCTGCTTTTGTTCGTCATCACGTCCGTTGGTTCCACGTTGCAGTCAACCTCCGGGTCAAGCACTGCCTGAGGGCTCTGGCAGCTTGCATCCGCGCATTTTGCTCAACCAGCTTATCGATTGCCCAAAAACACCGTTCACACACATTGCGGAAACTTCAAAAAAATCCCCCGCCTCATTTCACACGGGGCGCAGGCCCAACCCCGGGCCCTCAGGAAGAATCAGTTTCCCTTTCTCCACGCGCACACCGCTCCATGGATCGTTGGCCACCAGCAGGTTGCCGTCCAGATCGGCGTAATCAACCAGCGGCGATAAATGCGCCGCGGCCGTTACGGTGCAGGAGCTCGACACCATGCAGCCCAGCATCACCTTCATCTTCATGGCGCGTGCCACCTCGATCCACCGGCACGATTCCAGAATGCCGCCGGCCTTGTCGAGTTTGACGTTAATTCCGTCGTACGCGTCGACAAGCTTCGGAATCATTGTGACATCGGTGCACGCCTCATCGGCAAAGATCGGCAGATGCACCTTGCCGCGCACATATCGCGTCTCTTCCACCATGTGCGCCGGCATGGGCTGCTCCACGTACTCCACGCCCTGCGTTTCCATCCAGTTGATCTTGCGGATGGCCTCTTCCTTGTCGGTCCATCCCTCGTTGGCATCCACGCGAATCGGCTTCTTGGTCACGCTGCGCACGGCTTCGATGGTCGCCTCGTCGGTTTTCAGTCCCACCTTCACCTTCAGCACCGGAAAATCCTCCGCTTCGCGCGTCTTTTGGCGAGTGATCTCCGGCGTGTCAATGCCGATGGAAAAATCCGTGATCGGCGCATCCGCCGCATCCAGCCCGAGAAACTTATAGAGGGGTACATCGAGTTTCTTGCCCAGCCAATCGAAGATGGCAATATCGACTGCAGCCATCGCGGCGTGTTGCCCTTCTCCCAATTTCCGGCGGATGCCTGCAAGATATTTCTGGTACTTCCATGGATCGCCCGCGGTAATCTCGTTCGCGATGGCTTGAATGGCCTGCATGGCCGATGCCGGAGATTCCTGGTAGCGCACAATCGGTGCGCCCTCGCCGTGACCGGAAATCCCGTCGCGCCGGTATTCCACCTGGACGGTGTCGCGATACTCACTCGACGACATGGTCGTCGTCCAGGTATGGCGCAGCATCAAACGCTTCAATCCAACGTCGACCGTGCACGGCCCTTGAGCGGACTGCGGGCGGGCGGCCGAAGGCGTGAACGGAAGCACCGCGGCTGCCCCGGCAATTTTCAAACAATCGCGTCGATTCATGGCTTCACTCTCCGTATCGCCACAAGAATTTGTGCCCAGGGCATATCGTCCAGCCGGCTGATCTGGACGCCGGGGTGGCCGTGGGTCGTATCGTGCATGAATTCACCGTTTCCCAGATAGATGCCGGTGTGCGTGATTTTGGATGGGCTCGATCCAAAAAATAACAGGTCACCTGGCTGCAGGTCCTTGCGCTCCACCGCAACCACGCCGCTCCATGATGCCTGTATGTCCGCATCCCGCGGCATTTCGATGCTCCGTTGCCGCTCCAGCATCTGCGTAAATCCTGAGCAGTCGAAGCCGAAGCTGCTCACGCCGCCCCAGGTGTACGTCGTTCCGATAAACCTGTGCGCAAGCTGCAGCATTTCGTCGATGCTCAGCGGCGTGAAGTCGTCGCTGATATCGCCGCGCTGCACCCAGGCCATTTGCCCATCCACCAGCCGCACCTCAAGCCAGCGCTCTGTGTTCTTCGCCGGCGCCGGCGCCTGTTCCAGCCGCGCCTCCCACGGCAGTTCGAGCAGCGGCGCGTGTTTCGTCACGTCGGGTTCGCGATAGACATTCGCGCTCAACGCCGCAACGCGCACCGTATTTCCCTTGGGAGCGTAGGTCGCGCCGTTCAGCACCTTCAGGTCTGCCGCCTCAACCCAGCCCGTATATCCATCCGCGGTACGAATGTGGAACCACCCCTGTCCGCCTTCGATCGTCGCCACACCGGTGCCGTAAAGCGTCTGCGAAACCACATCGCTCGTGTCCGTCGCATTCCTGTACATATTCACTACAGGCCTCGCCACTACCGCATCCGGATGATCAATAGATAGTTGCGCCCGAGCCGCTGGACTAGAGAGAAGAACCAGCGCAAAACCCGCCAGGATCGCGCGGCCCCAGCGCCCTTCTCTAACGCGCCGCAGTCCCAATTTGCCCGAAGTCGAATTTGACCCACTCACTTGACTGCTCCTCTCAATAACCGTCGAGCGCATTTATGGCGCACCGGTTTTCGTCGCCATCGCATCACGATCGAGGCCTGTTCCGCGCGGCGCAAGGTTAGGAATCGATACCGGCAGCCGCCCATGGATCGGAATCTCGCCGAACAACGCCCGCGCCAGGCTCGTTGCGGAAACTACGGTGTTCGAATACGTGCAAACATACGTCTGAATGCCCGGGATCGACCCTCCCGTATAGGGATTGCCGAATGCGACCACAACGGTCTTGGCTCCCGCCGTCTTCACCATTTCGGTGAGCAACTGCATCGGTCCCACATCTAGATTTACCGACCCGCCCGCGCGGCCCTCGGTGGTCCGTCTGGCATTGGGAACCGATTCGGCGACGGCAATCACCGTCCCGGCATCGCGCACCGCGGCCAGCACGTTGTCGAAGACATAACCCGAATTGCTGGGATCGACGTAGAAAATCGTGGCCCCGGGCGCACGCTTGCGCAGTTCACTCGCAAAAGCGCGTCCGCCATCGCTACCGCGTGGCCGGTCAGAGAAAAGCACCGCGACGATGCGTGAGGCGGGCCGTCCCAGTTGATTCGCTGTCGCCGCGTGCTGCGCCGCAAGTGGAACCAGTTTTTCGGCATCCGTCACCAGTGTCACCGCCCGATCGGCAACGCTTTGCGCAAGCGCCACGTTCTCTGGTCGCGCCACCTCATCCTGTACGTTTGCAAGATCCACATAGCGATTGCGATTCAGGCCAACCGACGCCTTCATGCGCAAAATCTTCAACACGCTCTCGTCGATGCGCGCCTCCGAAATCTCGCCGCGCTTCACAGCCGTGAGCAAGCCGTTGTACGCACCACCAAGATCGCTTGGAACCAGGACCATGTCATTGCCCGCCTCCACGGCCGCCACGGCTGCCTTGCTCGATACCTCCTCATCGGAACCGGAGAACACATGCGTGAGACCCGCCATACCCAGGCCGTCGGTGACCACCAGCCCTTTGAATCCAAGTTGCCCTTGCAACAAATCCTTGATCGCGTGCGCCGAGACGCTAGCCGGGCGATCGGGATCGGGCTCGACGGCCGGCACAATCAAGTGGCCCATCATCACCGAATCCACTCCGGCGGCAATCGCGCTGCGAAACGGTGCCAGTTCCACCGCATTCAGCCGATCCATGCTCGCCGGCACGCGTGCCAGGGTAAGATGCGAATCCGTATCGGTGTCGCCGTGGCCGGGAAAATGCTTCGCCGTCGTCAGCAATCCCTCGCTGCGCGCGCCCTCGATGTAGGCCGCGACCATCTCGCTCACCACAGCGGGATCTTCACCGAATGATCGTGTATCGATGATCGGGTTTGCGGGATTGGAGTTCACGTCCGCGATCGGAAACCAGTTCCACTCCACGCCAATGGCCCGCGACTCGATCGCGCTGATGCGGCCGAATTGCCGCGCCAGCTCTTTGTCGCCGGTCGCGCCGAATGCCATCGCAGCCGGAAATGCGGTCGCGCCCACAAGTCGCATTGACAGGCCGCGCTCAAAGTCGGCGGCAATCAGCAGCGGGTATTTCGAATCCTTTTGCAGCCGGTTGGTCAGCGCCGCCGCCTCCAGCGGCTCGCTCATGATGAGCTGCGGGCCCTCCACCACATCGGTAACGCCGAATCCGCCCACGTGGTACTTCGCCATCTCGTCGCGCAGTTCGAGATACTCCGGGCTCTCGGGATTCAAAAACTGAACCTTCGCCCAGACCACGATCATCTGTCCGACTTTTTCTTCGAGCGTCATCTTGCGCAGTGTCGTGGCCGCCCACCGCTCGCCTTTGCGGTCAAGGTGCACCGGCGGCGCGGCAACGGCGCACTGCGCCATCACCGCGGCCGTCATCACGGCCACCGCGGCCGTCCGACCCCATCGCATTCCGCTCGCTTCGAACTTCAAGCTCCACTCCTCTATATCCGGCAGCCCTGCCGCCGCAATGCGAAAAATCAATAAAGAAGGTACTTTGCTCGCACTGCTTCGAAATTCTTCAGTGCATCCCGCCAATCCAGAGCAATGCGTCGCGGATCTTCGCCGGCCTCGAGCGCATCGAGCGTGGCCTTGTTGCGCATCAACCCGTCAATGCCGGCAATCTTGAAATCATTGGGATAAAAATGCTCGAGCGCTGCTGCAATCTCCAGTCCAAGCTCGGGCGCGTCCAGCGCTTCGCGGTTAGTCACAATGATGTTCACGCCGTTGCATATCTGGTTTGCATCATTGGATGCATTGGGCGTGAAATTCACTGGCACAAACCGCACGCCGTCAATCTCCCGCGCGTTCAGGTACCTGGCAAGCGCCGCGGCGTCGATCCACGGTGCGCCCGCCTGTTCAAACGGCGTATCGGTACCGCGGCCGACAGAGATATTTGCGCCTTCGATCATCCCAATGCCGGGATACAACTCAGCTTCGGTCAGGTTGCGCATATTCGGCGATGGATTCACCCACACTCCGCCCGTCGCATCGAACCAATCGCCGCGCAGCCAGCCCTCCATGCGCACCACGGAGAGTTTTGCGCCGATCGCACGCTCGCCATTAAACAGGCCCGCCAGCTCACCCACCGTCATTCCGTGGCGCACCGGGGTTCGCCAGTAGCCGACGAACGATTCGCGCCCCGCATCCAGTACCGGCCCCTGCGCAAGCCCGCCGCCGATTGGATTCGGCCGGTCGAGCACAATCATCTCTTTTCCCGCCTTCGCAGCCGCCTCAAGAAAATAACCGAGCGTGCTCTCGTAGGTGTAAAAGCGCACTCCGATGTCCTGAATGTCGTAGACAATCTCATCCACGCCGGCCATCTCTTCGTCTGTAGGCCGCCGCTTCGCATCCGAGTCGCCGTAGACGCTGTACACCGGCACACCCGTCGCCGCGTCGCGCGAGTTGCCAATCGCCGTCGTATCCAAGACGCCGGCAATCCCGTGCTCCGGACTGAAGATCGCTGTCAGCTTGATCCCCGGAGCGTGCGCCAGAATGTCAGCTGTGCGCTGTCCGCGTGCATCCACGCCGGTCTGATTGGTCACCAATCCGATTCTTACTGGATGATCTCGATCCGGATACAGCTCTTGGAATTCGTGCGCTTCCAGAACGTCGATGCCCACCTTCACTCCGCCCGTTTGCGCGCTAATGTGAGGCTGGACCATCATCGACTCACTGTGCGCGGGGATGGGTCCAATGCGCTTCTCTGGGTTCTCCGCGAACGAGAGATGCAGTGCCCCGACAACGGCATCCGCCAAGTTCCTCCGCAGCGCGATCACCGAACCCTTGCCGTTTGGATGCACCGCGTTCGTCAGCAGGATAATGTAAGTGTCACTCTCAGGATCGATCCAGATCGAAGTGCCGGTGAATCCCGTGTGGCCAAAGGAGCCGACCGGAAACAGCTTGCCGCGAGGGCCGGAGTAGGGCGAGTCGATGTCCCACCCCAATCCGCGCAAGATCGAACCCGATCCCGGCTGCTGCGGCGTGGTCATCTCTTCTATCGCTTCGCGGGTCAAAACCTTCGGATGGTCGCTGAGCAGATTCTGCGCGAACTTTGCCAGATCGTCCGCCGTCGAAAACAGCCCCGCGTGCCCCGCGACTCCGCCCATCCTTCGCGCCGTGGGATCGTGCACGACGCCCCGCAGCATGATTCCATCTTCGTCGTATTGCGTGGGAGCGATGCGCGGCACCCAGCTAGCGGGCGGAAGAAATGCCGTTTCCTGCATGTCGAGCGGAGCGAATACGTGCGTCGCCGTGTATTCATTCAGCGGCATGCCGGTGACTTTCTGCACGATGAAGCCGAGCACTTCGAAATTGATGTCGCTATAAACAAATCGCGTGCCCGGAGGATTGGTGGGCTGCACCTGCATCGCCATCTTGAAGGCCGTGTCGCGGCCGTGCCACGATTCCTTCAGATCCAGATCGGGCGGCAGGCCGGAAAAATGCGTCATCAGCTCGCGCACGGTAATCTGCGACTTCCCGTTCTGCGCAAACTCCGGCAGATATGCGGCGACGGGATCGTCAATACGCACGCGGCCCTCGTCGACGAGCTGCATCACCGCGGTGGTCGTGGCAATCACCTTGGTCAGCGAGGCCAGATCGAAGATCGTGTCCGCGGTCATCGCTTCTTGCGTTGGCTCGAGCGACCGCGATCCGAAGGCCTTGCGATACACCACCGCGCCGTTGTGGCCGATGATCGCCACGCCGCCGGGCATGCTTCCTTTGGCCACAGCCGCCTGCATCAGCGCATCAATAGCGTCGAAATTGTGCGTGTCGAAATCATGCGCGCTGCTGCCGCCCGTCGCTGGCTCCTGCGCGGCAACCCCTCGCTGCCCGCACACGACCACCATCGTCGCCAGCAGGCAAACCATCGCCGCGCGAACCATCGCCGTCTTTGCCGCGCTCCCCATATCAGCCTTCGATTGCTCTCCGGACGTTCCCTTTGGCTCGGCGTAGCCGCCGTGCAGACTCTGCCTTGCTTGTGCCCGTCTTCAACATCACCAGCGCCACCGGCACGCTCCTGCCGGCTTTTTCCAGCGTGGCCGCGGCCTGCGCCCCATCCACCCCGGTCAGTGTCTCAAGAATCTTGGTGCCGCGCTGCAACAGTTTCTTGTTCGTCAAATGCAGATTGACCATCAAGTTGCTGTACACGTACCCCAGCCGTGTCATGGCGCCGGTCGTCAACATGTTGCAGATCAGCTTCTCCGCGGTCCCGGCCTTGAGCCGCGACGACCCGGCGAGCACTTCCGGTCCCACCTCTGTCTCAATGCGAAGATCCGCAACTTTCCCGATTGCGGAATTGCGATTGAATGCAATGGCCACTGTCGCTGCGCCCTTGGCTCGCGCATATTCAAGAGCGCTGATGGTATAGGGCGTGTTTCCGCTGGCCGCGATGCCCACCACAACGTCGCGCTTGCCGGGTCTTCTTGCCGCTATGTCTTTGCGTCCCATCACGGCCGAATCCTCGCTGGCCTCCGCTGCATTTACCAGCGCGCGCTCGCCCCCTGCAATCACAAATTGCACCTTCTTCGGACTAACCCCGAAGGTCGGCGAACACTCCGATGCATCCAGCGCGCCGATGCGGCCGCTCGTTCCGCTGCCCACGTAAATCAGTCTTCCGCCCTGAGCCAGATGATGCGTTACCAGATCCACCGCCTTGGCAATCTCCGGCAACACCTTGCGAATGGCGCGCGGCACCACCGCGTCTTCGCGGTTCATGGCGGTCACCAACTCCAGAGAACTCATTTTGTCCAGGTTCTCCGTGGCCCGATTGCGGCGCTCCGTTGTCAACTCACGCTCTTGCATTCCCATCCCTTGCTTGCAACGCGTTCAATGGTTTCTCCCGCATGGGCAGGCTTGCGGCATAGCCCACTGCAAACGTCACCACGCTGCCCAGCACTACATACCAGGTAAACGCCACACCGGTGAACCGCCACAGGTACAGGTTCAATGCCAATCCGCAAATCATGCCCACCATGGCTCCGCGCTCCGTAGCCCGGCGCGTAAGCACGCCTAACAAAAACACGCCGAGCATCCCTCCATAGGCCACCGATGCGATCGTCAATCCCACTTCGATCACCCTGCCGCCATTCCGCGCCACCAGCGCAAGGCCAAACAAAACTAGCGCCCAAACCACCATCGCCACCCGCGACAGCCAGATGCGGTGCATCTCCGACGAAAGCGGACGAAGTCGCATGTAGAAATCGACGATGGAGGTTGATGAAAGCGAATTGAGCGCAGCGCTCAGGTTCGACATCGCCGCTGCCAGGATGGCTGCGATCAGCAACCCGCTCACACCGTGCGGCATATGGCTGACGATGAAAACCGGGAAGATGGTATCCGTTCGCGTGAACGCAACTGCCGGCGGAAACATCCGATAAAACACAAACAGCATCGCCCCAATCGTCAGGAAAAGCGAAAACTGGAAGAAAACCACCACGCCGCTTGAGAGCAGAGCGGCCTTCGCTTGCCCCTCGCTGCGCGCCGCCAGCAGTCTTTGCACAATTAACTGATCGGTCCCATGACTGGCGGTGGTCAGAAAGGCTCCGCCAATCAATCCCGACCACAAGGTGTACTTGGTCGTCCAATTGAATGTGAAATCCAGCACGCGGAACTTGCCTGCCTGGCCCGCCATCTCGCGCACGGCATCCCATCCGCCGGGCACAAGATGCAGGATGGTCACAAGACCCACGATCGTTCCGGCAACATATACCGTCTGCTGCATCACATCCGTCCAGATTGCTGCCTTCAGGCCGCCCTTCAACGTGTAGAGAAGCGTCAGCACGGTGACCACGGCGATCGCTACCAGGTCGCGCTCAAAATCGCTTACGCCCGCGAGCAGTCCGCCCAGCGCCACGCGCACCACGATGGCCACCGCAAACACGCGCACGCCTTCTGCGGCGGCCCGCGTCACCAGAAAGACTCCCGCCGTCAACGTGCGCAGCCGTTGCCCAAAGCGGCGTTCCATCAGTTGATAAGCCGTAACCAGCTCGCCGCGAAAGTATTGCGGGATGAGCACAAAACTCACCACGACGCGGCCGATCAGGTAGCCCATCACCAGTTGTAGAAAGCTGAAGTCCTTGTCGTACGCCAAGCCGGGCACGCTGATCACCGTCAGAGTGCTCGTCTCCGCGGCCACAATCGAAAGCGAAATCGCCCACCACGGAATCGCGTTATCTGCGAGGAAATATCCTTTCAGCGTCCGCTGCCCGCTTCGGAAGCGCAAGCCGAAAACAGTCACGCCGGCCAGATAGAAACCGATCACCACCAGATCCAGCGTGTTCAATCCCATCGCGACATTCCTGCTTCGGCGGCACGGCTAGGACGATCAGTCTTGCATGGAAGCAGACCCCTGCCCGCCTGTTTCCCTTTTAAAGGAAACAGGCGAGCCGAGCCGGTCTTTTCGTTCGAGTTAGAAGGTAAATCGGCCGGCAAACTGCATGATGCGCGGGTCACGATATCCCGTAACTTCGCCGAACGTCGATGACGTCGCAGTCGTTCCGATGGAGTTGACATTTACGTGGTTGACTGCGTTGAAGGCCTCGGCGCGGAACTGGAAGCTCGTCCGCTCCGTGATCTTGAAGTTGCGGTGAACGCCAACATCGACCCGGTTGAATCCAGGGCCCTGAATCGTGCCGCGCTTCGCATTAGCCGGTATCGGGCTGTTCGGCGCCGGAGCCGCAAATGCACCGGAATAGAACCAGGGCGCGCTGATCACCTCGTAGGCCTTGTTGTGAATCTTCGTCAGGTTGCCCGGAGCGTTCGGATTGCCGATCTGGTTCACGCGCAAGCCGTCCGAAGTCGGTCCGGAGTCGTGCAGGCCCGCGTTGTCGCTTACTTCGCCGCCATTCAGTTGGCTGTTGTAGATGCTGGGTGTGGTCGAGGTACCGAGGTTATAGAAAACCGTGCTTCCCGCGCTCGCTGCAACTGTGGACGGCAGTCCCGAATCGATCGTGTAGATAAAGCTCATCTCCCAGCCGCCCAGCACGCGTCCCTCGAGGTTCTTTTGCTCGCGGAACCACGGCTCTTCAAAGACGCCATCGAAGTTGAACACCTTGTTGCGGTCAAGCGAAGCGCGCCCGTAATCGCCGTTGATGTTGTACTCGTTCTGGATGAACCCGGAGTAATCTGCCGGAGCATTGGTCAAGTCGCGCGACCAGGTAATATTGGCGTCCACGTATGTGCTGCCGCTGAAGCGCTTGGTGATCTTCGCCTGCAGCGAGTTGTAGTTCGAATTGAAGATGGTGCGCAGCGCATCGATCGCGCCGTATCCAAGATACGGTTCAATCTGGTTCACCACGCGCGTGCAGGTGGAGCTGATATTCGCGGGAACGTTCACGCCATTGACGGCGATGAAGCAGCTGGAGCTGTTCGTCTCTGGATTCACCAGGTAACTGCCCCCGCTGTTCGCCGTGCCCAGCCAGGCGCCCGGCTGCGGCTGATCGATATCCATCGCGCCCAGAAGGTGCGTTCCATGGTCGCCAAAGTAGCCCAGGTCGAGCATGAACTTCTCAGCCAACTCCTGCTGTATGTCCAGCGAGAACTGCTGCACATACGGCGTTTGGAAAGTCAGCGGAACCCCCTGAATACGCGCGGGCGTACTCGAAAACGCAGTAGTTGCGCCTCCGGCCGGCGTGTCGAGCGTCGACTGGCTCACCGAGTATGTAGAAACCGCCGGAGGATTGTCGAACACCGTGGTTTCGTAATAACTCACCTCGGCGTTGTCATACGACCAGCCGTAGCCGCCGCGCAGCGAGGTCTTTCCGTTACCGAACAAATCGTAAGCAAAGCCGAAACGCGGCGCAAGGTTGGCCTTCTGCGCGGAGCCCACCTTGTTCCCCCAGGGCGAAGCCTGGTTGTTGTTGGCCGCGTTCGGGCCGTTGTAGATGATGCCGTCGACATAGTTGATGCCCACAATGTCCGCTGACGCGTTGGCGGTTGTTGACAGGCCGACGTTGCTGCCGGCTTGGCTGCAAGGGCTGGTAATGCAAATCAGGCCGCTGCTGGCGATGGTCGGCGCCGCCGCCGCGGTGTACTTCGCAGGATCGAAGTTGCTCATCAGCAGGTTTGCATCCCAGGGCTGGCCGTAATAGCCATAGCGCACGCCCAGGTTCAGCGTCAGCCGCGGATTCACCTTCCAGTTGTCCTGCGCAAAGACTTCGTACAAGGCAAACTTCTGGTCAGTAACCGGATCACGAGAGAGCTGGCTGAAGCCGCCGTTGGCATTGCCCGTCAGGAAGTTGGCAAATCCCTGCGCCTCGTTCGCGCCGCCATTGTTATTCGTCGGCACATTCGCAAAGCCTGAATCGCTCGCAAAAGTAAACCCACCCTGCGTGCCGGTCGTATTGTTTTCGAGCTTCTGGTAGTGGTTGTAGCTCATGCCGAAAATCAACGTGTGGTTGTGCAGTACCTTTGTCAAATCGCCATACATCTGGTGGTTGGTGCCGTGGTCGATATAGGCCACGCTGCCGCTCAGTGCGGTCATGCCTGCGATCGAAAGATTCGGAATCAGCCCCACCGTGTTCGGATAGACAAGCGTGGGTTTGACATCAGGAGACTGCGCGGAACCCAGAAAACCTGACGGCGTGCTCACGATGTTGCCGTTCGAGAACGAGTAGCCCACATTCAGCAGCATCGTCGGGCTGAAGACATACGTGATGTGAGCCAGCTGCTGCGTGCCGGGATTCACCACCGTGGTCGTGTTCGCGCCGGCGATATAGACCGTCGTGAATTGACCCTGAGGCAGAGTCTCCGGGAACGTGTCGTGCAGATAGCGGTAGAACACGCTGAGCTTCTGGCCGAACTGCTGGTCGATGCGCGCCACGGAATCGGTGTTGTTGAAAATGTCCTTGAAGTTCGTGTAAATGGTGTGCGGGTCTGCGTTATGCGCAATGTTGTAGGCCACGTTCGGCACCGGCACATTGGCAAACACGTCCTTCATGTAGGCCTGCGCCGTCGGCGAAAGGCCCGACGTAACTGAAGTCCCCGTCGCCGTGCAGGTATTCACCTGTGTCACGGAGTTGTTCGTGAACGCAGTACATACCGTCACCGGCGCTGTCGTCCACACGCCACTGATCAACTGTCCCGACTGGGTAAAGTCGCCCGAGCGCTCCGAGGCCTGCGGCACTGTCGCTGTCTGCCCCGCAAGCACCTCGACAATGCGTTGAAATTCTTCGGAGACGAAGAAAAACGTCTTGCCCTTGCCGTTGTAAATCTTGGGGATCCAGACCGGCCCTCCGGCCGAGAATCCGAAAACATTGTAGCGATAAGTAGGGGTCGGAAACCCGGCCGCGGGGCCGCCGTGAAAATCGTTCAAATACGTATTGGCGTCGACGTAGTTGTTGCGCAGATACTCGTAGGCGCTGCCGTGCAGCGAGTTCGAGCCCGACTTGGTCACAACGTCGATCTGCCCTGAAGCATTGCGTCCGAACTGCGCACTGTACTGCCCGCGCAGATTCTTGAATTCTGCGATCGCGTCCGGGCTCGGATACGTGTAGAGCGTCAGGTTCGCGCCGCGGTCCAGGTTGTCGGCGCCGTCAATCGTCCAGCCGTTCGATGTGTTGCGGCCGCCGTTCACTGAGAATGACACCGTGCTCGACGCGCCGCTCAGGCCGGCAGGCCCCCGCGTCAGATCGTCCGTAGCGCCGCCGTACACCACGCCCGGCTGCAGGTTCATCAGCGTTTCGTAGTTCCGCGTCACCAGCGGCATCTCGTTCAACTGCTCGTTGTTGATCAGGCCGGCCGAGGTCGCGTCTTCCAGATTCACAGTCACCAGGTTGTCTGTCGTGGTCACCGTGACGATTTCGTTGGCGCCGCCCGGCGTCAGCTTACGGTCCACAGTAAGCTCGTCAGCCGCGTGCAGCACAAGGCCGGTCACGACCTCCGTCTTGAAGTGAGAAGCCACAATGGTTACCTTGTAGGCGCCCAGCGGCAGCGCTTCCGCCGTGAAGAATCCCGCCGCGTTCGTCTTGGTAACGCGAATGTCTTCGCCGCGATCCGTGTTGGTGATGGTCACCGCGGCGCCCGAAACCACGGCGCCCGTCCCGTCCATCACGGTTCCGCTGATGCTGCCGGAAACGTTGCTCTGCGCGGTTGCGTAACCTACGGTCAACGCCAGCCCTATTGCGGTCAACAGGGCAAATAAGCTTTTTACAAATTTGTGTGACATAGCAGTTTGTTGCCTCCTGAATGTTTTTCGTTCTGCCGATGTTGGGCATTCCCTGCGCATTTACCCCGCATCGGCCTCATAGGTTGAGAGGTACAGATTGGAGACGCCGGTCCGGCAATCGATCGAAAAACATGCCGGCTCGGCTTGCATTGAGCGAAACAGGGGAGCCTTGTTCTGTGATATGGAATTGCCTCTTCTGGGGATGCGAGAGGTTTCTCTGTGCCATCCTGATTTGGCTTCGCCAAGGCAAAATGCCTTCAACCGCCAAACCGGGGCCTTTATTGTGTGTCCGCAACTACCTGCTGGCCGGTTCCGGAAGTCGAAGAGGACCCCTGAAACCGCAGTCTGGGTGGAGGACATGGTTCCGCGGAAAACGGCATCAAAACGTTCATCGCATGCCACCCGCGCCAGAAAATCGAACCACCAGCCAAGTCATATAGATGACTGGATGTATGCAAAACTAGCCGGGCTTCGCTTAAATGTCAATGAAAATCGTGTGAGGAATGCACTTTCCGGTGGATTTCTTTCCAAAAAGCCGATCTCTGGGCTCGCCGCCCATCCTGGCCGCCCGACACTTGTTCCCTCGGCCAGCTTTCCATAAAATCGGGAAGCCTCCGCTCTCCGCGCTGACTCCTATCCCCCACTCACTACCCCCTACCCACTATTCCCTGGGTCCCTGCCTTCTCGATCCCTTGGTCCCTGTCTTCTAGTTCTTCGTCCCCTTGATCGATTCGTTCGCACTCGCCCACAAACTCGCCCGTGCTCTGCTTCCTCCACCCATCACCCACCCACACATCGCCCAGCTCCGGCTCTTTCCACTCCGGCTCCGAGGCCAGTAACTCGGCCCACGAAGGCCCCGGCCGTTTCTTCTTTTTTTTCTCTGGCGGCTTGCGCTTCTCTCTGTGCTCGGCCAGCGTCACCAGCAGTCGCGCGCTCTCTACTTTCCCTTCCCTCGCTTTTTCAAGCAGTAGATCCGCCAGCTTCTCGCTTGCCTGCCCCAGCCGTCGGTCCGCCGCCCGCTCCAGTCGCTTCAACCCGCTCCCTCTGCTCTTCTTTTCGGGCTCCGCCCCCGCGTTCGACTGGCCCTCCGTCCCCTCCCTCTCCGGCTCTATGCCCGGCTTACCTGCACTTGCGCCCGCAACAGTCCTATCGCTCTTCTTTCCCCGCCCGGACGGAGTCCTCCCTGCCCTCCTCGTCCCCTTCCTCTCAACCTCTTCCACTTGTATCAACGCCATCTCGCCGCCTATCCCGGCCGCCCCACGCCCCATCCACATGTCGTCGAGCAGCCCGCAAAAAAATCGGGAAGCCTCCAGGCCTCCCGCGCTGACTCCAACTCACTACCCACTATTCACTACTCCCTATTGGCCACTCCCTGTTCCCTGTTCCCTCACCCCTGACACCTGACACCTGACACCTGTCCCCAACACTTTCCTCCACAGCCTCTCCTCTGCCATGTACTTGAACGTCCTGCCCTTCATCGGCACCACGCCGTACACCACTCTGCAGCCCATCGCCTCCGCCATGCGGCCCAACGACCGCAGCGTGATCGTCCTCTCCAGCTCCCTCAGCTCAAAATCAGTCACCGTCGAAAGCACCACCCCGCCCTTTTCCGCGATCTCCGCCAGGGGAATCCCCACCGCCTGTCGCACCGCGCGCAGCAGCCCGTTTGTGGGGCTCGGCTCCCTCACCGCCCTCCGGAAGGGCCTCATCTCCTCGTCCAGCCTCCGCCGCTCCAACTTCCGATCTTTTCCTCTCATGTCCAGATTCGCCCCTTTCTCGCCTCTAATCCCACAGTAGCGAAAAATGCGGTAATTATATGCAAAACGCGTCGCCGGAAGTCGCTTTTAGAGGCCGTTTTTCACTTTTTCGCCCGCGCAAAGGCAGTCAATCCGCCCCAAATCTGACCGCCTATAGGCCGTCATTGGCCTTCCAACGCGATTTCACCCTGGATTTGTAGCCTTATAAGCCTGCAGATTTTCGCTCTTTTGACCGCATCTACGCGGTCAAAACATCGCGCCGGCTTGCTGACTCTCCGGCCTGCTAGCGCGTTGCGCGCTGCCTGCGAATCAGCCACATCACCGGCAGCCCGCTCAGAATCAATGCAGTACCGATCAACGATCCCTTCAAATTCCCGGCAAAGCTCGCCACCAGCACCACCGCGGCGGACCCCACAAAGATCGCTGGAAGCACCGGATAGCCCCAAACCCGGTAGGGCCGCGTCGCGTCCGGCAATTTGCGGCGGTACACGAAGACCGTGCTGGCCGCCAGCGCGTAAAACAGCCATTCGGCAAACACCGTCAGATCCAGCAGCTTCTCAAACTGGTTCAGGAACAGAAGCAGCAAAGTCGAAACCAGCCCCTGCGCCACCAGAGAAGTGGAAGGCGAACGAAAATGCGGATGCACGCGCCCGAACCGGCGGAAAAACAGCCCATCGAGACTGGCGGCATAAGGCACGCGCGCGCCCGACATCACCGTTCCATTCAAGGCCACCAGGATGCTCACCGCCATGGCCGCTGCCACGATTTCGGCGCCCCGCGCCCCCGCGACCACGCGCAACGCAGCCACCGCGGGCAGGGGTGATGCGGCAATCGCTCCGGCGGGAAGCACATATTGAATGGCCGCGTTGGTCGCCATGTAAAGCACGGCAACCGCCAGCAAGCCGCCAATCAATGCGATAGGAATGTTGCGCTCCGGCCGGCGCACTTCCCCAGCCACCATGGTCAGATCGCTCCAGCCGTCGTAAGCCCATAGCGTCGCGATCAGCGCCAGCATAAAACCGTTCCAACCACTTATCGCGTGCGGCAGCGAGGTGAGGAAATGGCTCCATGATCCGCTCGGGGCAAAAAAGCAGAGCGTCGCCACCACCAGAATCAGAACCGCCTTCAGCGCGGTGGAAACCAGCTGAAAATCGCCCGCTTTTTTGATGCCCAGATAATTCAGTCCGGTCATCAGCCAGGTAATGAAGATGGCGAACAGTTGCGACCACTTCATCGAAAACGGCATGCCCGGAATCGGGTCCGCCAGGTGCGAGAGTGCTGGAAAGAACTCCAGCGTGCGCGCCAGCCCCACGGCCACCGTGGCGATCGACCCCGGCTTGGCCACCGTAAACCACGTCCACATATAAAGGAAACCCGCCGTGTCCCCGTAAGCCCCGCGCAGGTACACATATTCGCCGCCTGCATACGGCATCATGGTGCCCAATTCGGCGTAGGTCATGGCTCCGAAAAGCGAAAGCAATCCACCCACGATCCACGCCAGGTACACCAGTTGCGAGGACCCGGTATCGCGCATCATCTCGCTGGGAATCAGAAAAATCCCGCTGCCAATCACGGTCCCGATCACGATGGCGATCGCTTCGCCCGCGCCCAGAACGCGCGGCAGGCCAGCGGAAGAAACATCGGCGGAACCATCACTCGAAGCTTGCGGAGTTTTCTCCATGCGTGATTGCGAGAATATCAGGAAGCGGGGTCGGCAGTGGACTCCAAAAACGCCGCCTTTAAGGCTGCAAGTTGGGAGTTTTTGGGCCGCCCAAAGCACTACATTTCGAGCGGAAAAATCAACATCGCAGAGAATGACCCCTTAAAAGCGGCGATATTTGTGCCAAATGACCGGTTAGAGGCGTACGAATCCTTGCAAAATGTCCATCTGAAAGCATACAAAAAAGTGAAAAAGTGCGCTTAAAACGGCGTTCAGGACACGCTTTTTGCACGTTTTGGCGCACATTTGCCTAGCTTCTGCGAGAGGTCGCCGCCGCAACGCATGTCGGTCGCTTCCACCGCCAGCCGAGTCCGCGTTCCCTGCGTGCGTTTGCACCAAATTCTCCGGTGCAAATCGGTCATACTTCTGGTGTGCACGGAATCCTTCGTTCCATTGCCGTTCTCGCTGCGACCTGCGCTCTCAGCGCAACCGGCCAAGCGCCCGCATCGCAAACCGCCGCATGGCAAAGCAGCGTCGATCGCACGGCTCGCCAAGTCCCCGAAGCGCGCATCGTTGTGCTTGATATAGCCAGCGGCCGCCTGCTGGCATCGCATCGGCTCGACGAAGCAGCACGAACCCTTGCCGCCCCCGGATCTACGCTGAAGCCTCTCGCGTTGTACGCGCTGGTGCGCGCCGGGCGCTGGAATCCCGCGCACCGCGTGGCCTGCGACCGGCAACTTGTCGTAGCCGGTCACCGCCTTGCGTGCACGCACCCACCCGCGCCGCCCTTCGATGCGCAGCAGGCGCTCACCTGGTCGTGCAACAACTACTTTGCCGCCGTGGCGCGCAGTCTTGAGCCGGGCGAGCTAGGCCATCTTCTGCGCCCTACCGGACTGCTGGGCCCAACCGGCCTCGCGGGCAAGGATAGCCTGGAGGCCGTGGCTGAGTTTCGCGAGCCCAACTCGCCGGACGCCGAGGAATTGGCCCTGCTTGGCGTCGACGGTGTGCGCGTCACGCCTCTTGAGCTGGCCACGGCCTATCGCTGGCTCGCGCTCGAGCTTGCGGCGCACTCCGATTCCGATGCATCTCAAGTAGTGCGCGCAGGATTAGAGGACTCGGCCAGCTTCGGCATGGCGGGCCAGGCGAGTCTGGGCGGAGTTGCTGTGCTCGGCAAAACCGGAACCGCCGAAGGCGTCGCGTCGAGCCGCACCCATGGTTGGTTTGTGGGTCTTGCGCCCGCGCAAAATCCCCAGGTGGTGATTGTCGTGTTTCTGCCCGAGGGCCGTGGCGCCGATGCCGCACATGTGGCCGGCGAACTGCTGGCAAACGCGCCAATCAACGCAAATCGGAAGCGGCCATGAGCAGCGCCCGGTCCCACGGAACGTCCCGAGCCCCATCCTTTCGCGCTTTTGGCGAAAGGGTGGGAAAGCACGATCTTCAACATCTTTTGGCCAGCGTTTTTGTCGCGGCGCTGTTCTTTTGCTTCCTTAAGCCGACGCCGATTCCAGTTGTCGCCGCAGATCAGCCGCCCATTACGCGCACCTCGCTCCGTGTTGGTATGTGGACGCTCTGGCACGATCACGACCTGACTCTCACGCCGACGGGTCCAAAGGAATTCACATTGCTGCAGACCTGTGAGCGGTGCCCCGCGGAAGTACTGCACGCGCCGGCGAAGATTCACGCAGAGAAAGATGGCGCGATCCTGACGACCGCAGACAAAACCGTTCCCTCGACCGACATCCGGCTGAGCGGGCCCATCACTCTAACAGCTCACAATGAAACCGTAACCCTGCACGATCCCGTCGCCATCAGCGCGCATGCCGGCGTACTTGTCATCGTGGTCACGCTGCCCGTCGAAAACTATGTCGAGCGCGTCGTCTCAAGCGAGAGCGGGCCGGACGACAGCCCTCAATCGCTCCAGGCGCTCGCCATCGTCGTGCGCAGTTTTGCCTTGCATGAGGCGCATGGCCATGCCGATTACAATCTGTGCGACTCCACTCATTGCCAGCTTCTGCACTGGAGCGGCAACAACGATCGCAGGGCTGCGGCGCATGCTGCCACGGTCGCAACGGCGGGCGAGACTCTGTGGTTCCATGGGCAGCGCGCCCTTGCCTACTTCGGCAAGGATTGCGGCGGCCGCACAGCTTCTCCCGACGAGATTTGGCCGCGCGCCAAACCGGGGTCCTCACGGACGGGTCTTCGTCCGTGGGGTGACAAGCCGCTTCCCTACCTGCCATCCCTGCCCGATCGATTCTGCACGGCAACTGGCGCGCGCGAATGGGCTTCCGAGATCACGCATGCGGAGCTCACTGCGGCCCTCGCCGCGCATGGGCTCGCGCAACCCGGCTGGCAGAATTTGACTGTCGCGCGTCGCGGCGTCTCGGGCCGCGCCTTCACTTTGCAGCTCGATCACGCCGAGATCTCCGCCGAAGACTTCCAACTCGCCGTGGGTGAGTCGTTGGGTTGGAACCGGATTCCCAGCACCTGGTTTGAAGTCAGCCGCCAAGGCGACCGCTTCGCCTTTCATGGGCGCGGCTGGGGGCACGGCGTGGGCCTTTGCCAAAAAGGTGCGGCGGTAATGGCTGCGCAAGGGCACACCACGCGCGAAATACTTGCTCAGTATTTTCCCGGCGCGGAGCCCGAAGACGAGTCGACGGGACGCGCCTGGCAAAGCTTCGCCGGCGATGGCTTCGTCCTCGAATCGCTCAACGCCGGCGACGCCGCGTTTTTGCCCGCTCTCAATCGCACGCGCGCTGAGGCTTCGGAGCGATCAGGCTTGCATGCCGTCGCTCCGTTCACTTTGCGCGCCTTCGCGTCCACATCTGCATTTCGCGACGCCACGCTCGCGCCCGGTTGGGTTGCAGCCTTCACCGAGGGAAACTGGATCGGCACGCAGCCCTTGTGCACCTTGGCGTCGCGTCAGCTTCTCGCCAATACCATGCGCCACGAGTTTCTCCATGCGCTGGTGGAGCGTGAGGCCGGACCCAAGGCTCCGCTCTGGCTGCGTGAAGGATTGGTCGAAGCATGGAGCGAAGCCGCCCCGGCCAAGACGCCTTCCGCCAGGCCCAGGCTCACAGTAGATGAAACCAACGCCGCTCTCGCACACGCCTCAAGCGAAGACGAATCCGAAGGCGCGCATCGCGCCGCAGCATGGTATGCTGCACAGCTCCTCGCGCATTACGGCCGCGCGCAGGTGCTGGATTGGTTGCGCTCAGATCTTCCCGCCGGCGTCGTCGTCGACCTCCGGCAGCGATAGCTTCACAGAATCTTCCCTGAGCGGGCCGGAGCCTACAGGCACCACTTGCAATGCGTCGTCGCCGGGTTGCGTCGCTTCGGATGCGTTGTGGTCCAGCACCACCGCCGCCCTTGCCAGCAGCAGAACCCAGCTCGCAATTGCCAGCAGATACGCTCCAGCCAGTTTCAGGCTTACGGCCCACATTTGATGCGCGACCGTTCCATGCGGCTGGCCGTTGAAAAAATGACTGGGCAGCCATACACCCACCAGTGCCGCAATCACCGCACCCAGCCACCACCGCCAGTTGAGCAGCATACGCAACAGATTTCGCCACGGCATCTGCCATCCCCACTGCGCTGAAGCCATGGCATGCGGAATCACCTTCGCCGGCACGACAATCCAGCGGAAGATCCACACCAGCAAGCCGATCCACGTGACGATGTGCTGATAAGTGAAAACCCTCGCCCGTGCGTGCGCCGAGGCGCGCGAGTTCAAATATCCCGCCCACAGCGGAATCTGATCGTCGCACCAGTCCAGGATGGCCCACGCAATCCAGACCACCACGATCCAAACCAGAAGCGTGAGCGCGCCCCACGCCAACCGCACCCGCCGCTCATTCTTCTTGAGCAACCCGCGCATGGTTCCGGCTTCGAGCACAAGCATCGTGGCCAGCATCGCCAGCGGCAGCAGCAACGTCAGCCCCACCTGCCACCAGTGCCTTTCGGGCACGCGCGTCCACCCCGCTCCTGCCAGCACGATCAGCAGCGTCGCCCAGAACTGGGCCGCAACCCATCCCAGGTTGGTGCGCAGGCGGCGCAACAAATCGTTCAGTGTGTTCATGGCTGCAAGATCGCTCACGGTTGCACCTCCAGAGTAGCGGGATCGGTGGTGGTCTCAATGTTTGGTTGGTACATGGGTCCTGCATCGGCCGGACTGATCGCAAACTTGCCGGGATTGTCCACCTTCAGCAGGTAAACGTACTCGCGGCGGATGGAAAAATCGTCGTTGAAAAACGCCGCGCGGTCATCATGAAACTCCTTGCGCGTAAACCAATCGGCCCACCAATCCGGCTTGTTGTTGAGCTTGTAGAGCCCGCTTTCCGGCAGAAACTCCGTGCCCGCGGGAATCGGATCTTCGGCCAGCAGATACTTCCAACTCGTCCCGCTCAACGCCAGCCTCACCGCCACAATGTCGCCCACGTGCACCGGCCCTTTCAGCGGAACCAGATCGTAGGTGATCGGATCGGTCGGCTTGTCCTGCCGCTTTTGCAACAGATAGTAGTCGCGCGTGATGTTGAGCGCGAGCTGGCCCTGCTGGAAGTTCTTGTGGTCGGCAGAGTACCAGTTGCTTTCCGTCGACCAGTACGTGATCCCGTTGCCGCTCTTGTGGATCGCAACTTGCCCGCCATTCCCCACCCGCGCCGCCGGAACCTTGATTTGCCATGGCGCGGCAAACGCATCCTCGGGACCGAAATGCCGCTTTCCGACGCTCGCGCCATTCACCAGCACCTCCACGTCGGATGTGTTGGCAAGCTCGCCGCTCACCGCCAGGTAATCGGTCAGTCCCTGGATCACCATCGACGTCTGCTTGGTCGAGTACCAGTAGTCTCCGTCGCGATGTTCGGCGAGCCACCGCGCCGCCTTCGGCATCAGCCCGCTCGAGCGATCTTCCACGAGCAGCAACTTGAGCGCAAAGGCCGTCGTCTCCGGCGTGGTATCGTCCCAGAAGTCGAGCAGCCCATCATACGAGCCCACCCAGGACGCATCCACGTCGGTCGCATGCGCCTTCTTTTCGAGCAGATCCGTTGCCTGTTTCGCGCGGCCATCATTGGCCGCTGCCAGCGCCAGCCCGGTCAGCGCCAGTCCCTCGTCGCTCAACTTATTCCGATCCGACCAGGTCTTTTCGAGCGCGTCTTTTGGTGCGCCGCCGGTCGTCGCCAGCGCATACACCGCGTACGCCCGCAGGTCGGGAATCATGTCGGGATGCGCCGTGAGTTGCGCAGCCAGCCAATTCCGGGCTTTGTTGGCGCGGTCGCTGTCGATCGTGTAGCCGGCATTTTGCGCCTGTCCCAACCCGCTCACCACATACGCGGTCATAAACACCATGCTCTGGTCGTCGGGCCACCATCCCCAGCCGCCATCGTCGTGCTGGAAGCTCGAAAGCCGCTCCAGTCCCGCCTGTACCTCGTCGTCCAGCGTCTTGCGATCGATGGGCGATTTCAGATGTAGCTTGTCCACAGCCTCCGCCACAATCACGTCGGGCAAGAAGCTCGACATCGTCTGTTCCGTGCAGCCCCACGGGTAGCCCGTCAGATAGTCGAGCGCATCAAACACGGTGCCCGCAATCGACGGCGCAACTGTAACCGTCAATCCCCGCGAGTTCACGTCAGATCCAGCTGGGTAGCTGTATGTCCACTGATTCTGTCCCGCTCCGGAGTAGACCACGCCCACGCCCGCAGCCCTTTGCTTCACGCCGTAGGGCAGAACCGGCAGCGTCTGTTCGAGTGCGTCCGACTCCTCGTTGGTCAGCGCCTTGGCCGTGAACGTTGCATTGCCCGTTTTTTGGGCCTTCACGCGCCAATCCACGTAGCTCTCGCCCTTGGCGGGAATGGTCACCTTCTGCGTTTGCCCGCTCAGCACGTCCACGCCGCTCACATCGAGCGCGAAGGTCACGTCCTTCGACGTCTCCAGGTAGTTGTGCGCAATCACGCGCATCACCGTCTCGTCGCCCTGGC
This sequence comes from Occallatibacter sp., assembly GCA_050011915.1. Taxonomy (GTDB): domain Bacteria; phylum Acidobacteriota; class Terriglobia; order Terriglobales; family Acidobacteriaceae; genus Telmatobacter. The sequence continues at coordinate 23,992 of JBEKIE010000003.1, forward strand.
GGAGGAAGCGCGGCGCGGCCAGGCGCACGATCAGGTTCTTGCGCACGAGCACGCGCGTCACCACGCCGCCAGCCTTGCCGTCGTCCGTCATGGCGCGGATCGTCGTCCGCCACGTGGTCAGCGCATCCGGGAAAGTGAATTCCACGCGGGCGTGTCCGTCCGCGCCAGTACGCACATCGGGATTCCAATAGGCCGTGTCGGGAAATGCCTTGCGCACCTTCGGCACCACAAGGTCCGATCCCGGTTTCACCTGCGCCATGCGCGGATGATAGAGGCCGGCCAATCCGGCCAGCATCGGGCTCTTCGTTCCCGCTTCGCCCTCGAAATAAAACTCGAACGAGGTTTGCGGCTCCAGATACACTTCACGCTTGGGATAGAAGGAAGCCACAATGTCGCCCGTCGTATCCGGCCGCACCGAGTAAAGCGCCTCGTCCACCACGCCGAAACTCAAATCGGCTTGCACCAGTTTGCCCGCGGAATCCACGGCCTTCACGTCGAAGCTGGCCTTGTCCTCGGGTTCGTATTGGGTCTTCGCCGGCGTCGCGGTAATCGTCAGTGTCCGTTCCGTCAGCGGAACCTTCAGGCTTTTTTGCGCCGTCATAATCTGGTCGTCATGAACGATGATCGCGGAGACAATCAGATTCGGCTGCGCCTGTTGCGTGATCGGCACATCGAATGCGGCGCTGGTGCCCGTCACGTGAATCACGCGCTGCGATTGCACGCTGTCGCCCTCGGCCGTCACCACCGCCCATGACTCATCCAGGCCGGTCACGAGCAGCAGGTGCGCGGTGTCGCCCACCTGGTAGCTCTTTTTATCGGCCACAATCTGCGCCTGCGCATTGGGCTGGTAGTAAGCGCCCGCGCCGTTCCAGATCCACACCCACGTCTGGCCCTGCACCGTGCGATTCTCCGGTGTCTGCGCACTGGCGGTGATCTGGAAATCCCCGCTCCCGCCCAGCGGCAGATCCACAAGCACCGTTCCATCTGCGCCGGTGGTTGCGTCCTTGCCTGCCATAGTCGTCTGCGCCTTTTGATGACTCGCCGCGTCCCACGTCTGCACGGCGGCGATGTGCACCTGCGTCTGCACCGGCTTCGCATCGTAATCCTGTGCCGTCACCTTCACGCGTGCCGGCTTCCCGTTTTCCACCACGTAGCTGGTCGGTTCCACGCTCACGCGGAACGATCCATACGTCGCCAGCACCGTCGAGTGGCCGCTCACTTCGCGGTTCGCCGCGTCAGTCACGCGCGCCTCAATGCGATAGTCCTGGTCGTTGTGCTTGTCGTCGACCGCCGTAGGCAGCGTCACCGTCAGTTGGCCATTCGCATCCAACACGCCCTGGTGCTCCTGCTGCTCGGTCTCGCCATACCCTGAATCGGTATCCTCCCCATCGTTCGTATCGGTGGATGCATCGCCGTCGCCGTTTTCATCCGCCTCGTCCTCATCCCACCAGTAATGCTGGGAGGTGTGCACCACGTATGTCACCTTGGCGTTCGCCACCGGCTCGCCAAAAAAGTACCTCGCCTCGATCGTCGCCTGAATCGTATTGCCCTGGAGCACGCGCGCCGCCACAGGTTTCACCGTCACCTGGTACTCGGGCTTCTTGTACTCCTCAACGTAGAAGCTGCCGCTGCCCGCCTCGCCCTCATACTCATCGTCGTTCGAACCGGCGCTCCCGCTGAATTCGATGCTGTAATATCCCAGCGCCGCATCGGAGGCGAGATCGAAGTCCGCCGCCACCGTTCCGTGCGCCGACACCGGCAGTTCCTTGGCGAACACCACCTTGTTATCCGGTCCCGACACGCGCAATGTAAGCGTGCGTTCATCGGGCAGCACAAGATTGTCGTTCACTTCTTTGCGCACGATCGCTTTGATGTGCACGGTATGGCCGGGCCGGTAAACTGGCCGGTCCGTATAGATGTAGTCGCGCTCCTGCTGCTGATTCTGCGCGCCGAATCCGTAGCCAAACGGCGTCACCACCGCGGCGTCGGCTCCATGGCGCGCCAGGATCCACACATTCTGCGGTTCCGCTCCCTGCGCACCGCCGCGCACCGTGTAAGCGAGCGATGCCAGGCCGTCGCTGCCGGTCTTGCCGGACGACTGCAGCTTTTGATCGCCCCACAGCACCACGTCCGCTTGATCGACCGGCGCGCCGGTCTTGCGGTCGGCCACGTAGAGGAAGGCCTTCCCGTCCACCGTCCGCTCCACCACTGCAATCTTCGTCACAATCGCCACGGTGTACGCCTTGTACGTTCCATCCGTAGCCTCGATCAGATACACGCCCGTGTCCAGTCCCCCGCCGTTCGCATTATCGATGGGCAACTGCTCGGTCTCGCTCACCAGCGCCGGCGGCACCACCAGCTTCCACCGCGCCACCAGCTGGCTTTCGTTCAACAGCGGAATCCGCGCGAACTGTGTCGCCCCCACCACCTGGCTGCGTTTGCCCAGCTTGCCCTGCCGCTCAAGAATGCTGTCTTTGACCTCGTCGGTAAATTGCCCGCGGAAAAAACTCCGGATCAGATACCAGAGATGCGCCTTGTAGTCGTGAATCCGTTCCAGCCATGTGCGCTGGTCGATCTGTTCGCTCGGCGAGTAAGACTTCACTCCGAAGCTGTGCGCATCGTTGAGCCCTGCGAAAAACTTCTCCGCATCGCGCACTTTGTACACGCGAAACTCGAGCTCCGGCACGTTGCGCGCGAAAAGCTGGATCTTGACGCTGTCGCCCGGCGCAAACGTGCGCGTCGTCGAGAGCGAAAACGAGCGCGGCGGCTCGTTGCTCGCGGCATGCGCTGCGGCTGCAGTCGAAAGCAGTAAAAACAGCGCGGCAGCAATCGTCGATTTTCCGAAGGTCGATTTTCGATGCGGCGAATTCCGGAAGTTCATGGGGTTCCTCGCAGAATGTTCCAGCGGTAGACGCCGAGAAAGTTGGGGTTTCCGGGCGTAGGCCGCCATTGCGGCTGGGGATGGTCCAGAAGCTCGGAGAGAATAACGCGGCGAATTTCACCGGGCTGACCGTGATCCGGCCCGGTATCGTAGACAACCTCGGCCGCGGCGCCGCTCCGCGTCACAATCACTGAGTGCCACGGCGACGACTGGCCGAACTGCCGGTAAAAGAGCAGATCGCCGGGCAGCGCCGCGCGTACATCGCGGCTCACGAAGTACGCGTTGCGCTCCACCAGCGTTTTGGCGTCGGCGAATTGCGCAAATGCGCCGTCGCTCAGGTCTTCGGCCGAGAATGCGCCCGGCCTCACGCGGAACAGCGCCGTACCCAGCGGCGAATGCGGATAGCTCCAGGCGCGAACTTCGCCCGGCGGCGCCGCGATCTGGATTCCGGTGGTCACGAACCAGCTCTCGTCGTGGCGTTTCAGCGCCTCGCGAAAGCTATAGCGCAGCAGGCTGGCGCAATCGGTAATCTCCGCAGGCGCCTCCGCCTGCGGCCTCGCCGCCTGGTACTCGGCGATGAGCGTAAACCAACGGCGGAACGCCGCCTGGTCCGCCGGATCGGTCAAGCGCACAAAGTCGGGCGTTCCGTCGCCAAAGCGATCGCTCCAGTCCAGCGCCGCCGTCCGAACCCGTGGCGCATTCGCTTGAGCCGCCTGCGCATGAACCGGCAGCACCCGATGCAGCAAACGCCACCCCGCCGAGCAGGCTCGTCCCGCGAGCCCCAGAACCACGATCATCGCGGCCAGCGCACCAAGCACAATCAGACCTCGCCCTCGGCGGGTGCTTGCCGCCGGGCGGCCTACGAAGAATCTGTCGCGCGTGTTCACATCAATAGGAAGCCGCACCCATCCTACGTTATTTCTTGCCAATGTGCGTGAAATTCCTATGGTGCCTCATTTCCATCGCAAGTGTCCCTCCCCGAGGCCCGACCGATAGGTTTTCGTCCATGGGGTGAACCCTCATCGGGTCTTTGCTTTTCCGGCTAGGGTGGGGCAGCAGCCGTGGCCGCCACTTGAATGCTCAGCCACTAAACCAGGTAATCCGCAATCGCGCCCTCCCTCCAGCCTGCGAAGGGATCTGCCGAATCGCGCTTCCTGCGTGCTAAAATCGCTGTCACTGGAAATCGATGATTGAAACCGAAGTCGATTACGGTACCACGCCAGAACTGACCGCGGACATGATTCGCGCGCAGTTGGACCTTCTTGTTCGCGACGAGGTTTTTCGTTCCAGCAGACGCTCTGTAGCTTTCCTTAAGTATGTGGTGGAACAAACCTTGAGCGGATCGGCCGATCAGATCAAGGAACGCACCATCGGAGTCGAGGTCTTCGAAAGGGACCCCTCCTACGACACCAACGTCGATCACATCGTGCGCACCGCCGCCACGGAACTGCGCAAACGGCTCGCCACCTATTATGTCGACGAAAAACACCGCGGAGAACTGCGGATGGGGCTGGTGCCCGGCTCTTACGTCCCGCGATTCGCGCTTCCCGGCCAGGGCCGACACACCCTCATCGATCCTGAAGCGGAAACAGAGACGTCAGAGACCGGGCTGGAAGCACATAGTGCGCATATCCAGTTTGGGCCGGTCCCGCTGGCTTCAAGCAAGGCCGAGGCAAAGGTGTCCCCTGGCTGGTGGCGCCGTTATCGGCCTCTGATGCTCATTTCCGCCGCCGCGCTGGCGGTCGCGTTGGGATATAGCTGGCTCCATAAAACCACTCCTGAAGACCTCTTTTGGAAGCCGGTGGTCGACACGCCCGGCCCGGTTCTGGTGGCTGTGGGAGATCACCCCAACGGCCCACCCACGGTGCCGGACGCCGAAAGCGCTGCCACCACGGTCACACCGGTTCCCAGTTCGGATTCGTCGCAGACCGTGCCTTTTGCCGATACCGTGACCATCGCACGGGTGGTTGGCGCGCTGGAAGCGCGCAACAAGAAGGTCCTCATCCGCAGGGGCAGCTCCAGCTCGTTTTCCGATCTCCGCGAGGGCGCCGTCGTGCTCATCGGCGCCTTCAATAATGAATGGAGCCTGCGCCTCACCCGCCAATTGCGCTACAGCCTTGCCATGGATGCGGACAAGCACCTTATCTATATTCGGGATGCGAAAAACCCCTCCTCGCGCCTCTGGAGCTGGGGCACTAACCAGCCCCGCGAGCCGGTCACCGGCGCTAACAGCCCCAAATTGCAGGACTTCGCCTTGATCTCCCGCATCCACGATTCGGAAACCGGCCATGTCGTGGTGGTCATCGGCGGACTCTACACCTACGGCACTGAGACCGCCGGGGAGTTCCTCACCAACCCCGATCTCATGCAGGCCATCGCCACCCAGGCGCAGCCTGGCGGAGGCAGTCAAAACCTGCAGATTGTCCTGGGAACCACGGTGACCGACGGAACTCCGGGTCCGCCAAAGGTGCTTGCCGTCTCCGCAGAATAGCCAACTCGGAAACCCGAACCTCCCGCATTGCCCCTCCATAACCAAAATAAAATAAGCAAGTTACAGAAATTCCTGACAGTCAGGGACGGTATCTGTCTACGCAATGGTTAATTCGATTTACTAGAACCTTCAGGGTTCACAAATAGGCTCGTCCGGCTGTGTCTGTTTTCGTCTTGGAAAGGCCGCTCCGGTCGAGCTGAAGATCGCGGAGGTTCAGGAGGCTGACCATGAGATCTCTTCTCAAGATGATGGGCTGTTTGGCGGTCGTATGCGCGGTGTGCATCTGTGCGCCGGGCGGGCTGCTTGCGCAGGGCTTAGGAAGCATCAATGGCACTGTGACCGATTCGAGCGGCGCTGTAGTCGCCGGCGCTGACGTCACTGCCACCCAGGCTGCTACAGGAATTTCGACCAAAACCACCACAGGCCGCGAAGGCACATTCGTCTTTCCCATTCTGTCGCCTTCGGTCTACAACATCAGCGCCACGCGCTCAGGCTTTGAAGCATACACGCAGAACGGCGTCGAGCTCCGCGCCGATGCCGCGGTCACGGTCAACATCTCTCTCAAGCCCGGCAAAGCGACCGTGACCGTGACGGTGAGCGCCGTGAACGCTCAGGTCGACCTCACGACGGGCACCCAGTCGGAGGTCATCGGCCAGTCGCAGGTAGACAATCTGCCGCTGAACGGGCGCAACGCTGCCGCTCTCACTCTGGAAGTAGCCGGGATTACTGTTGCGCCGTATGCGCAGGCGGATCAGGGAAACACCAAGACATTCCCCTCAGCCGTTACCATCGCGGCCAACGGCACATTTGTGGGGCAGACCAACTACATGCTGGACGGTGGCAACAACGTTGACGAGTACACCAACGTTAACGAACCTTTTCCCATGCCCGATTCTTTGCAGGAGTTCAGCGTCCAGACGAGTAACTACTCCGCACAGTACGGCCAGAATGCCGGCGGCGTGGTGAACATCATCACCAAGAGCGGAACCAACCAGTATCATGGCGACCTGTTTGAATTTGTCCGCAATCGGTCTTTCAACGCGGCTAATTACTTTTCCACCACCGGTGTCGATCCGCTCCACCGAAACCAGTTTGGCGGGACGGTCGGCGGACCGCTCGATATTCCCCACTTCCTCCGCAGTAACAGGTCGTTTGGGTTCTTTGGCTACCAGCGGACAATCAATCATGAAGCCGCTACCAATGGTGCCGCCACCGTCCTGCCGACAATCGCTCAGGCGGGCGCGAACTCGTCAGGCGCGTCGCCGGGGACAAACAACCTAGTCTTCACAGACTGTGTTATCAATCCGTTCGATCCGAACGGAACCACTTACATGGTTGCCGATTCGACTTGTCCGTCACAGGCGCCATCAGGCACTGCTGTTTACGCTAGTTCGCACACGTGGAAGCCGACGGCCCTCAGCCCGGTGACGGCCAACTTTTTTAAGTATGTTCCGCCATTGACTACGAGTGGCTCCATCTCCTTCCAGGAACCGGACAATTACGATCTGGCGGAGATCACGGCGCGCGCAGACCAGGAGCTGACTGCGAAAGACAAACTGGCGGAGCGCTATTTCTCCGATGCATTCATCCTGCAAGGCGTTGAAAGCCTCACCAATATCCTCAGTTTAGACGACGAGGCCACGAACCACTACTACAACTCGCTGATCTCTGAGACGCACACGTTCAGCGATCACATTGTCAACAACCTCATCATCAGCTATCAGATTCAAAACGACTTCCGCGGACCGGCTGCAAGCGGCGTCGATGTGCTCGATTTCGGTGTGGACGCGGCTAATTTCTATAATCCGCCGGTCAAGCAGATCAATCAACTTTATGTCGAAGGGGGATACTTCGAGATCAGCACCCTCGCGCAGGCAACCTTCAGAAGAGCGAACTATACATTGACCGACGATATCCACTTCCTCATGGGCAAACACAACATCGATGCCGGCTACCACGGCGAGGTGTCGAAGATTGACGTAAATAACCTCAACACGCTGCCGGGCCAGTTCAACTTCTCCTCCACCGGCACCGGCGACTCCATAGCCAGCTTCCTGTTTGGGTATCTCTTTCAAATGAACCAGGGAACCGGCCAGATCTTCAGGCCCCGCGGCACGTTTCAGGGAGCCTACGTGCAGGATAGTTGGAAAGCCGCGCACAATCTGACTCTGAACTATGGCGTCCGCTGGGAGCCCTTCGTAGCGTGGAGAGAGAGAGATGGGCGAATGGGAAGCTTCTTCCCCTCGCTTTGGGCATCGAACACTCACTCCACCGTGTTTCCACTTGCCCCAGCGGGGATGCGGTTCGCCGGCGATCCAGGGTTTAACCCCCGCGGAGTTGCATCTGCCTACGGTCACTTCATGCCAAGGCTTGGCTTTGCCTATGATGTCTTCGGCAACGGCAAAACTAGCATTCGCGGCGGCGCGGGCCTCTTCTTTGACAGCCGCATCAATAGCACGCTCTTCAACATCTACACAAATGGGGAGCCGTTCCTTGAAGCCGACGCGCTACAATCTACATTCTCAGCTACCAATCCAGCTAGTAACGTCAACATGACCTTCTACAACCCCTACGGTAGTGTTGGAGTTACAAATCCCTTCCCGGCGCCGCAGATCCCTCCGCCAACCGCGCCGATCAGTACCGCCAATAACTGGCTGACCTACGACCCGTACAAAGGCTTTCAGGATCCGCGCACGGTTGCCTTTAACCTGGCCGTGGAACAGCAACTTTCTCCAAGCCTCGTATTGCGGGCTGCCTACGTAGGCGAGCAGAGCAGGCACGAGTGGCAAGACCTCGAATTGAATCCCCCCGTTCCCGGCACATCAGTTCGACAGTTCGATCCTGCAGGCTGCGCAGCCACCAATAGTTGCTACCCGCAATTCATCACGGCGGCCAACACCGGCGGCGACACCAACTACAACTCGTTACAGGTTACGGCTGAGCAACGCGTGAGATACGGCCTTACCCTGCTCTTCAACTACACCTGGGGGAAATCGCTCGACAACATGCCCTATAACCAGGCGGCAACCTCCATCGGCAATAGCGCCTCATTCGTCTATCCGATCACAGCCTCAAACTTCAAGCAATTGGACTACGGACCGACAGAATTCGATCATCGCGACGTGACCGCGGCATCGTATGTGTATACCGAGCCGAAGATCATGCACGACGCCCCCGCCGGTCTCCGCTATTTGGTCAACGGCTATGAGACCACGGGCCTCGTACAGTTCCGCTCCGGCGACCCATTGACCATTACGTCGAGCGCATCCAATAACTCCGGTTCGGACCAGATGCGCGATCGCGCCGTGTACAGCGGGAGCGGCGCCTACGGCGGCGCCGCATGCCCGACGACCGGGAAGTGCAGAAACTGGCTCAATCCAGCCAGCTTTTCGGTCAACCCCGTGGGCACCTACGGAAACGTTGTGAAGGGCGCTTTCAGAGGCCCGGGCTACGCGGATTGGGATGTCAGCGCTGCGCGCAATTTCCCAGTCACCGAGCGGACGTCCCTGCAGTTCCGCGCCGAGTATTTCAATCTCCTTAACCACACCAATCTGGGCGATCCCGGCACCGGGTTGGGCGGGTCATTCGGCAGAATTACTAGCACCAGCCCGCAGAACTGGGCCGCCAACACTACAGGAGCGCCGCAGAACGATCCGCGTATCGCGCAGTTTTCGTTGAAATTGCTCTTCTAACTTATCGGGGGGTGCGGCGATCAGTCGCACTCCCCATCACTTTGCACGCTCTGACTTCGGTATCTAGAACGCTCATTGCAGCAGTTTGTCACTGGTCGAGTGCCGAATCGAGCGGCCACGGGAGGCCGCTTCTATCTCTAAACCCGAGCAGAACGTAAAGGCCACTCGATGATTGCGACGGCAGGATGGAAAGCACAGGACCGGCTACTTAGATGGCTGCTGGCGCTCTGCCTCTTGGCCCTCCCCATCCTCTCGGCCCTCCCCATATTGACCGTCTCTGCCCTTGCGCAGGCATCCCCGCCTGCGGCTGGAGGCGTCTACCACAACCCGATTCTCTTCGCCGATTACTCTGACCCCGACGTGATTCGCGATGACGCCAACTATTATCTCGTCGCATCCACCTTCCATTTCGTTCCCGGAATTCCCATTCTGCAATCCACTGACCTTGTGCATTGGACCATCGTCGGCCACGTGGTCGATCGCCTCACCATGGACCCGCGCTACAGCATGGTGGGCGGCAATCGTTATGGCAAAGGCGTGTGGGCGCCCTCCATCCGGAAACACGACGGCCTCTATTACGTCTACTTCCCCACGCCCAATGAGGGCATCTTCGTCAGCACGGCAACCCATATCACCGGGCCGTGGAGCGATCCTGCCGTCGTCATCGCGAAGCCCGGCCTCGAAGACCCCTGCCCCTTCTGGGACGACGACGGCAATGCCTATCTGATTCATTCCGTCACCGGCGCCGGCCCGCTCATCCTGCACCGCATGTCGCCCGACGGCAAGCATGTGCTCGATGAAGGAAAGATCATCGTGCAAGACCCCGAGCATCTGCCCACCCTCGAGGGCCCCAAGCTCTATAAGCGCAACGGCTACTACTACATCTTTGCGCCCTTCGGTGGTGTCGGCGTGGGATCGCAGGCCGTGTTGCGCTCGCGCCAGATCTACGGTCCTTATGAGCACCGCGTGGTGCTTGCGCAGGGCTCAACCAGCATCAACGGCCCGCACCAGGGCGGCTACGTCGAATCCCCCGACGGCAAGGGCTGGTTCGTTCATTTCCAGTCCGACGGAGCGCACGGCCGCATCGTGCACCTCGAGCCGGTGCGCTGGCAGGACAATTGGCCCGTCATCGGCGCCGATCCTGATGGAGCGTCGACCGGTCAGCCCACTCCCTCCGGCCCCATCCCCGCTAATCCAACCGGGCCCTCGCAACAGCATCCGCAAACCTCCGACGACTTCAATGAAGCCGTCCTCGGCCCGCAGTGGGAGTGGAACCATAATCCCGACGATGCTCACTGGTCTCTCAGCGCCCGGCCCGGCTATCTGCGCCTCATCCCCATGCCTGCGGACGGCTTGCTTTCGGCGCGCAACACGCTCACTCAGTGCATGCAGGACAACTCATTCGAGTTCACCGTCCGCGTTGAATTTGGTGAGATGAAAGCTGGCGTGCACGCCGGCCTCGCCATGTTTGAAAATTCCGCCAGCGGCCTTGAAATCGCGCAGTCGGACGATGTGCGGCGGCTCAGTTTCTTCCATTTGTCGGAAAGCGTAGCGGGCCCTGTGCTTTCGCAGGCGGTTGTCCAGCTCCGCGTGCGCGTCCGTGGCGATCAGGCCCTCTATTTCTACTCGCTCGACGACGGCAAGACCTTCCATCAGCTCGGCGCGTCCACGGCCATCCGCTTCAGTTGGTGGAAAGGCTCGCGGCCCAGTCTCTTTGCATACACCACGCTTAACTCCGATCCCGGCGCCGTCGATTTCGACTGGGTCCACTATCAGGCGCTGGCGCCCAATCCCTGGTAAATCACGCGGCGCATTTAGGCAGATGTACCGCCGGTCTCCTTATTGGCTATCGTGCGGGGACGATGCCCGCACCTCTCTTCACTCCTGCACTCCTTCACTCTTTCACTTCTTCACGTGTTACAATTTGCCCACATCGTACGCCATGACGGAAACTTCCTCTCTAGCAAACACATTCGTTGAAGTGATCGCTCCTGACCAGTCCCGTCAGTCCATCACCGTTACGCATTCCCCGTTCCTCATCGGCCGCGGCGAATCCGACAATAGTGTCCAGCTCACCGACGGCCGCATCTCGCGCCGTTGCGCCGCCATTATCCTGGGCGACTCGGGCTATCGCGTCGAAGACCTCGGCAACCGCTACGGCGTGTTTGTGAATGGCGCCAAGGTGCAGCAGCAGCCCCTCCGCGACGGCGACGTGATCGGCTTCGGCATCGAGGACAGCTACCACCTCGTCTTTCATGTGGGCTCTGCGCCCGATGTGCCCGCGCAGCCCGAGGTTGCCAATCTCCTCACCCGCATCGGCACGATTTCTGACCTGGCCGGCTCGCCAACCTCCAGTGGATTGAGCAAGCTCAATCTGCTTCTCGAAGCCACTTCGCTGCTGCACTCCCAGCTCCCGCTCGATTCCGTGCTCGGCTCCATGCTCGATCACGCCATCTCCATCATCCACGCCGATCGCGGACTGTTGATCGAGCCCGATGCCTCCGGCGTCATGCGCGTCCATCTCGCTCGCGGCAGCAAGGGCGACAATCTTCCCGTCGAGACCCTCAACCCCAGCCAGACCGCTGTCAATCAGGCCATCACTAAACAGTCCAGCGTCATCACCGAAGACCTGAATCTTGCCGGCCTCGATTTGAAGTCCGCCCAGAGCATTGTGGTGCAGGGTTTGCGCGCCGTGGTCGCCATCCCGCTTTACGCTTCCACGCGCGCCGTTGCCGATACCGGCGGCGACCTCAAGCACGGCCCCCTGCTCGGCGTTATCTATCTCGATTCGCGTCGCATTGCCGCCTTCTCCGCCATCGACCGCCAGATTCTCGACGCGCTCGGCGGCCAGGCTGCCAGCATTCTCGACAACGCGCGCCTCGTTCAGAAGGAGCGCGAGCGCCAGCGCCTCGAGCAAGAGCTTTCCATCGCGCGCACCATCCAGCAGGCGCTTGTTCCCCACGGCCTGCACGACTTTCCTCATCTCGCCGTCAGCGGTGTGCATCATCCCTGCACTGAAGTCGGCGGCGACTACTTCGACGTGGTTCCCGTCAGCGAAGACCGCACCGCCGTCCTCATTGCCGACGTCAGCGGCAAGGGCCTGGGCGCGGCGCTGCTCACCACCATGCTGCAGGGCGCCTTGTCGGGCCTCTCCATGGGCGCCGATCCCGTTAAGGTCTTCAACCACGTCAACAAATTCCTCTGCCGACACAACGAAGTCGGCCGCTACGCCACCATGTTCATCGGCATCGTGGGCAACGATGGCATGTTCGAATACATCAAAGCCGGCCATCCTTCGCCGCTCCTGCTGCGCAAGGGCCAGGTAACTGAGCTTTACAACGAAGGATCGTTCCCCGTCGGTCTCATTCCCGAAGCCGATTACGAATCGGCCCGCCTGCAACTTGAGCCCGAAGACACACTGGTCCTGTTCAGCGACGGCGTCACGGAAGCCGAAAACATGAATCACGACCTTTTTGAGGTTTCAGGCCTCAGCCAGGCTCTTGCCGGCAAGCAGGATGTTCCCGTCGAGGCCCTGCAGCAGTCGGTCCTCGACGCAGTGAGCGCCTTTACGCGCGGCGCCAGCCAGTCTGACGACATCACCCTGCTCGTGGTGCGTTACCGCGCGTTGGCCTGAGCCCCGACTCAGTTCCCTCGCTCCCTGGTTCCCTCGTTCCCTTGTTCCCTGTATTGATACAATCCACTCCATGGCCGCCCCGACCCTTATTGGAAGATACGAAATCGTCGAGGAACTGGGACGCGGTGCAATGGGCAGCGTCTTCAAGGCGAACGACCCCGCGGTCGGCCGCATCGTGGCTCTTAAGACGATCCATTCCGCCGCGCTCAATGGGGAGCAGGCCGCGGAATACCGCGCGCGTTTTTATCGCGAGGCCCGCGCCTCGGGCGTCCTCGCGCATCCCTCCATCGTTCCCGTTTTCGACGTGGGCGAGCACGAGGGCGCTCCCTTTCTGGTCATGGAGTTTGTTGAGGGCCGCACCCTCGCCGACGCCATGAGGAAGGGCGAGCGCTTCACCCTCGACCGCGTCTGCGAGATCGGCCAGCAACTCGCTGATGCCCTCGGCTATGCGCACCGCCAGGGCGTGATCCATCGCGACATCAAGCCCGCCAACATCCTCATGACCTCGCGCGAGGTCTACGGCTGCGAGCGGCCCCGCATCACCGATTTCGGCATCGCCAAGCTCGCGGCCAGTGACATCACCACCACTGGCCAGTTGCTCGGCACCCCCTCCTACATGCCGCCCGAGCAGTTCACCGGCGCTCCCATCGACGGCCGCGCCGACCTCTTCTCGCTGGGCGTCATCCTCTATTCGCTGGCCGCCGGCGAGCAGCCCTTCGCCGGCGAAACCGTGACCGCGGTCTCTTACAAAGTCGTCTACACTGAGCCCATCCCGCCCTCGAAACTCAACCCCGCCATTCCTGCCGGCCTGGAAGGCGTGATTCTGAAGTGCCTGGCCAAGAGTCCCGCCAACCGTTATCAGAACGGCGAACAGCTAGCGCAGGATCTTGCCACCCTGCGCGCCAATCCCAACGCCACCGTGCTCCAAACCGCGGCGCCCGCCGGCGATCCCAACGCCACGCTGGTCGCGGCGCCCAGCAGTATCTCGCATCCACCGGCTCAGGCGTCCGCAGTTGCGCAGGGGCCTGCCGTTGCCAAGGCAAAAAAGCCCTCCCATCAGACAAAAATCGAATCGCTTTCTGCCCTGATTCTGCTTGGGGTTGCGGCAGCCGCTGCAGGCGCTTGGTTTCTGCCCCGTCTCTATCACCGCCAGACCCCTCCTCCGCAGCAACAGACCGTTTCCGCTCCGCAACCGATAACGCTGTCCGTAACCCCGGCACCTGCCCCCGCTCCTGCGCCCGCGCCCGAAGTGAAAGAAACCAAGCCTCCGGCATCAAAGCCGGCGGCCTCGGTCAAGCCAGCATCCTCCAAGCCCCCGGTTGCAAACGCCAAAACCACTCCGCCGCCCGCATCCAAGCCCGCTCCAGCATCAATCCCCGCCACTACCCCCTCTCCAGTGTCCGCGTCCAAGCCTTCCCTAACCGCTCCTGCGCAGCCGCACCCCGCCGCTGCGGCGCAACCCGCCGCTGTGGCGGCCTCCGATCCCCATAAGCTCGATCCCAACACCAACAGCAAATTCAAAATCGAGCTGAGCCACATTCCCAACGGCGTGCCCTTCGTGGTGATGATGGACAAATCGGTCTATCTGAGCTTTATCAGCGGCGACAAAACCGATCTCAACAACCTTTTCGTCCCTCCCGGCGTACAAACATTCAAAGTCACCGTTCAGAACGGCGGCAAGCAGGTGGTCTCGAATATCGTCAGCAACGAATTCAAGGCCAAGAAGAAAAAGAGCCTGAAGATCGAGCTCCGCAACCAGGAAACGGTTCCCGCCGGCGCCGCGGCGCCGCTCACTTCTGGCGCGACCATCTTCATCTCGCTCTCCACCCCGCTCTTTTAACCCGGCATTCACAATCGTCCAATACCATCGCTCTATCCCACGCCGGACGTGCAACCTGGACCTGGAACCTCGGCGCGTCCGGCTATGGAACTGAACATTCCCCACATAGAAGGAAGAGCGCAATGCAAATCTCCTCTGAAGAAATGGCCGGCGGCATCACTCGCGTCGCGCTCGATGGCCGCATGGACATCGTGGGCGCCGCGGCTGTCGACCTTAAGATGAATCTCATCGCAGGCAGCGCCAAAAAGCTCCTGATCGACCTGCAAAAGGTCGACTTCCTTGGTTCGATGGGCCTGCGCTCCATCGTCCTTCCCGCGCGCGCCGTCAACAGCCGCGGCGGCAAGGTCGTCCTGTTTGCGCCCAACGAGATGGTGGAATCGGTTCTCAAGACCGCCGGCATCGATTCCCTGATCCCGGTTCTCCACGATCTTGACGCCGCCGTCGCCGCGCTCCAGTAAGCTGGTTACATGGAAAGTCGGCAACCATGCCCGCCACCAACCCATCCTGGCCCCAGCCGCGGCTGACCCTGCAATCTCAGTTGGAAGACCTGACATTGGTCTGGCCCTGGGTGCAGGCGCTGGCCGATCGTTACTCCATTTCGGCCCAAACGCTGTTCGCCATCGAGCTCTGCCTTGAAGAAGCGCTCTCAAACATCGTTCGCTACGGATACCGCGGCCAGGAAAACCAGTCCATCACCGTCGATTACACCCTCGGCGCAGGAGAGCTGGTCTTCACCATTCAGGACCACGCTCCACATTTCGATCCCTTCGCGCACTTCGCAACCGGTCAGGCGCCCCCTCCCACCACCATCGATGAACTCCGCCCCGGCGGTCAGGGCATCCGCCTCATGCGCAAATTCGCCAGCCGCCTCGACTACCAGCCACTGCCCAACGGCAATCGCCTCACCCTCGCCTTCACCATTCGTGGCTCGTGATTCGTGATTCGTGATCCGCGGGTGGCCACCCTCACCATGTCCTTGTAGCGCCGGACCCCAGTCCGGCTGTCGTGCGGGTCTCCAGTTCCGCACAGCCCATGAACCACAAATCGCGATTCACGATGGAGCGCCCTTTCCTCGGCGTTTGCGTCTATCATGGTAAGAGCGGCAGGCTTCCCCTCGCCGCCGTCTAGGTGGTGTGCGTGTCTCGACTCTTTCAGCGTCTTGTTTTTGCAACTTCAGTGGTGATCTTCGCCGCTCTTGGCCTCGGCTTCATCCTTGGCGAGCTGGGCTGGCTCGGCGTGCACGCCGGCGACGAGCAGAGCGCCGCATACAGTCAGATGCGCGTCTACGCCGAGGTCCTGCGCAAGATTCAGAACTACTACGTCGTCGAGCCCAACATCCCCGAGGTCACCAACGGCGCACTGCACGGCCTTCTCGACTCGCTCGACCCCGACTCCAGTTATCTCTCGGCCGCCGAGTACAAGATCTACAAGGACCGTCCCGCCACCGACAACGCGCAGGTGGGGATCACCGTTTCCAAGCGTTTCGGTTATGCCACCATCGTCAACGTGCTGCCCGGCTCGCCCGCCGATCAGAATCATCTCCGCGACGGCGACGTCATCGATCTCATTGAAGGCCAGTCCACGCACGATATTCCCTTGGCTCTGGTGCGCTTCATGCTCGAGGGCAAGTCCGGAACCACGGTTTCCTTCTCCGTGGTGCGTCCCTTCAAGCCCGATCCCGACAAGATCACGCTCACACGCACCGTCCTGGCCACGCCCGCGCTGGGCGAGCAGTTCTACGAGAACGCCACCATCCTTTACCTCAAACCCGGCGTGCTCACCGCCGCGCGCGTCGACGATCTGGCCGCCCGCATTAAAGGCGCCGGCAAAGGCCACAAAATTCTCCTCGACCTGCGCGACACCACCGGCAGCGACCCAAAGCAGGGATTGCGTCTGGCAAATTTCTTCCTCAAGCAGGGAACTCTGGCGTCTCTCGAGGGCCAGAAGTTTCCCGTGCAGACCTTCTTGGCCGACCCGTCGCAATGCCTCACGGACGCTCCTGTAGCCGTTCTCGTTAACCGCGGCACCTACGGCGCACCCGAGCTTACTGCCGCCGCTATTGAAGGCCTCAAGCGCGGCGATGTCGTGGGCGAGCGCACCTTCGGCGAAGGTTCGGTGCAAAAAACCATCGACCTGCCCGACGGCGGCGCGCTCATGCTCACCATTGCCAAGTATGAAGACCCCGGCGGCAAGAAGATTGAAGATGAAGCCGTCACGCCCACGGTGGTCGTTGCCGGCCCCGAGGACGACAATGAGCCCATGCCGCCCTCCAACGGCGACGGGCAGTTGAATCAGGCGCTTTCACTGCTGAAAGCCAAAACCAGCTAGCGTTCTCTCTCCGCAAACTCGCCAAGACATGGATTGCCCCGGGGCCCGATTCTGGGACCCGGGATAGCATCAACCCAAACTTACCTTCAACGCTGCACAAACTCCCAAATCCGCCCCGCATTCCCGCTCTTGCTCGCCGTGGTGCGCTCGTCGTTCCGCGCCACTCCTCCGCTTCGCGCCAATGCTAGCCTTAGAGTGAACGCTGTTCCGCGACATTTTCGGCGTAGCGCTCATGAGGCAAGATCCGCCTTGGCTGTTACCCCCCATCAGCCGCCGCCCAAGCCGCGTTTCGAAGCGCGCGCCGCCGCATCGCGCCCCGCAGTCCGCGCCGCCGAACCCACACGCCGCAACCTCGCTCCGCCGCTCCCCGAACATCGCCGCCGCAAGCTGGCCGGCCGCTCGGCCCTTGCCGCATTGCTCATTCTCGCTGCCGCCACCGGTTCACTTGCCGGTCTCACCCTCGTCTACTCCGTCGATCTTCCCCAGATTCAAGAGCTCGAGCAGTATCGCCCCTCCACCATCACCGATCTCTACGACCGCAAGGGCCGCATCATCGGCTCCTTCGCACTTGAGCGCCGCGAGGTGGTCGGCTACGACGGCTTCGCGCCCGTTCTGCGCCAGGCCGTCATTTCCATTGAAGACAAAAATTTCGAGTCCCACTGGGGCATCAACGTCTTTCGCGTCGCCGGCGCCGCCTGGCACGACATCCGCAGCCACGGCCGTGCCCAGGGCGCGTCGACACTCACCATGCAGTTGGCGCGTAATCTCTTTCTCTCCTCCGACCGCACCGCCGTGCGCAAGATACAGGAGGCCTATCTCGCCATTCAGATCGAACGCTCCTTCACCAAGCAGCAGATCTTCACCCTCTACGCCAACCAGATTTACCTCGGCAGCGGCATGTACGGCTTCGAGGCCGCATCCGAGTACTTCTTCTCCAAACACGCCAGAGATCTCAGCCTCCCTGAGGCGGCGCTTCTCGCCGGTTTGCCCAAGGGCCCCGCTGCCTTCTCGCCCATCCTCGCTCCCGAGCGTGCGCTGCACCGCCGCAACCTGGTACTCAGTGAAATGGAGTCCGACGGCGTTATCACGCACTCTCAAGCTGACGTCGCACGCCGCGAGCCGCTTGGCCTGCACATCGCGCAACCTGTGGGCGCGGTAGCCCCGTGGTTCCAGGAAGAAGTCCGCCACGAGCTCGAAAAGCACTTCGGCTCCGAAGAGGTGCATGAAGCCGGCCTCCGTGTCGATACTACGCTCGACCTCGACCTGCAGCGGGTAGCTAATCGCGCCGTGGCTGACGGCGTCGCCGCCTACGAGCGCCGCCACGGATGGCGTGGCAAACTCGAGAACATTCTCTCCCAGGACGTCTCGCTCGGCTCCTACCGCCATCCCGACTGGTCGGTCACCGCGGGCCCCGGAGACTACGTTCACGCGCTGGTTACGCACGCGCTTCCTCTCGAAGTTCAGGCGCGCATCGGTCCATCCGATCAGCCCGGCTCCGCAATTGTGATTCTGCCCGCCGACTGGCAATGGACCGGCCAGCGCTACGGCGATGCGTTGGCTAAACCCGGCGACATCCTCTATGTCCGCCTTACCGCGGCCACGGAAAGCAGCGTGCGCCGCGCCGCGCTCGAGCAGGACTCCGGCGCAGAAGGCGCGCTCCTCGCCATGGACAACACCAGCGGCGACATTCTCGCCATGGTCGGCGGCCGCGACTACGCGCTCTCCGTCTTCAACCGCGCGACTCAAGCTGAAAGGCAGACCGGCTCCAGCTTCAAGCCCTACGTCTACACCGCGGCCATCGAAGACGGAGTCAAACCCACCGACATCATTGTCGATGCGCCGGTCAGCTTCGGCGGCTACGTCCCCCACAACTACGAGGGCGACTACCGCGGCGCAATGACAGTCGCCAACGCCTTCGCCGAGTCGCGCAACATTCCCGCCCTCAAGCTGGCCGCGCGCGTCGGCATTCACAACGTGATCGATGTGGCCCACCGCTTCGGCGTCACCTCGAACATTCCCGCGTATCTGCCGGTGGCGCTGGGCGCGGTCGAAATCACGCTTGAGGAGCAGGTGGCCTCTTACGCGGTCTTTCCCAACGACGGTATTCGCGTGGCCCCGCGCCTCATCCGCAAAGTTTCCAATGCCGATGGCATCACCCTCTGGCAGGAAACGCCAGCTGTCCACGAGGTTATCGGCCAGCAAACCGCGCGCACCATGATGACGCTGTTGCAGGGCGTCACCCGGCACGGTACCGGCGCCGCCGCTGCACAACTCAACCATCCCCTGGGCGGCAAGACTGGAACCACCTCGGACTTTACTGACGCGTGGTTTTTGGGCTTCTCGCCCTCGGTCACATGCGGTGTGTGGGTGGGCTACGACAGCCGCGAATCGCTCGGCAACAAGGAAACCGGCGCAGTCACCGCGCTCCCCATCTGGATCAACTTCATGCGCGCCGCCATCGCCGGCAAGGACGACGAAAAATTCCCGAGCGACGACGGAAGTGCTCCGCTCAGCAGAGCCAGCCTAAGCATAACCAGCCCAAGCAGGACCAACATCGTCCCGCCCGCGAAGCTTCCCATGCCGTCGGCCGCACCAAAAGCAGCCTGGCCAGCCCCGCAGCGCAGTCTTGTCGTCAAGCCCGCATTGGCTTCCCCACAAAAGCCAGCGACGAAACCGGCACAGAAAGCCGAAGTCAAGCCGGCATTGACCCCAAATCCCTGACGCACCGCAGCACGATCTCAAACGCGCCCCTCAGCTCGGCACAATAAATGGGTGCCCCCAATTTTGAGATGGGTAAAACCACGACCCTCAACCTGTTTTCGCCACCCACACCGATCAACTACCAACGCCAGCCATCGCCAGCGCCTCGGCTGCATTCGCGGCCACGCGCATCAGTCCCCGATTGCGCGCTTCAATAAATCCACTGGCCACGGCGGTATCGAGAAACGCCATCAGGCCGTCCCAATAATTGGCCGTATTAATGAGGATGCATGGCTTCGCGTGCAATCCGATCTGCGCCCAGGTCACGGCTTCCATCAACTCGTCGAGCGTGCCATAGCCGCCGGGCAATACCAGGATCGCGTCCGCGAGCTCGTGAATACGCGCCTTACGCTCATGCATGGTCACCACCAGCTCGAGCCGAGTCAGCCGCGTGTGCTGAATCTCGCGCCCGTTCAGCGCTTCGGGCAGCACGCCGATGACTTCAGCGCCCTCGGCCAGAGCCGCGTCGGCAAGCACGCCCATCAATCCGCGGCTGGCTCCGCCATAGACCAGACCCAGACCGGCTTTGGCGATCGCCGTCCCGAGCGCCGAAGCCTCCTCGCGAAAAACAGGGTTCGTTCCAAAGGCCGATCCACAAAACACGGCCACGCGCCGCAGAGACGTTTTTGATTGAGTCATGGTGTTTCCAGAATAAAGGCTGAGCTTGACAGTCGCACAGGAACACAGAAACTGTGGGACCGTGCGATTATTTCATGCAAGTGATTGATTTTATTGACACAAGTCGGCTTCACAGTTCCACAACCCACTTTCAAAAAAGGCCGTTTTGGGGGCGATTTCGCCCCAGCCCGCGGCTCGCGATCGTGATTCGCGGGTTGCGGACGATGAACCGAATGAGGGGCGGGTAATGCCGGGAATCGGGAGTGGCCAATAAGGAGTGGAGGGGGTGGGGGGAGGGGGTGGGGGAGTTAGGAAATAGTTAATAACCAATATGGAATATGAATACGACGGCCGGGAATCAGAGGTGCAGGGATTAAAGGACTCGTGACTAGCAACTAGTGGGGCCTCGTTCCCGATTCGTGGCTCTATTTCGGCAATCATGGGAACAGTATGCGCCGGAAGCAGGAGATTATATGCAAAAGAAACAGGGATCATGGATCATGGGTCAAGGTTAAGAAAAGGAACGGGTTAGGGTGAGGCAGGGGTTTCGAATTGGGTGGTGCAGGGGTTGACAAGCGCCGGAGCCAGTCGGAGATCAGGGCAGGTTGACGGCGCTGGAGCCATATGGCGACAGCAGGTTTGCGACCATTGGGGTAACGACGGGCGCGGCCGCACCGATGAACTCGGTTACGCTATTTCCGGAGCGATTTGCGGTCCAAACATTTCCTGAACCGTCGATGGCGATCCACTCGGGCTGATTCAGGACGCCGCCGCCGGTGTAGCCGTTGGAGCCGGTAATGGCGGTGCCGCCAGAGTTGAATTCGCTAAGGCTCTTTGAGTTGAAGTTAGCGATCCAGACGTTTCCTGCGCCGTCGATGGCGATACCGCGCGGATTGCTCATGCCGCCGCCGCTATCGCCCGATGTGGCGATCGGCGAGCCGGAAGAGCTGAACTCGCTGAGAATGTTGTTCGACCAATTCGTTATCCAGATATTGCCTGAAGCGTCTACCGCAATGCCCCAGGGCATGTTGAGGCCGCCGCCTGTGTAGACGGCTTTCTCCAGCCCGTTGGATTGATACTGGGGCAGGTTGTCGGTGCCATTAGCCACCCACACATAGCCGCCGGTGTCGATGGCGATTGCGCCAGGCCCGCTGAGACCCCTGTAGCCGGTCGACGGCGAGATCGCGCCGCCCGAGGAGTTGAGCTCGCTGAGGCTGTTGCCCGATTCGTTCGCGGCCCACACGTCTCCCGAAGCGTCAATGGCGATGCCGTAAGGACTGCTCAGGCCGCCTCCGGTGAAGGGAGAATTCATAACGACACCGCCGCTGGAATGGAACTCGCTGATGCTCAAGGCGCCCTCGTTGGCTACCCATGCGTCGCCGCCGGTGTCGATCGCGAGCTCGATGGGGCCATTCAGGCCTCCGCCGCTGAATCCGGTGGTGGCCGGTGACATGGCTACGCCGGTTGGGCTGAATTCGCTAAGGCTGTTGCCGTTGTAGTTCGCCGTCCAGATGTCGCCCGCGGCGTCAACAGCGATGCCGCGAGGAACGTTGAGTCCTCCGCCGGTGTAATTGACGGCGATGGTGAAGTCGTTGGGCTGCTTGGTGAGCATGGGCAGGAACTGCGGAGACGAGGACTGCAGGGCGTAGAGGTTCGTGATATTGGCGCCGGGGTTGTGCGCGATGTTGAGCGCGGCGGTGGCGGTGTCGGGGGCCGGGGTGCTGCCGTTCGGAGCGTAGGTGGACAAGGTTGAGCACTGGGATGAGGTGGAGCCGACAGAGTTGACGCAGGCGGCGAGAATGTTGGCCAAGGTGTCGATCTCCGCCTGGGGTACCGTGCCGTTGCCGTTAGGCGTGGTGGCGAGGGCCGAACCCGTGCTGGGAACCTCGATGTTTTGGATTGTGCCGCCCGCATTGTCGAGATTCGTCGCCGCCAGCGCGCTGTTCGAGGCCGATGCGTGCGTGGGATCGCTGGCAAAGCCGGCAAATGCATAGGCGGTGACGACCGTCGAGACTTCGTTTATCGTTATGAACTCTGACGAGCCGCCGCAACTGCCGACCGGCGCGGTGAGGACGATGGCGGAGTTTGACGTTCCTCCCCCAGGGAAGCCGCCGGCCGCGTAGAGATAGGGATGGGCGTAGGAGCTGGGGCAGGCGTAATCGCCGGTGATGTTGAAGTTGCCATTGGGGTCGGTGAGGACATAGAAGCCAAGGCTGTCCTGGCCATCGCCGCTGGTGAGCACCGATTGCGACATGTTGGTGGACGAAGCAGGGATACCCGGGCCTCCGTAGGTGCTGGTGTCGCTGACGTTGACAGCCAGCAGGTAGACCCTGGCGCCCACTATGGGACTCTGGCCGCCATGGACCTGGCCGGAGATTGCCGCGCCGGGAACAGAGCCTGTTGTCGACATGGTTGTTACGGGCGTGCCACCGCAACCTGCAACGAGAAGGGCACACAAGGAGATGGCAAAGGCCAGAGAGACGCGCATGACGAAATCTCCCTTCACAGGGCTTGCTCGAGATGTTGGGGGACTTGCTCGGGCCCCGTGTCAAGCGGAGACTTCAAAAAGAGGAACTGAAGCCTGCGACGGGGAAGAACCGCGGGTAGTATGCCATGGCGTGGAAGGGAAAATCAACGGACATTGTGTTTCGATGCAGGATGGGCCGAAAGGGCTGGCGCAGCGTTGTGGAAGGGCGTGGGATTGCGAAGAACTACGGGTTGTGAATCGTGCCTTCCCCGGCCCGAGGATGGAGACTCGGGGCGTCCGCAGTTGTGGTGAGTTTGCGACCTGTAGTCAGTGAGCGAGCGTTCGTGATACCCAAGTCTCATCCGCCGCGGCGGAGAGACCCGGGGCATCCAAGGTGGTGGTAGACTGAGCTTCCCAAGAACCGGGGCATCCGCCTGCAAAAGAGCCAAGAGCATGATGAATGTGCCGCGACTTCTCCTAACTCTTCCAGTTGCGGCTTCACTGGCCGCAGTGATTGGTTGCGGCGCCAACGTCTCCAGTTCGGGAAGTTCCACGGCCCCGCCGGGAAGCAGCTGCACGGTGGGAACAGGCACGAGTGCGCCGGCTTCATGTCCCGCAAGGACGCCAGTGGCGGGCGTGCCCTTTTCCGGGACGGTTTTAGCAGGAGCACAGGCGGTGAGCGGCGCCGCGGTGCAACTGTATGCGGCCGGGATTGCAGGGAACGGCTCTGCAGGCACGGCGCTGCTGGCGACTGCGCAGACTACGGCATCCGGCGGAGGGTTTACGGTTCCGAGTGGATATACATGCCCCTCAGCGCAGACCCCCGTGTACGTGGTTTCGAAAGGAGGGCAGGCGGGCGCGAGCTCGGCAAATGCTTCGCTTTGGTTGATGACGGCGCTCGGTCCTTGCGGGAGCATCAACGCAGGAAGCACGGTGGTTGTGAATGAATTGACGACCGCTGCTTCAGTCTGGGCGCTGGCTGTTTTTATGTCGAGCGGCGGAAATGTGGGCGCAAGCTGCAGCAACGTGACGGGATTGGACAACGCATTCCTGACGGCGAACGAAATGGTGAATGGCAGAACCGGAACGTCGCCAGGAGCAGAGATTGCGCCGACCCTGGTGGTGCCCGTGAGCAAGCTGAATACGCTGGCCAACGCGCTTGCTTCATGCACCAGCTCGAGCGGCGGCAGCGGATGCACGAACCTGTTCAGCGCGGCTGCCTCAGGCGATGAGGTTCCCAGCAACACACTGGATGCGGCACTGAGCATCGCGCATGCGCCTGGCAACAATGTGGCCGCCATCTATGCGCTTGCCGCGGGCAGCTCGATCTTCTCGCCAGCGCTCAACGTTGCGCCTGCCGACTGGATGCTGCACAACACGATCACGGGCGGCGGCATGTCGCTGCCGGCCTCGGTGAGTGTGGCCGCAACGGGAAACGTCTGGGTGTCGAGCTACTTTCATACCGTGTCGGAGTTTACGCCGAGCGGCGCCGCGGTATTTCCGGCCGGCATCAGCGGCTATGGAATCAACCAATCGTATGGGATGGCGCTGGACAGCAACGGAAACGTGTGGATTGCCAACGAGCAAACCAGCGCCAACAGCGGGTCGGGAGACGTGACGGAGCTGAACGCATCGGGCCAGGCGGCAGCAACCGGATTGACCGGCGGGGGTATCGATTTTCCCATTGCAGCGGCTACCGACAGCAATGGCAATGTCTGGATTGCCGACTACGGCGACTCGAAGGTAACCCTGCTGGGCAGCTCCGGATCAGCTGTTTCGAGCGCCGGCGGCTGGGGCGGAGCCTCGCTCGCATTTCCGGTTGCGCTGGCTGTCGATTCCAACCACAACGCCTGGGTGGCCAATCAGGGGGGACAGCTCCCGATCACCAAAATCTCCGCGGATGGTTCGCAGGTGACTAACTACGACTGTAATTGTGACGGCGCATCGGGCATTGCGATTGACCAGATCGGCAACGTGTGGGTGGCGAATTACTACGGAAACAGCATCAGCGAGGTGAGCGGCTGCGGCACGCCCGTGCTGGAGGCCGCGACCGGGGGCGGCGTAGACCATCCGCAGGGCATTGCGGTCGATGGCGCTGGGACGGTCTGGGTCACTAATTTTCTTGGTAATTCCATTTCGGAGATAAGCGGCGCGTCGAGCGCGGCGCCAGGTACGTTTCTTTCGCCTGCGAGTGGTTTCGGATCAGACGCCGGTTTGCTCGAGCCTTACAGCCTCGCCATCGACGCCAGTGGAAGTGCCTGGGTGGCGAACTCGGGCAACAACACGCTCACGCAGTTTGTGGGGCTGGCCGCGCCTGTACGGACTCCGCAGGTTGGACCTGCGATGGCGCCCTAAATGAGACCACTCGGGAAGCGGTTGGCGGGCGGTCTGGGGGAGCAAGCTGGGTTTAGATGCCTCGACGGCCGTGGCCGCGACGAGCACGATGGGTGAGATCGTGAAGCGTGCCGGACTGGTAGTGGCGCGCAAGAAGCAGCGGCGGACTGAGCCTTGCACGCATCCGCTTCAACATGCCGTGGCGTCGAACCGTGTGTGGCGCGCGGATTTCAAGGGCTGGTTCCGGGCCGGCGATGGCAAGCGGGTCGATCCTCTGACCATCACGGATGCTTGCAGCCGATATCTGTTGCGCTCGCAGGCGGTGGAGAAGACCGACACCGAGCGGGTGCGTGCCATCTTCGAGGCGGCATTTCGCGAGTACGGGCTGCCGGAAGGATGGGGCGGGGGCTTCGACGGGACACGGGACATCGAAGTGGCGCGGCGCAACGATGTGGGGCTTTTCAGCGGCGGGCGTCTGTGTCATGCTTGCGTACATGGGAAACAAAGATAAAGGCAAAAGAGAAGTCAAGAAAGCACCGAAGCCGAAGCCGAAACCGGAACCCGCAAAGCGCGAGATCTTCACGCCTCCGCCGCCAAAGTAGGCAGGGATTTTCGAGCGGCTGGCCGGACGAACGCGGCTGGAGTGCAGGCGGCGCAACGGCCAGCGAGGGGACGGACGCCCACGGGATGCGTGTCGGTGCAGGTACGCACACGCAGAAAAGCAACCCTCCAGGGCTAAAGCCCACGCTCCTATTGTGGCGTTTTTCGGCACGGCTGAAGCCGTGCCCTGATACAAAGCCTGTTTCGCCAGGATTCGGCCCATCATGTTGAGGTTCGTGCTATCGCTTTCGCAATAAGCGCGAAAGGATGGGGCACGGAAGATTCCTCTTCAATGCAGCAGAAAGGCCATCCCGCGGGATGGCCTTTCTGTCAGATCGCCGATGCTTCGCTTCAGGGTTGCGCGGGAACGCCCTGAGGTGGGGTGCTGCGCGCCTGCGCTTTTTCCGCCAGGACCTTGTGGGCGCTGTCTTCGAGAGCTTGCGCCTCGGGCATGTAGGTGAGCGCCTTCTGGACTTCGGGATCCCAGTCGGCAATGACGCGCAGCCCGGCGAGCTGGCCGGTTTGAATGGTGACGATGTCCTTCTTGATGCGCGCTTTGACCCAGTCGGAGACGCCGTTGATGTCGGCGTCGGTGAAGTCGACGTTCTGACTGGTGAGGAACTTCTTGAACTCGGACATCACCGCGTCGTCGACCTGGAAGTTCTGGGCGACGGTGTGCGTAGCCACGTAGACGGGCGCGAAGTGGAAGAAGACGTCCTTATAGCTCAGCTCGTCCTGGAAGCGGTTGGTCTTGAGCGACTCGATTTTTTCGTCGGGCGTGATGCCGCCGCCGCCATAGACGGTGCGGCCCGAGTCGGTCAGCTTGACCTCGCGGTTCGAGGAGTCGGGCGCCAGAGCGCCGGCGTGGTTGTAGTAGTCGTAGAGCGAAACGCCCTCGTAGTTGCGCTGAATGAGGCGGCCGGAGGGCGTGTAGTAGTGATACGTGGTCAGCGCCAGGCCGGTGTTCTCGCTGAGGTTGTAAACGGTCTGCACCAGGCCCTTGCCAAATGTGGTTTCGCCGACGATGAGGGCGCGGTCGTGATCCTGCAACGCGCCGGAGACGATCTCAGCGGCCGATGCGGTGTCGCGATTGACGAGCACAACGATGGGGAAAGTTTTGCCGCCATTGCCGTGCGTCGCAGTGTAGTTGACGTCGGAGTAGGCGCGTCCGCGTTGCGTGACGATGGTCTGGCCTTTGGTCAGCAGGTGGTCGCAGACGTCGACAGCCTGGTTCAGCAGACCGCCGGGATTCTCGCGCAAATCGAGCAGCAGGCCCTTGAGGTTGCCGAAGCCGTTGATGGCTTCCTCCATCTCGTCGCCGGTGGTTTCCTGGAACTGGGTGAGATGGATGTAGGCGATGCCGGGACGAATCTCAAACTTGAGATCGATGGAGGGATGGGGGATCTCGTCGCGAATCAGGTCGAAGACCAGCGGCTTGGCTTGGCCGAAGCGAACCATTGTGACCTCGACCTGGGTTCCCTTGGGGCCTTTGAGCGCCTTCGCCACCTGGTCGGAGGTCCAGCCATCGGTGGATTTGCTGTCGATGGCGACAATCTGGTCGCCGGGATGAATGCCGGCGCGGAAGGAGGGCGTGTCCTCGTAGGGCGTGACCACGAAGACCTTGGTCTTGCCTTCGTCGTTCTGCTGCTGGATGACCATGCCGACGCCGTAGTAGCGGCCGCGCTGATCTTCGCGGAGGCGGGCGTAGGACTTGGGATCGTAGAAGTGCGAGTGGGGATCGAGCACCTGCAACATGCCGGGGATGGCGCCGTCGTAGATGGCGTCATCGGCCTTGTCGCCGGTGATGGGCTCGGCGTAGTTCTGCTCCACCAGCGCGTAGACGTCTGTAAAGGTCTTGAGGCTGTCACGGAGCTGGCTCTCGTCCTGCGAGGACTGCGCGCCGACACGTTGCTCGAGGACCCAGCCTGTAAAGGCACAGACGGTGAAGAAAACGGCGAGAGCGAAGAGCGCACGGCGCGCGCGGGGAGTCATGGACAAACCGAACCTCCAGACGGCGGATGCGGCGGGCGCGGGAGTGGAGATCGCGTCGAATCTCGCATCAACGAGTAGGAGCGCATCCGCAAAAACCAGGATGGACGCTCAATAAAAATTGACCTTGCCCGATACCGGCAAGGCCTGGGAGATGCAAAAACCGCTCGGCGTACGCCCGCAGAGCCGTCCTGGGCTAAAGTATAGCACCGTGGTCTTGGACGCGGATGGCGGGGGTCGGGTAGCGGCAGGACAGCGGAGTTAGCGGAGTTGGCGGGGTTGGCGGAGTTAGCGAAGTTGGTTTCCCGCGTTTCCGGCAAAAACGCCGGAAGGATGGGGCACGGGGCGGGAAAATCGCGTTTCTGCTGCCTTGGCATTTACAATGGCGTCTATGCATCAGGTGGCAGAATACAGTGAGTCCGCCGCCCGGGCGGTTGCCGACATTATGACTTCGAGAATTCTTCGCACATCTGCGGCTTTCGTGCTGGGCACGATGCTGCTCGCGGGTAACACCCTGGCGCGCGGCCAGGCCAATGAACCGGCCAGTCCCTACGGCGGAACTGTGGCCGAGGACATCATTGCCCGTGTCAACGATCAGATCATCACCCAGTCGGATTACAACCGCGCCCTGGCCGATATGGACCAGCAGGGCCGGAAGAACAACGAGACGATGCAGGAGATTTCGTTGGCGCACAAGGAACTGTTGCGCGACCTGATCGATCAGCAACTGTGGCTCTCCAAAGCCAAGGAGCTGAACATTACCGGCGAGACCGAGCTGGTGAAGAAGCTGGACGAGATTCGCAAGCAATACAACCTGGAGACCATCGACGACCTGGAGAAGGCAGCCCGGGAGCAGGGTGTCTCTTTCGAGGACTTCAAAGCCAACATCCGCAACCAGATCGTCACGCAGGAAGTGATGCGGCAGGAGGTTGGCGAACACATCCAGATGACGCCGGGGGAAGTGGAGCGCTTCTACGAGGCGCACAAGCAGGATTACGCGCAGCCGGAGAGCGAGCGTCTGAGCGAGATTCTGGTCTCCACGGGGACGGGCGCCGACGATCCCGCGAAGGTGGCTGCGGCCAAGGCGAAGGCCGACGATATTGAAGCCCGGCTGCACGCAGGCGGCGACTTTGCGCAACTGGCGCGCAGCTTCAGCGACGGCCCGACGGCGTCGGAAGGCGGCGACCTGGGCCAATACAAGCGCGGCCAGCTGGGCACGATGCTCGAAGATAAGACCTTCGGCCTGAACTCCGGCCAGTACACCGATCCCATCCTGACGCGGCAGGGCTACATCATCCTGAAAGTCGTGCAACACACGCCCGGCGGACCACGGCCCTACAAAGAAGTGACACAGGACGTCGAAGAGACTTATTACATGAGCCGGATGGAACCGGCGATCCGCGATTATCTGAACAAGATGCGCGACGAGGCCTTCATCCAGATCAAGCAGGGATATACGGATTCGGGCGCGACCTATGGCGAGCTGCATTCCAGCATCGCTTTCAGCGCCTACGTGCCGCCCGCGCCAAAGAAGAAGGCCAAGGTGGAAAGGACGCGGTTCCGCGAGAGCACGCGCACCTTCCGGCAGAAGTCAGGAGCGGCAGGGCCCGCGCCCGCGGCGGATGAAAATGCGCCGCCGGCAACAACGCCCGCGGCGACACCGGCGTCCGGCAAGAAGGGCAAGAAGGCGCAACAAGGCACCGAAAAGCCCGGCAAGAAAGAGAAGATTCGCTTCGGCCTGGCGCCGCGCGCCACGCTCCCGACGGCATCGACGAATTCGTCCACAGAAAACGCCGGGGCTCTGCCGGAATCGGCTTCGAATGCAGAGCAGCCGGCGAATCCGCTGGAACCCACAGCGCCGACCAAGAAAACGCGATTCAGCGCTCGTGCGCGCGTGGCCAAGGGCGCCAAGACAAGCGGCTCGCCGGGAGATGCGCTGGCACCGGCGCCGCCAGATGCGGCCGAAGTGGCCGACCGGCAGACGCAGTCGGCTCCTATGGGGCTGAACGGGACCACCACCTCCGCCAAGAAGAAGAAAAAGGCCTCCGAGACGACTGCCGAGAAGACGCGTATGTCGCAGAAGAAGAAGAACCCGGACGACTCGGTGCCGAAGCCGGCATTACAGCCTACGCCGATTCCGCCAGTGGCGGGAGCGCCTGCTCCTGCTCCTGCTCCTGCGCCCGCGCCCACGCAGGATGCGCCGGCGCCACAACCGCCGCAACAGTAGCGCACAGATTCAGCGTGTTTGACGCCACAGGCCTGGGAGACGATCCCGGGCCCGCTGTGTTTTATCCTGCTGCTCAGGAAATCGCGAGATGATTTATTCGGAGCGGTCCTTCTCAAAAACCAGCGAGGTCTTCGCAACCTGATAGCCATCGTGTGTGTAAAAGCGATGCGCATCAAGGCGCGTACTGCGTGAAGTGACTCGCATTCTTGCAACGCCATGCTGCCAGCTCCACTGTTCGGCGCAGCGGCAAAGCTCGCGGCCGATTCCCTGCCCCCGCACGTCCTCAGCCACTACAAGACCGCCGATGAGGGCAAAAGGCGCCGACTGAAGGCGGCGTTCGATCGCAACCTCGATCCAGCCGGCGATTTTGCCGCGAAGACAAGCAACGAAAGCCGTCTGCTGCCCAGGATTGGCGGATGCGATCCAATCGAGGATCTGTTCCGCGGTGCGCACGTAGCCTAGCTGCCCGACGAGCGAACTGACTGCGGGCGCGTCTCCCGCTTCGATTGGACGCACAACGAGTTTGCTTTCGGCGTCGGTGGAATTCATTTTGCGCTGTCAACATTTTAGCCGTGCGGCCGGTTTTGGGAGACCTACGCTGCATGCTGTATAGTTTCGGGCAGAATGAAAGACATCTACGTTTCCGATCTCCTGGGCTTCGACGAGGGAAAGCTCTTCGACGGCTTTTTCCTGGTTCTGGCCAAGCAGCAGCGAACCACCAAGCAAAACAAACCGTACCTGAACCTGACGCTCGGCGACAAGACCGGTCCGATCGAAGCGCGCGTGTGGGAGATTGGCGATCCGCGTATTGGCAAAGATTTCGATCGCGGCGACATCGTCAAGGTCCGCGGCAGCATCTCGCGGTACGAGGAGCGCGCGCAGATGAAGGTGGATCAACTGCGCAAGGCGCTGGCGGGCGAGGCCGACAAGCTGGACATGCTGCCTGCGACCAGCCAGGACGTGGACGCTTTGTGGCGCCAGCTTGAGGCCAGCGTCGAGAGCCTGGCGAATGCGGACCTGAAGCGGCTACTGAAGGCGCTGCTTGCCGACACGGAACTTGCGCAGGCCTATCGCGAGGCGCCGGCGGCGCGGCAACTGCATCATGCGTGGCTCGGCGGACTGCTGGAACATGTGGTGAGCCTGCTGGGTCTGGCCGACCGCGTGGCGGCGCACTATCCGCTGCTTGATCGTGACTTGCTTGTGACCGGAGTGATTCTCCACGATGTCGGAAAAATTCGCGAGCTCGAGTGGGAGACCGGCTTCGATTACACCGTCGAGGGCGTGCTGCTGGGGCATATCCAAATGGGCGTAGATCTGGTGGAGAAGACGATCGCTGCGTTGCCCGATTTTCCCGATCGCCTCCGCACCCTGGTGCTGCACATGATTCTGTCGCATCACGGCAAGCTCGAATTCGGCTCGCCCAAGCTGCCCATGATTCCCGAGGCGCTGGTGCTCAACTTCCTCGACGATCTGGACGCAAAGATGATGGCCATGGCGCAGGAGTTTGAGAAGTCCGCGCGCGAAGGCAGAGCGCCGGATGAGCTGACGGGCAAAGTGTGGAGTCTGGATCAGCGGCAGCTGCTGAACACGAAGGCGTGGCTGGAAGGCGAGACGGGATAGAGCTTCAACCAGCCTCGGGGACGCCGATGAGTGAGGAAGCTAAACTCCGTGAATTGCACGGCTGCCGGATTCTGGAATATCCGGCCGGCGGCTCGCCGCTTGGCAACACCTCTTCTTCATTGGAGATCGTCAGCGCAGCGCTCAGCCAGCGAGCGGAACGCGTGGCCATTCCGGTTGAACGGCTGGGAGACGAATTCTTCCAACTGCGCAACGGCATCGCCGGCGAGGTGCTGCAGAAGTTCGTGACCTATCAGGTGCGGATCGCCATCGTCGGCGACATTATTTCTCACAGCGATGCCAGCAAAGCGCTCCACGATTTTGTGGTCGAGTGCAATCGCGGATCGGCTGTGTGGTTCGTGCGCAGCATGGAGGAGCTGAACGACCGTTTGCGCCGGAATACTTAGCCCACAAACCAATTCCATTGCTCTTTTGTGAGCGGAACGATGGAGAGGCGGCCGATGGTGAGCAGCGGAGAGGCCTTGAAGATTTGTTCTGCCTTGATCTGGTCGAGGGTCTTTGGATGCTTCAGGCGCTTGCCCGCCTTTACGCGCACGATGGGGACCTTGGGATCGGCCGCATCGACGCTCACGACGGTTCCCGCGCCGACCGCAGTGCGCTCATCGCCTGAGTGATAGAAGATCCATTTCGTTCCCGGCTTCATCTCGCGCAAATTCTTGACGGCAGTCGGATTCGTGACGCCGTCCCACACGGTTTCGCCGTCGCGCAGAAAGTCGTCGAAGGAGTAGACGGTGGGTTCGGATTTGAAGAGGAAGTAGGTCATGACAGGTTTCAGGGGTCAGGTTTCAGGGGTAAGTGTACTATCTCGGGTGCCAGAATCGGCTCCTGGGCTGCCCACCAATTAATTCCAGGAATCCGCCATCCGCACAACCAGACGAGGGTTGAGATCCTTTAGCGGTGTGCCGTCCCTGGTGAACTTTACCTCCACGACATATTTCTTGTTCGCCTCTCCGGTAAATTCTCCAAGGTTCCTATCCATATCGCTGTCCGACCACGCCATATCGCCGTAGCCCGGGGTAGTTCCCTGGGCCACAACATTCTCGCCATCCAACACCTTCCATTCCGCGTCAATTACATTGTCCCAATGGAACATCGCGCAGTGGGATGGTGCGCCCCTGCCGCCGATCATGCAACTCAGTTGCCCAACCGGAAGTCCTCGACTCACCCTTATGAAGATAAAGTACTCGGTCTTCTTGACAAGGAACTCGGGCGTTCGAACGGTTGTTCCCATGGCGAGAGACACAGGCATGACGACCGGTTCATGCTTGCACTTGAAGCACGGGCCAGCGGAGGCAGTCGATGCTATTGTGAGGACCAAAAGCGTCCTGCAAACGGTATGAAGCATCCGAAATCCTGAAAGCTTTCTCATCATTAAGTACTGCCGCCTTACGCCTGCGCTCGCGGTCTGAACCCTGACACCTGAAACCTGACCCCTGTATTTATTCCCTGCCCTTTTTGCGGATCTCGATGTTCAGGCGCTTGATTTTTTGATTCAGCGTGGAGAGCGGGATGCGGAACTGCTCGGCGGCGTCGGTCTGGTTCCAGTTGCAGCGCTCCAGCTTCTCGATGATGATGCGGCGCTCGATGACTTCGAGAATGTCGAAGAGCGAGGAGTTGGGATTGTGCTCAAGAAGCGCGTCCTGGAAGCTGCGGCCGGTGATGTGGCCGGGAAGCAGGTCGGCGCCGATGACGGGGCCGGACGAGAGCACGACGCCGCGTTCGATGGCGTTCTCGAGTTCGCGGACGTTGCCGGGCCAGTCGTAGTCGATGAGCGCGCGCATGGCGTCGGTGGAGAGCTTGCGCGGCGGGAGACTGTTTTCGGTGGCGTAGAGGTCGAGGAAATGCTGGGCGAGCAGCGGAATGTCTTCGCGGCGCGCGCGCAACGGCGGCAGGTCGACGGTGATGACGTTGAGGCGGTAGAAAAGGTCTTCGCGGAAGTGGCCCTCGCGCACCGCCTTGCGCAAATCGACGTTGGTGGCGGCGAGGATGCGCACGTCCACCTGGATCTCCTGAATGCCGCCGAGGTGCATGAAGCGCTTGTCCTGCAGCACGCGCAAGATTTTGGACTGCGTGTCGACGCCCATGGTCACGATCTCGTCCAGGAAGAGCGTGCCGCCGTTGGCCACTTCAAACAGGCCCTTCTTTGACGCGACGGCAGAAGTAAACGCGCCTTTCACGTGGCCAAAGAGCGTGGACTCGAGCAGTTCCGACGGCATGGCGCCGGTGTTGATGGGCACGAAGGGCTTGTCGCGGCGCGGCGAGTTGGCGTGGATGGCCTTGGCGATGACCTCCTTGCCCGTGCCGCTCTCGCCCTGAATAAGAATCGTCGACCGGCTGGGCGCGACTTGCGCCACGAGGTCGAAGATGCGCAGCATCGACTCGCTTTTGCCTACGATGTTGGCAAAGTTGTAGCGCTGCTTGAGGGTGCGCTTGAGCTGAAGGTTTTCCTCTTCGGCGCGGCGGCGGGCGACGGCCGAGCGAATGTCGGCAAGCAGTTTCTCGTTGTCCCAGGGCTTTTGGACGAAGTTTTCCGCGCCCGCGCGAATGGCCTCCACGACGTTGTCGACGGTGCCGTAGGCCGTGATCATGATGATGGGCAGATCGGGCTGGCGCTCCTTGAATTGCGGCAGGAGCTCGAGCCCGCTCTGGCCGGGCAACGCAAGATCGAGAAGGATAAGATCGAAGTTCTCGCGATCGACGAGGTTCAGCCCCTCCTCGCCATTGGCGGCGGTTTTCACAACATAGTTCTCGAAACCGAGAAGGACCTCCAGCGACTCGCGAATGCTGGCCTCGTCGTCGACCACCAGGATGGAGGCCGCGGGAAAACTACCGTTGATGGCCGCTGCGGAATCAGATGCGTTCAAGGTCAGTTTTTCCTCGGTACCAAATTCAGGCATGAACAGAATTCCTCAACAGGGGAAACTCCAGATGAAAGGTCGTGCCGGCCCCGATCGCGCTTTCCACGCGAATTTTTCCGGCGTGCTCCTGGATGATGCCATAGCTGACCGCGAGGCCCAGACCGGTGCCGCGCTTGTCGCCGAGTATGTTCTTGGTGGTGAAGAAGGGATCGTAAATGCGCTTGAGGTGTTCCGGCGCAATGCCGGAGCCGGAATCGGCAACTACGGCCTCGACGTGGCCGTTGAGCAGCGTGGCCACGCGCAGGCGCCCGCCGCCGGGCATGGCGTCTTTGGCGTTGAGAAGCAGGTTGAGGAAGACCTGCTGCAGTTTGCCGGGGTTGCCGTTGATGGGCGGAAGCTCCTCGGCGAGATCGAGATCGACTAAAATTTGCGCCGTCTTGAATTGATGTTCGAGCAGGGAGAGCGTGTCGCGAATCACCTGGTTAAGATCGGTGGCGCGGAACTCGGTGGTGGAGGTGCGCGAAAAGTTCAGCAGGCCGTTGGCGATCTCGGCGGCGCGGAAGCTCTGCTGCGTGATCTTGTCGAGCACGGGCCCCAGTCGATCATCGGCGCGAGCGTCGCCGCGCAGTTGCTTGGCCAGCATCTGCGCATACGAAGAGATGACGGCGAGCGGGGTGTTGATCTCGTGCGCGACGCCGGCGGCCAGCAGGCCGATGGAGCTGAGCTTATCAGCCTGTGCCAGTTGGGTTTCAAGAGCCACGCGCTCGGTGATGTCGTCGACGAGGACGATGCGGCCCACGGGAACGAAGTCGCGCGAGAGCAGCGGCGCAATGGCGATGTTGGCAGTGCGCTGCTCGCCGGCGCGCGTGATCAGGCGGAACTTGTAGAGGTGATGCACCCCCTGCTCGCCGCGGAAGCCTTCGAGCGCTTCGATGAACTCCACTGGAAAAACGGAACCGAGTGCCTGGCCGATGGCCTCGGCGCGGCTGAGCGCGTACATGGCCTCCATCTGCGCATTCCAGCTCTCGATGCAGTCGCCGAGATCGATGGCGAAGATGCCCACGTTGATCGACTCGACGATATTCTCGTTGAACTCCTTGAGACGCTCGAACTCAACAATCTTCTCCTCAAGGCGCGCGTAAAGGCTGGCATTCTGCAAAGCGATGCCGATGTAGCTGGCGAGGGATTCGAGCAGCTCGACGTCTTCGCTCGAAAGGAAGTCGCCGCCCAGCGTGCGGCCGAGGCCGATGACGGCGATGGTGCGGCCGGCGGCGCCGTTCTGCGGCTGGGTTAAGGCACGAATGCCCGGAGCGCGGAATGCCTTGCCGTTGCCTTCGCCGGATGGCGACTCGGCCACGCGGCAGGGGAGATAGTAGTTCAGGTCGAGAAGAGCTGCGGTGCGCTGCTGATCAGGGGGCAGATGCAGAGCCTGCTGCGCGTTTTCAAAAAAGATGTGTGAGTGATCGGTGGCGCGGTCGAAGTTGAGGAAACCGAGATCGAGGCGCTCCGCGCTTTGGGGGTTTTGGTCGATTTCCCCCGGCAAGCCATGGGAGGCCGCCAGGCGCAGGCCGCCCGATTCACCGCCCAGGAAGATCGCCACACGGGCCACGAGGAGCGTGCTCGGCAACCGCTCGACGATGGCATGAAGCAGCGCCTGCAGGTCGGTCTCGGAGCTGAGGCCGCGGCCGAACTCGACAAGAGCCTTGCGGTAATCGTAACGATGGCGGTCGAACGCGCGATCCACCCAGCCTTGAATACGGCGCTTGAGGGGATCGAAGACCGCGGCGGTGACCAGAATGGCAATAACCAGGCCCCAGGGGCTCAAAGCCTCTGGCACGGCATTGTGAACCGCGACGGTGATCAGAGCGATGATGCCGAAATAGCCGCCGCCGATGAGCGCTACCGACAGCGTATACGCCACGCCGCGCTTGAAGATCAGGTCCGTGTCCATCAGCCGGTAGCGCACGATGGCCCAGGCGAACGTGAGCGGCAAAAACACCAGCGAGAGACCGGCAAGATTGGTGAGCAGGTACGGCGGGTTGAGCTGAAGCAGGTACGGAACCGCGTAAAAAAGCGTAAAAGGCAACACCGCGAGCAGGGTTCCGCGTGTGACCCATTTCAACTGCTGGCGCAACAGCGGCGTCGTGGCGCTGCTGTAGCTGCGCAGGAAGAGCAGTGCGGCCAGGATGTAGAACAGGGCATCGTAGCCGGTGGCGATCTGGTTCAGGCGGTCGAGAAGGAGCTTGGTAGCTTCGCGTGAGGCGATGGACCAGATCCACAATCCCATCAGCCCGGCGCCGGGTGCGTAGACCACGGGAAGAAGCCAGCGACGCCGGAGGTTCCTGAGGCGCTCCTCCGGGAAGCTGAGTGCGAAGTGGAGAAAGAGCGCCGGCTGCAGAGCTTCCGCGGCCACATTGGTCCAGAATACGGTCCAGTCGAGCAAATCGAGTTCTGAAGTGTACTTGAGTGCGTAGAGCGCGAACGAAACCAGGCAGAAAAGATAAAAATGGGTGGAGCGGGGTGCGCCCCAACGCCGGAAAAGGACATAGAAGCCGATGACGAGATAGATAAGCCCGATGATGCGCAAGCCATATTGCAGGCTGCGGTCAGTGGGCACAGGAATTACCTGCACCGGTGTGTCGATGGGGATGCCGTCGCGGGTGATGCTGTAGCGGAGCTGTACGTAGCTTCCCGCGCGATAAAGGGCGCGCTCAAGATCGGCGACCGTGGTCACGGGAGCATCGTTGACTGCAGTCAGAAGGTCATGGACCTGGATGAAAGCGTGCTGGCCGGGCGAATTGGGGAGCACACGGTCGGCAACAAGCCCCCCTTGCGCCTCGTGCCACCACACGCCATCCGTGGGCTGTTGAAACTCGCGCTCCTGCAGGAGATTAAAGACAGCCAGCACGAACAAAGCCGCAGTCGCCAGCGCCATCAATGTAGCCTGCACGCGATTGAGGAGGCTTCTGTCCATAAGAGGGAGGTTACCTATACTGTGAGTGCTTGCACGCGGATTGCCACGCAGGGGAGCATCGCCGATGGCCTGACGGCCGGTGGTCAATCGATTGAGTTTACGCATGATATGGACTTGAAGTTCCTTGAAACGTCAACAAGATGTGCGCTAGGTCACGCGGTAATGCTGAGAAATCAAGTGGTGACCTCCCGAGAAAGGGATAGACCTATGATAAATGGTAGATTGCTCATCTGCAGTAGGTTAGTGACGAGAAACAGCGGAGTTAGCGGGGTTCGCGGAGCTAGCGGAGTTGGAAAACCGCGCCTGCGCGCCGATTAAAGCTGGCCATAGGTCGCCTTCGGACCGTGCTTGCGAAGGTAGTGGTGCTCTTTCACGTAGTGCGGAATGCCCGCCTCGGGCGCTCCGAGCAGCACACTGCGGAAGGCCAGCCGGGCGATGTACTCGAGGACGTCAGCGTGTTCGACGGCTTCGGCGGGAGTCTTGCCCCACGTGAATGGAGCGTGTCCGGCAACCAGCACCCCGGGAACGGCAATGGGATCGAGATTTTCAGAGCGAAACAGGCGAACAATGACTGCGCCGGTGTTGCGAACATAGGCTTCGGAGACCTCTTCCGCCGTCAGCGGCTCGGTGACGGGAACGGGACCGTGGAAGTAGTCGGCGTGGGTGGTGCCAAGACACGGAATGGCGCGGCCGGCCTGCGCCCACGATGTGGCGAACTCGGAGTGCGTGTGGACGATGCCGCCGATCTGAGGAAACTCGCGGTAAAGCAGGGTGTGCGTGTCGAGATCACTCGACGGGCGCAGGGATCCCTCGACGATGTTGCCGTCGAGATCGGTGATCACAAGCTGGTCGGGCTTGAGGCGAGCGTAATCGACGCCGCTGGGCTTGATGACCACGAGGGGCTTGACGCCAAATCGATCGATGCCGCTGGCGTTGCCGAAGGTGTGGGGCGCGAGGCCACGGCGGGCGATCTCCTGGTTGGCGTGGAGCACTTGTTCGCGAAGGGATTCGAGGAGCATGGCGTATCTGCAAATAGAGTAAATCGTTGGGCCGAGACTGGCGTCGAAGGCGTGCTGCAATGTTGACGAAAAAAGAACTGCCGGGCAGCCGAGTAGCCTGACAGCCGATTAACGACCCGCGGTCACACAAACTGCATGCAGCCTGAGCGAGTTGAGGCGCGTACCCGTTTGTTGTGACGGTTGAGTATCGCTTGGCTCTTACATACGGACCAGAAAGACAAACAACGGTGGAAGCCGATGAGGACGAGGCCCTTCAAACGCTCAATATTCCGTACCCGCCCGCTTTAGGGGGAAGTACCGAAACACCAACGGGACGCCGGAAAGTTGGCAGGAGCGCTCCTTCTGGCCTGATTCCTGCTGGAACCGGATTCCATAGCTCAGTCGTTCCTCGAATATGATGAACAAATCGACGCGACCCGCCGACCTCACAACCGCCGAGGGACAAGTTTGGTCTTGCCAAACCCGCTATCAGCGGTAGACTTATGGCAAATCCGAGCCGAGGAAATTCCAGTTTTTTAGAGAGGGCCTCATGAGAGCGTGTGTGCCGATACAATTTCGTCGCGTCTCATCGTTCCTGCTCAAGTTGATGATTCTCTTTGCACTCGCCAGTCCCTATGCCCTGGCCAGGGCGGGCGGAGGAGGGGCGGGCGGTGGAGGCGGACTGAT
The DNA here is from genome assembly GCA_050011915.1 of Occallatibacter sp. Classification (GTDB taxonomy): domain Bacteria; phylum Acidobacteriota; class Terriglobia; order Terriglobales; family Acidobacteriaceae; genus Telmatobacter. Next base: position 63,008 of record JBEKIE010000003.1, read on the forward strand.
CACCCTGATCCTATTGCCGTTTGCGATCGCATATGCCGTGTATATGAACCATAGGATTAACAAGAAAAAAAAAGCAACGGAACGGCTGCTGAATACCCTCTCGCGAGACGACCCTGCATGGAACGAGGCAAGCCTCGAAGCTCACGTGCGACAAACCTTTCTCGAAATTGAAGTGGCGTGGGTCAAGCAAGACCTCGCACAGTTGCAGAGCCTTCTGCACCCTCAACTGTTCTCAGAATGGAAAGCGCAAATTGAACTCATGCAATCCAATGGTGAGCGGAACATCATGGAAGACCTCGGGATCGTAAATGTGAGGATTGTGGAGGCGCAGAATTATCGAGACAAAGAGAAAGATATTTTTACGGCTTGCATCGATGCCGTAGCCACGGATTATACGATTGGCAAGGACGGGCAAATCGTCAGCTCCAATACGGCGAGCCGGCGCAAACAGGCAAATAAAGAAAAGTCTAAGGAAGCATTTTGCGAGTTTTGGACTTATGAGCGGCACGACGAAGAATGGCTCTTGTTGAAGGTCGACCAATGGGATGACTGGAAGAAATCGGTCGATGCGGAACTCGTTGACGAGAAATAGAGGCAAAACATACCATTGCGCGCTCTTCAGTCGATTTCTCAACTTCAACGTCGCTCGCGAGCAACACACGCTAATGATTGACAGCGCGCAGCGCTGGGAATTGCTTGCAGCCACCATTGTGGGCCAGTTTGAAGGATCGATGCCGAAAGGGCCAAGCACCCATTGACGAAGTTGCGGGAGGATCGTGGCCAACCCAGAAGTTTGAAGTTTAACGACACTTTGCCGCAGGTGTTGATCAACTGGTTATTTCCGGTTGGACGGTGATCCGGACGCAACGCGACGAAGCCCGATCCGGCTGGAGCTTAAGCCGAACGACGACCAGCATTCCCACTCGTGAAGCAATACCGGTGCCGATCACTCGTCGATGCGACAAAATGATCGGGCGGCACAGTTCCGTCGCATACGCCCAAGAGCGCGCGCTAAAATAGGCGAGACTGTTTCCGCTGGCCCGGACTTGCGCATCCAGATTTCACCTTCGGAGAGATCGACATGACTTTGCACAGCCATCGCAATCAGATTCAGTACCTGGAGACCATTCGCGGCCTCACAACGATGATCCGCGACCCCGGCCACACAGAATCTGTTTTTGATATCGAGGACGGACTGCAAAATCTGGAGGCCTATAAACTCGCGGTCGAATACGTCCGCAACGACCCCGCCATGGCTCAACTCATGAAGGAACGTTATCTGCGCCACGGGGCGCACGATTTGGATGCCCTTTTGAAGCTTCCAGAAACAACACTCGGCTATCGTTTCGCCCGCCACCTTCGCGACAGAGGTTTCGATCCCGATTATTTCCGCGTCCGCGAAGTCCACACCGACCTCGACTACGTCTTGATGCGTCTTCGCCAAACTCATGACATCTGGCACGTCGTTACCGGGTTCGACACGGAGCCGATCGGCGAACTTGGCATAAAGGCTGTCGAACTGGCGCAAACTCGACGACCCATGGCGGCCGTGGTTGCCGCGGGCGGTGTTCTCCGTTTCCTCTATAAGGATCCGGAACATCTTGGCGAGGTTCTGGGCGCCGTATCGGAAGGCTATCAAATGGGAATCAAAGCCAAGCTCCTGCTCGCACAAAAGTGGGAGGACCATTGGGAACGCCCGCTTGAAGAGTGGCGGGCCATGCTGAACGTGACACCTGCCGGCACAAGAAGTTCTCGCGCGTAATTTGGCTTGACCGGCCTGCGGTGCATGAAGGTGAAGTGCCGGGCTGCGGGAGAGACATTGTGAACTGGACTGCCCGATGGTTTTTGCCTGCGAGATTGTTCGTGATGCCGGCGGGTAGTCCTGGCGCCTTTAGACGCCAATCCATCTCCAGGATTATGGGTTCCGGCCAGATTGTCGGCCAACCGGAAGTTTCCCTTTAGTTAGCCCACCCGCTACCCGCGCAGCCAGTAAGGCTCCGGCACCACGGCGGCCAGTTCGGCAAACTCCGCATCGCTCAACTGGAAACCCGCGGCGCTCACGTTCTCTTCGAGATGTTTCACGTTGCCGGTGCCGGGAATGGGCAGAACTACCGGCGAACGGCGCAGCAGCCAGGCCAGAGAAACCACGGCAGTTGAGACCTGGCGCGCGGCGGCGATCTTTTCCACCAAGTCATTGGGTTTGCGTCCCTGCGCCATCGGCCCCCAGGGCAGAAAGGCGATGCCGTTGGCCGTGCAATAGTCGAGCACAAAATCCCACTCGCGATCGAGGAAGCTGTAGCGGTTCTGCACGCTCACGATGGGAACGATCTTTTGCGCGCGTTGAATGTGCTCGAGCGTGACGTTCGAGAGTGCCACGTGGCGAATCTTGCCCTGCTCCCGGAGCCGCGCGAGCGCCTCCATCGAAGCATCGAAGGAAACGGCCGGATCGGGCACGTGGAGCTGGTATACGTCGATGCGATCGAGACGCAGGCGCTTCAGGCTGCCCTCAATGGCCTCCTGAATATGCGCAGGCGCGGCGTTGTGCTGCCAGACGCCCGGGCCGTGGCGCGTCCAGCCAACCTTGGTCGTGACTACCAGGCCCGCGGGATAAGGAAAGAGCGCCTCGGCGATCAGCTCTTCCGAGACATCGGGACCGTAGGAGTCGGCGGTGTCGATGAAGTTGACGCCCAGCTCCACGGCGCAGCGCAGCGTGGCAAGTGCGCCGGGAACGTCGGCAGGAGGGCCCCAGATGCCCTTGCCGGTGATGCGCATGGCGCCGAAGCCCATGCGGTTCACGGTCAGGTCGCCGCCGATGGTGATGGTTCCGGCTTGTGCGGCAGGCGAGATTTGCGGGGTGATGGACATCGTCATCCTTCCTATAGCTGGCTGCGGAAAAATGGAAAATCAGAAGCGCAAATCTGGTGAGAAGCTTCCCGCAGGGCCTAAAGGCCGCGTTGATTTTGGTGCGGTTTCGGCACGACTAAAGTCGTGCCCTGACACTTCTTGCTGTTCCTTAAAGTTTTTTCGCAGCATGTGAATACACTTACACAGTCACTTCCCAGCCCTTTTCATAGGTCCGGGCCCAGTACTTCATGGCCTCGGGATCGTCCAGGATGTGCGCGGTTTCAGGAGCGATGCGCAGCTTGCGATGGACGAACCAGGCGATGTTCGAAAGCAGAAGCATGGTGACGGTGACATTGGCGACCGGGATGGGCGAGTTGAGTTTTTCCTGACCTCGGATGGCACCTATGAAATTAGCAAAATGCGCGTCGGTCATGGTGTCGGCGCCGACGGTGTCGGTGGTTGCGGTGTGCGTGCCGGTGCGGTATTGGTCGATCTGCTTGCCCTTCCAATCGTAGACATCGTACCCGCCGCGGTCGATTACCACCGATCCCTTGGTCCCCATAATCACCGAACCGCGGTCGCGATCGTACACCTTCATGCCCTGGCGGCTGCGGCCTTCCCAAGAGATGGTTTTGCCCTCATATTCGAAGTTGGTGATGAGCGTGTCGTAGAACTCCCAGTCGTCTTTGAATTGATAGTTGCCGCCGGAAGCGGTGACGGCGTGGGGATAATCAGCGTTGAGCGCCCAGCGGCAGACATCCACTTCATGCGTGCCGTTATTGAGGGTTTCGCCGGTGCCGTAGCGGCGCAACCAGTGCCAGTTGTAGGGGTGGATGTTCTCCCGGTACTCGCTGCGTGGCGCCGGACCCTGCCAAAGGTCCCAATTGAGCATGGCTGGAGCGGGACCGGGCTTGCCGTAGTAAGTGGCGCCGCGCGTGTTGGCGTACCAGGCCTTTGCCATATAGGTCTCGCCAATGTACCCGTCGTGGATCTTCTGGATCATCTTGATGGTGTAGTCGGAGGAGCGCTGCTGATCGCCGACCTGGACCTGCTTGCCGTATTTCTTCTGCGCGGCCACCAGCAACTCGCCCTCGCGCGCGTTCTGGCTGGATGGTTTTTCCACATACACGTGTTTGCCGGCCTTGAGGCCGAGCACGGCCATGGGCGTGTGCCAATGGTCGGGCGTGGCCACGGTGATGGCGTCGACCTCTTTGGATTCGAGTATGCGGCGGAAATCGCCTTCGCTTTTGGGCGCATAGCCGAGCACATGCTCCGCCTTGGCCGCAAAATTGGCCAGAATGCCAGAGTCGACGTCGCAAACGTAGGCAAGGCGGGCGGTCTTGCTGTTGGCGCGCAACGCCGAAAGGTGCGCGCCGGCGCGGCCTTTGTCGCCGTTGCCGTGAATGGCAAAGTTGAGGCGGTCGTTGGCACCGAGAATCTGCGCGTAACTCTTAGCCGTGGAAGCAAAAGCTGAGCCCGCTGCGCCTGCGGCCAGGCCGTTCACGAACTGTCGGCGCGAAATCATTCCCATCTCCGTTTCTATTTCTAAGTGCTTTACTTGCCGCCCGAATTATATCGTTGCCATCGACAGATATGCCGCGGGAAGCCGGAGAGGCGTCCATTCCTGGCGGAAAGGCAGCATTTTCAGCGCGACCAACCGGCCCATCCGCGCCTATACTGGGCGCGGAATCGGCTTGAAAATGAATGGGGAGGACTGTAAACTTGCGCCGCAGGGAGGCGTCTACCAAGGTGATGGCAGCTGGCACAGCAGTCGAGCCGATGACTTCGGCAACCGCACAGGAGATTGCTGCGCAGGAGTTTGCCAGGATCGTCGAAACTCACCGGCCGCAGATTTTCCGGTTTCTGCTTTCGTCTCTGCGTGACGTGGACCTGGCAGAGACGCTCACTCAGGAATGCTTCCTGAAAGCGCACCGGAACTGGAATCATTTTCGCGGCGACTCGAGCGCGATGACCTGGCTGATGCGGATCGCCATCAACCTGCAGAAGGACTACTGGCGCAATCGCCGGATCCAGTTCTGGCGGCAGACTCGGACCAACGCCGTAGATCTGGACGAGGCCAGCGAATGGCTGCCCAACGGGGAACGCAATGCGGAGCAGCAGATGCTTGCGCGGGAACAGGTGGCGCAGGTTTGGCAGGCGGTAAAAGGCCTGAGCGAGCGGCAGCGAACGGTGTTTTTGCTGCGCTACGTGGAAGAGCGGGAGTTGAGGGAAATTGCAGATGCGACTGGACTCAGCGAAGGCACGGTAAAGGCGCACCTTTCGCGCGCGCTGGGACGAGTTCGTACCGAGTTGAAAGGAACGCGATGAACTGGCAACAGGATATGGCGGGAGAAAGCCAGGAACTCGAGCAGGCGCTGAAGCACTTCAAGGCGAGCATGGATGCCTGGAGCGATGCGGCCTATAGCCGGCCGCGGACAGCGGCCAAGTTGGCCGTGCGGCCCGCCGCGGCGGGCTGGCGGATGGCGGCAAGCTGGGCTCTGGGATGCTTGCTGGCCGCGGGCAGCCTGGCCGGCGGAGTGCATGAGATTTATCACCGGCAGGAGCTGGCCAGGATTGCGGCGCAAAAGGCCGCGCAGCAGGCTGCAGAGCAGCGGGCGGCAGCCGCGCGTGTAACCGTGCAGCCAAGCAGCGTACAGCAGGAGAAGAAAACCGCTGCAGCCACAACTCGAAAGGTCAGCGCTACCCAGGATTACGCCGGCGCGCAAGACGATGATTTGCTGGCATCCGTGGACAGCGATGTTTCGCGTGATGTTCCGGCGGCGATGGAGCCGCTAGCGCAGTTGATGGACGACAACGGAACGCAGTAGAAAGACGAAGCGCCCGAAAGAGAAGGCGAGAGAGTGAAATCCTTTGCGATGCAGGGGGAGGAGAAGACGATGAGCGGGTTGAAAACTGCACGTATTGTTTTGGCAGTAGCGGGAGTTCTGGTAGCTGGGGGTCTGGCAAACGCGCAAGGGCCAGGCGGACAAGGGATGGGACCCGGGGGCGGAGAGCATCGGCCCCCCGCGGCTCAGGCGTTCGGATTCGCGAACGGACAGTTTTGGAACAATCCGAACATGGTGCAACAGCTGACCCTGACCGACGACCAGCGCAAGGCGATGGACGGGATTCTGCAGGATCACAAGATGAAGCTGATCGACCTGCGGGCCAATCTGCAAAAGGCCGAGCTCGAGCTGGGTCCGATGATGAAGGCCGATACGCCCGACCGGAAGGCGATTGAGGCGCAGATCGACAAAGTTGTGATGGCGCGAGCCGATCTGGAAAAGGCGAATGCGCGTTTTCTGCTGGACATCCGGATGCAGTTGAAGCCGGACCAGTGGAAGCAGTTGCAAACCTTGCGCATGAACCGGATGCAGCGCGGGCGCGAGGGCGGAAACGGCCGTGGCGGATGGGGACAAGGCGGCCAGCGTCCCGGCATGGGCGGACCAGGCGGACAGTACCACGGACAGGGCGGACAACAGTTCCGCGGTCCGGGTGGGCCGGGTGGACAGTTCCACAGGCCGCAGGGCGGCCAGCCGCCGGCCAACGCGCCCCAGTCGGCACCGGCGCCTGCACCGGCACCGGGTTCAGGAGATACACAGTAATCGCGTTGTAGCCCTCCCCCCAAACGGCGACGGCTCGCGAAGTTGAGCGGCCGTTGCCTGAGATTGGGAGGCTCAAAACAGCGGGGATTTCTAGAGGCAAAAAGCACGTTTGACAGACTGATGGCGGCAGGGGGCTTCTCCTGTCGCCGTTTCTTTTTGCGGAGAAGCCAAACACCGGGAACTTGCGCGGCAGGTGCCCCACAACGGGGCCCCACGTACGGGTGGCTCAAAGAGTCGGGGTCCGTGGGGTGGAGCTTCGGCAATTCGCGTTCTTTGCGAATTGGCTAAGGTGGGGGGACGGTTCTGTAACATCAGGAAGGAGCGTTTTGTGCCCATTCTTGCCTCCTCTGACTGGCTGATCCTGTTGATTTACTGCTTCTTTGTGCTGTCGGCGGGCCTGTCGCTCGCCCCGGCCGTGACGGGCAGCCGCGAGTACCTGCAGGCCGGGCGCAAATTGCCGGGCTGGCTTTGCGGGCTGGCGATGATCGGCGCCAGCATGGGCTCGCTGGAGGTGCTCGGCATGGGCGCCGCAGGCGCAAAGTATGGCCTGACCAGCATGGGTTTCTTCGCTCTGGGCTCGATTCCAGCCATGCTCTTCGCGGGAGTGGTGTTGATGCCGGTGTTCTATGGAGCGGCATCGGCGCCGGGCGCGCCCGTGCGATCGATTCCCGAGTACCTGGGACTGCGCTTCGACCAGAAGACGCGCGCGCTCAATGCCGCCTTGTTCACGGCGATGGCGTTGTTCAGCGCGGGGATTTCACTTTACGCGATGGCGCGCGTCGTCGCCGCGTTGCATGTCTTCGATAGCGTTGCCGGCAGGTTGAATCTGCCGCCCACGGGGGCTCTGCTGCTCTCGATGGCGCTGCCCGCGGTACTGGTGCTCGCGTATGTGCTGCTGGGGGGCCTCGCAGCAGCCATGTACAACCAATTGCTGCAGTTTTGCGTGGTCGTGGCCGGGCTTTTGCCCGTGGTGCTGCTGGGATTGAAGAGAGTCGGAGGTTGGAGCGGGCTGAAAACCGCGGCGCCTGCAGGCTTGCTGCATGCCTGGGGCGGCACAGGCCACGCGGGCGCGCATCCGATGGGCATTGGCGTCGTGGGATTGGTGCTCGGCGCGGGACTTGTGCTCGGCGGCGGCACCTGGTGTACGGATTTCCGGCTGTTGCAGACGGCCATGGCGGCGAAAAATGCTGCATCGGCGCGCCGCGCCCCGCTGATCGCTGCGGCCCTTCGCATTTTTGTGCCGCTGCTGCTCATTCTCCCGGGATTGCTTGCCCTGGGGTTGCCAACGCCGCATACCACCATCGTCATCCACAACGAGAACGGCGCAATCTATCACGAGATCACCGTGGTTCCTCCGGCTGTGGAAGCGGGCCAGGGGATGGTTCCGGCGAAAGCCGACGCCAGCGGCCAGCCGGTGAAAGGCGCGGACGGCCAGGTAGTGCTGGACTACGCAATGGCCCTGCCTAACATGCTGCTGCAGTTCTTGCCCTCGGGTCTGCTGGGGCTGGGCCTTGCCGCGCTCCTCGCCTGCCTGATGAGCGGCGTCGCGGCCAGCCTCACGGCATGCAACACCGTCTTCGCCTGCGACATCTACCAGGCTTTTCTCAAGAAAAACGCAAGCGACAAGCAGATTCTGAAGGCGGGCCGGTGGGCGGCGGTGGGCGGCGTGTTGCTGGCCCTTGGCGCTGGATGCGCGGCCATGCGCTGCAACGACTTGCTCGATGCAGTCGTTCTGGTCTTCGCGGTGGTAAATGCGCCGCTCTTCGCAACGCTGCTTTTGGGAGTTCTGTGCAAGCGCATGACGGGGCACGGCGCGTTTGCCGGACTGATTGCGGGCATGGTTGCGGCGCTGCTGCACCACGGGACCGCGCTGCCCCGTGGCGAGCAGCGAGGAATTCACGGCGGATGGATCGCGGTGCTGCATCATCCCGCGAGCGGCATGACGCTGGGATTGGGAACGGCTGCATTTGCGTTCGTCGTGAGCCTGTTGGTGACGGTGGTGGTGAGCGTGTGCACAAATGCGCGGCCGGAAACGGATCTCATCAGGCTGGTGCGCGCGCCGGAGCCGGCGAAATCCGCATGGTGGAAGCGGCCGGAGACTATTGCTGCCGTGGTGATTCTGCTGGCGGCAATTGCCGTCAATCTGATGTTTCTGTGAGAGAGGCGAATCGTGAAAAAGGCAGCGACGGCTCTAACAACCAAATCCGCGGCAAGCCCGCCCGTCATTCCGACCATCGATCATGTCGACGCGCGCATTGCCGTGGGCATGTTCTTCACGCTGACGGGAACGATTCTCTCGGCCTTCGGCTTCTCTACCCGCGAGCGCGTGGATGTGTATGCCAAGAGCCTAGGCATCGATGCCAACCTGTGGTGGGGATTGGTGCTGCTCGCCTTCGGAATCACGATGCTGGCAGTCGGCCGCCGCGGACATGCGCGGATGGAGAAAGACCAGGCGGTCGCATCGAAGCCGGAACCGCGCCGCCCCCGTTAACATTGCGCGCGGAGAGCAGCTTGACATCCGGTCCGGTCAAGTCTCAACTGTTGCCATGCAAAAACTGCAAGTTCTTTTGAGCTCCAGTATGGTTCTTGGAGCTTTCAGTCTTGCCGCGACAGGGCAGGTGCCGGCCACCGCTTCAAACGCTGCCGAGGTCAATCCACCGCAACAAGGACTGCGCCTGGTGCAGAAGGAAATGTTTGTGCCTGCGCCGGGGGTGTTTCCCAACGGTCTCGATGTACTGGAAGTCTACCTCACGCTTCCGGGCAAGCATCCGCTGGTGCTGCTTACGCATGGGACGTCCGCCGACCCGCAGGAGAGAATGCACGTGACGCCCTGGGCGCAGTTGCCGCAAGCCCTGTGGTTTGCGCGCCGCGGATATGTGGCTATCGTCGTTGTGCGCGCGGGATACGGCAAGTCGGGCGGGAAGCAGGACAGCGCCAGCGGCGGCTGCGTCGCGGGCCGCGGCAGCTTTGAGGAGGCTGGCGAGGCCAGCACGATGGATTTGCGCTCCGTGATGAAGTTCGCCCAGGAATTACCGGAGGTGGATGTCAACACGATCCTGAGCGTGGGGGTTTCGACCGGAGGCTTTGCACAAGTGGCGCTTTCGGCCGATCCGCCGCCGGGCCTGAAGGCCGCCATCAGCTTTGCCGGCGGACGCGGCGGCGATGGGCATGAGAACAACTGCAACCTGCCGGGAGCGATCGACGCCTTCCGGAGCTTTGGCAAGTCGGCGCACAAACACGGCGACCTGCCCATGCTGTGGATCTATTCAGAGAATGACCACTGGTTTCCTCCCGCGATGGCGCAACAGTTCCTAGCCGCGTATACGAAGAACGGAGCCACCAATCAATTTGTCATGGCCCAGCCCGACGGCGCCGATGGACACCATCTTTACGGGCACGTTTCGGCGTGGTCGGACACAGTGCAGGCATTTCTCAAGGCGCACAACTTGCTCCCGCTCGGCGATCAAGCGCTGCCGGCACCGGAACCACCGAGTTTGCCCATGGCGGCTGGGCTGAAAGCGAGCGACGCGGAGATGTGGAAGCGCTTCTTGCTGGCTCCTCCCTATAAGACGCTTATTGCCGATGAGAAGGGCACGCTGTGGATTGCGGGCGCGGGCTTCGATCAGTCGCTCGCCGACGACCAGGCTCGGGATCGATGCAAGACAGGCGGCGGCAGAAGCTGCACGATCGTCGCGCGCACTCCCGGCGTGAGATGAGGGAGCAAAGCCTGTTTCATAAATCCGCTTTGTATCAGGGCACGACAAAAGCAGCCTTTGAGAACAAATAAGTTATTGATTTTTCAATAGCCAGAATGGGCAGGATGGGCGAGATAGGCACATCTCAAGCACAATTTAGCACAGAATTCCGGGACCGGGAGGCAGCGTGCTTAGACCGAAACCACCCAGTGCTGGCCATCCGGCAATTTGGTGTTGCGGCTAGGGGTGCTGAAGGAGGCGCTCGCTGTGCATCTCTTCGTCTTTGAAGAATGCCAGTTTCCCGGGTATGCACGATAGGATTGTTCCCGTTTGCCTTCCCCATATCTGGTTCATGGCATCGCCCAAGTCCATTTCTCGTCCGTCAATAGCCTTGTATTCTGAGATCACCCAAACAATTCGTCCCGCGCCCTTTGATCGCAAGAGGGCGACAAGTTCCGCCGCGGTATGGGCCACCTTGGGCGGAATGGGATGGGCGAATCGCTCGTCCAGCCATTTAAAGTGTGGTAAGGCGTCTCTGAATTTTTGGCGGCGAGTTGAATGGGAGAGAAGAAAAGCGCAACGCTCTTGTCTCCCCTTCGCGATGAACGCTCTCACAAATTCCTGTTCGTGAATGGGAAGGCTCTCAGCCATCTCACGATCATAATCCGCGATACCTCTGAATTACCCGCGACGCGGACGGTTCGACCCCTGACGCTGGTAAGACCGAGCACAAAGTTAGCACAATAAAATCCGGCCATGCTGTACCCTAGTGAATCTGAGGTGGTTGCGTGCCGCGCCTTGTATCAGGGCACGACTTCAGTCGTGCCGCTTGCGGGAACAAAAAGTATCTGGGCTTTAGCCCCTGAGAAACGACAACCCGGATATGGCGACCATTTATGAAACACGCTCCAGTCCCTAGTCTCCAGCCCTTTAGTCCCTAGTCCCATAGTCCCTCAGTCCCTGTTTTTCTCTTGCCCGTTCCCTTCCTCATTCCCCCACAGCCGTAAACCGCATCGTCCGGTAATCAAACGTGTAGCTCTTGAGCTGGCCGAGAGCGTCAACGCCGAGCACGCCATAAACATCGTCGAGAGCACTGGAACCGAGGGTCTGGGTGAGCACGCGGATGTAGTGCAGCTCAATCGTCGCGTTGCCCACGCGCAGCGGAACCGTCTCAGCAACATAAGAGGGTTGGGAGCCGGAGGGTTGGCCCGGGGGCGCGTAGAGATCCACCTTCATGCTGTTGAACTCGGCGGCATGCTCATCAAAATAGCGCGAGGTGAGGTAGGTTTGCTGTCCGCCGGCGTCAATCGCGTACATGCGCTCGTCTGCCGTTCCCGATCCGGCGGGGTCCGGCGGCGCGGCGGCATCGGACGATGCCTGCACGCGCTTGAAAGCCACAATCACCTGGTCGCCATCGAGATAGAATGGAGCGCCGTCGGTCAAGAGATCGTCCTTCTCAGGAGTTCCGAGTTGCCTGGCGGGGCGCACCTGGATGGTGTCGTCGGAGGTGACGGTGAGGCTGCCGATGGCCGCAAGCGCCGGATAGCCCAGCACGCCCTCGACCTGGTAGCCGGAGCGCGGGAAGGAATAATCGGCGTCGTTGTAGACGAAGGCCGTCATGTTGTGGACGGTAAGCCGGCCGCCGATGGTGAAGCGCGGAACCACGGTGACGTGGACCTGGATGGGCCGTCCGGTAAGAGTATGAATGGTCGCCATTTCGTCAGAAAGCTTGAGGCCTGCCTCTTTTGCCGTGGAACGCGCAATCATATTGAAGGGCAGCGTGGGATCGAGCATCCAACTGCGCGATCGCGCGTCCACAAAAACAGGAATGTCGACGAGGCCCAGAGGATCGGTGGTGACCTGAAGCGTGAACGGGTCGCAGGGATCGATGGTTGCGGGCGGGATGTTCCTGGCCAGCGGCAGCATCTTGAGCGGCATCTCGATCTCGTCCTGCTCGTCGGGCGTCAGCTTGGCGTGCAGGCGAGCATCGAGAGTTTCATAGGCCGTAGCCGCCTTGGCCCAGTCGCCGAGGCGCAGATAGTCCTCGGCCAGCGCCGTGCGCAGCAGTTTTTCGTGCGCAGTGTCGCCGCTGGCCGTTACCTCGTCGACGAGCGGCTCAAGCAATTGCACAGACAGCTTGAGATCGTTCGCGCGATTGGCCAGTACGCCACGATATAACTGCGCCTCCTGGGGTGGAAGCTGATCGAGTTGCGCGGCTACGCGGGAGTACTGGTGATCGGCGAGAAGATTCTCGATGCGCGCGTCGAGGGTGAGTCCGCTCGAAGTTCCGGTCTGCAGTTGTGTTCCCGCGCCGGGCTGCTGCGGTGCTGAAGGTGACGGCTGCTGCGCGGAGGGAACGGACGATTCCGGCCCCGACTGCAGTGTCGTCTGCGGCGGCGATGGTTGCGCAGCTTGCGGCGCCGGCTGCGTTCCTTGCTGCGCGGCAATCGGGGACACAAGCAGGACAAGCGCAAACGCAAGAGCCGAAGCTGCAACATGCAGTTCGCCTGCTCGAAAGCGCGCGATGCGACAGCTGCCTCCTGCCGCTGGTCTACGGTCGGGGATCATCTTCAATTCGACGTTAACAGAATCCAGCGGCGAGCGTGGAAAGACAGGTTTCAGGTGTCAGGTGTCAGGTTTCAGTGGAGATACGGCGCATCCATCGAGCGCCGGTACGCGCGCGTTAAGACACAAATCATTCGTGCGCCTTTAAGACGGTCTTTACGCAATGGCCGGTAAACTTGAGTGGAGCGATGAAACGCAAAACGATTGCACATTACGAGATTCTGCGGCGGCTGGGCGCTGGCGGCAGCGGCGTAGTCTACGAGGCCAACGACACGCTGTTGCAGAGGCCGGTGGTGCTGAAGATGCTGCACACGGGCACGCTGACGGCCGAGCAGATGCGGACAACCGTGCTGCGCGAGGCGCGGCTCGCGTCGGCCATCGAGCACCCGAATGTGTGCGGCATTTACGAAGTGGGCGAGAGCGGCGACGAGGCCTACATCGCCATGCAGTATGTGCCCGGCCAGCCATTGGACAAGCTGATCGAGCGCGGTCCTGCGAGCGTGCAACTGATTCTTTCAGTAGGAATCCAGATTGCAGACGGGCTGCAGGCGGCGCATGCGCTGGGCATCTTTCATCGCGATCTGAAGCCGCTGAACGTGATGCTGACCGACGGCGGCCTGGTAAAGATTCTGGACTTCGGGTTGGCGCGACGACTACTACCAGAGGATGCGCGCTTCGATCCGTCGCGGCCGGCGCTGGCCAAGGATGCCCCTGTAGCCTCGACGTACACTGCGCGCGGCGGAACCATCCGATACATGGCGCCGGAGCAGTTTGTCACCGGGCACTCCAGCGTGCAGTCGGACGTGTGGGCGCTGGGCGTGATCTTGTACGAATTAGCCAGCGGCAGGCATCCCTTTGCGCGTCCTGACGCCGAGGATTTCCAGGCTATTCGCGCCATTCAGTTTCAGGAGCCGCCGGATTTGAGCAAGATCGTGCCGGGAATCTCACCGGAGCTGAAGAGCGTGATCATGGCCTGCCTTGAGAAGAATCCCGGCGCGCGCACGGCGTCGGCCGCGGAGGTGCGCGAAGGGCTGAAGACAATCATGAAGGCGCTGCGCATCGAGACCGGCATCATCCCCGGGGACGCGGCCGCCAATCTGCCGGCCACGGGCCCGGAGGCGGAAAAACGCGCAACTGGACTGCTCTCGATGCTTGCGGAGCGGTTTCGCGAGTCGGCGGGCGAGCGCGCGGCGGAGAATTCGCTTGTGGTGCTGCCCTTTACCAACGTCGGTGCCGCCGAGGCGGCTCCACTCTACGGCTATGCGCTGGCAGACGCCATCGCGGCGCGCCTGGCGCGGATTCCTTCGCTCGTGGTGCGGCCTTCGAGCGCGCTCATGCACTTGCCTATCGCACAACTCGACCCGCTGGCTGTGGGACAAAAGCTGCTGGTGAAGTTCGTGCTTGCCGGAAGCTTTGTGCGCTCGGAGAGCGGATTCGACTTGAACTGGCAGCTGCTCGACGTTGCTTCGCAGAGCGTACGCTCGGGCGGGTCGATTCGCGTTGCATCGCTGGATCTGATCGCGGTGCAGACGGAGATTTCGAACGAGGTCTTCGCTACGCTGCAGGGCATGGGCGCGGCGGAAGGGTTTGAAGCCGGCCAGACGGGAGCGGGCGCAAGAGCGGGCGCCGGCCCTGTGCGAGCGGCGGCACGCGACGGGTCGCTGCCGGGTCCGGTCAGCGAAAAATATCTGCAGGCGCGGGCTCTCTTGAGTTCGTTCATGGTGCGCACGGGCGCGCGCGCCGATCTCGACCGCGCGCATGCGCTGTTCGCGAGCGTGACCGCTTCCGATGCGGCGTTTGCCGCGGGATGGACGGGGCTGGGCATCGCCGAACTGCAGTACGCACGTCACGGATTTGGCGGGCAAATTCACGTGATGCGCGCGCGGCGCGCGTTCGACGAGGCACTGAAGCTCGATCCGGCGTCGACCGAGGCGAATCTCTACCGCATTTATATGCTGCTGTCGCGCGGCGAAAAGGAGTCGGCGCGGCACGGCATTGCCGGCCTCCTGGCCAGCGCAGCCAACGATTGGAACGTACACATGGTAGCCGGCATTGCCCTGCGCGGCGACGGCATGTACGATGAAGCGCTCCATGAGTTCGGCCTCGCGCTCAAGCTGAACCCGGCGAATGCCGCGATCCTCTACAATCATCGCGCTCGCGTCTATCACTATCAGAACCAGATCGAGCTGGCCGGCGACGAGCTGGAAAAAGGCCTGGCGCTGGAGCCGCGCCATCCGTTGCTGCGCACATCGGCCGGTTATCAGCAAATGCGGCTCGGCAATCTGAATGCGGCGATCGAGATTCTGGAGAGCGTGATCGCCGACGATGCCTCGCTGCGCATCGCCGTGCCCACGCTGGCTATCTGCTATGTGCAGGCGGGCGAGCGGGGCCGCGCCGCGGCGCTGCTCAAAGACGATACCCTGGCCGCGGCCGAGGCCGATAGCGAAATGGCGTACCGGCTGGCCACTTACTTTGCCGTGGAGGGAGACTCCAGCGAAGCGCTGCACTGGCTGCGCCGCGCCATTTATCTCGGCAACGAGAACTATCCCTGGTTCCAGAAGAATCCTGCGTGGAATAATCTGCGCACCAATGCCGACTTCGAGCGCATCCTCGAGGACCTGAAGAAGAGCTTCCGCAGAAACCAGAAAACGTGGAAGCGGCTGCTCGAAGAAGTGCCAGCGGAAAATTAAAGACGGGAAGCAATAGCCTCAACCTTGACTGCTATCAGTCTTCAGTTTCTTCCAACATTGGAAGCAGGTCCCTGCTGCCATGCACGACCCGTTCGATTCGAACTGTGTTCTGCCGGATGCGGAAGAGGATCACGTAGTTACCCGCACTTGCCAGTCGCGCTTCCGCGCCAATTTCGGGTCGCAAGCGATAGATTTTTGGGTTCCTGGCAATTTCCTTCATCCGAACGCGGAGCAGACGAAGCATTCGCGCTGCGTGGCGGGGACTGTCCTGCGCGATGTATTCCGCGATCTCTTCCAGATCGCCCGGCACGCAAGGCGATAACCGTAAACGCATTATCGTTCCGCTGCCTTGGCAAGGCCGCCATATTTGCTTTCCAGCCGGTCAAAAACCGCGTCCGGATCAAGCCCTGCGGAATCGTCTGTCACCGCTTCCTTCCAAAGTTTACGAAGATTCCCCAGGCTCTGCTCGCGCAGATTGCGCTTGTGTGTCCAGTCACGGAGAGCGTCGCGCACGACCTCGCTGTTGGACGAGTACTCGCCCGCATCCACGGCTCGGCGAACTTGCGCCGCCATTTCCGCCGGGAGCGCGATGCTCAGCTTTTCAATGGTAGGCATGAAGCGCACCTCAGTAGTAATAAATACTACCATATTCCCGGGAGACTCTTCTGATTATAATTCGAGCGAGTTCGTGCCCCTTCCATGCGGGTTGACCGTAAACTTCACAAATTGCTGAGGAATTGCCGCGCTCAGAGATTAAGGAATGCGTTCGTAGGGAAGGTAAACGGGCTCCCACACATACGCGCGCAGCTGTTCACTGAGATCGGCGGCAATGCCAGCCTCGGCTACTCCGTCGGCGATGGCTTGACGGCCTACTGCTTCGGCGACGGCGAGGCTCGTTTTGCGCGCTTCGGCGATGGGCGGCAGCAGCGGCGCGCTTTTGTCGGTGCGTGCCGGCGACAGTGCGGCTAACGCTTTGGCGGCGGCCATAATCATGCCGTCGGTGACGCGCTGGGCGCGGGAGACGAGAATGCCGAGAGCGAGACCGGGAAAGATATAGGAATTGTTGACCTGCGCAATGCGGATGGATTTGCCGTTGATTTCGACGGGAGCGAAGGGGCTGCCCGTGCCGACCAGCGCGCGGCCGTCTGTCCAGCGCAGCAGGTCGGCCGGCGCGGCCTCGGATTGCGAGGTGGGATTCGACAAGGGGAAGATGACCGGATGCGGAGTGTGGCGCGCCATCTCGCGCACAATCTCCTCAGTAAATACGCCAGGCTGAGCGCTGACGCCAGCCAATACCGTGATGCCGGCATTGCGCACCACATCGAGCAGCGAAATCCCTCCGGTTTCTGCGCTTGCCGGCGAAAGCTTCCATCCCGCCACGTCCTCGCGCTTGCGGGCCAGCGACTCCTGCTCGGGGCGAATCCCCTTGCCGCCTTCCACAATCAGGCCGTATCGATTGAATGCGTAGATACGGCCGCGGGCCTGCCCCTCACTCAGGCCTTGTTCCTGCATGGCGGCGATGAGAAGATCAATGATTCCAATGCCCGCCGATCCCGAGCCGAACATAGCGATGGTTTGGTCGCAGAGCGGGATTCCGGTGGCATTGACGGCGGCGAGAAGAGTCGCGGTGGTCACCGCCGCGGTGCCCTGAATATCATCGTTGAACGTGCACAGGCGGTCACGATAGCGCTCCAGCAGACGAGACGCGTTGACGCCGGCGAAATCCTCCCATTGCAAAAGAATGTGCGGCCAGCGGTGCTCGACCGCGGTCACGAAGGTCTCGATGAAATCGTCGTACTCCTGGCCGCGAATGCGATTATGCTGCCAGCCGATATAAATGGGATCGTTGAGCAGCTCCTCGTTGTCGGTGCCCACGTCAAGCAGCACAGGCAGGCATTGTTCGGGCGGAATGCCGCCGAGAGCCGTGTAAAGCGCCATCTTGCCGATGGGAATGCCCATGCCGCCCGCGCCCTGATCGCCGAGGCCGAGGATGCGTTCCCCATCGCTGACCACGATGCAACGCACCGCATCGTAACGCGGACTGGCAAGGATTTGTGCGATGCGGTCGCGGTCTGGGTAGCTTAAAAAGAGGCCGCGCGGCTTGCGCCAGATTTCGGAAAAGCGCTGGCACCCTTCGCCCACAGCCGGCGTGTAGACGATGGGCAACAGCTCCTCGGTGTGCTCGGCGATGAGCGAATAGAACAGCGTCTCGTCGTTGTCCTGCAGGTCGCGCATGTTGCTGTATTTGCCGAACGCGGTGTGCCGGCTGTCGAGGACGCGCTTGCGGCGTTCACGTTGGCTTTCGAGCGTCCCAATGTGCGGCGGCAGGAGTCCGTGCAATGCGAAGGCGTCGCGTTCCGCTTCAGTGAATGCCGTGCCTTTGTTGAGACGCGGATTCATGAGCAGACCGAGTCCGTGAAGGTTGGTGCGAATGACGGGACCTTTGGCGCGATCCGGGGGAGAGGATGCAGAGCTCAATGCGGTTTTCTCCTTTGACAGCTTGAGAATAAGATACGAGACCGCTATGCAAACGTGATGAACACCAATTCCGGGCGGGTGCCCACGCGCAAGGGAGGGCCCCAGGTTCCGGCACCGGTCGATGTGTAAACCTGGAGCGCGCCAAAGCGGTGCAGGCCGCTGGTGAAGCGGCCGTAGATGCTTTTGGTGATCCAGGTGAATGGCAGGAACTGCCCGCCGTGCGTGTGGCCCGAGAGCTGAAGGCTGAAGCCCGCCTGCTCCACTGTGGGCAGGCGCGTGGGTGCGTGGTTCAGCAGGATGGAAGGCCGCGCGCGGTCGAGCTTCATGCCGTCGAGCGCGGCTTTCATGCGCAACGGCGAGGAGGAGCTGTGATAGAAGACGCCCGCCACTTGCACACCGTCAATGGTGACGAGCTCGTTGCCGAGAACGTGGATTCCGGCGCGGGCGACGGCCTCGATGTACTGCGTGGGATCGGTAAACTCCTCGTGGTTGCCGGTGGAAAAGTAAATGCCGAGTGGAGGCGTCAGTTGCTTGAGTGGCGAAAGGAGGCGATCGAGGCCGGCTTTTGTGCCGTCGAAGAGATCGCCGGGTAAAAACACGATGTCGGGTTGGAAGTTCGCGGCTTTGGCGGCGAGGCGGCGGCAGAATCGCACGCTGTTGATGGGTCCGAGGTGCAGATCGCTGAGCAGCACCGCACGCCGGCCTCGCCAGGAGGCGGGCAGATTGGGAAGCTCGATCGCGATGCGGCGAATGCGTATGATGCGCGCATTCAAAAGGCCGTAGAAGCCAACCAGGGCCGCGATCGCGTAAGGCACGCCAGCAAGAAGCGGCCGGACAGCGGCGGGATGGGCCGCTACATGGGTCAGCCGGAGCGCAAACCAGGCGATCCAGGCCAAGAGCGATGCCCAGAAAAAGAAACTGAAAAGGCCAAGCCAGACGGCCGCCAGCCAGTAAACGAATCGGACGGCAAAGTTGTAAAAGCGAAAGGCGAGCAGCGACGCAGCGACGAAACTGAAGGCCAGAATCAGCATGGCCACGTGCAGTCCGGAGACGGTAGCGGGAGCGAGGCCGGGCCAGAAGGCGATCAAGGTGGAGAAAACGAACCAGTGCGCGAGGAAGAGAATGCCCTGAATGACGCAGATTGCCAAAGCGGGCCAGGCTTTCAAGCGGATCTCCTTACCTTCATCATTGCATGAGCCGAGACGAGCCCTCCAAGCGCGGCCGCCTGAGGATCCATGCAACAATCTTTTCATGAAGCGCTCCGCCGGCAACGCGCTGGGAATCTACGTCTCCATTCCCTTTTGCCGGTCGAAGTGCACTTATTGCAACTTCGCGTCGGGCGTGTTTCCGGCCTCGGATCACGCGCGTTACGTGGAGCGGGTCATCGCGGATCTGGCTGGAGCAGGAGCCTGGTCCGAGAGCCTGGGAGCGGAGCTCCCGCGGCGCGTGGACACCGTGTACCTGGGCGGCGGAACGCCGTCGCTGCTGGCGCCGGAGCTTGTGGGGCAACTCTTCGCTGCGATTCGCGCAGAATTCGATCTCGACGCGGATGCGGAAATTACGATGGAGTGCGCGCCGGGACAACTGGCGGACGCAACTCTTAACGCCATGGCAGCCGCGGGCGTGAATCGCGTGAGCCTGGGCGTGCAGTCGTTCGTCGACAGCGAGGCGCACGCGACCGGGCGGTTGCATAGCCGCGCGGTGGTCGAGGCGGACCTCAATCGGCTGCGCGCGGCCGGGATTACGAATTTGAACGTCGATTTGATTGCAGGCCTGGGCGGGCAGACGTTTGCTTCGTGGGAGGAGTCTCTCGGGGCGCTGGTTGAGACCGAAGTTCCTCACGCCAGCGTGTACATGCTGGAGGTGGACGAGGACTCGCGGCTGGGGCGCGAAATTCTGAAAAGTGGAGCGCGGTACAGCGCCGGGCTGGTGCCGAATGAAGATGCCATAGCGCGCATGTACGAACGGGCCATTGAGCGGCTTGAAGCGGCGGGGCTGCGGCAGTACGAGATTTCCAACTTCGCTCGGCCGGGATTGGCATCGCGGCACAACTTGCGCTATTGGGAAAGACGGTCGTATCTGGGCGTGGGGTTGGACGCGTCGTCGGCATTGTATGCAGCAGCTCCTTGGACAAATTTCGAGGACAAAGCCGGAAGGGAGCTCATGTTACGCGCCACGACCACCGACGATTTGCAAACGTATCTTGCCGGAACGGGAACAATCGAAGCCGAATGGCTCACTCTCGCACAGCAGCACGAAGAGGCGTGGTTTCTCGGCCTGCGCACGAACGCCGGAGTGGAGTTGTCTGCGCTGCGCGATGAGTTTGGCGAAGAGTTGGTTGAGCCAGCGCTCGAAGCCGTCGAGCGGCTCGTCAGGGACGGGCTTCTCGTCTTCGACGGCATGCGTGTGCGGCTCTCCGCGCGAGGCAGGTTGCTTTCGAACGAGGTCTTTCAGGAGTTTCTGCAGCTGGAAGCTGCCGCGACGAGCCGCGGAGCGTAGGGCTGGTTCACAAAGGGGCAACTACATGGAAACTTCCGGATTGGCGACCAACATGACAGAACTCTACAACTGAGTAACTTAGCCCTTTAAGCTGCCGGCCTGGAATACCAATCCGCACCATTTCGCGGTTCTCAAAGCTGAAGTCGATGCCCGCGAATACCAGCCTTTCCCAGGCGCTCACCGAATCGGCACCAGAAAACCCACCGCTGAGGCGGCCGTAATTTCTATAAAACTTACGCTTGACATTCACGGAAAATCCACTACCATATGGTTGTGGATAGATTGGGTACAACATTTGCGGCTTTATCCGATCCGACCCGGCGGACGATGATCGAGCGACTCTCACACGGGCCTGCGTCCGTGCATGGATTGACGAAACCGTTTGCGCTCTCGCAACAGATGATTTCAAAGCATATTGCCTACCTGGTACGGGCGCGGATTGTGATCAAGACAAAGCGTGGACGGGAGAGTGTGTGCACGCTTAGGCCGGAAGCGATAAGGACAGTCAGCGACTGGGCGATTAGCTATCGCCGATTCTGGGAAGAAAGTTTCGACAAGTTGGATGTGGTTGTGAATCAAATGAAAAAAACGGAGGTCAGAGATGACAAACAACACGGTTAACGAGATAGAGCGGATGGTTGTGACAAGAGTTTTTGATGCCCCACGCGAATTGGTTTGGAAGGCGTGGACAGACCCGAAATATGTGATGCAGTGGTGGGGGCCGAAAGGTTTTACTGCGCCTGTTTGCAAGATGGATTTTCGAGTGGGAGGAAAATCTCTCTGCTGCATGAAGGCGCCGGATGGGCAGGAGTTCTGGAATGCGATTGAATACCACGAGATTGTTCTGCACGAGAGGATCGTTTCCTCCATGTACTTTTCCGACTCGAAGGGTAACAAGGTTGAGCCTGCGCATTATGGAATAGAACATGAGGCCATTGACGGTGCGCACGACGTGACCATCTTTGAGGATCTCGGGAACGGCCAGACGAAACTCACCCACATTGGAAATGAATCCATGGAGAGCGCAAAGAATAGCGGGCAATTGGAGGGCTGGAACCAGATACTCGATAAGGTTGCCGCAGTTGTTGCGGGGCTAGCACAGGCGAAATAAGAAGTTGAAGTTTTGATGATCGTTATGCGCGAGATGCTGAGCGTAAAGCAAGCGCAGGTCGATCCCGGAGACCGCTGCTATGGATGTGGAAAGAATTCCTGGACGATTTGCCGAATGCCGGTCCGTAAGTTCGTCAACAGAGTGAAGGAGCTGCTTTTTAGATCAGGTCAGGGCTCCTCAAACGTGAACTGGTGCGCCGACGGGGTTCCGGGAGTATAGCCGCCTAACCGGTAACAACTGTTTCAGCGCCGGGGGCCAGCTCGCCCGGCATTTGGACTACCAGGCAAGCAGTTCGTCGCCTGAAGTTGCGGAGAGAAACGTAACGGGCGTCGGCAAGGGTTGCGGTGGGCTGCCGAAACACTGGATGGACTCGGGGCCGGCGGCCTTGGCCCACTCCAGAGCCTTTTCGGCTTCGCGCAGCACCACCACCGGCGAGCGGCCGCGGCTGACCGCGATGCCAAAGCACGCGGAGAGGCGGATGGCTTCGCCGCTCACATGAAAAGGCGTGGAAAACACTTCGACGCGCAGCCGCTCGGCAAGGGCCATCGCGTTGGCCGGAGTGCATAAAGGCAGGGCGATGAGGAATTCATCCATGCCCGGCCGGCCCAGGACGTCGTAACTGCGCAGAAGGGCGGCGGTGCGGCTGGCCACCTGGCAAAGGATCTCATCGCAGGCATCCACGCCCAGGCGCGAGTTCCAGTGGCCGAAGTCGTCGATATCGAAGAGCACCATGCACATCGCGCTTTGGCTGCGCTGCACGCGGTCGGTCTCGCGAAACAGCATGGCGAGCAGGGTTTCGCGATTGTAGACGCCGGTCAGGTGATCGAGTTGCACATTGCGCAGGGCGGCGTCGCGCAAGGTTTCAAGCTCGTGCGCCATACGCTGGTTGCGCAGCACCAGATCCAGGCGCAGTTGCCAGTAGGTGGACTCCGCGGAACGCAGGATGAGGTCGTCGACGGCGCCCTCGGCCAGGCGATCGATACCCTCCTGTGTCACCGTGCCGGCGATAAGAACAATGGGAAGGCGCGGGCTTTCGGACTCGGCGCGGACTGCGGCCAATAACTGGCCCATAGGCATGCCCGGCAACAGTGCGTCGAGCAAGATCAGATTGGGAGGGCGCGGGCCGGAGACGGAAGCAAGCGCAGCCTCAGCGGATAGAACGATGTCGATACGAGCGCCGGCGGCCAGAAGCGTGGGCTCGATGGCGGCCAACAGGTCAGTGTCCGACGACGCGAGGAGAAAAGCAGGCTGAGGGTGCATCCAGAAGTCTCTCCTGCTGGATGTATCGACGCAGATTAGAAAAAATTTAGGGGTTGGCGGAGGGTTTATTAACCCGCTTAAGTGACCTTCGGGCAGGTTTCGCCGGCCAAAGGTACCGTGTACCTGCGGGGACGGCTCCGCTGTGCCGCGACACGAGGTTGCGCCACGAAAGCGTTTCGACCATTGGATTAATCTACGAAGTCCACCTGCGGAGCGATCGGGATCACGCCGCGCTCGTGTCCCAGTTCCAGCAGCTTGCGGATGGCCTCGCGGCCGTCGGCGCCGTAATCAAGGGTGCGCTCGTTCACATACATGCTCACGAATTCGCTGGCCAGTCCGGCGTCGAGGTCGCGTGCAAACTGCATGGCATATTCGAGGGCCTGTTCGCGGTGTTCGAGGGCGTGATGAATGGAATCGCGCAGCGCCTTGGAGATGATCTTGTGCGCTTCCGCGCCGAGCGAACGGCGGATGGCGTTGCCGCCCAGCGGCAGCACAAGTCCGGTGGTCTCGCGCCACCAGACGCCGAGATCGACGACTCTGTAGAGCCCGCTGGTGGAGTAGGTGAGCTGCCCCTCGTGGATGATGAGTCCGGCATCGTACTTTCCCGCCAGAATTTCGGGAATAATCTGATCGAAGGGAACGGTCTCGGTCTCGATGGCCGGGTTGAAGATCTTGAGCGCGAGATAGGCCGTGGTCAACGTTCCGGGAACAGCGATGCGGATGCGGCCGAGGTCGGCGGCTTCCATCTTGCGGTTGGAGACGACCATGGGACCGTAGCCCTCGCCCACGCTGCCGCCGCAACCCATGAGGGTGTAGTTCTGCTGCACGTAAGGATAGGCGTGAAAGCTGATGGCGCTGACGTCGTAGAAGGCCTCTTCGCGGGCGCGGCGGTTGAGGGTTTCGATATCGCAGAGCGTATGCGTGAAGCGATAGCCGGGCACGCGAATCTTGTTCGTCGCCAGGCCATAAAACATGAAGGCGTCGTCGGAATCGGGACTGTGCGCGATGGAGATTTCCCTTACGGCAGGACTGGCGGATTGGCTTGCACTTTCAGGCGTTTGAGTGCTCACAGCGGGGAGAGTTCCTTTCGGCGAATACGACGTTCAATCACTTTTTGATTGGATGCGGCCACGGCATGGATGGATCGGCGGCCTCCGCTTCATTTTTCATGGCATCGTCTGGGTGGCCAGCTCAGCGTTTCACTTTCAGGTCAGACTCCTCGGCCGGTTCAATGGCCGCAGACGATTCGCCGCGCTGCCGGGTGCGCTGTTTCCAGATGTGATGAGCGACACCTGCGGCCGCAAACAGCAGCGCCGCGAGCGAGACGAGAAGGACAATCAAAAGCCAACGCATGGGCAAACTTTCCCAAGGATAACAGAGTGCACGTGCGCAATAGCCGGACGCTCCCGCGCGGAGCTGATTATGCGACCTTGCCCTCCGGCTCGCGCACGCTTGCATCGAGCCACGCAAGATAAGGATGGCTGCCGGCTTCGACCGCAAGCACAAGGAATTCAGGGGTTTGGTAGCTGTGGAGCTCGTGGAGGCGGGCTTCCAGGGCGGGCAGCCGGTCTGCGGCGGTCTTGAGCAGCAGCAGGCATTCGGCGGAGGACTCGATCTGGTCTTTCCAGTGGTAGATGGAGTGCACGGCGGGCAGCAGGGTGGCGCAGGCGGCTAACCGCTCCTCCACCAAAGCGCGGCCAACACGCGCCGCTTCCCCGGGACTAACGACGGTAGTCATCACAATGCGAGCGGATGAAGTGGATTCGAGCATAAGGCCCCTCTCATACGAAAACGTTGCTGCAAACACTGTAAGCCCAAATCGGGTCTGGCGGAGCAAGACGTTTCATTGACAGGGCCGTTGAGGGAAATCCCCTGTTCAGAGAGCCGGAACGGGCCGAGCGCAAGGGGCGCGAGAACTCAGCCAATCCGCGTCACGGAGTTTGAGTGATCGCGACGGGGACGTTCAGATTGATCTGATCGACCGGAATCTCGAGCGCGCCCACCTGGTCGCCCTCCTTGTTGTGCACGCCAAGGCGCAAGAAGAAGTTGCCCTTCACCGGAATCGCGACCTCCTCTTTCATGAGGAGGCCGCTGACGAGCAGTTCGCGGTACCGCTCGGGGGTCAGGCTGAGGGAAGCAGTTTCGATAATCGAGTTCACCGCTTCGCCGTTGGCGGTGTATACCATCGCGACAAACTCGAAGGAGCCGTGGCGCACACCGTCGGGCGTCCGCGTGAATCGGGCACTGTGCAGATCGGCATCGTAGAAGATGGTGTAGTTGCGGAAGGGCTTGTGCTGCCACTCCGGTTTGAGGTAGTTGTCAGGCGGCATCGCCGCATTCTTGTTGAGCTTCTCGGTGTTTGTATCCGCCTGGATCCTGGCGCCGAAGACGATTTCGGTGGGCGGAATGGCGCCCAGGCCCATGGCCGCGTCGAAGCCGCCTTTGGAAGAGTGGTGAATTGTAGCGCCCAGTTGCGCGCTGTCCGCTGCAGCGCCGGGGTTTTGCGCATTGGGGTTTTGCGCGCCGGCAGGCGGCTGGCTTGGCTCTGCCTCAACGCCTTGCTGCTGTTCCGCCGCGGCTGCCTCGCGTTTTTCGATGGCCGCGATTCCGTTCTGCTCCCGCTTGTCGAGGTTGTACGCGTAGTAACCCGCCTTGTGCAGCAACTGCACGTCGGGACGGTCCACCGTGATTTTGATTTTCCTGAATTCGCCGTTCCATTTTGAATTGGTGGTCGCGTAAGCCACCGTGTAATAGTTTGAACTGGTGCGAGCCACGTCGCCGATCACGCGCGTGAAATCGTTGGTGTTGTAATAGGCTTTCCCGCCGGTTTGCTCGGCAATCTCGTCCATATTTGCGTGATTCGTGAAGCCGGGAATGCCGCCGCGCGCGGCAGGCATCCCACCGCGCGCCGATGCCGCACTGAAGCCGGGCGGCGCCACCAGGCCGAAAGTGTCCACCGGATACACCGCGATGCGGCTCACAGTCAACACATCGGTCAGTTCCTTCGATTCGTCCTCGCTGTCCGACACCGTCATGCCGTCGCTGAACGGGTTGCCGAACCCATATCCCAGTCTTGTCATCGGGATCCGGCCGGTGAACCAGATGAGGTTCTTTCGTCCCGGATACCCGGATAGATAGCTCCCCATCATGCGCATGCCGTCACGCAGGTTCGCCATCAGAGTGCGGCGATAGAGCGCATCGCCCGAATAGCTGCGCGGCGCCGCCGTGGGCTTGGCCAGTGACGGCATATCGCGTTTGCTTTCCGCGGCTGCCAGCAGCACTTTGGTGTCCGTTGTGAAGCCCTGGATCAGGCGCATCTCGGTATCGAGCTGGAAGATGGCGACGGGCGGGCCCGGTTGCATGTTTTTCAGGAATTTAATGAGCTGTTCGCGCATCACCATCTGCGCCTCTACGGCCGAATCCATGGCGTCGAGAAGGAGAACAATCGAGGCGTTGCTGTTGCGCACCGGCGTGTAGTTGGTGAAAGTGTTCGGCGGCAGCTCAGGCAGCGACGTCAGCTTGCTTAGGTCGGCCGCGTCCATGGCATGATGCTCGTCGACTCGCCGGATGACCTGCGCCTCGCCTTCCTCCGTCACGCTGAAGTCGGAAGGCTTGAGCCCGGTGACAGGCTGCCCGCTCTTGTCGATCACGAGCACATCCAGCAAAACTTCGCGAGCAGTGACGCGAAACGTGGGAGCTTCTGCCGGTGCGGGAGACTGAGCGGGCCCAATCCCCACCGTGGCAGGAGGAGCTTGCGGTGCTGGGGCTTGCGGAGCCTGCGCCGCCGGAACCTGCGGGGATTGCGCGTTTTGCCCAAAGGCAAAAATGGCGATCGTGCATACAACGCAACCAACGATGGCAAACAAGAATAAGGGACGGAGTGCGGTACGAGAAGACATAAGGAGCCCCCTCTTACTTAGACGGATGTACGCCAGAATTATACGAGCCTTGCCGAGCGAGTCGCCGGGCAGCTTGCCGCGCGACTTGCCGAAGCAAGCGCGGTGTTGCAGTATGGTCCTTGCGGCCCTGAAGGCAGCCGCGCGTGGAGAAAAGCATGAGCACAGCAATCAAGTTTGGCACTTCGGGCTGGCGAGCAATTGTTGCGGATGAGTTTACCGTGGCCAATATCCGCCTGGCGGTCGGCGGCATTGCCGAGTATGTGAAGACCATGCCCAAGCCGCACCGGGTGTTGGTAGGCCGCGATTCGCGCTTCCTCGGCGAAAGCTTTGTGGCAGAAGCGGCAAAAGTGCTGGCTGCGGCGGGCGTGACGCCCATCGTGATTCCCGAGGCCGCGCCTACGCCGGCCATCGCGTACGCCGTGCGCACGCTCAAAACCTGCGGCTCCATCAACTTCACCGCCTCGCACAATCCGCCGGAGTACAACGGCATCAAGTACTCCACGCCCGATGGCGCGCCGGCGCTGCCTGAAGCGACGAAGCAAATTGAAGCGGGAGCAGAGAGGCTTTTTAAGGGCGGGGGCGGCGGCATTCCCAGCCCCTTCGCCGGAGCGTTTGAGACCGTCGACGTGAAGCCTGCGTTTCTGAAACGGCTGGCTGAGTTGGTCGATCTAAAGGCCATCGCCAAGTCGGGCATCAAGCTAGTCTACGACCCGTTCTGGGGCGCGGGGCGCGGGTATTCGTCCGATTTGCTGCGCGAAGCCGGCGTGACGGTCGAATGCGTGCACGATTACCGCGACGTGCTCTTCGGAGGGCACGCACCGGAGCCCGACGACCATCTGCTCGGCGAAGCTAAACAAAAAATGAAAGAGATCGGCGCATCGGTGGTGATCGCCACCGACGGCGATG
The DNA here is from genome assembly GCA_050011915.1 of Occallatibacter sp. Taxonomy (GTDB): domain Bacteria; phylum Acidobacteriota; class Terriglobia; order Terriglobales; family Acidobacteriaceae; genus Telmatobacter. The sequence goes on from JBEKIE010000003.1 coordinate 90,560, forward strand.
CCGACCGCTTCGGGATCGTCGACAGCGACGGAACCTTCATCCAGCCCAACTACGTGATCGCATTGCTCTTCGACTACCTGGTGGAGACGCGCGGCTGGAAGAACGGCGTGGCCAAGAGCGTGGCGACCACCAATCTCGTCAACGCCCTCGCCGATTATCACAAGGTGCCGCTCTATGAGACGCCGGTCGGGTTCAAGTACATCGGCGAGCTGATCATTGGAGACAAAATCGCCATTGGCGGTGAGGAGTCGGCCGGGCTCACCATCCGCGGCCACGTGCCGGAGAAGGACGGCATTATCGCGGGCCTGCTGATTGCCGAGATGGTGGCCACGCGCGGCACCAGCCTGGGCGCACAATTAAAGGTGCTTTTTGCCAAGGTTGGTTCCTTCTACCCGGTTCGCGAGAACTTCCACTTGACCGCGGAGCAGAAAGCCGCGTTCACTGAGAAGTTGAAGGCCGATCCCAGCGAGCTGGGCGGGCGCAAGGTTGCAAAGGTAGTGCGGACCGACGGGCTGAAGCTGATTCTGGATGACGGCTCGTGGGTATGCTACAGGCTTTCGGGAACCGAACCTGTGGTGCGGGCGTATACAGAGGCGCGCAACCAGCACGAGATGGAATCCCTGCGCACGGCGGCCGAAAAATTCGTTCTTGGTTGATCGAGGTTCGATGCCGCAAGAAACCGCGCAAATGGAGAGGTCCGTACCCCGCATAAAGCCTGTGCCACTGCGCAAGCGCAGCCTCAACTGGGCGCAACGGCTGTGGCGGCCGGCAGGAACGCTGGTCGCCGTAGGACTGGCGCTGCTGGTGACGTGGCACGCGATTTACGGCAGGCACGGCGTGTCAGTCTGGCAGCAGAAGCGCGCTGAAGACCGCGCCCTGCAGCAGGAAATCAAGAGCCTGCAACAGGAAAACGAGCAGATGCGCGAACAGGTGAAGCGCCTTCAGTCGGACCCCGAGGAGATTGAGCGCGAGGCGCGGGAAAAACTGCACTATGCCAAGCCCGGCGAGGTGATTTATAAGTTGCCCGCACAGCCGCAGCCGCAACAATCGGGGAAGTGAGCCTCCTGTCTCTTACGCCTAAGGGTTTTCCCCAATCTTCTTCAGGAGCACTCCTGAATAATCCGTTTGTTCACTATTTTTTAGAGCCTGGGGCCGTCCCGGGCGAGGCAGCATCTCCGGCCTTCGAGCAGTACTTCATTTCCATTCCCGGCGATAGCTTGTCAGTATTACAGAGGGAACGAAAATACGCGCGCATCTGATCTTCTGTACCAGCTTTGATCAGCAGTGGAAGTTGAATCACGGAATACGCGATATCCTTTTCGTGCGCATCCCGTACCTTAATCCTGTAGAGGGTCTTCCCATCCTCTGTTTCTAGACGGTATTGCACAGTCAGGCCCGGTGCGGCGAATTTATGCGGCGGAATTCCGTTCCCTGGCACAAGGAGGACATGGCTGCGGTCCGGTTTCGTCAGCATGAGCACGTGGGACATCGAACAGGAGTAGATCCAATCGACTCCACCGGAAAGGCTGATCCCGCCAAATTGCTTGCCTTCATTGCTGCAGAATCCGACCATGACGCGAGCATGATCGGGCAAAACTGCTATCAGTGCTGCATCGCGCCCACACTCATCCGTTCCCCAGCAATCGGCGCCGATCAGATGAGGAGTGAAAGCGGTCATGTCGTTCGGGTCAGTGCTGGTATGGACGGGAAGTTCGATCAGAGTTCCGGTTGAATACTGGCTCCGCGCAGAGATTCCGGTTGAGGCCCAAAAAAATGCGACCAAAGCGCTCAGTGCAATGAGTGAGTTTTTCATCCGTTCCCCAAGTCTTTGACGCGGGACTTCCACCATGGTCTCCTGGCCGACACAATCTTACATGCCTGGGTCAGGGCCACCAACTGAAAAGCTGTTGGCTTTGCCGGAGGATACTTACGCCGTTTTTTTAAAAATCAATGTGCGCCCGCACCGTCGTCACGTACACCGGTCCTCGGTCGGTGTTGTAACCGGGATGGGCGATCTGGGTCCCGCCAAACATGCCGTAGAGCCCATGCCAGATGTGCGCGTTGTAATACCATTCCACAATGTCTTCGCGCCCGTAGGTCAGGTTGCCATCGCCCAGCAAAAAGCCCAGCCCGCCGTAGTGAAGATAAATCTGGTGGTCGCGCTTGATGGCGTTTGAGACAAACGCCACGCCGATCTTGTCGTTTGACCGATGCCAGTTACGGCCGTTGTAGTCGCCGCCAAAGAGAATCGTCTGCCCGACTTCGGTATAAGCGAAGGATTCGTGCTGATCCTCGTTCCAGCCGAAGCGCGCAAATAGACGCAGGCTGTCGGTGACTTCCTGCTCGGTATTCAGTCCGAAGCCGTATTTCACCGCGCCGAATCGTTCGGTCTGCGTGATATCGGGAGTGGTCACCTTGCCGTCGAGATACTGCTCGACCGACTCGCGATAATCGCCCATGTGCGCATGGTTCACAAAGCTCAAAACACGCACCACGCCTTCGCGCTTGGAGTTCAGCAGAGGCGCGAAGAGACCTTTGCGCAGTTCGAATTCCCAGTTCTGCCCGTTGGCGCGGCTGAAGGCCCAGTCGAGCGTGATCCCGTTGGCAATGGTCGGCATGGCCGCGATGGCGTAGCGCGCGGACCAGATGCGGTCGTCGTACTCCAGAACTCCGCCCACCGTGTAGCCGCGCGTATCGGCGGCATAATCCCATGCGCCGTTGTTGTCGATGGTCCAGTTAGTGAACTGCAAGTGGCTGTCGGACCCGACGGAATTCGCGTCAAAGAAGTCGGGAAGCGCCATCTTGCCGATGCTGATTTCAAAACGGCGCACGGGGACTTTTGTCGCCAGCGCGAATGGCCCGCGGTCCTGATCGGTCATCTCGCCTGTCAGGCCGATGATCTGATGAATCTCGCCGTGCGAAAGATAGGGAGCAATGCTCAAGTTGGGGTTGCGAACCACATCGAGGTTGGTCTCGCCGGCCAGTCCCAACGCCTGAGAGATGCCGCGCCCACCGGCGTTTTCAAAATCTACTATGAGATCGGTGTTGTAGCGAGAGTTGGGGCGCAACTGATAACCCAGATAAAGCGTCGTCACTTCAGAGGCTTTTTCCTCAACGTCGTCAATCAAACTGTTCGCGCCCTGGTAAGGCGAATGAAAATGCCCGTGCATTTGGAGAATGCTGTTGGCCTGCCCGGAAACCCAGTAGCGCGCCGTGTCTGAGTGCGGAAACATGGTGAGTGTTTGTGCGGTCGCAGGTGCGGTTGGACCCGCGCCCCCGGCGCCTCCCTCGGTGGACCCATCGGCTCCGCTGGCTGCCAATGCAAAAGATACGGCGCCGTTCAAAGACGACATGAACACGTGCGAATCCTGCTCCCCTCCCCCGCTCAGCGCCGCACGCTGCGGATCGGGCGCGGACGGCAAGTCGCCGGGAACCTGCGCTACACCGATGGCGGCCGTGAACACGAAGGCACAGGCCAGTCCGGGCAGCGCAATCAAAAGCGGAATGGGGCGGGGAAAAGGCATAATATGAGGGAGAGGGGATCTATACCCCCACAGGGTTAATACCATACCCCAGGTGGGTATTGTCAAGCGAGGAATTCACACCATGACCCATCAGGATCGGGAAAAAGCCAAGCTGCTGCAGCGCGTGAAAAAGCTGCGCGGCCAACTCGACGCCGTGGAGCGCACGCTCTCGGGCAACGAGGACTGCGGAGATCAGTTGATGCTCCTCGCCGCGGTTCGCGGAGGCGTGAACAGCCTGATGGCGGAGGTGCTGGAGACACACATCCGCTTCCATCTGGTGGACGGCGCCAAGGAGCAGATTGCCCCCGAGCTGGCCGAAGACCTGATCGACCTGGTGCGCGCCTATCTCAAGTAAAGCAGTCCGCGTCATAGACACTGGATGCCACAGAGGCGCACCGGATGCGCGCCGGTTGGCATTGGCCCATGCCTATCCTAGCTGCCGAATCGCGCCGTGATTGTGAATGCCAGTTGAATGATTGAAGCGGCGCGACGCCGAATCGCCGCTCTACTTGCGCGGATATTGTTTCGTTTGGCCGGTGCGCGTGTTGGTCACCGAAAAGCTTCCGTCGGGCCGCGCGACCACCTTCAATGCGTGGCCGTCTCCGTCGCCCTTTGGGTTCGCAATCAGCCACTCCGGACTGTTGTGCGCGGCGTCGGCGTCCTCGGCCGTATGCAGTTGCCACAGATCGATCAGCCCGGGGCTGTCGTGCACAATTTGCCACGCCGCGGGTTTGCCGGCCTTGTGCGCGCCGTTGTTCATAATGGCCACGCGCGGATGGATCGCATCAACGATGGCCCGCGAGTTCGACCAATCCATGCCATGATGCGTGACGAGATAAAGATCGACGGTCCCGATGGGATTGTTCGGACAGACGAGCGCCACTTCCTTCTTGCCGGTCAGGTCGCCGAGATCGAGAAACTTGAACTTGCCGAAGGTGACGAGAATGCCATTCGAGTACGCGTTCTCCGTGGGGTCGTCCGCCCACGCATGCTCGCTGGCGCAGTAAGTGTTCGGCACCGGCTTGATGCCGGGAACCGCGCTAATGTGCTCGCCGTCGGCAGTGAGCACGATGACGCTCAGACCAGCAATCGGAATCGTGTCGCCGGGATGCAAAATGCGCCGCTGATGCCCCGCGATGGCCTTCAGGTAGATTGCATAATTGTTGCGCGTGTCGGCCGCTTCTTCGCGATTCTCGCCGTGGTCCAGAAACTCGCCCACCTCGACCTTTGCAACCAGTGCAGGCACGCCGCCTACGTGGTCGTCGTGATAGTGCGTGATCAGAACACGGTCGATGCGTTTGATGCCGGCATCGCGCATGGCCGCAAGAATGCGCTCGGCATCGCGGCCGTCATTCCCCGGCCAACCGGTATCGACCAGCAACGACTCGCCGGACGGTGCCACGAGCAGCGTGGATTGGCCGCCTTCGACGTCGATGGAGTAGATGCGGAGCTGGCCAGCCGGGGGCGAAGCCTGTGCGCGAATCCACTGCGGCGCACAAATGCAGGCGAGCGCGCAAACGGCGAGCAAAACGGTGAAGGCGAATGCCTGCCGGGCAAGCCGGCGGCGGGACGGAGATTGCGGGCGGTGGTGAACGGCGGTTTTCATGTGCTCCAGAAGTGTAATCCTTCGCGCGGCGTCCATGGAACGGAAATGTGGACGCGGATCGTGCCCGTAGAATGTGTCTGTTGCGGTTGCGTGAATCCGCTCGCACTCCGCGGCTGGTAGAATAAAGACAGCCGCGCTATGCGGCGCATGGCATCGTTACTCCCCCTCACCATCCCGAGGGCCGACGCGCCCATACCCGACAGAAGGAACACTTAAAGTTTTGAGCCAGACGATACGCAATATCGCCATCATCGCCCATGTAGACCATGGCAAGACCACCCTTGTCGACGCCATGCTCCGCCAGGCGGGAACCTTCCGCGCCAACGAGCAGGTGGCCGAGCGCGTCATGGACTCAAATGAGCTGGAGCGCGAGCGCGGCATCACGATCCTGGCCAAGAACACCGCCATCAATTTCGCCGGCGGCAAAATCAACATCGTCGACACGCCGGGCCACGCCGATTTCGGCGGCGAAGTGGAACGCGCGCTCGAGATGGTGGACGGCGTGATGCTGCTGGTGGACGCGGCCGAGGGTCCGCTGCCGCAGACGCGTTACGTACTCTCGAAGGCGCTCGAAGCCAAGAAGCTCCCTATCGTCGTCATCAACAAGGTCGACCGCCCCGACGCGCGGCCGCAGGAAGTTCTGAACGAGATCTACGATCTCTTCATCGACCTCGACGCGGAAGAATCGCAACTCGATTTTCCCGTGCTCTACGCGGTCGCCAAGGCAGGCACAGCGACCACCGATCCCGCAATTCCCGGCACAGATTTGCAGCCGCTCTTCCGCGCTATCGTAGAAACTATTCCCGAAGCCACCGGCGATCCCGAGGGCACGCTGCAGATTCTGGTCACGAACCTGGATTACTCCGATTACTTCGGGCGCATCGCGATCTGCCGCGTTTTTCAGGGCACGTTGCACGTAGGCGACGAGGTCAACATTTCGCGCCGCGACGGCTCGCTCTACAAAACCAAGATCACCAAGCTGTTCACATTCAGCGGGCTCAAGCGCACTGAGACCACCGAGACGACCATGGGCGATATCGTCGCCGTGGCCGGAATTGAAGGTATCACCATCGGCGAAACCATTACCAGCGTCGAGAATCCCGCGCCGCTGCCGTTGATCGTCATCGACGAGCCTACCATCGCGATTCAGTTCAACGTGAATACTTCGCCGTTCGCCGGCCGCGAAGGCCAGTACGTCACCAGCCGCAATCTGCGCGAACGCCTGGAAAAGGAATTGCTCACCAACGTGTCGATTCGCGTGGAAGAAACCGGCTCGCCCGATGCGTTCAAAGTGCTGGGGCGAGGCGAGCTGCAACTCGCAATTTTGATTGAGATGATGCGCCGCGAGGGCTTCGAGCTGATGGCGGGCCGACCGGAGATCGTGACCAAGATGGTCGACGGCGTGCGCATGGAGCCGGTCGAACACCTCACCATCGACGTGCCTGAGCAATTCACCGGCACGGTGATTGAGAAGCTTGGGCCCCGCAAGGGTGAGATGACCAAGATGCACAATCATGGCTCGGGCCGCGTGCGCCTGGAATTTCGCGTGCCCAGCCGCGGGCTGATTGGCCTGCGCAGCGAGATGCTCACCGAGACACGCGGGACGATTGTCATGAACGCGCTCTTCGACGGCTACATTCCATACCAGGGCGAGATTCCGCAGCGGCCTACAGGCGCGCTCATCGCCGACCGCCAGGGACCAACGACCACCTATTCGCTGAACGGATTGCAGGAGCGCGGCATTCTCTTTGTCGGCGCGGGCGTCGAGGTGTACGAAGGCATGATCGTCGGCGAGCACTCGCGCGACAACGATCTCGACGTGAACGTGGTGCGGGAAAAGAAGATGACCAACATGCGCGCCTCGACCGCCGACGACGCGATTCGCCTGGTGCCGTACAAGACGCTCAATCTCGAGCAGGCCATCGAATTCATCGCCGACGATGAGTTCGTCGAGGTCACTCCGAAGAGCTTGCGCCTGCGCAAAAAAGTCCTGCAGCAAAACCGCCGCCCCAAGCGCTGGGAGAAGGCCGGAGCAGCGTTGTCTTAGTTTATCCGGTCGAGCGGATTACAAGCGCCGCTTCGCCTCCAGCACCCGCTCCAACGCTTCCCCTGCCGTCTTCCCGACGCTCGATAAATGCCCCATCTTCCGCCCCGCACGTGGCGTGTGCTTCTCGTAGAGATGCAGCCGCACTCCCGGCACCGCGAGCGCCGCGGGAAAATTCGGCTCGCCATTGAGCCATAGATCGCCAAGCAGATTCGCAATCGCACACGGCGCAATCAACTCCGTCGAGCCGAGCGGCAGATTGCACACCGCACGCACCAACTGCTCAAACTGGCTGGTCGCGCAGCCGCGTTCGCTCTGGTGATAGCTATTGTGCGGCCGCGGCGCAAGCTCGTTGATCAGGAGCTCGCCCACGCGTGTCACGAAAATCTCCGCGCAAAGCAGGCCGACAATGCCGAGTTTTGCGACGAGATCCGCGGCAAGGGCTTCAACGCGCACCTCCAAATCCGGCCCCACTCCCGCCGGCAGCACGCTCCACGCCAGAATCTGATTCTCATGGTGATTGCGCGCCGCTGGGAATGCGCGCACCTCGCCGGATGGGCTCCGCGCTGCCATCACGCTGATTTCACATTCAAGATCGAGCGCTTGCTCGACGACCGCGGGACGCTCTCCCAACTCGCGCCAAATCTCTCCAAAACCAGAACCGTGCGAAGCGCCAGTGCCGTCCGCGGGACCAGCGCCGATCCGCGCCTGCCCGCGCCCGTCGTAGCCGCCGCGGCCAGTCTTCACAAACACGTCTCCGCCCAGCGCGTCCACGGCCTCGCGCAACTCCGCCTCGCTGCGCGCCACGCGAAACGGTCCTACAGGAAAACCATTCTCGGCGAGCCACGGCTTTTGCAGCGTCTTGTCCTGAATGATGCGAATGGGCTCTACGCCGGGACGCAGCGGCGCAAGGCTCTCCACCACGCGCAACGCGTCCACTCCAATCTGTTCGATCTCAATCGTCACCACATCGGCGCCCGCAGCCAGCCGCCGCGCGGCGTCCACATCGTCCCAGCGGCCTACGATGGTTTCATCGGCGACAAAGCTCGCTGGGCACGCGATCTCGGGATCCATCACGCGCACGCGATAGCCCATGGTGCGCGCAGCCATTGCCGTCATGCGGCCCAACTGGCCACCGCCGAGAATCGCGAGCAAACTGCCCGGCCTCACTTTTTCTTCTGGTTTTGGAGGAGGGTTGGTGCTCACTGCGGCAAATCCTCGCCCAATGTCTGGTCGAGCACTTCCTGGGTGCGCGCGGCGCGCCACGCGGCCAGCCGCTCGTACAGTGCGGCGTCGGTCGCAGCCAGGATCTCCGCAGCGAGCAATGCAGCGTTCGCCGCGCCCGCTTTGCCAATCGCCAATGTCCCGACGGGGACGCCCCGCGGCATCTGCACGATCGAAAGCAGCGAATCGAGGCCGTTCAGTTGCGTCGTCGGCACCGGCACGCCCAGCACTGGGACCAAAGTCTTCGCCGCCAGCATACCGGGCAAATGCGCCGCGCCGCCGGCTCCGGCGATAATCGCGCGCAGGCCGCGCTCGCGCGCCGTTTCCGCGTATTTGAAAAGCCAATCGGGGGTGCGGTGCGCGCTCACGATGCGCGTTTCGTGCGCAATCTCCAGCGCGCGCAGAATTTCCACGGCCGCAGAGAGCGTTTCGTAATCGCTCTTGCTGCCCATCACCACGCCCACCAGCGCTTGTTGGCTCATGGAGAGATTATACGAACCCGGGATGCCCCATCCCTTCCGCGTCTTTTGCGGAAAGGGTGGGAGCAGGTGTCAGTGCCGGTGCCACGCCTCCACGACAACCTCAACTACGGCGAACAGCACGCTCACCGCCGCAAGGAATCCCTTGGCGCGTTGCCAGTTCTGCTCATGGCGATCCATGCGGCGCTCGAGATCGGCCAGGCGTCCGCCATTGCCGTCACCCATCAGGCCGCTCATCTGCGACTTCAACACACTTAGATCGCTGATCACCTGAGCTTCGAATTCATTCATCATGCGCATCGGCACTCCGTGCAGGTTTCAGGTGTCAAGTTTCAGGGGTCAGCAGGACCGTGGCCCGCCGCCGATCTTTGACCCCTGACACCTTCAACCTAGCACCTGCTTAATGTCATCCGTTCAGCGGCAGATTGATAAACAACGCCGTTGAGAACTCGGAATAGTTGGGCGGCGTCGAGCCGTCGTACATCCTTATATAAAACCGGTCGCTCGCCGAAACCCGCGAGAAGGCCAGGTTGGGCTGCGAGCCGCGCAGCACCAGCGTCGGATCTTGTCCGGGCTGGAATGCAAAATCGCGCAGCCGAATCTCAAAGCCTCCGCCCGTTGGCGGCGTAACGCCGGTGTTCACAGTTACCGTGCTGCCGTTGAGCGCCGTCACTGTAAGACGCGTCAGATTGGCAAGCACCGTGAGATCCGCCGTCGCCGGAAGCCATGCATTCGCCGGCACCGTGGTGCTGGTTTTGATAGCCAGGTCGTCGGCCCAGTCGTTGGCAAACGCGATATCGTACTCCACGAGATCGGGCGAGCTCGCGCTGTACGTTACCTTCACCGTGCGTACCACCACCTCGGCGTCCAGGCTGGCCGAAGGCGCGTTGAGAAGCAGTGCATCGCCCGGCCACACGTCGCTTGAGAAGCTGGTGCGGTTTCCCTTGTAGGCGCCGCTCCACAATGCGCTCACGCTCACCGCTGCCTGTTCCATCACCTGCGCTGCATTGCGGCAATCCGTTGAGCTGCGCGCCGGGGGATTGGTCACCGAACCGATCCACGAAGCCACCGGCGGCGATCCGGCCGCGGCCAGAGCCTGCTGGTTCGCTGTGTTCACTGCGCGGCCTACGGCGCGGTTGATGGTGCGGTAACTTACCGCGATCTGCTCCCCCGCCATCGGCGTGTAGCCCGTGTAGAAGGCCAGTTTGCCCGTGCGCTCCACGTGGCACTCCGCCGCCTCCGCCGTGGTCCCGATGCGCCGCGTGTAGGGTCCGCCGCCGGGCGGAGTGCTCACCACCCATCCGGATCCCAGGTTGGTCAGGTTGATGGCGCGTATGGTGCCAACCAAATTCAGGCTGCTCACTGGGATCAGTTCGCAGGGCGCGGGCAGATAAGCGATCGCGCCATCGTAGAGAGTCACCGGCGTCGCGCCTACGCCGTCCACGAACTCCTGAATCTCCATATGGATGTTGCCCGGAGCGATGACCCAAGCGCCGCCCGCGCCAATGAGACCGCTGTCGCCGTAGGAGTAATACATGGCCCCCACGCGATAGCTCTCCGGGCAGTGAATGCGCAGGCGCAGCGTGTATTGGTTGGCGGGATTCATCGCAAAGGTGGTCCCGGCCGCCGTGCCCATCACCATGGGCTGTAGCGTTATATTCCCGGTTCCTTGTTGTGCGGTCGCCTGCATTCCCGCAGTGCAACAGGATGCTGTCTGACCGCCGTTGAAGAATCCGCCCAGAATGCCCTGGCTACCGGAAGAGAGCGTCACTCCCACGAGTTCCAGCAGCAGCGTCCCTCCCATCTCGATAGGATCGAGCCAGGTCAGTGTGGTTTGTCCATCGAAGCCGTTGCCGCCGATCATGGTCAGGCCGTTCGCTCCCAGCCCAAAGTAATCTCCTCCGCAGGCGCACCAAACCGTCGGGTCGATCTCCGGACCGTTGAATAGCTCGTTGACGATGGTAGACTTCGATGCCGGCGGGAAGTACGGATCGGCAGCCAGATCGAATTGCGCCGTCACCCCGTCGCCCAGAAAATACTCCGTCACGTAGGCCGCCGGTTCGTTCTCGCCGCACACCGTTACGTCGTTGGCCAGTGCGCGCTTCACGCTGGCGGTGAGCGCCAAATTGGCAAGATTCAGGCTGCCGTCGCATTCGTTCAGCGGATGAATCGTAGCCGGCACGGAGGAGAGCGTGATGGCGCCGTTGAGTGCGCGATACGCGGCCCGCGCCATGCTTGCCGCCTGTCCCGCGCTCTTGCTCCAGTTCGCGCCGGGATCGGGGACGAAGCTGCCCACCGGCGTCTGAAGTGAAAGCCCTGTTGCCGAGAGCGCCGTCGAGCCGCTATGCGCGACCAGTGAAGCCAGCAATTCGCCCGCGGTCTCTCCGCTGGCATTCACACTGGCCGGCATCAGCATCAGGTCGAGCAAATACTCATCGCTCACGGCTTGGATCGCCGTGCGGTAACGCGGACCTTCAAGGCCCATTCCCGCGTACTCCGGCAGCGGGCTCACCGCGATGAATCCCGTGAAGTACGGCGCGCCATCGTCGCCGGTCACCGCAAGCGTTTGCCAGCGCGAGGGCGGCGCGAAGCTGCCGTTCGCGGGAAGGCTCAGCCACAGTTGGCAAATGGAGGGCTGGTTGATTTTTCGTTCGATGGTCAGCGGACGCGCGGCATCGAGGGCCGCCGTGTAGTCCTGCCCCTGGATCGTAATCTTCATCGCAACTCTCTTACCTGCTGACTTGCTAACTCGCTGACCTGCTGACCTGCCTATACCAGCGCATGCGCCGCCGGCAGGAAACTTCGGTAGCAAACCACGCGTTCGCCGTCCAGCGGGTCCGTCACCGGCAGTGCCATAAACTGTCCTTTCAACGTCACCCGCGACTGTCCGTTCTGGTTTTTTCCGTTGAGCGGAGCCATGGCTTCTTCCGCGCCGCTCATGGCCTGCAATCGCGGATAGTGGAAGAAGATTCTCTCTCCCTGGCTGCCCTGCATCACAAACAGCGCTGACCACTCCTGGTAAAAACTGCCGCCTTCGCGATCCACAAAGCCCGTCACCGCCTGCACTTTTGCGCCCGTGGCCGGAGCGCCTCCGGGCAACGGCTCGGCCAGCGTCAGCCCTGTCGGCGCCACCTGTGCCACCAGCACCACGTTGAACGTCACGCGCCGGACGTAATCCACATCCGTCAAGGCCTGCCGCACATAGGCGCCCGCCACCGGACTGGCCACATAACCCGTCTGCCCCGTGTAATCCACGTCCACCGCAACAATCGCCCCCGCTGTGAATTTCGCCGCGTCAGACGCCGCCAGCAGGATCGATGTGCTTGTCGAGCCGCTTTGCGGAGTCACCGCCGAAGCCGCCTGCGCGCCATCCGCCGCCAGTGCTGCATCGCTCGCGGCGGCCAGCACATTCATATGTTGCGAGCCTGTCGCCAGCGCCATGGTCAGCTTGGTCCAGCTCAGGAACTGCAGGCTCACCTGCGCCTGCACGGTCTCGCGCACCTGTTCCAGCGCAGCGGCGGGAATGCCCGTGAGCAGCGGCGTCGACTTGCTGGCCGGCTTGCGCGCGAAATCTTGTATCCAGCCCAAGTCGATCCACGGCGCGGGCGGAGCGTCGAGACGGAATCCTCCCTGTTGCGATGGATCGAAGAGCACGGGCGTCTGGGCGGCCCGGTTCACGGGCGCAAAGTAAGCGCGCACCCGCCGCGCCACCGGCGCCGGAGCGGAAAACCATGTTGCTGTCATTGCGTCAACCTCTATAGGACAGTGGTTAGTGGATGGTGGTTAGTTGATAAGTCGTCCGATTACTAATCACTAAGCACTAACTACTCGTCCTTACTCCCCTAGCTCCTGGTAGCTGTACACCATCACATTTGTGCTGCGCCCCAGCCGGTCACGATTGCTAGCCACCGGCCCAAACACGGGCTCGTCCCAGAACACCTGCGTCAGCATGACGACCGGAGGCGTCGCTGCGTAGCTAAGCTTGGGCGTGTAGAAGGGCTCGAGCATCGCCATCAGCTCTTCATCCATTTCGCTCAAAGCGCGACCGCGATCCAGACCGCCAAAGCTCTGCGTCCCGCAGGTCTGGTAAACGATCTCGCAATGTTCCGCCGCCATAGTGGAGGCAAGATCCAAATCCGCCGCCAGACCCGTCCAGCGCAGTACGAACACGTCGTTGGGAAGCTGGCTGAAGGGCGCTTCGGCCTCCTCCACCAGAATTCCCGGACGCACCGCGCCGCGCAGCAGGATGGTTCTTTCCGGATTGATTGCCGTCAGGCGCGTGCGCAGCGCCATATAAAACGAGTCTTTTGCGTTCTGCATGATTGTTCTCAGTTCATGGTTCTTAGTTCGCAGTTCATAGTTCCCCACCCTGCTGCGAACCATGAACTGTGAACTGCTATACGCCCTGCCGCCTTGCCTCGCGCAGAAGCAGCCGGTAGAGATACACCTGTCCGAAGGCTTCGTTCGAGGCGATGGATTCGATGAGATAGTCCTGCCCGGCCACCGTCACCGCCAGAGTCATGCCAAACAGCGCCTGCGCCGACGCGAGATCGAGTGTGTTCACCTGCTGTTCCACGCTCGTGGCCGAGACCAGCAGCTCCCACTTCGACTCTCCGCCTTCCTGCCAGCCAGGCCGCAGCTTTCGCATCAGAACCGGACTTACAGGAACGTTCGCGAAGTTGGTCGCCACCAGGCCCACCTCCGACACGCCGGTATCGGTGTTTACGGTGGTCACACGCAAAAGCGCCGTAGTGCCTGACGCGCTTCGCAGCAAGGCGTCGGCCAGCATCTGCGGCGCTCCTCTCGAGTTGCGCGGCGCCGTATCACTCATAACTTGCTCCCATCGATGACAGAGATCGAGAGTCTGCCTATTCTCAGTCCCTGATCCCTGCCTTCTTGTTCTTTCGGTCCCTTGTTCCCTGTCTTTAACCCAGCCTGTTTGCAACGTACGGTTTCAGCCACTCCTGCACCGTCTCGTCGACCAACGAGCTTGAGAAATATTTGATCTGCATGGTGTCGATCCGGCTCATGCTGGCGTTCAGCGCCGGCGTGGCCTGCGCGTTGCGCACAATCTGGGCGCACGCCGACTTCACGTCGTCGCCGATCGTCGCAAGACCAGCCGTATACGTTACCTGCACTTCGTTGTAAGGCAGTCCCAGCACATTCCAGGGCAGCGTCAGCTCACCGTTCGCCGGATCGAAATCAACCAACGTCGGATCGATCGCCGTCCATTGCCCGGGCAGTGCGAACGCCCACACGATTTCGCTCATTGGCTCATGCAGCATCTCGCCGCGCCGTGGCCGGGCATAGCGGCCCTCGATACTGACCAGTGGCGACGTGGCCGGTGTCAGCGGCGTCAGCGGCAGATAGCTCAACAGCACAGTTTGCGCTCCCGCAGTTACTCGCGGGCGCTCGATGTACTGCATCACATTCAGGTCCGGTCGCCTGCAGTAACTGTTGATCAACGCCGTGGCGGCCGTGATCCAGTCCGCCGTCGTTCCTGCCGGCAATCCATAGTTCGCGTAATCCGCTGGCTCGAGATAGGCCATGACGCTTCCTTTCAAAGTTGTCCGTTATCAGCGATCAGTTATCAGTAATCGCTCCACGATCCGCCGCGTCAACCATCGATCGTGCATCCGCAGGAACCGGGAATTGACCACTGACAACTGACCACTGATTGCTGTCGTTCCTACCGTTCCACCAGCACCTGGGTGTGCGCAAAGCTCGCGCCCTTCACCACCGGCGCACCGAACTTGACCGCCACGTACTGGTAGACCATCGAGTTAGGCAGGCCGAGCTGGAAGATACGCGGAGCCGGATCGCCGAGCCAGTGATATTCAATCAGGTCCTCGGTCACGATGTAGGCCGGAAGCACCGCGCTGCCCGATCCCGGCGTGCCGGTATACGGCAAACTCCAGTCGGGTATCAGCGGCAGATCGCCGGCTTGCGTCGAAAGACTCTTCACCGTAAAGCCTGCCGAGATCTGCGTGGTGTTCAGCACCACGTTGTAATCGGTCTTCATCTCCTGGTCGATCAGGTCCAGCAGCACCGGGTTGGCATAGATGGCCGTCGGGCGCACGCGATAACCGGTGTTGGCAACCATCTGTGCGATGGTGGTCTTCATCGTGTCCACGATCTTCATCGAAGTTGTGACGGTCACGGAGTTTCCGCCCGCCTTGATCTGTGCCGCGCAACCCATATACTGCGTCGTGGTCGACGCGCTCAGGCTGGTGTCGTTGCCCTGCCACAGGGCTATGTCGTGCGTCACCATCACGCCGCTCACCGTATCCACCAGGTCCTTGGCCTGCAGATAGGCGAACTGCTTCTGCTGGTCGCCCAGTTCGATGTCGAAGAGGTTGTAATTGATCTGCGCCACAATCGCCTTCAGCGGCACGCTCAGCTCGGTGCGCGCCGGAGTCACCGTCGCGGGGCTGATGGTGCGCGGATCCATAAAGCCGGCTGTGCCCGGATTGGGAATCGCCGTCTCCTCGAAGAAGCGCGACGGATGCCCGGTCGCCGGAACCTGCTTGATGCGCTGTCCAAATGGACTGGAGCGCCGGCAAATGTCGAAGATCTCCGTCTGGTACAGCGGAACTTCGATAGCGCCCGGCCCGATGTAATCTGCTGCCGCGTGAATATCTGCAAAGGTTGCGTTCATAGCTCTCTCCACCCCCTCCATGGGGCCGTGTTATCAGGTTTCAGGTTTCAGGTGTCAGGGATCAGGTGTACTCGCAGCGAATGGCGGTAATTGCTAACCCCCAAATCCGCGGATTCGTCAGGTTCTTTGCTTCAGGTGTTACGTTTCGACCGCGACGAATGCTCCAGGTCTGAAACCTGACACCTGAAACCTGAAACCTTACGAAATCGCGCCGGCCCGCAGCAGTTGCGCTTTCACTGCGATGCGCTGTTCCAGGCTCAGACCCGACAACGCCGCATCCAGAGCCTGCACATCCACCGGCCCGTCGCCGATGCCGTGCTTGGCCAGCATCTCCGCCGTGGCCGCAGGCATGGTCCGGCGCAGAGGGTTCACAGGATTAGCCGCGGCCTTTACCTCGGCCAACTCCCGCTCGGCGGCGGCCAGCTTCTCAGCCAGTTCGGTCTCCCGCCGGCTCTGCTCCACCGTGGCCGAGATCCTCTCCACCTCGCCCGATAGCACGCCCTGGCGTTCTTCCAGCCAGTTCAGCGTCCTCTCGAGCTGTGTGGTCGCGGCCTCCAGCCGCTCGGCAATGTTCTTCTCATCGTTTTCCATGTGCATCCTTTCCTGTTTCCGCGCCTTTCGCGCAAACACCGGCTGTGCAGACCCCTAAAAAAAGGCCCCGCTTTGCGGAGCCTCTTCGCTGACCTGCTAACTGGCTAACTGGCTGACTCACCGTGTCGCTAACTCCCTAACTGGCTAACTTCCCCGTGCCCCATCCTTTCCGCGTCTTTTGCGGAAAGGGTGGGAACGTCGCCGACTCGCCGACTTACTAACTCCACGACTTATCAAACGCGCACGGATGAGCCGGCTGCCGTTCTAACTCCGCCAGCTCCGCTAACTCCGCTAACTCCGCTTCTCTCCCGCCATGCGGAAGCTCGTCGACCGATACGCCGCCTTCTCGCGCAGCAGGATCGCCGCGCCCGTAAACGTCACCCGCGTCAGCTTCCACACTTCGGCCCTCATGTCCTCCACGCGCGCGTCGGCCAGCTCGTAGCTCATGCCCATCGCCTCCGGCGCGTGCGCCGCCATGGCCGTCGCCAGCTCAGGAAAATCGCGCGCGTACAAATACCCGCGCACCATCAACCGCTGCCCCACCACATTGGCCTCGGTCAGCAATCCGATCTTGCGCCGCGCATCGTGCCCATCCCAGCCGGGCCGGTAATCCACCGCCATGCCGACGAGCGAAGCCAGCGCATTTTCCGCAGCCTCTTTCGTCAACATCACGCGGTGCCCGCGCGCCCCTGCCGGCGCCTTGTCGCTGGCCGCATTCACCACCGTCAACACGCCCTCGAACGGCACCCGGTTAGGATGCTTGTCCACATGAGGTATTTCCACCGCCATCGCTTCCAGTCGCATTTGCTCGCT
>JBEKIE010000004.1:0-126439 GCA_050011915.1 Occallatibacter sp.
GGCCTGCTGTTTACTGCGGGGTGCGTACTGCCCGCATGGCATCGGTCAAACGCACTGCCTGCGCCCGGTTCCACGATGTGGGGTTTTTGGATCCCTGCCGTCACTTTCGCAGCGCTGGCCTGGCTCAACTGCATTTGCATCACGCGATGGGAGTCGATGGACGCATCCTGGGAAGTTCAGTTGGCAAACGCGAAGAGCAAATTCCGTATCCGCAAATCGGCGCCATCGGCGATCGTCTTTGCGAGCATCCTGCTCGCTTGCGGAGGATTGGGTTTTGCGGCTGCGGGAGTTCGGGCGCATCCGCGTCCTGCCGCACTGCTCGCGGCCGGAGCCCTAAGCGCGCTGCTGCTGGCGTTGCTCGACCGCATGCGCCATCGCTTTTCGGCGCTCGCGGTGCGCGCCGCAGCGGATCTTGTGCTGCTCACGCCGCTTGCACTCATTCCCGTCGCCGGGCTTGTGGAAGCCTTGGAAGGTTTGCGGGTCAGCTTCAGGTGAGCAGCGCTCTAGACGTATCGGCTTAGACCCGGTGGCGAAAGCCAACCCCGGGGTGCCCGGGCATCGTGAGAAAATTCCGCGCCGTTCGCGCCATCGCCGCGATGTGGTCTGGAGTCGTGCCGCAGCAGCCGCCGATGATATTTGCGCCGGCCCGGATCAGTTCCTCGACATGCGAGGCCATATACTCCGGGGTTGCGTTGAATACGACCCTGCCGCACATGACGGTATTCATGCCGGCGTTGACGTGAACGAGGATCGGAACTCCGGGCAAGGCTGCGCGCATGCGGCGCGTGATGGGGATCATATCTTCGATGCCCACCCCGCAGTTGGCGCCCACAATGTCGGCCCCGGCCGCAGCGGCTCCGATGACCGCCTGCTCCGGCGTAACTCCAGTCTGGGTGAAGAACCCTCGCGGCGTAGAGCCGAACGCGAAGGTGCAAATGACCGGCAGGCGGGTATTCTCTTTGGCGGCACGAATGGCCTGGGAAGCCTCGGTGAGCGAAGACATGGTTTCGATGCACAGCGCATCGGCGCCGCCTTCAGCCAGGGCCGTCACCTGTTCAACAAAACTCAAGTAGAGCTCCTCGGCAGGGATCGTTCCGTCCTCGCCTTTCCCCGGCAGAGCCGTCGGGCCGACCGAAGCGGCCACATAGCCCTTGTCTCCCATGGCCCCACGCGCCAGCGCCGCCGCCGCCAGATTGAGCTCGCGTACCTTGCCGGCGAGCTCAAACGGCGCCAGGCGAAAGGAATTGCCGCCGAAGGAATTGGTTTCCACGATGTCCGACCCAGCCGAGACATAGGCGGTCGCGACTCCTCTCACGACCTCGGGATGCGAGAGACACCAGGATTCCGCGCACTCCTGGCTGCCCAGGCCCGCGGCATGCAGCCAGGTCCCCATCGCCCCGTCCGAGATCAGAACCTCGCCGCATGCGATTCTCTCCAGCATCGCTTTTCTATTTCGATTCATCGGCGAACCTCCCCGGCTACTCCGCGATCGCGTTTTCGGTTACAGAAGGTGCGGAATTTATGCCTCTCCCGCCATCGGCACGCGCCCTTTCAAACCTCAAGTTCTCAGATAGATTCTATGAGAGTCCAATCACGCGCCCTGTCCGGGCATCGATATCGATCTCGTAATATCCAGGACGAGGCGACAAGCCGGGCATGGTGCTCATCTTGCCCAGCAGCGGATACACAAATCCCGCGCCGGCGCTGGCGCGAATGTCGCGGATGGGCACGATGAAACCTGTCGGTGCACCCTTCAGCTCGGGGTCGTGACTCAGGCTGTATTGAGTCTTGGCCATGCACACGGGAAGTTTGTCGAATCCCTGCCGGGTGTAGAGTTCGATCTTTTTCTCCGCCTCCGGCGAGTACTCGACGCCCGCGGCGCCGTATATCTTCCGCGCGATGCACTCTATTTTTTCCTTGATGGAAGCTTCGGCGGGGTAAAGAAAATGGAAGTCGTTCGGCAGTTGGCAAGCGGCCACCACGGCCTCGCCGAGCGCCACGGCGCCCGCGCCACCTTCTGAAAAATGCTCAGACACCACCGCGTCTTCAGCCCCGGCAGCGACGGCTATCTTGCGCAGCAGCGCCACTTCGGCATCGCTGTCGGTGCTGAAGCGGTTCACGGCCACCACCACCGGAATGCCTGACTTGCGCACATTTTCAATATGCCGGACGAGGTTCGCACACCCGTTTTCCAATAGCTCCAGATTTTCGGCGGTGTAGACGCTCGCCAGAGGTTTGCCGGCAACGACTTTGGGCCCTCCTCCCTGCATTTTCAAGGCGCGCACGGTAGCCACCAGGACGGCGCAGTCCGGCGCCAGACCGCTCTCGCGGCACTTGATGTTGCAGAATTTTTCAAAGCCCATGTCGGCGCCAAATCCGGCCTCGGTGATCACATAACCGTCCTTGCCCACCAGCTTTAGGGCGATCTTGTCGGCCAGGATGGAGGAATTGCCGTGTGCGATGTTGGCAAACGGTCCCGCGTGGACAAAGGCCGGTGTGCCTTCCAGAGTCTGCATCAGGGTGGGCATAATGGCGTCCTTCATCAGTACGGTCAGGGCTCCGCCCACGCCTAGATCGTCGGTCGTCACCGCTTCTCCCTTTCGGTTCGTGCCCACGACCATGCGGCCCAGCCGTTCGCGCATATCCGCCAGACTGGTGGTCAGCGCCAGCACCGCCATGATCTCGCTGGCCACGGTGATATCGAAGCCCGTCGCGCGCGTCATACCCTTTTCTTCCGGGCTTTGACCGACAGTGATGCCGCGCAGAAAGCGGTCGTTAGTGTCCATCACCCGGCGCCAGGTAATGGTGTCCGGATCGATATCGAGCCGTGCAAAGCGGGAGCGCTCCTCG
This sequence comes from Occallatibacter sp., assembly GCA_050011915.1. Classification (GTDB taxonomy): domain Bacteria; phylum Acidobacteriota; class Terriglobia; order Terriglobales; family Acidobacteriaceae; genus Telmatobacter. The sequence continues at coordinate 2,851 of JBEKIE010000004.1, forward strand.
AGTGTGAGTTCGTTGGGGTCTGTATTAGCGATGCCCAGCTTGTGCAAACGGCGGAGCATGACCGGGGTAAAGCGGCGCGCGCCATTCTTGGCGGGCGGACAGAGCCGGTCAAAGAGAACCTCGTCGCTGATGATCTCGCGCTCATGCAACATACGGGCGTCAATGGCCGCGGCCAGCAGATTATTCGCCGCCGTGATGGCGTGAATATCGCCGGTCAGGTGCAGGTTGAAATCCTCCATGGGGATGATCTGGCTGTATCCGCCACCCGCCGCGCCACCTTTGATGCCGAAGGTCGGACCCTGGCTGGGCTGGCGCACGCAGGTAAAGACTTTCTTGCCCATATGAGCCCCCATCGCCTGGCTCAGCCCCACTGTAGTGGTGGTTTTGCCTTCCCCAAGCGGAGTGGGTGTGATGGCTGTGACCACCACATAATTGCCGTTCGGGTTGCTCTGCAGGCGATCGAGAATCGAAAGACGGACCTTGGCCTTGGTGCTTCCATACTGTTCCAGTTCATGCGGGAGGATGCCGGCCGCGAGAGCAACATCGGCGATCGGAATAGGCACGGCGGCTTGCGCAATATCGATATCGCTCGGGACTACCGCTTTTTTCGTCTCTTTCGTTTGTGGTTCTGCTTTCAACTCGACTGACGGCTTTTCTTCCGTCCGCACATCCCCTAGCAACTCTGCCATCTTGCTCTCCCCGTCTTTAGAGCGGTTTCGAATTCGCGGGTAGCATCTCCAGCCGCTTGCAGTGTGGCATCCCTAACGGGAAAAGCCGCTCGGCAAGCGTGACTTTGCCTAAGAGCAAAGGAAATACTTCGCGATGCGAATTATTCTTGGAATTAGTATACATTTATTACAGGTAGAACCCTCTAAGCATTTGTATCGCCCTTATTAAGGATGGATGTACGTTGATTGCTCAAGAAGGCACTTCGACGGCATCGGCGCATGCCGGTAAATACGAGCTTTCTCTATACGATGCAAACACCTTCAGCGTTACGTGGGAGCTTGTTCCAGGACGTGGAGCATTTGAAAAGACGCAGTACGACCTGATCGAGGCTGCCCGGAAGGCCGCCACCAGCGGCCGCGTCCACGCGCTGACCATCACTGACAATCCCGGCGGCCAGCCTGCGCTCTCGGCCGAGATGTTGAGCGCCGAGGTGGGTCGCCTGGGCATCGAGCCGCTCGTCCACCTGACCTGCAAGGACAAGAACCGCAATCAATTGGAGAGTTTGCTCTATGGATTGGAGCGGGTGGGCGTTCACAACCTGTTGGTGATGACCGGGGATTTTCCCATCAGCGGGTATGGCGGCGCGCCCAAACCGGTCTTCGACCTGGATCCTGTGACGCTGCTCGGGCTCATCTCCGAACTCAATGCAGGCAAGGAAGTCCCGAAGCCGGGTGGTAAGACGACGGCGCTCCGGGCGACGAGCTTTTTCCCGGGAGTCGCAGCCAGTCCCTTCAATGCGCTCGAAGCCGAGCAGATGGGGCAATACTACAAACTGAAAAAGAAGCTGACGGCGGGAGCCCGTTTCGTGATCTCGCAACTGGGATTCGACGCGCGCAAGTTTCACGAGTTGCTTCAGGTGGTCAAGCTGCTGGGCTTTGAGAAGATCCCGGTTGTCGGCAGTATCTATGTGCTGCCTTTGGGCGCGGCCAGAGTGATGAACAGCAACGGCCTGCCTGGCTGTGTCGTTCCCGACAAGCTGTTGCGTGAGATCGAGGTGCAGGCAGCCGGCCCCGGCAAGGGGAAGGCCAAGCGCCTGGAGCGCGCCGCCCGGATGTACGGCCTGCTCAAGGGAATGGGATATGCCGGGGCGCACATCTCCGGTCATGGAATGGTCTTTGCCGACTTGCTGGAAGTGATCGAGCGGGGAGAAGAGCTGTCGCATCGCTGGGAGGAACTCGTTCCTGAATTCGACTATCCTCAAAACGGCGGCTGGTATTTCTTCGAGCCGGACAAACAGACCGGTCTGAATACCGGCGTTCCGGTCGCGCGGCCAAAGAGCTCTTTCCCTGGCGTCAGCTATGCCGCATTCCGTGCGCTTCATCGCCTTGCCTTTACCAAAGAAGGCGCGCTCTTCGGGCCGATGCGCGCCCTCGCCCGGCGTGTGGACGGTTCCGAATGTGAGAACGCCTACACCAAGTGCGAGCAGACCATCAAAGGCCTGTGCAACAGCTGCCAGCACTGCGGCGATTGCGCTCTTCTGGACCTCGCCTACCTATGCCCCATGAGCCAGTGCCCCAAGAATCAGCGCAACGGCCCCTGCGGCGGAAGCTACGAGGGTTGGTGCGAAAAATTTCCGAACCAGCGCAAATGCATTTACGTGCGCGCCTATGAGAGGCTCAAGTGGCACGCAGCGGAAGCGGCGCTGGGGGAAGGTGTCATCCCGCCTGTAAATCACGAGCTGGAACAGACCTCTTCCTGGATCGGTTTTTATCTTGGGCGCGATCACTCGGCGACGCCGCTCGGGATTGAGAAAGTTCCTCGCAAGCAAAAAAGCAAGCAGCCGCACCAAGTCTGAAAGGAATCAGGAATGCTGATCATAGGGGAGAAAATTAACGGGACTCGCAAGCTGGTCAATAAAGCAGTCGCGGAACGCGACGCTGACCATATTCGCCACCTTGCCATTTCTCAGGTTGAAGCCGGCGCCGACGCGCTGGACATCAATGCCGGCACGTTGCCCGACCGCGAGCCGGAAGACATGGTTTGGTTGATCAACACGGTGCAGGAAGTAGTCGACAAGCCGCTTTGCCTCGATAGCGCGAACCCGGCGGCGCTTCTGGCCGGAATCTCGGCAACGAGGCAAACCCCCATGATCAACTCCATCAGCATGGAAGATCATCGCATTCGGGAGACGTTGCCTCTTGTGGCGCAGTACGGGTGCCGCGTTCTGGCTCTGGCGCTGGACGGGCACTCGATTCCTTCCACCTGCGAAGGCCGCATGGCCGTCGTGCGCCGCCTCTTCGAAGAGACCCGAAAGGCCGGCGTGCCCGACGAAAACTTGTACGTGGACCCGCTCGCTATGACCGTGGGAACCGACAGCGAAGCCTGCTGCACCACGCTGGCGACCGCGCGTGCCATCCTGGCGGAGTTTCCCAAGGCGCACCTTACCGCCGGCCTGAGCAATATTTCGTTCGGGCTTCCGGCGCGCACGCTCTTGAACCGGGCTTTCATGACTTTGATGATTGAAGCCGGCCTCGACTCTGCGATCATGGACCCCACCGATCGCGGATTGATTGAAACCATGTATGCGACCTATGCGGTCCTGGGACACGACGCCTATTGCGCAAAATATAGCCGCGCCTTTCGGGCCGGAAAGATCGGCCCCAGGCTGGAAGATAGAAAATCGGATAAGAACAAGCCGGCCAAAGCGGCCACCGCGCCCGCCCCGGCAAGCTGCTGAGAATAAGCGATCTTCGAAGAGCGGGCTGGAAGCGGGGATTGGGTAACCTTGGGCGTTGCGGATCATTCAACAGAGGTCTGGACCTGGCGCAAGGCGAAGCGTGCCGAGTTGCTCAAGGCGCGTTTAGAGCTTGTTCCGGAAGCTCATCGGCAATTGAGCCAGCGCGTCCTGGAGTGTTTGATCGCCAACTTTCGCGAACATTGCTCCGGCGCGGTTGGATTGTATTCTCCATTTCGCGGCGAGATCAATCCCATGCCTTTTGTCGAACAGGTCAGGGCGTGGGGTGGATCGACATCGCTGCCCGTGGTCGTCGCCAAGGGGCAGCCCCTGGAGTTTCGCGAGTGGAAACGGGGCGAAGCGCTGCAAAAAGGCGTGCTCGGTATTCCCTTCCCGGCGCACGGCGCACGCGTCGCTCCGCAGACGCTGGTGATTCCGCTGCTTGGTTTCGATGCCGCGTGCTTCCGGCTGGGCTATGGCGCCGGTTACTACGATTACACGCTGCAAGCGGCGCCGAGACGGCCAGTAACCATAGGGATCGGCTTTGAGCTGGCACGCCTTGATACGGTGTATCCGCAACCCCACGACGTGCCCATGGACTTCATCGTGACGGAACGAGGCTTGCAGCGCAAGCGGTAACCACAAGCACTTTGCGCCTCTGCCGCGGCGGTTCCAATGCCCTTTCGGGAATCTATGCTGCGGCGAGCAGATCCCTGGCAACTCTGAGGGCGCCGATTGCATTCTCGCTATAGCCGTCCGCGCCAATCTCTTTGGCGTACTCCTTTGTCACTGACGCTCCGCCAATAAGCACCATCACCTTGGTTCGCATGCCGGCGATCTTCAACGCGTCGACCGTCGCCTTCATCGCGGGCAGGGTCACGGTCAGCAGTGCGGACATGCACACAAGACGCGCGTCCTGCTCCTTCACGGCGGCCACAAAGGCCTCCGGTGAGACATTGGTGCCGAGATCGATCACTTCGAATCCTCCGCCTTCGAGCATCGATGCCACGAGGTTCTTACCAATGTCGTAGAATTCGCCCGTCACCGATCCAATCACGACTCGGGTAAACATCTTTTGCCCCGCCGCAGCGAGCAAGGGGCGCAGGAAATTCATCGCACTCTTCATGGCGCGGCTCGAGAGATGAAGTTCGGGCACGAAATATTCTTTAGCTTCGAACCGCCGGCCTGCTTCGTCCATGGCCGGAACCATCGATTCTGAAATCAAATCCATCGGTGCAGCGCCTGCCGCAATCGCGGCCTCAGTAGCGTTGCGCGCCTTGTTTGCATCCCCGCTAAGTATCGCGTCGTACAATCCCCTCACTTGCGCCATGTTTCCGCCTCGCTTTTTCCGTGAATCAAGATCCCTTGGATGCTGCCAGAATCTCCGCTCACAGGTCGATTCCAGCCAGTGCAACTCATGAAACAGTGCGTGCTGTGCCCCGCCAAATTCTATCTGGACGAAAGTTGGCATTGCGTCCAGCTTGATTGGATTCCGGAGTGCGCGAATCCTCGCTCCATCTGCGCGGAGCCGACCTGCGCTGCCTAACGCGCCTTCCCCGTTGTTCTGCTTGTCAAAACCCCTGCGCAATTCGTCGCTGTAGTCGAAATTGTATCTGTCAAAGCACCCAAAGGCCACAGGGCTCAACAGGGATCGGCTCGCAGACTGTAGGCATTTCAATCAAAAGCATTTATCTTCATCAATTTTCAACAGACTTCAATAAACCGTCGAATCTGTTTTGCAAGCAGAGGGTCGGGCGGCCCGGCTCAGCTGTCTCGCGTCAGGTTTCACCGCGTCACAGAGCCCGATAATTATTCCCACTTTCCCTGGCCGTGAGGAAATGAAGTCTTATCCTCCCTTGAAGACTTCTACTCGTATTCACTCATCCGTGATTGGCCCCACGAGAAGGGTTTGGCCGTCACAACTCACTGGGAGCTGAAAAGGAAAATAGCCGGCGTGGTGATTGTGGACCTCCCAGCGGGCGAAAAATATTAGATTGCCGCCTTTCCCTCAAATCGCGCCGCCTGGGGCGCTCTTTCCGGTCGCTTCGCCATGCCGTTGGCTGAAAATGGGCGCCGATATTGTTCGAGATGCGAAAAATACGGTATAAACTTCTACATAACTTCATTTTCTTAGACGGGAGCCTGCCGCGGGACACTTTCCCTGCGCAGGACTGGCCATGAACGATCAGCAATGGAACACGCTCCTCTCCGTCATCCGCGGAGAACCACTTCGCCCTCTTCCCACCGCATTCATCATCGATAGCCCATGGCTGCCGAATTGGGCGGACCATACGATTCTCGATTACTTCACCCGCGACCAGGTATTTCTAGACGACAACTTCAAGGCCCTCCATACCTTTCCTCAGACCATCTTCCTGCCCGGCTTCTGGTCGGAGTATGGAATGTGCACCGAGCCCTCGGCGTTCGGTTCGGTTTCCATCTGGGGCGAAAACGACTTTCCTTTCGCGATGAAGGTGCTGCGTTCGCCCGAAGAGGTCGATCGGCTCGCCGTCCCTGACCCGCGCAGGCACGGTCTTCTGCCGTTTGTCATCAAGCGGCTCCAGCATGCGCAACCGGAGATAGAGAAAGCCGGCCACAAGATCCGTTTCGCCGTGGCGCGCGGGCCCTTCAACGTGGCCTCGTTCCTGATGGGCACGACGGAGTTCCTTGAGGCGCTCAAGACCGAGCCCGAGCGCATGAACCAGTTGCTCAACCTCGTCACGGATTTTCTCGTCGCCTGGGTCGCGCACCAGCGGGAACAGTTCCCCACCATTGACGGCATCTTCCTGCTCGACGACATCGTGGGCTTTGTGGGACGGCGCGATTTCGAACGCTTTGCCTTGCCTCATCTCGCGCGCATCTACTCCGCCGATGTCGCGGTCAAGTTTTTCCATTGCGACGCGCCTCTGAAAGCCGCAGCACCCATGTTGGAAGCAGCGGGCATCAACCTGCTCAACTGGGGCGTTCAGCATACCGTTGCGGAGATGCAGCAATGGACCAACCACAAAATCGCGCTCATGGGCAATATTCCTCCGCGCGATGTGCTGGCCGAAGGCACGCCGGCCGATGTAGCGCGTTCCGTCCGAGAGCTGCTTCAGCCCGTCGAAGACCGGTCGCGGCTCATCGTTTCCTGTGGCGGCGGCATGCCCCCCAATGCGCCCACCGCGAACATCCAGGCCCTGATCGCGACGGTCGAAGAAGAGACGGGATAATCATTCGGTTCCGCGTTGAACTTGACCTATAGCGGTTTGCCAATTGGCGTAGAGCGGGGCTCACCTGTCCAGCTACTTGCATAAAATCTGCACAAAACAGGCGTTTTGGGGCTGATTCGCGGAAGTGATTTATGCTGCTAAACCATTGAATCTAAATATGGTAGGCACGATTGGATTCGAACCAACGACCTCTTCCGTGTCAAGGAAGCGCTCTAACCAACTGAGCTACGCGCCTATTCGCGACACCAGTTAGTTTAGCAGGGCTGTGGCGGCGGGGAAAGATCCGTTTATTGCGGCGCGGAGGCTCGCGCTACGCTCATCTCGCAGGGCCAACTGCTGCCGCGCAGCAAATGTTACAAATCTGTTAAAATCAGCCTGCAAGGAGCACGGCAAGTCCCCCAAGTCCCCGCCGCATCGATCCCATGATTCTCTATCTCATGCGCCATGCGAATGCCGGAACCATTCGCGAAAATCCCGTTCTTGACGCCAAGCGAGGCCTCGTGAAGGAGGGCAAGGAGCAGTGCATGCTGATGGCGCGCGTGTTGGGCGCTATGAAGGCGCCGATTGACGTGATCGTTTCCAGCCCCTTGAAGCGCGCCATGCAGACAGCGCAATTCGTGGGCACGGAATTGGGATACGACGCCAAAGTCGAGATCAGCCCCGCGCTGGGACTGAACGGGAATTATGCGGATTTCCAAAAACTTCTGGCCAAATATGCCGACCGCGAGGGGATTCTTGTGGTGGGGCACAATCCCAGTCTCTTTCAGCATCTTGGCCGCCTCATCACCGGCAACGGCGGGGCCGCGGTCCGCATGAGAAAGGCCTCGATCGCCCGCGTGGACATGAACCACCACCCGCCGCGCCTTCAACTATTAATAGATCCGCGCTCGGCCCGCGGCCTCTACGCGAGCGTGACCAAGAGTTCGCGGCCGAAAACCTCGCGCAAGTAGCCGGCCTCTTTGTGCAGCGACCAGGGGTAAGGCCGGCGCGTCAGTCTTTCAGCACCGGCTGCAATTGACTCAAGGCATCGGCAGCGCCCGGCCCGTCGCCCTTTTGCAGACTGAAGAGGAGCTTGTCCCAGGCATCGCTTCCGGCCTGGAAACGACTGGACGTCTGAATATAGTGGCGCGTGCCGGAAAAATCCCATACCTTAGGCGACATCAGATTCACACGGCCGCCAAGCGACGCAGCCGTGGCGCGAGCATCCGATTTCTTGCCGCTTGCATACTGGCATGCAAGCTGGAGCGCATCGCGAATAATGAGCTGCGGGGGGCTCAGGTCGGAATCCTTGATCGATGCGGCCTGCGCCAGGCATACATCGAACCGATCCGCGGTCAGCGCGGCCTCTTCCAGGTCCAGACGATATGCCGGCGTCGGGTCCTGGGCTACCAGTTGCTGATCCAGTTCGAACGCCCGCCCGAAATCGAAGGCAACTTCGTGAGAAATCTCCGCGAGATTGTGAAGCGCGAGAAGATTGTACGCCTTGCCGCTCGCATCGAGGCACGCCGAAACGGTTTGATTGAAGTCCTGATCGTAGCCCCAGAGCCAGCCGTAGCAGCCATCGGGAGTGTGAGGGTGGATCGAGCTCTTGTCAATCACCGGTTTGCCGTCGCGATCGTAATACAGGTTTCCGATGGTGCGTCCCGAGGAATCGTATTGAAACGCGATCTTTTGATACCCGGTGTCCAGTTGATTCATCGGCGCGCCCTGCGCATCCAGGCAGCTCCTCATCGTGCCGTAGCCGTTTTGGTCGATTTCATGGAGGTAGGCGTAGCAGCCCGTACCGTTCTGGGCGACCGGCTTCCCATCTGCGCTGAAGAAGCGCTCCTCCGTCAAGGAGCCGTGATCGTCCAAAGTCAAGACATTTTTCTGGAAATTTCCGCCTTCCCAGATGGCGGGCTTGCCTGCAGCGTCAAAGTATCCTTCCTCGATGCGATTCCCCCACTTGTCGTTTTGCCAGCGAACCGTCGGGGGCGGGCCGTCAGGAATTGAAACCGGCTTGCCGCTTGCATCCTGGAATTCCGTCTGCATCAACTCGCCCCGTGCATCCCGGGTATAGGCCTTGCCGACGAAACCTCCGTTTGCCGGGATGGGGTCTCTGTCCGGGTTCAGGAAAAGCTGCTCAACCGTGCCGGTTTTCGTGTTCTTTTGATCGATGATTGTGGCTCCATTGTTCATCGACGTCCAGTGTGTGGAGCTGTCCCAGAGATTTTCGGCCTCAAGAAGCTGCTGATTCAGGTAGGTATATTGAATCTCGCTGACATATCCATCCGGATCGTACTGAATGTCGAAGCTGGAGATGACGGTGGTGCCGTCGGCCGCGACTACCGAGCCGCGCCGCGCGTTGCGCAAGGGTTCAGCCTGCACGGGGGCGTAGTTCAGCGCATAGACCATGCGGCCATTCATGTCGAGCGCGGCTTCATGGACGGCCTGGCCCTTTTCGTCGTAGGTAAACTCCAGCCGGCAGAATTTCCCGTCCAGGCCGTTAGTGGGAAAGAAAAGCGAGCTGTCCAGTTGCGAATCCATGATGAGATGCCCGTAGCCGTTGATCGCTTCAATGGCCTGCATCTCTCCACGGAAGCCTTTGCGCGTGACTTTGAGCGACTCCCCGCGGTGCGCGATTTCGCTCTTGGATAAGCGCCCGATGACCTCATACGAGGCGTTCCGCCGCATGAACGTCGCGTAGTAGGCAACGTCGGGATGCACGTAAGCCAGCCAGTAGAACACCGTGCCCACTATCCCGATTAGCGCCACGGCCGCCCAAATGGCCGCCCTCAGCCTTGCCTGCCGCAGCTTTTGCCGCAGTTGCGCCTGCTCACGCCGTTTCCGGCTTTGCTCCACCAGCCCGGTGAGCAGATCGTGCGCCAGCTCCACGTGCTGCGTGCCCAGCCGGTCTTCGAAACGCAATAGCCGCCGGTCGACGAGCGTCTGCAGATCGGCGTCGGAGATGTGCTTGCGGCGCGCTTCCTCGACGGGCATGGTGGCGCGAAATCCCGCCGGCGTGACCAGATTCTCTTCCACGAACAAGCGCACGGAATCGTCAAGCCCGCTCAGGCTGCGCTCGTAGAGCGATTCGAGGATGCCGCCCTTCTCGGCGGCCACCAGCTCGCGGGTGATTTGCGGTTGCCCTGTGGCCACCATGCGCTCGAACAGCTCGTTGCACATCACGTTGAGATATGCCGGCTCGATCTCTTCCGCGGCAGAGTCCAGTCCTTCGCCACGGCGGCTGCTGATGACGGCCGCGATGATGTCCTGCGCCACTTCGTCCGTCACCCACTGTTTTCCGGCGCTGCGGATGATCTCAAGGCCGCGCGCGGCATCGAGGGGGCCCAGCGCGAAGCGGTTGCGCAAGATGGCGGGCAGGATGGGACGCAGCGAATCGAGCCGCCACACAAAATCCTCGCGCAGCGAGAACACGATCTTGTAGTTGGGAGCTCCGGCCTCGACCGCAAGCCGTTCCCCGGATGCCTCGGCCCTTTGCTGCACGGCGGCGGGGACACGATTCTCCGCCAGGTCCGCTACTTGCTCGAGGATCTCCGTATCCTCCTGCCGCCGGTTCCCGATGGTGAAGATCTCTTCAAACTGGTCAAAGACCAGCACTGGAGCGAGCCGGTCGTTGCGCGGGCCCCAGAAATGCACGCGATGGAAATACTCCCACAGCGTCTCTGCCTGCGAGCCGCTTTGCGCGCTCTCGATATCGATTCCGCTGGCGCGCGCGGCCGCCTCGGTGAGCGCTTTCACCTGTTCGACGGGATTCGCGGCATGCGGCGAGTAGTCGAGCCGTAGAACTACAGGGAAATATCCCTCCAGCCGCAGCCGGGGAAACACTCCGGCACGCAACAGCGATGTCTTGCCCAGTCCCGAGCGGCCGAACAGAACCGTCAGCGTCTCGCGCTGGATAAGCCGCAGCAGTTCCTGCGTCTCTGCCTCGCGCCCGAAGAACAGGTCCGCCTGCTCTTCCGAGTACCAGAAGAGTCCCGGCCACGGGTTCTGTGCCCGCGTGAGAGGCGGCGCCGTCGTACTCATCGCGGCCTCCGGTAGTTGCGGATTCCACGGCTCAACGTTTCGATGAACTCCGGCGGAACGCTTCCTTCGCGCAGGCGCGTCCATTGCAGGTCGCGGTAAGGAGACTCCACGAATTGAGCGCCCGACGGCGTGTCGTCAATCACCAGCGGCTGAAGGTAGCGGTCTTCTTTGCGCCGCTCCATGGAAGCGTCCTCGGCCATCCGCCACTCCCTCCACACAAAGCGTGGCCCCGGTCCCGAGCGATCGAGCGCGCGCGAGATGATGGGCACAAAAAACGCCGCCTTGCGGATGTTCTCGCGAATGGTCAGCAGGTACTCGTTGCCGGGATCGGCGGGAAGCTCCCGCTCGTCCATCCAGGTGTCGATATTGTTGGCTTCCAGTTGATCCCGGATGGCGCGCACCTTGACGCGGTCCTCGCTGGCATAGCTCAGAAACACGGCGCCCGACTTGAAGTCGTCCGCGGGACCCGCGCTGCCCGTTGCCGCGCCAGCCGTTTTGCTCTGGCTGCGCGCCTGCCATCGCGTGTAGAGCTGCTCGGCGAAATCGACCGGCGAAATGGAGGTGACGACCTTGGCCCGCCGCCGATTCAGGTAATCGGCCAGCCCGGGCTCGCAGTTCAGGCTGACGTAGTACATATTGATGTTTTCCTGATTGCGGCGGCCATTGATGGCGTGAATGAAGAATCGGCCCAGCCAGTCCGGCAGGTTACAGCCGAGAAGAAGAACGGTTTTCTTTTGCAGGTAGTCGTACAGGTTTTCCGGCGCGTATTGCTGGTCGAGCAGCGACCAGCTGTACTCGATCAGGTCGTCCTCCGTCTTGGCGAAGGTTCCATCGGTGGGGCTGGTGGCTCCGAACAGGTGATACACGCCGGGGCTGCGGTCGTGATGATAGTGGTTGGGTAGATCGACCGCGCTCTTGATCCCTCGCGGAGTGAACTTGATCTGCTCCACTTCGGTTCCCTGCCGCGCCTCGCTCGTGGCCTGGAACATGAGGTGGTCGACGGTGGTGGTGATGTAAAGCGAAAAGTCCTGAATCTTGGCGAGATTCCTGAGGGACTCCGGTATGGGCCAGGACCGCCTGCGCACCACGTCATCGATGTCGTAAGCCACTTCGCCCGCGTTCTCCCGCTGGCTGAGCAGGTTGGCGACATCGTAGATGGTCCAGCGCCGCGCGCCCTCGGGACGAGCGATCTGCGTCTGCGCGGCAAGCGCATCGCCCCACATATCGTACAGACGCGCCGGCTCGCCGTTTTCCGGCACAACCAACAGTTCCGGCCCCAACACCGGAATGACGCAGCCTTCGAGAACCAGGTTCACCAGCTTGTCCCATTCCCGTTCCGTCATCTCCATCGAACCAGAAGCGGCGGGCTGGACAGGGAGCGATGTACTCATGACCGTCCCTCATTCTTGCGAGTTCGCCTATGCGCGAGAGTGTAACACCTGGATTATGGCTCCTCCGTCAGGGGATGCAGCCTCTTTGCGTCAATCTCCGCGTGGTTCCAGGTGATGGGGTCTTCTGCGCTGCGGGCTCGACCCTCACTCTATCACGAACGCACAACTTGCATACAAACCTTCCGCGGCTCCTTGCGCACGGCGCCGGCCAGCGGGATGGAGCGGGAACCCGGTGTTGGTGCGGGCAAGCTCCGTCAGGAACCGGACTGCACGTTCACCGGCGCGGAATATCATGACGTGAGGGCGTTAACGATGAACGAAAAACCGCTTCAAGTGAAAACGAAAACCGCCATCGCGAAGCCTGCCCACGAGGTATTCGAGGCGATCGTCGATCCGGAAAAAATGTCTCACTATTTCATTTCGTCCGGCAGCGGCCGCATGGAAAGCGACAAGACCATTCATTGGGTCTTCGACGGCGGGGGCGCGGGACTGGATGTCAAGGTGCAGCGAGTTGTGCGGGACCGGTTCGTCTCCTTTCTGTGGACCGCAAGCGGCGTGGCAGCACGCGTCGAAATCGAGATCGTTCCTAACGGCTCCACAACCCTCGTGAAAGTATCCGAATCGGAATGGCCTGCCGACGAAAAGGGAATCGCCAGGTGCGTCGAGCAAACTCAGGGTTGGACGCACTTCTTATGTTGCATGAAAGCTTATCTTGAGCACGGCATCAATCTGAGGCAGAGCGGCACAGTCCATTAAGGCTCTTGAACAGGCTCTCGCTGACAACGCTCCGCACAGCTAAGGCTTGATGATCGTCACAAGCAGCGCCGACAGGCCGTTCCAAGCGATCTGGATGCCGATGCAGAGCAGAATGAATGCGACTACGCGCAGGATTCCATGAGCCGTGGAAGGCGGGATGGCCTTGGTGATCCTGGGGGCGTAGGCGTAGCAGAAATAACAAAGCACGCTGATTACAACGATGGCGAGAAACACCGCAACGTGCGCCAGAAAGTCCTGACTGAGAACTTTATTCGAGATGTGCGCGGTGACGGTCAGCAATCCAACCAGCGTCCCCGGCCCTGAGGTAATGGGAAAGGTGTACGGGTAAAAGACGCTTTCCTCGAGATGCTGCGTATCGGGATCGCCGCTTTGGCCGGTCTCTTCCTCCTTGTTGCGGGAATCGGCGCCGGCGCTTCTCTCGTTCAAGACGGTCCATCCCATGGCCGCGACCACCATTCCGCCGGAGAGTTGGACGATGGGCAGGGAGATGCCGAAGAACTTAAGAATGGTCGCGCCCAGTACCTCGAAGACCGCAAGGAAGACGATGTTATTGATCGCGATGCGTCGCGCCAGCGAGCGAAGAACCTTGGGGGGCGCATCGCCGACCAGCCCCAGAAAGACCAGGGCGGACCCGAGAGGGTTGATGAGCGGCAGGAGCACGCTGAACGAGATGAGAAAGACCTTCCAGAACAGCAAGAGAATTCTCCCTGGTTGAAGATTACCGTGAGACGGCGCAATCGAGCGACAAAAGCGCTTGTCTAGCACGAATGTAAAATCAAATCATGACTCCGGCGCCTTCATACAAGCAAACGCAAGATAGTTCCGCCTCTCGCCGGAAGATGATCCTGATGGTTCTGGTGGCGTTTGCGCTCCGCCTGGCCGTGATTCCACTCCCAAATTTTGAGAACCTGATGGATGCCGACCATATTCACGCCTGGGAGCAGGGCAATGTGGCGCGGTGGCTGGTGGCGGGACGAGGCTTCGGCAGCCCGTGGGATTCGACGCAGCCTTCGGCCGTCTTGCCGCCGGTTTATCCGCTGATTGTGGCTGTCGATTTTCGTATCTTCGGCGTTCACACCGCACATTCGATTCTCGCCATTCATGTCTTCGACTGTCTCATCAACTCGCTGGCCTGCATTCCGATCTTCCTGCTGGCGCGGCGGAGTTTTGGCGCGCGGGCGGCGCTGTGGGCGGGGTGGGCATGGGCCATTTTCCCTTACGGAATTTATTTTTCGGCGGCCTGGGCGTGGTCGACGCATCTGCTCCTGCTATGCCTGTGCTGGCTGCTCTATTTGGCGCAGGATTTGGAGCAGTCTCCGCGCCTCCGGCTGTGGGCCGGATTTGGCGTCCTGGCCGGGTTTGCGGGGCTGACCGAGCCGTCCATTCTCGTGGTGATTCCGTTTCTGCTGGCGCTGGCAGCCTGGCGATTGGCGCGATCGGGCCAGCGTTGGCTACTGCCGGGGGTGGTGGCATCGCTAGCGCTGGCGGCGACGATCTCGCCGTGGCTGATTCGCGACGCGGTCGTGTTCCACCGCTTCATCCCCATGCGCGACGGTATGGGGCTAGAGCTGTGGGTGGGCAACAACGGCAGATCCCTTCATTGGAGAAACAACGATCTGAGCCCTCTGCACGACGCGCGGGAGCTGGCCGACTACAACAGCATGGGCGAACTGGCCTACATGAACCACAAATTGGAGCAGGCCAAGGCGTACATCCACGCAAATCCTGCGTGGTACGCAAGGATGTGCGTTCGGCGAGCGGTGTACTTATGGACCGGCTACTGGAGTTTCGATCGCGACTACCTGGCTCTGGAGCCGATGGATCCGGCTAACATACCATTTGCCACCTGCCTCACGCTGCTTGGGATGGCGGGATTGGTTCTGGCGTGGCGACGGAACAGGTTCGACGCCATTCGCTACGGCGGAGTCCTATTTATCTATCCGGCGATGTATTACTTCACCCACCCGGAAGCGTATCGGATGCGCCCTCTGGATCCGCTGTTCGTGATCCTCGGCTGCTTTGCGATTCTGAAATGGCGCGGGCTGCGTTCAGAGAGCGCAGATATTGAGTTGCCGGCCGTCCACCAGCCTCGCCAGGCCGCGAATGCGTAGATCGTTGCCGTTCGTTAGCCAGCAATTCGCACACGCGGCGAGAACTTGTGCCGCCGGTCTCCAGACCCCAGCAGCGCAGACGGCGGTTTGAATTGGGCCGTTTCCCCGTTGCCGTCGAGACATCTGTGAGAGATGCGGATTAGCGCTTTGATTGCGTGATTACGTAATCGCTCATGGACATGTGCGGGGCGTGGACACCCGCAGTCGCCGCGCCGAGCCGGTCTACCACTCCAGGAAACAAAGACCGTTTCCTGGGGGCCCCGGTCTGGAGACCGGCGCTAAAGCCCTCAAATAGTCCACAAACACGGCTGCTAAAATCGATCCAATGACCTACGCAACGACCAACGATACGCACTCATCCCATCGCCCTCAACAAGCCCCGTCCACGCTGGCTGTGTGGGTGCTGCTGGCGGCCATTTTTGCCGCGGTGCAGTTTGCCTCGCTCTTTTCGCCCCCGCTACTTGACGACGCCGACGCCGGCCACGCCCAGATTGCTCAGAATATGGCCGAAACCGGCAACCTGGTCACCCCGTTTATCGACGGCATCCGCCACATCGAGAAACCTCCGCTGCCCTTCTGGGCGGTCGCAGCAAGTTACAAAATCTTCGGCCAAAACACTTTCGCCACTCACCTGCCCAACACGCTCGCCATGCTCGGCCTCACCTGGCTCTCGTGGCTATGGGCCCGCCGCGCCTGGGGTCCGCGCGCCGGACTCTATGCAGGCCTCGGCGTGCTCACCTCCATCGGCCCGTTTCTTTTTACCCGCTTCATCATTCCCGAGGCCGAGCTCAGCCTTTTTCTGCTCGTCGCCCTCTACGCACTCATCACCGGCCTCGAGGACGATCGTCCGCTGCGCTTCTACTGGATGTGGGCCTGCGTGGCGCTGGCGCTGCTCACCAAGGGACTGATTGCGCCGGTGTTCTTCTTTGGTGCCGCCATTCCCTACCTGCTGCTCACCGGGCAGTGGCGGCGCTGGAAACAGTTGAAGCCCGTCTCCGGCTTTCTGCTCTTCCTGGCCATCGCGGCGCCCTGGCACATACTGTGCGGTCTCGCCAATCCCGACCAGGGACACCCGGTGGGTAATCATCCCACGATCGGAAACGTGCACGGGTTCTTCTATTTCTACTTCATGAACGAGCATGTGCTGCGCTTCCTTGGCCTGCGCTACCCGCACGACTACAACAAGATGCCCGGCTCCTTGTATTGGCTGGCGCACCTTGTCTGGCTCTTTCCCTGGAGCCTGTTCCTTCCCGCCGCAGTGGCCGTGGCGTGGAAGACGCGACGCACCTGGATGCGGCATCTGCGCCACGACGCCGGCGACACGGTGGATTTCTACCTGGATCACGCCATGCGCGAAGACGTGGCGACACAAGTGCTGCGGGTCAAGTTTCGCGCACGGACCGTTTGGCTGCTGAGCCTGTTCTCCGCCTGGACTTTGCTCTTCTTTTCCATTTCCACCAACCAGGAGTACTACACCTTTCCGGTGTGGCCGCCGCTGTTCATCCTCATCGCCGCCGTTGTGGCCGGCATCGAAGAAAATCGCGCCACCAATGGCGCTCCGCCGGACGCCGGCTCCCTGCTTTCCCCCGCATGGCTCACCGGCGCGCAGGCCGTCTTCGTCATCGTCGGCGCGCTCTCCGCAGTCGTCCTCGGCTGGGGACTCTGGGTCTCCCGCCAACTGCCCTATAATCCCGACATCGGAACCCTGCTGGCGCATCGCGGCGTGGGCGACTACACCCTCTCCATGTCCCACCTCTTCGACCTCACCGGCGCATCCTTCGCCGCGCTGCGCCTGCCCGCCGCACTTGCCGGCGCAGCCCTGCTCATCGGCCCCGCCGCGGGCTGGGTGCTGCGCCTCAAAAAGAAACACCTGGCCGCGACCATCAGCGTAGGCCTCACCTTCACCGTCTTCCTCATCGCCGCCCACATCGCCTTCGCCCGCTTCGCGCCCATGTTGAGCTCCAAGCAGGCAGCGGACACGATCATGGCCAAGGGCTCGCCCAACGACATTTTCATCATTTATGGCGAGGAGTCGTCCGGCTCCAGCGTCATCTTCTACACGCACAACTACTTCCAGTGGCGTCCCGCGTTGCTGGTGCTGCCGCGCTGCGGCAAGCGCGGCGAGGGCGCGCAACTGCTGTGGGGCTCGTGCTACCCCGATGCGCCGGATATTTTCTTGAACGATGCCCAGCTCCAGGCGATCTGGGGCACGGGAGAGCGCAAGTGGATCTTCGCCGAGGATCTGGACCGCGACAAAGTGGAACACGCGCTGGCCGGAAAATTGATTCTCGTCCAGACCCTCGCTGACAAAACGCTGTGGACGGACCGGCCGCTGCCGTAGAAAAGTAAACAGTTGTCAGTGGTCAACGAGCAGCGGACCGTTCGCAATCTCCTTTTCTCCGGCTATCACGCGAACATTTACATCGGCGTTCAGTCCGCGGCGCGCATCTTGCCGCCGGGCAGGAGTTCGAAGACGCGGCCGCGCCAGAGAATGCAACGGCCCGCGTAGCTCGATGCCCAGAAGCAAAAGCCCATGAAATCGCGAATCGGGTAGAGAACCAGCAGGCCGAACCAGCTTTTGTCGTGGACCACGAGGCGGCCGACGGCGATGGAGAGCGCGAGGCGCGTGGCGACGGCAAAGCAGAGTAGCGCAAGGCCCCACATTGGCGCCCCAAGTCCTGCGCAGGCGGCGAGCGCGAGCAGGCCGAAGGGAAGGCTGAAGGTGAGCGAGGCGCCGAAGTGGCCTTTGGGCCGCGAGAAGCGCGTGGACTTCATCCAGCGGATCTGGTGCTTGAGCGAGCCCACGAGGCCCGAGTGCAAAACCATGTGATCGATGGCGTAATGGCTGAGGATCACGCTCTGGCCCAGTTTGTGGGTTTCGTTGCCGAGGATGAAATCGTCGGCGCAGTAGTCGGCTGTGACTTTGAAGCCGCCCATGCGGCGTATCGTCTCGCGGCGGAAGGCCATGGTGGGACCGAGAGTGAATTGCATGCCCTCCATCAAGCGGGCGGCAAGAACGCCGGACGACATTTCCACCGACATGCCGACGGCTTCAAGCCGCGCCCACAGTCCGCCTTGAGCCGCAACTCCTCGATAGAGGCAGCACATGCCTCCGACATTGGGTTCGGCAAAAGGGAGGGCCACCGAGCGCAGGTAATCCGGCGAAACGCGCACATCGCTGTCGCTGATGACAAGTATTTCGTGCGCGGCGTGAGCTTCCATCAGCTCCATGGAAGCGACTTTGGCGTTGATATAGTCGGGCTGGCCGCCGGTGGAGAGGAATTGTACGGGGATGTGCGGATGATGGGCGGCCACGCGGCGCGCGGTTTCGAGACCCGCGTCATTTGCGGTGCGCGCGCAGAAAAGGATTTCGTATGCTGGGTAATCCTGCGTGAAGAAGGTCTCGAGATAGGACTCGAGTCCCGGGTCCGCTCCATGCAATGGCTTGAGGAGGGTCAGCGTCGGCGTAAATCCGGGCCGTGCAGCGAGTTGGGCAAGCGCGAGACGGCGCTCGCGGAGGTAGCCGGGAACGGCCCACAGCACAATGCCGGCAAAGGCTGTGGAGGTGACGAGACCGAACAAGCCCAATGCAAGAAGAACGTACCACATGCAGCCTTCAGGATACCGCCTTCGAGCCTTTCTTAAGGCCCGGTCGCGTTCTGGATCATTGAATCAGGGAACGAGTTTCCGCAGCGGCCTCTCGACAAACCGGCGCATGAGCATTGCGTACAGAACCGTCATGAGGAAGCAGGCCGGGGCCGTTACAAGGCGCGGCCCCCGGGGAAAAAGAGAGAACGCCGCACTGAGAAGCGTGAAATGAATCAAATAGGCAGCGTAAGATAGCTGGCCTAATTGCTTCACCGGTTCCCACTCCAGCCAGTTGGTCCAATGAGAGCGCGTTGAGATCACAAAATAAAAGACCGGAAACAACGCCACACTCTGAAGGCTGTAGCGAAGAGTCTCGCGGAAGGCCGGGTTGCGTATCACGAAGCTGAGAAAGAGAACCCCAAGCCCTGCTGCAGCAAACCGGCCCTTGTTGCGCTTAAGGATGCCGGCTGCATCGTCGAACCATGGATTGCATGCGATGGCCAGAACGCATCCCCAAAGGATGGCGTCGAAGCGGGCGTCGGATGCGCTGTAGGTCCAGCGCGGCAGCGTGGTGAGCGGCGTGTGGAACTGAAAAACCAAAACGAAGCGCCAGATCAGCGGCAGCAAACAGGCTACGGCGAGCAAGGAAGCCTGCACATGCCGGGAAAGAGCCTTGCGGCAAAAAACAAGGTAGATCAGCGGGAAGACAAAGTAGAAATGCTCCTCGATCATGAGCGACCATAGAACGCCGCTGCCGGACGGCAGCAGGTTGGGGACCCCGGCCAATTCGAGATAGTTAAAGTAATAAAACACGGCGGATACTGCGCCGCGCAGGCTTCCCTTCTCGGCAACCGGCGCAAATCGCGCAATGAGAAAGCAGAGTGCGAGAGTGATGTACATGGGGGGAAGAATGCGGCGAGCCCGGTGCAAATAGAAATTCTTGAGAGATACCGATCCTCGGCTCCGATGCTCCAGCCGCAGCAACGTCGTAATCAGGTAGCCACTTAGAAAAAAGAAGACGGTGACTCCAAATCCACCTGGAATGACCTTGTCGAGACCGCAATGCGAGAAAAACACCAGAAGAAATGCTACGGCGCGGAGTCCATCGAGCGCAGGAATATAAAACCTGCGCTTAACCGCCGGCATATCGGAAGAGGCGGTTTGCGTCTCCGGTTTCGTAGTTGGGGAAATCACAGCCTGCTTCACGGTTTTTGCGTTCGAGCAGCAGGAATGCCCGCCTCTGACTCCGAACGCCGGGAAGGACCGCTCTTAACCGCAACCGCGGGACGCCGAATGGGCACAATTGCGCCCGACGAGGCCGGCGCATTCTGCTGGAAGCGCGTCAGCATCTCTGTACGCACGTACTCCACAAAGTTCTGCATCTGGCGGTTCATCTCTTCCATGCGTTCACGCATCTGCAGGATGATGCCGATGCCGGCGATGTTGACGCCCAGGTCGCGCGCCAGGTTGAGGATGAATTCGAGCCGCTCCAGGTCTTCGTCGGTGTAGAGGCGGGTGTTGCCTTCGGTGCGCGAGGGCTTCAGCAAACCTTCGCGCTCGTAGAGGCGCAGGGTCTGCGGGTGAATCTCATACATCTCGGCCACCGCCGAGATCATGTACGCGCCTTTGGATTTGCGTTTCGTTGCCATACGATGAGCTCAACCAATCGCCAGGATTCTTTCCGGCCACTTATGCAGCTCCATGCGATAGGGCTTCAGGAGTTCTTTCAATTCCTTGCCAGCGTTTCGCACAAAATAATAGCCATTTTTAGTCCAGGAATCAGTCTTGGAATAGCCTTTCGCTTCCATCACTTTCAACGCCTGATTGAACGTCAATAGGTAGACTTCGCCTTTGTCGCTGGTGTTCACATTCCAGACGTAGGCAATCAGCAGGCCAGGAAACTTTTCATATTTACGGTCGAGAGAAAACGACTCGTGCGTGGAAGCCTTCATTTGCAAGGGCGATGCATCAAATCTCTCTTCGTCTCGGTAAACGATGAGGTCGATCCCCTTATCCCGCAATGGCTCAGCGACCTCGAGTCCTGCGGCAACCAGGCGAGAGATCAACAAGTGTTTTCCCGCGATCTCAACCAGCTGCGAATCGCTTTCCTCAGATGCAAGCGGGTCGTCCGCATCGGACTGGCCCTCAAGGAGGGTCACACGATGACCTTTCGCATACTGTTCCGAGTGCCTTCCGCGGACAGCCTTGGAAAAGTCAAATTGGCTCCGCAGTTTCTGTTCGCTATCGTTCATCTGCGTTTTCATACTCCCTCCTTTCCCACGGTTCCGCAATCCTGGCGCTGATCAGCCGCAGCTTCGCTCCGCGTTCGGTAAAAACCAGAGTCAAAAGGCGTCCCTGTTCCGACCGGCCGATTCCAAGATAGCGGAGTTCATCACAACTGTGATCGCGATCGGGAACCTCGAGATGTTTCTTGTCTCCGAATATCGTCTTGGCCTCGTCGAAGGTGACTTTGTGCTTTCTTAGGTTTGCCAACGCCTTAGGCGGGTGCCACTCAAATTCAAGCTCGCAAATGTCAAACCTGTCTGAAGCATCCTGATCGGAGACCATTGTCCACCACGTGCAAACTCAACCTGAGCTGGTGCTCACAGCTTATCAAACAGCTCCTTGCGCGGATCGTCGGGGTTGAGCCGTCCGAGCTCGCGCATGATCTCGCGGCTGCGCTCGTCGTTCAGGTGCGGCACCACGACGCTGACGGTGACAATCTCGTCGCCGCGCTGGCCGGGCTGCTGCGCGTTTTCCACGCCGCGCTCCCTCATGCGCAGCTTTTGTCCGCTTTGCGTGCCGGGCGGAATCTTCAACTGCGCGCGGCCGTCGATCGTCGGCACCTCGACCTTCGCGCCCAGCGAGGCCTCGGCCACCGTCACCGGCACGGTGAGGAGAATGTCGTCGCCCTGACGCGTGAAAACCGGGTTCGGCCCGGTGCGCACGATGAGGAACAGGTCGCCCGCGGGGCCACCGTTGATGCCGGCGTTGCCCTTGCCCTGCAGGCGGATGCGCTGGCCGTCGCGCGTGCCCGGCTTGATGCGAAACTCCACCGTCTCCGAGCGCGTGACGCTGCCCTCGCCGTGGCAGGTGGAGCAATCGTTCGAGGTTTTTCCGGTTCCGTTGCAGCTCGGGCAAGTGATGTTGAACTTCATGCGTCCGCCCATCTGCGTCACCTGGCCGGTACCGTGACACTCACTGCAGGTCTTCGATCCGCCAGTGTGCGCCTTGCCGTGGCAACTGGGGCATACCTCCTGGCGATTGATCTGGATGCGCGCCTGGCCGCCGCGAATCGCCGTCCAGAAGTCGACCGTGGCCTGGTATTCAAGATCGGTGCCGGGCTGCGGACCGCGCGGCGCCTGGGGATGCTGCGCGCCCGAGAAGATGCCGGAGAAGATGTCTTTGAAGCTGCCAAAGCCCTGCGCGCCTGCGCCCTCGCCGGGAACTCCGCCCGAAAAGCCGTTGAAATCAAAACCGCCAAAGTCGACCGGCGGCCTGTTGCTGCCCTCGCGCTGCTGGCGCGCGTAGGCCTCGGCCTGCGCGGGATCAATCTGGTCGGAGTAGAAACCCACCTGGTCGTAAATCTTGCGCTTCTTCTCGTCGCTCAGAATGTCGTTGGCCTCGGAGATCTCCTTGAATTTCTCCTCAGCCTTCTTGTCGCCGGGATTCACGTCGGGATGGTATCTGCGCGCAGCTTTCCTGAAAGCCTTGCGAATGTCGTCCTGCGTGGCCGTCTTCTTCACGCCGAGCGTCGCGTAATAGTCTTTGTTGGTCGTTGTGGCCATGGGTTTATTCGTCGTTCGATCTCTGTCTGTTTTCCTGCTCCCTATTTCTGATGCAATTCCGGCGCTCAGGGCGCATGCAGATGCTCAAGAGGATACTAATTCGTCCGCAATGCAGCTATGCGATCGCTCGCCGACGGCCTTCCCTTTGCGGTTGAAAACCGGGGCGGGGGAGGATCTCCTTGTGAATTACCGCCCGTTGATCGGCCGAAGCCGACTCCAGGTCATAATCCATCTGCAGCCGCATCCAAAACTCCGGCGTCATGTTGAAGTAGCGCGCCAGCCGCAGCGCCGTGTCTGCCGTGATCCCGCGCCGCTCCCGCACAATTTCGGAGATCCGTGTCACAGGCACGCGCAACGCCATGGCAAGCGCGTTCGCCGAAAGCCCCAGCGGCTTCATGAACTCCTCGCGCAGCATCTCGCCGGGATGCAATGCCGGCATCAGCGCGCCTTCTTTCAACTCGTTCCTAGTGGTAATCGACAATCTCGACCTCGTAGGCATCGCCATCGCTCCATCGAAAACAGATTCGGTATCGATCGTTGATCCTCAGGCTCCACTGGCCTTCCCTGTCGCGTTTCAGCTTCTCCAGCATATTTCCCGGAGGCTGGTACAGCTCCTCAACCGTAGAGACCGTGTGAATCTGCCGCAACTTCCGAAAAGCGACCCGCTCAAATGCCGCATATCGCCGGCTGTGCCGATGGTTGAAAACCTGCTCGGTTTCTTTGTCGGCGAACGAACGGATCATGTTTAACGTTTATCGTAACACGGAAAGCGAAACAGGCCCGCTCACACGAAGAACAGGAGGTTCACATCTGGACGATCTCAACTCTGCGTTCGGCGTCCGCGGCGTAAGCCAGG
The DNA here is from genome assembly GCA_050011915.1 of Occallatibacter sp. Taxonomy (GTDB): domain Bacteria; phylum Acidobacteriota; class Terriglobia; order Terriglobales; family Acidobacteriaceae; genus Telmatobacter. The sequence continues at coordinate 26,003 of JBEKIE010000004.1, forward strand.
CAGGCGCGGATATCGGTTTCGGTCAGGTCCGGAAAGCCGGCGAGGATCTGCCCCTCGGTCATCCCGGCAGCCAGATAGTCCAGCACATCGTAGACGGTAATGCGCGTATCGCGGATGCAGGCCTTGCCGCTGCGCTTGCCGGGATCGATCGTGATGATCACGCGCCTTCCCTGTTCCCAATGGCGAACCGTGTTCACGCTGAACCCAAAACTGACAGCGAACTCCTGCTGCGTCATTCCCAGGCGTCCGCGAATCGCCTTGACGTCGATCTCCGGCGGAATGTGGACGACGTAGGTACCTTTCTTCGCCCTGCCCTCCACAAAGGCCAAGGCCTGTTCGAGGCCGCGAATCATGCGGTCAGCCACTTCCTTGCTCATTTCCCTGGCCCTCCTCGCTTGTGAGCTTCGACAATCTGTTTCGTCACGAAGTACAACCGATTGCGCTCCGCTTTGCTTAAATCCGTCTTCTCGTTCTTCGCGTAGGCGTCAAAAAGATAAAGCGGTATGTCCCTACCGTGGAAGAAATAAATCACCCGCGCACCGCCCCGCTTCCCTCGGCCTTCCAATGCCCAACGTAGCTTGCGAATACCCCCGGTTCCGGGTACCACCACTCCCGCTGTGGGATTGAAGGCGAGGTACGCTACAAGCTCATCCCGCTCCTCGTCGTCCATCAGTTTGCGCGCTGCGGCGATGAATGAATCCATCTCAACAACCGTGATGGGGTCATTCTGGATCAAGGAATATTGTAGTGCAATGCACTACTCACCGCAATCGATTTCAAGCGCCCGTGCTATCTTGCCCGTATGCAAAAGTATGCCTTATTACCGCTGCCTCTGGCCGCAGGCATTCTTGTTTCTCTTTTTGAACTCGTTGCCGTTCCGCCTCTCGCACAGGAGATTTCTTCGCCCACGCCGACCGAACCGAAGGTACTTCTGCATCTCGCGGCCAGCTTGAACGGTCTCAACGGGCCCGAATTGAAGCCATGGCATTTAAAGGCTGCCTTTCGAGAAGCCGACGACGCAGGCAACACCACGCTCGATGGCAACTTTGAAGAATTCTGGGCAGCACCGGGTGAGTTCAAGCGAGTCTTTTCCACCTCGTCGTACACGATCGTCGAGTACGGTACTCAGAAAGGCATCGTACGCGTTGGCGGAGTCGACGAGAACCCATGGGAACTCAGACAGTTAATTCTGGCGTTCACTGAGCCGCTTCCCACGAATGCAGCCATCGAGTCTTCGGCTCTTGAAATTTCGCCCTTGAAGGCGGGAAAAGAGCAACTGACCTGTGTCACGCTGAAAGACAATCCGACAGCCTTTACTTCTCCTTTGATCCCGAATGCTTCCTACTGCTTCGACACGGCAAGACCGGTCCTCAGAACACGATCCGTGATCACGGAAGGCGTGAATTCTGCGTTCGGAACGGAGATGATGTTCCAGGGCCGCACCATCCCTCGCGATCTCGTCTTTTATCGCGGCGGGAGGCGGGTGCTTGAAGTCCGCGTAGAAAACCTTGACGGAATTGACAGCCCTGATGAATCGATGTTCGTACCTGCAGCGGCGGCGACTCCCGAGGCAGACAATGATCAAAGAGTCACTATCTCATCGGACGACGCGAAGGGCTATTTACTCAGTCAGGTTCCTCCCCAGTATCCGCCGATCGCGAGAGCTGCGCGAATTCAAGGAACTGTCGTACTGCAGGCCCTGATTGGTAAAGACGGCAGCGTAAAACAGCTTGGCGTGCAGAGCGGACCACCTATGCTGCAACAGGCGGCACTCGACGCCGTACGTCAGTGGAAATACAAACCGTACGTCGTGAAGGGCAAGCCGCGCGAGATTTACACATTAGTGAACGTAGTCTTCGTGCTCACGAAGTAGGCAGCTGAAGATAATAATTTGGGGTGGGCGACTGAAAGTCGCCCACCCCGCGGACTTGCTAACTCGCCAATCCGCTTATTTCTTGTCGTCCACATCCACGTACTCGGCGTCGATCACGCCCTCGTCCTTCTTGGCTTCGCCGCCGGTTGACCCGGCAGTGCCGCCATCCGAAGGTCCGCCCGGCGCAGTCGCTTGCGCTGAAGTCGCCTTGTACACCGCCTCGGCCAACTTGTGGCTGGCCTGCGTCAGCCGCTCATTCGCCGATTTCAGGTCCGAGGTTGACGGCGACCCTTCCAGCGTCTTCTTGGCATCGGCCAGCGCCGACTCCACGTCGGTCTTGTCGGCCGCTGCCACCTTTTCGCCGCTCTCCTTCAGCATCTTCTCGATGTTGTAGACCATCGAGTCGAGAGCGTTGCGCGCTTCGATCTGCTCGCGCTGCTCCTTATCCTCGGCGGCGTGGGCATCGGCTTCCTTGGCCATCTTCTCGACCTCTTCTTTCGAGAGGCCCGAGCTTGAGGTGATGGTGATGCGCGTGTCCTTGCCGGTGGCGTTGTCCTTCGCCGTCACGTTCAGGATGCCGTTGGCATCGATGTCGAACGTCACTTCGATCTGCGGCACGCCGCGCGGAGCCGGCATGATGCCGCCCAGCTTGAACTTGCCCAGGGTGCGGTTCTGCGCCGCCATGGGCCGCTCGCCCTGCAGCACGTGCACCTCGACTTCGGTCTGGCTGTCGGCCGCCGTCGAGAACGTCTCCGTCTTCTTGGTCGGTATGGTCGTGTTGCGCGGAATCATGGTCGTGGCTACGCCGCCCAGCGTCTCAATGGACAGAGTCAGCGGCGTCACGTCGAGCAGCAGCAGATCCTTCACGTCGCCCGACAGCACGCCCGCCTGCACGGCCGCGCCTATGGCAACCACCTCATCGGGATTCACGCTGTGATTCGGCTCCTTGCCGAACAGTTTCTTCACCAGCTCCTGGATCTTGGGCATGCGCGTTTGTCCGCCCACCAGCACCACTTCGTCGATATCGCCCGGCTTGATGCCGGCATCGGCAATCGCCTTCTTGCAGGGCTCGATCGAGCGATCGATCAGGTCTTCGACCAACTGCTCGAGCTTGGCGCGCGTCAGCTTGCGCACCAGGTGCTTGGGACCCGAGGCGTCCGCCGTAATAAACGGCAAATTGATCTCGGTCTCAACGGTCGTCGAGAGCTCGATCTTGGCCTTTTCCGCGGCGTCTTTCAGGCGCTGCAGTGCCATCTCGTTACCCTTCGAGGTCAGGTCGAGGCCGTGCTCCTGCTTGAACTCGGCGATGAGCCACTCCACGATGCGCTGGTCGAGATTGTCGCCGCCCAGGTGGGTGTCGCCATTGGTCGACTTGACTTCGATCACGCCCTCGCCGACCTCGAGAATCGAAATGTCGAAGGTGCCGCCGCCAAAATCGTACACGGCGATGGTTTCGTCCTTCTTTTTGTCGAGCCCGTAGGCCAACGCGGCCGCGGTGGGCTCGTTGACGATGCGCTTCACGTCGAGGCCGGCGATTTTGCCCGCGTCCTTCGTGGCCTGGCGCTGCGCGTCATTAAAGTACGCCGGAACCGTGATCACGGCTTCCGTAATGGTCTCGCCCAGGTAGGCTTCGGCGCTCTTCTTCAGCTTCTGCAGGATCATGGCCGAAATCTCCGGCGGGGTGTACTCCTTGCCCTGCGCCACAACGGCCACGTGGTCACCCTGCGAGACCACTTTGTAGGGGACCATCTTCATCTCGTCGCTCACTTCGTTGTAGCGGCGGCCCATGAAGCGCTTGATGGAGAAAATCGTGTTTTCCGGGTTGGTGATGGCCTGGCGCTTGGCCACCTGGCCCACCAGCCGCTCCCCGCTCTTGGTAAACGCGACGATCGAGGGGGTAGTGCGCGCACCCTCTTCATTTGCAATGACTTTCGGCTCGCCGCCTTCCATGACGGCTACGCACGAATTGGTGGTACCGAGGTCGATTCCGATGATTTTAGCCATGTTTTCCTGCCTTTAGAGAAGATCCTGACAAGGCAGGATCTCAGATTGAGTGTCTTACTGTCAACTTATATGATGCTAATTTCCTCATCCGGATGCAGGTTTTCGCTCTTTCTCGGTCCCTATCGCCTTTCTTGCACCGGGAAGAACCGGCATATACTGGACTCACTTTTACTTACAGGACTCATCGTCATGCCACAGGTGATTCGCGCCCGCTGGCAGCGAGCCTTCGCTTGCCAGGGTTTGTTGCTTGCCTTGGCCGTAACGAGCTTGGCTTGTCTTCCATCGGCGATGCTGCACGCACAGTCGCCTGCGGCGCGCGGATATATCACCGCCGTTCGCCCGCCCGACGGGTTCGACGTCAATGGGGAACACGTCGTCACGACTGCGGATACTCGATTCGGACCGATCGGCGCCAAGAATCCGGCGAGCAATGGGCCGATGCGCGACGCCGTCCAGATCGGCGACTGGGTCGAGGTCTTCGGCGAGCGTGACCGCAAGGCCAAAACCGTGTCCGCCAAGACAGTCCTCATTCGGGATGATTGGGACAGCAAGCTCTCAGGGTTGGGAGTGATCGATCAAGTGATCGCGACCGCTCCGGAGCTGGTGCTTGCGGCGGACGGTTACCGTATCCGTGTGACGCCGGCGACAGAGGTCAAACTCCCGCGCAATGCGAAATCGGCGGCCGATGTCCGTGCGGGCCTGTGGGTGCTTTATGAAGGCAAAATGGGTCCGGATGGCCTGCTGGTCGCCAGCAAGGCCCGGTTCGTGTCGACCGATCACACCAGGGCGAAAGCCGAAAAAACACCGACTGCGCCGGCGGCGCCGCAACCGCTCGCGAACGGCAGTCCAGCGGCCAAAGGGAATGCACCGCCTCCGCAAGACGCCTCCGAGGAGACACCCGCTCCCAGAGAGGTGACCGGTCCCGAGATTCAGATCGACAACGACGCCTACCACGTTTCAAAGAACCTGGCGTTGCAGGACCGCGTGCTCCGAATCGGATGGAGCCTGATCCCGGCCTACCAGAAGCACCTGCCCGCCGATGATCCTGCGAAGATTCAATTCCTCTTTTATGCCGTCGATGACTCGGCGCACGAGGAGCACACTTCCTCGGACGCGGAAGGCTACATCCTTGTGCCCGCGCAAATGGTTGCGCGATTCGAGAACGACGACCAGCTTGCCGCGCTGCTGGCCGATGGCATCGCGCTCAGACTACAGCAACAGGCGCCGATGGTGATCCAGCTCAACCGAACCACTCTCGCAGAGGCCGCAGGTCTGGCTGCGGTGAGTTTTATCCCATATGCCGGCCATATCGCGGAATCCGTTGGCGGGCAAGTCATGATGAAGAAGTACGAAAGGGCAATGAACGAGCAGCGCTGGCGGGTGGCGCTGGAGTTGATGGCCGAAGCCGGCTACGACCCCTGGCAGTCTCCCGAAGCGTGGCGGCTCGTTGCGCCCGGTAAGCTGCCCGCCGATATCGGCACGCTCAAGTACCCGGACCGAAGCGGGTATCAGCTTTCGATTCTGAACCGAATGTACAAAAAGCCCGCCCCAACCCAAGCCACGGAAAGCGGCCCAACGACCGGGGGCAGCGTGAGCGAAAAGCCATAATGCATCCTCGAAAGCGCGCAGATTGGGCCGGCTCTCCGCACTCTGCTCTTTTCAATCCTTTAACACTCCTTTAACATGGACGGATTGTCAGGAGACAGCTTATGGGCAGCCTGGAAGGCGCCGTAGCCGCGCCCGGAAATGGCTCAGTCCGTCCTTCTCGATGGGGTCAACGGATCCGCCGGGCCGCGGACAAGATTCGCCTCCGCCTATGGCTTCGTTATCTCGTTTTTCTGCTCTTCATGGAAGGGCTCTCTGAAGTTCTGGGCCGCCGAAGCGGTTTAGACCCGCTTCATACCCACCTCCGTTTTGAGGCGCCCTTGCTGCTTGCGCTTTACTGGGCCTTCGGCTTCGCGCTTCGGCGGGGAAAACTGTCAGCCATTGTTGCTGCGCTGCCGTTGGTGTTGGCCTATATCGCCAGCGATGTCTACTTCATCGCCTACGGCGACACTCTGCGCGTCATCGACCTCAGAAACCTGCCTGAACTTCTTAAAGTGCTGCATTTCGAGGCGACAGCGGCGTTGTTGCTCGCCCTCGCTCTGCCGGTTGTCCTGCTGCTCGCGTTCGTCGACTATCGCAGATACTGGCGCGCCCTCATCTTGGCAGGACTGCTGATCCTGGGGGCTGCGGCGACGGAGTTTTTCCCGAATGTGGTCGTCTCGGGGCTTCTTTTGGCGGGAGTGGAAGAGATGGATTACTCCGATGAGTCGTGCCTCAACGATAACGGCCGTGTCACGGTTTTGCTCTATTTCGAGGCGGCGCGGAGGGTAGCCATGGCGCAGACCATTGCGTACCGCAAGCGCGCCGATGGTGACGAGCGGATTCCCGCCACTGCCGATTTCATCCGCACCAACGGGAATCGCCACAACGTGTACCTGGTTGTGCTCGAGAGCTGGCTGGACCCCACCCTCTTTCGCGGCGTCACTTTCTCCAGGAATCCGCGGCATCCCGATTACGCCGAGTTGGTCGGCGACAACCAGGGGTTCTCCATCTCCCCCGTCTTCGGCGGCGACACCGCCCAGGCGGAGTTCGAGGCGCTATGCGGCGTGCCTGCTTTGTCGCAGATCTCCCTTATTGAATTCAACAGTTTTACCGGGCATCCGGCAGGTTGCATGCCTACCATCCTGCACCAGGCCGGTTACACAACGTACGTCAGCAACGCTTATGTGCCCGACTTCTTCAACACCGTCAAAGCCTATACCGGAATTGGGTTCGATAAGATCTACTTCGCCCGCGAATTCGCCCCCGGTCGCGAGTCCTACCTGACGGCCAAGAACATATCGGAAGTCGAGAACCTCTTTTTTGACGGGGATCTGTTCAACCAGAATCTTGCCTTTCTCGCGCGCACACTCAAGGAGCATCCGGAGCAGCCGATCTTCAACTACGTGCTGACAATCTACGGCCATGAGCCCCACGATATCGACACGGTGCGGCGGCCTCTGGTCCTGTCGATGAATGCGCCCCACGACGACCAGCAGTTATTGCGGGCCGCCAACCAGTATTGGTACCGCACCCAGGCGATCGCTGCTTATGTTCGCGGCCTCATCAAGCTCGATCCCAATAGCGTGATCATCCTGGTGTCCGATCATGTGCCCCCGCTCGATAAGGGGATCGACAGCTATAAAGATTTTCGCTATCTCGATAACATCGACGACAGCATCCACATGAACCGCATCCTCGTCGTCGAAAACGGCAAGGTGGTCCGCCATGAGACCATCCACCACTACCAGGTGCCCTCGCTTATCTACGACTACCTGACCGGGGAAAAATTCTGCGCCCAGCACAACTGCGCTCCCTCGGCCGGCGAGCGAGAGGACCAGTACATGCTGCTGATGTCGCGCGCCGCCAGTCCCATGTAGATCGCCATTGGACGCCTCAAGCGCCTCGCCACGCTCAGGCCGCACACTGTCGCTCCACCACCTGGCGATCGGGGCGGAAAGCCTTGGCACCCATTCGATTGCAGGAATCCCCTCCCATTGGCCAACCCGGATGCGAATTTTGTTCTTGCCTTTCGCACCTCCAACATCGTACAGTTTGAGCACTTTACAGCCAATCGGCCTCAGAGTTTTCTCCAGTGGACGTAAAGCAAGATTCCCCAGGAGGCAACGAAGATGACGCGTACCCTATTCGCGTTTCTGATTCTCTGTGGAGCATCGCAGCTCCTCAACGCTCAACCAGGCATCGGCGCACAGTACTTCACGCGCGATCCCATCACCTGTTCATCCAAGAAAGCGCCGGCAAGCGGGGCTCCTTCTCCCGCTCAGGCCGCACTTTACGTTCGCTGCGACCCATCGGGCGAAGGACTCTTCGGCGGGAACCTGTTTCTGCTGGAAAACGTCAAAGTCGAGATCGGCAGTGGGCGGCCATTCCAGCCTGGATCGGACATCGGCATGTTCCAGATCGACATCAGGCAGCCGGTTTATCCGATTCGAGGCAGTTTCCTGAGATATCAGTGTTCGAGCTCGAAGGCCAGCCCCTACAAGCGCGGATCGAATTGCATATTGATCACGACCCCGCAGGCCGCAGGCGCTTGCTTCAAGACCACCTTTGGAGACTGGACGTGCAAGATGGCCAGCGTCAATCCTTCCAGCGACATCCAACTGGAGCAAATGAACGTCGGCGGACCCCAGTAGTTCTGCAGTCAATCTGAGGAATCGGCGACAAAGCGAATATTGGCTAAACGCCGGAAAGTCATGTGCGAATCGTCGGCCGTGCGGGCGCGTGAGCGTTTTGGATCATGCGCCCGCAACCCAAATCTTGTGTTTCTCTAAAAACAACCCTGCAAGGAGAGCGATTATGGAGTGGTATCTGATGGTTTGGAAGAAATACGCCCAGTTCACCGGACGGTCGCGCCGTAAAGAGCTTTGGATGTTCTGCCTCTATAACACTTTGATCGGTACAGCGCTGTGGGTTCTTGGCGTCGTATTCAGGCAACGCGGGATGGGCACAATCATCCCGCATAGCGGAATTGGCGTGATCTTCTTCGGCCTGTACTTCATCTACATGCTGGCCGCGCTCATTCCGGGTTGGGCGGTCGCCGTACGTCGGCTCCACGACACCGGAAAGAGCGGCTGGTGGTGGCTGATTGTTTTCGTCCCCTTCATCGGCGCCATCGTATTGATCGTATTCTGGGTGCTGGACAGCGCGCCGGGAGCGAACCAATACGGCCCAAATCCCAAAGCGGCCTGACCATCTTCGGCGCGTTTTTGTCTCTACGCCTAAGATGGGATGCTGGCGCTACTTGCCCACCGCTGCCAGCGCCGCGGCCAGGACCTCTTCCGGCTCGGGGCGCACGCGGAAGTCGGCGTGCGCCTGGGCGTGGACGACGCGTCCGGCCTGGCTGATGACATACGTGGCTGGAAGAATCAGCCGCCACGAGTCATCGCCGTTCACGAACGGGATGTTGACGAGGATGGAGCGGTAGTAGTCGCGGTGGTAGTCGGGGACGGTGTACGCCAGACCGAATTGCGCCGCGACTGTGCAGCCGGGGTCCGCGAGCACCGGGAACGGCAGCCCGTGCTGGCCCACCATGAAGTCGCTTTGGCGCTGGGTCTGCGGGCTGATGGCCGCCAGCAGCACTCCCGCCTCGCGTAGCCGGGGATAGAGGTCGCGCCAGGTCTCGATTTCTGTGATGCAGTAGGGGCACCATCGCCCGCGGAAGAAGTTGAGGACGAGCGGCCCCAGAGCGAGCAAATCGGCCGAGCGCACGGGCCGGCCGGAGGCGTCGTTGAGGGTGAACTCCGGAGCCATGGCGCCCACGGGCAGAATCTTTTCCTCGATGCCGGACTCAAAGAGTTCGCGAACCGCGCGCTCGTTGATGGCCATGCGTTCGGCTTGCACCAGCCGTCGCGTGTTGGCCGTGATCTCGTCGAGCTGGTCCTGAAGCGCGGTCATGAACACTTACCTTGCATTTTGGTGATCGAAATATAGAGTGCAGCAGCCGCCACAAATGCTTGAACGGCAGTGAAGACGACCAGAATCCAAGTGGCACGATTCAATGAGCGGGTGGACGTTGCAAGTTGTTGCGTCGCACCGTTCATCAATAAAGCATTTTCTTCATTCTGCTTGCTGGCTTTCTCGTTGCTTATTAGGAGTTTCTTGGTGAGGGCATTCGCCTCATTGCTTACGTCTAGCTGCCTTTCTGCAATCTCCTGATTCCGCTTTGTGAGAGCGATGCTCTCCAGATGCATTTTGGCCTCGGCCAAGCCCAAGTACCGCTGCGTTATTTCTGAATCGCGCGTGTAGTGGGAGTTTCCGGCCATTGAAATCAGCGTTTCGACCGGGAGCTTGGACTCATCTTCGGCCATCGATTACCCTCCTTATAGCTTTACCGCCCGAACCGCTGCCGTCCGCTCATCCCCGCCACCCCGCCCCGCATCAGGCTCTTCGCCAGGCCGCCTTTGCCCATGCCCTTGAACATCTTCGCCATCTGCGCGTACTGGCGCAGCAACTGATTCACGTCCTGCACGCTCGTCCCCGAGCCGGCCGCGATGCGCTTGCGGCGCGTGCCCGAAATCATCTCGTGATTGCGGCGCTCTTTCGGCGTCATGGAATCAATGATGGCCTCGAGGCGGACGAATTGCTTCTCATCGACCTGCCCCGCGGCCTGCTGCATTCCGGCAAATGGCCCGACCGAGGGCAGCATCTTCAAAATGCTCTCCATCGACCCGAGCTTCTTGATCTGGCGCAGTTGATCGCGGAAGTCTTCGAGCGAGAAGCCGTCGCCGAACAGCGCCTTCTTGGCCATCTCTTCGGATTTCTTGCGGTCGAGAGTGGATTCGGCTTTCTCAATGAGCGAAAGCATGTCTCCCATGCCCAGGATGCGGCCCACGATGCGATCCGGATGAAAGGGCTCGAAGGCGTCCGCCTTTTCGCCCACGCCGATGAACTTGATGGGCTGGCCGGTGACGAACCGAATCGAGAGCGCCGCGCCGCCCCTCGCGTCGCCGTCCATCTTCGTCAGCACCACTCCCGTCAGTCCAAGACGCGCATGAAAATCCTGCGCGGAGTTGACCGCGTCCTGGCCGGTCATGGCATCGGCGACGAAGAGAATCTCTTGCGGCGCAAGGAGTTTCTTCAGGCGCTCCATCTCGGCCATCAGCTCCTGGTCCACATGTAGGCGGCCTGCGGTGTCAACGATCAGCGTGTCGCAGCCCATGATGACGGCCTCGCGGCGGGCTTCCTTCGCAAGCCGTTCGACAAGCGCCGATCCCGCGGCCTCGCCCTTGGTATCGCCCTTGTAGAGTCGCGCTTCTACCTGTTTGGCAACGATCTCGAGCTGTTCGCGCGCGGCGGGGCGGTAGACGTCGACCGAGACCAGCATGGGCCGGTGCCCGCCCTTTTTGAGCCACGCGGCCAATTTCCCAGACGTTGTCGTCTTGCCGGAGCCCTGCAGGCCGGCCATCAAAATGACCGTGGGCGGTTTGGAGGCGAAGTTGAAGCGCGCGGTGTCTTTGCCGAGCAGAGCGATCAGCTCGTCGCGAACGATCTTGATCACCTGTTCGGAAGGCGAGAGCGCGGTCAGCACCTCGGTGCCCACGGCCTTTTCGCGGATGTGCTCGATCAGGTCGGTGACAACCTTGAGGTTGACGTCGGCCTCGAGCAGAGCGACGCGAATCTCGCGCAGAGCTTCGGCAATGTTTTCTTCAGTGAGCGTGCCCTGGCCGCGAAGGCTCTTGAAGACACGCTGCAGTTTGTCGGAAAGGTTCTCAAACATGGTCTGCTTTTAGTTTATCGGAGGGGCGCGTCCGTGGGTTGGTTAGGCCGTCGCCGGGCTCTAGCCTAGTGGGCTTCGGCCCTCCGGTAAAGACTCCAAAAGCGGGATTCGGCGACCAGGCGATAATCGCGGCCAAGAATCTCCGGATAGGTGCGCAGAATCCCTTGCAATGATCCGCCGTTCGACGTCTCGAATTTGGGAACCAGCAGCAACGAAGCATCGCCGATGATCAGCTTCCTGGGCGGCACGTGGTCCTCATCGATGTTGCTTCCGTTCAGGACGACGGCCCCTCCATGGGCCGGTTCGCGCAGGCTTCCATAGGAAAACGGATTACTCATATCCAGGCCGGCCACGGATTCATCTGGCAGGGCGTACTGGTGAATCAAGTCGAGACCGTCCTGGGTGATTTGCACATATCGCCAGCCATTGTCGTTGGGATGGCAATACTGGTCGTCTTGCTCCGTCCCGCAATCGCTGAATTCGAGCGCAGCCAGATGAGGTTCGGAAAACCGGAAGACCGGCATGGACGGCGCGATCTTCTCTTTAACCGCCGCAACCAGTCCCACCGCATCCAGGCCCGTGGGAATCAAAATCAAGAGCAGCGCGATCGCCCGCAAAGGCGCCTCGGCAAGCGTTCTCTCCCGATCGTGCGCGGCGACGATCTCGTTCAACAGCAAGAGCGCGCAAGTTGTCAGCAGCGGCATTGCCGCAAGCTGGGTGTTGGTCAGTAGCAGCATGGTGCCCGCGCCGCCGGCCATCGCCGTAACCGCCGCAAGCAAAAGAATCCGCTCGAGCGGTACCTCCGGCAGAAGGCCCACCAGCAAAACCAATAAGGCGACCAGCGATATCTCCAGCCGGTCTTGGTACGCCGTCCTCAGGATCGCCATGAAAGTGATCGACTGTGCCTGAGTCAGGGCCAGCAGTCGATACTGCTCGATCTGCGCGTGAAGGTCGAAGCGGAGATAGCCCATCATCGGCAGTGAAAACGCCAGTATCCCCGCGGCAACGCCGGGCAGACGGTGACGCGCGCGGGGAACCAGCAGCATCGACGCCGCTGCGAAAGTCAGCGCGACAAAGCCGAAGCTGATCTTGACGAAAAACGCGAGCGCACACGCCACGCCCGACGAAAACCCGCCGAAGAAGGAATGGCGCCAGCCTTTGAACTCCCCGGGCGGCAAAAACGACTCCAGCATGACCAGCGAGGTCAGCATGTAGCAGTAGCGGTTGTGTTTCATGCAAAATGCCGTATGCAGGGGTGAAAAGCCCAGCGGGAACGGCGCTGCCACGAGCAGAGCGAGAAACAGGCAGGCAACCAGGAGCGGGAACGCCTTCATCCGGGAGCGCAAAAGAAAAAACTCCCAGCAACTCAGCACCGCGGCGGCGAGAGCGCTGCCATAGCCCAGGCCGCGCACGTCTCCACCGGACAGCCACAACCCGGCGGCGTGCAGAAGGTAGTATGCCGGACCCATCTGGCTGTAGAAATCAACCCCCGGCCGCTCTCCGTGGAGCACCCGCCAGCCGCCATCCAGTGAAACAAAAACATCGTGCCCAAAAATGCTTAAACGGGGCACGCCAACAAAAGTTACGCCGAGACAAATGACGGCAAGAAGCGCCGCCAGAAGACCCCGCAGACGCCTCTCGCCCGCGGGAGTTCCATCCCATAACGCTCGAAGAAATTCCCAACGCGGCCGGCGCGGGCTGCGCAGCGGAGATTTCCTTTCTATCCCGGCAACAGCCCCACATATCACGGGCGATAGCATAGCGACCGAATGCGTCGAAACGACATCGGAAACGATCGAAGCATCTTTTCGAGGCGGCACTAAAGTTACTCAACTTTCCAGAAAAGGGGTAGCCCGGAGCGGTGCCTGTGAAATGAGCAAACACTCCACCGCCGCGGCGATCACGTGCCGTCCTCGCCACTTTGGCGCTCAGAACGCACGAATTCGTTCTCGAGTTTTACATCAGGCGCGGGGAAGCTACACCCGTTGTACCATCATTTTCCGCGCTTTTGCGGAATAGTTTGGGCAAATTGCGGCCAGTCCTCTTCAGCAGTTGCACCCATCATCCGCAGATCCACTCGACAATTGGGCCCCAATACGAAAGCTGCGGTTTACGAAAGGGCTGGTTGTGCCTGGTGTTGGCGACCACGACCACCTTCGCGCGCGGCGCGCACCAGCCGGCCAGTTCGTGTGCCATCGCAACGGGAAAAAGCCGATCCTTCTCACCATGAACAATAAGCACCGGCATCTTGCATTGCGCGAGCGGCGGTTGCGCGTTCCAGATGGGCGGGACAAGACGGGCAAGCGGGCGAGGGATCCCGACGGACACGGCAGCGTGGCGAAAAGAGGTGAAGGCCTCACAAAGAATGAGGCGGTGGACAGCGAGCCGATGAATGGTTGCCGTGGCCACGCCGCTTCCCAGCGAGAAGCCGAGAACCGAGATGGGCAATGAGGGAGCAAGATCCTGGAGCGCTCCGAAAGCCGCGATCGCGTCCAGTTCAAACTGCTCCCAATGCGTCCGGCCGGTGCTTTTGCCGTAGCCGGAGTAGTCGAAGACGAGCGATGCAACGCCGTGGGCCGCAAGAAGTTGCTGCACGCCGAACCACTGCTCCACGGTTTCGCCAATGCCATGACAAAGCAGTACCGCGCCCCGAGCCGGAACGCGGGCCGGCTCGACAAAGACGGCGTCGAGACGACCAGAGGGAAGATGCGCCGCGCCGGAAATGGCGTGGCGCGTAGCACGCTCATGGACGCCCGCGGGAACGCGGCCGCACTTGGCCCAGCCAAGCGCGCGATCGCGGAGAATCAGGAATCGGCTGGCAAAGGCGATGGCAAGCGAAAAAGAGACGCGGTGCGCCCGGCTCAGCGATTCTCCCGCCGCGCGTTCCCCTGCAGCCTTCGGATCGCCGGTGCGCATGCGTCTCTCCCCTCTCCGGTCACTGCGTGGGAGCGATGAGATATTGCTCGAGCTTGCCGTCGGGATAGGTGTAGGTGGTGAGCGAGAGGCGGCGGCCGGGATAGACGATTTCAAAGGCGCGGAAGGTCATGCCGCCGCGCAGTCCGCTGCTGGTTTGGCGCAGACTGAGCGGCTCGCCGAGAGGAGCGAGACTCGACTGGAAGTCGGCGATCGCCTCGAGCGTGAAGTAGTCGCTCAGGTTGGGCGCCAGCAGCGAGCGGTCGATGCGGCCCTGCACGAGGCCGTGATAGATGTCGAGGGCCTGCTGCTCCGGATCGGTGAGCGGAAATCCAGCGACAACAGGTGCGGCGAGATGCGCGATGGTGCCCGCAGCGTTCACAACGTCCTGGTTGGTGAGGACGACCACCGCCGTGCCATCGTCAATCAGCACTTCGTTTTCCGAAACGAATCCGGAGACTTCGCCGCCGTGCTCGATGGAGAGATGGCCGTTGCGCTGCCTCACCTGCACACCGAGACCGTATTCCGTGCCTTTGCCGTTCTTCAGCTTCACCTCGGTAAACATTTGTTGGTAGCTCTCGGGCTTCAGAATCGACCGGGCAAGCAGGCTCTCGTCCCACAGCGCCAGGTCGTGCGGCGTCATCGCCAGTTCGCCCGCCGCGAACATCCAGCCAATACCCTCCTTGGGCGCGACGCGCAGCGGACCGAGTGCGTGCCGGTAGTAGGGCGTGGCATCCACTTCGGTGAGCTTGATGGCGTCGGAATTCCACACCGATTTCATGCCCAGCGGTCGAAAAATGTGCTCGCTCAGAAAGTCCCAGTAGTACTCGCCGGAAACGACCTCGACGATGCGGCCGGCGATGACGAAATTCGTGTTGGAGTATTGCCATTGCGTGCCGGGCTCGAAGTCGAGCGGCTTTTTGCCCCAGGCGTCGATGATCTGCTGCGCAGTCTCGGGCCCCTTCATCGTCGTCATCACGTAGTCTTCGGGCCAGTAGTCCTGGTAGCCGGAGGTGTGCGAGAGAATTTCACGGATGGTCACTTCACTGCCGCGCGTGAGACCGGGAATGTATTTGCCGACGGGATCGTCGAGGCTCAGCTTGCCCTGCTCCTGCAATAGCAGAATCGCCGTCGCCGTGAACTGCTTTGAGATCGATCCGATGGAGTAGCGCATCTCCGGCGTTGCCGGTACGGCAGGAGACGTTGCCGTGGCCACGCGCGCATTGCCGTAGGCGTGGGTGTAGACGAGCTTGCCGTGCTGCACCACGGCGACAGAGGCCGAAGGAACGCCCGTGGATTCGAGCACTTGAGTAGCGATGCGGTCCACCTGGCTGCGCAGCGCGGGGTCGATGGTGTTGACGGTTTGGGCGCGGAGGGCAAGCGGGACGAGAGCGACGAGAGCGGCGAGAACGAGGCAGAACGGGTGGCGGGGCATAGTTGCGATTGAAACTCCTCTCAAGCCGCATGGTAATTGATTGGCTTTATGCAGTGCGCGAGAGCGTCAGTACGGTGATGTCGTCGTCCTGGCCGAACAGCTCCGCTGTCTTAGCGATTTGCTCGGCAGATTGGCTGCTTATCGCCGCGGTGCGTTCAAAGCCATGGAGCGCGCCGGATTTGTCGCGGGCCTCGACTACGCCGTCGGTAACCAGGGTGAGTTGCTGACCTTTGGCGAGTTGGAACGTGGACTCGGCATACACGGTTTCAGCGGCGAGGCCGAGGGGCAGGCCGTTTTCAAGCGGCAGTTCCTTGCCATCAAGATACGGCGCGATGTGGCCGGCATTGGCGATCGTCAGTGTGCCGTTCGGGTCGGTGCGCAGCACCAGGCAGGTCGTGAACCCTCCACGGCTGCGGGCCAGCATGCGCTGGTTCATCGCGGCCAAAATCTCGCCGGGGCTCTGCGTGTAGTGTGCCAGAGTCCGCACCGTACCCACCAGCAGAGAGACAGTCATGGCGGCGGGCATACCTTTGCCGCTCACGTCGCCGATGACCACGAGCACACCGCCGGCGCCTCTGTCGCTCTTCGCCGGCAGCACCTGGAAAAAGTCGCCGCCGACTTCCCCATAGGGTTTGTAGACGGATCGAATGTTGAAGCCCGGGACGGTGGGAATCTCTTCGGGAATGAGAACCTGCTGGACGGCGCGGCCAGCGGCCAGTTCAGCGGCCATGCGCTGCTTCTCGCGCCGGTCGCTGATGAGGTCGCGAACGAAGATGGCCAGCGTCGCAGCTCCCAGCAGGGTCAGCGAGCAGGTTGTGTACTGCCACCGCCAGCCGCCGATCGTCGCGTAGTTTTCGATGCCGGTGATCCTTGTGAAGGCGGTGGAGATGGTCATGCGCATCGGGAAATAGGCGGTGAAAACGGCGGCGATTGCCCGGTCCCGCCGATTGCCGTGGCGGAAGCCCTGGATGATGAGAATCGCGAGGGCTGCCTGCGAACAGACAACTGGCCAATCGTTGACGAAGGCCAGGGACGGATACCATCCGGTGACGAAGGCGAAGAGATAGACAGGCCAGAAAAGCCGAGTCCAGCGGCGGTTCTGGATTCGCATTGCTTCCGCGGCAGTTTCCACAAGGATGGCTACGGCAAGCGCTCTCAACGACCAGACGGGTGCGCCAATGCCTCCGAAGTACTCAAAGAATTGCTGCGCACCGAGGACGGCAAATAAAATGCCCATGCTTCGAAAGACACGGAAATCGGACGCGGCTCGCCAAAGGGCGAGGTAAGCGACGGCCAGGCAGAAATACAGCACGCCGAAGATCAGCATGGGGGTGCGGTGCACTTGTTCGATGAGCGGTACGGGCGGAAAGAGCTGCTGCATGAGCGGCATATCGGCGGCAAGAAAAAGAACGGCCGTCATGCGGGAACCATCCTTTCGAGCGTGAGAGCGGTTGCAAGTGGGGCCCTGGCAGCGGTCAGGGGCGCAGAGGCCTACATGAGGCATCCGCTGGGAAGCATTGAGCAACCATATCGTAACGGCATGCGATAGGCTGGGTTAGATCGGGTTGCGGTTGTCACGAACCGCGGCGCGCGACTGCGGAATGCTGATTGGAGCGCAGAGGCGTAGATGCAAAAGTTGATCGAAGGCCACAAGCGGTTTCTCGCCGAGGTATTTCCGGCGAGGAAGAGCCATTTCCACCTGCTGTCGGAGGGCCAGACGCCGGCGTGGCTGTTCATCACCTGCGCTGACTCGCGCGTGGTCCCGGATCTGATTCTGGGCACCGAGCCTGGCGATCTTTTCATCTCGCGCAGCATCGGCAATGTCGTCCCCATCACAAGCCAGGACGTGGATGGCGTGACGGCGACCATCGAATACTCCGTGGAAGTGCTCAAGGTGCGGCACGCCATCGTGTGCGGCCACTCCGATTGCGGAGCGCTGAAGGCCGCCCTCGATCGCAAGAGCCTGGCCAATCTGCCCAGGGCGCGCCGTTGGCTCGATCACGTCGAGGCGGCGTTTGCTTACAAGCAGCCTCTCAATGCTGCCGACGGCGAAAGCGCGGAACTGGCGTCGCTGATCCGCGGCAACGTGGTGGCGCAACTGATGAACCTGCACGCGCAGCCGCCTGTGGCGCGTGCCGAGGCAGAGGGAAGGCTGACGGTGCACGGCTGGTACTACGACATCCTCACCGGCCGCATCGAAGAGTACGACGAAAAGCTGAAGAAGTTTGTGCCGCTGGCGAGTTGATTCCTGGGGCTCGACTCCGCGTTTTCCAAGTCCTTCGATGGCGCTGGAGACGGTTATTGAACGGTGACCCGGAGCGTCAGCGATTGGGATATGACGCCGGTCGAATCAGCTACGGCGCGCGGCGAAAAGATGGGCTGCCCCTCGGGGCAGCCCATCCTGCTTGGGCCTGCGCTTGGTAAGAGTCACTGTGGAGGGTTCGACACACCGCCTCGTTCCGGTGAAGCCTCAGATTGCGTGGGCGCGCTGGGCTGGAGTTTGGATTGGGCTCCGGGATCGCCGCCCTGGATGCCGATCGCGGCTCCCGAAACCACTAACTCGACGCGCCGGTTCTCGGCCCGCCCCGAGCTAGTCGAATTATCGGCAACGGGATGAGTCTTGCCGTAGCCGGCCGCAGTTACATTGCCGTCGGGAACGCTTTGCGTTACGAGATAGTCGCGAACGCTATCCGCACGTTCCTCCGATAACCTATCGTTATACTCGTCGGACCCGATGTTATCGGTGTAACCCTCAACGTGAAGTTTAAGGTTCGGGTAGGCGAGCAGAATTCCTGAAACCTTGGCCAGTTTTTCGCGCGCCTCCGGTTTCAGCGAGTACTTATTGAAGTCGAAGAGCACATCGTTCATGTTGACAATCAGGCCGCGCGCCGTTTCAGTGGTTTTGAGAACCTGATTCAATTGCTCCCTGAGGCGCTCGCGCGCCTGTGCGGCCTGCTGATCGGCTTGCTGCTTGTTCAACTCGGCCTGCTGTTGAGCTTCGCGGGCCCGTTGCGCCTCTTCGCGGGCCCGTTGCGCTTCGGCGTCGGCCTGATTGCGCTGCTCCGCCTGCTGCTCGGCCATCTGTTGCGCCTGGCGTTTCTCTTCCTCGGCCCGATTGCGGTCCCGTTGCATCGCAGCTTCATCTTCCGCCTTGATCTTGCGGATGGTTATGATGCGCGCGTCTTCAGCCGACTGCACCGCTTCGCGCGCGTAGGTAATCACTTGCTTGCGGTCGCCCTTGTGCATGTCCAGATCCTGCGCGTTCTGCAAGGCGGTCGCGGCTGTGGCCATGGTGTCGGTGGCGTAATGCCGCGCGCCGGCGGCCTCCGCGATCTGGACTGCATTCATAGCCTCGTAGAGTTCGAGGGGCGAGCTCTCATTGCGAGTGATGGGATGAAGCACACTGTGGCGTCCCGCGGTTTCAGCATAGGCTCCACGAGGCAACAGGGAATAGTGCGCAACCACCGGCTCGATGACACCCTGGGTCTTATCTTCGAGAACGAAGTTCTGCATCACTACCAGATCGCTGGGCATGGTGACGGCGTAGTACGGCTCGGCGGTGACGATCAAGCCGAATGCCTGGAGATCCGTGGTGACAGTCATATGAATCTTATCCCTGGACCCGGTAGGAAGCACTTCGCCGAGATTGACGGGACGGCCTTCCGGCGTAATGGCCCAAAACACGTAAGTCAGATACTCAGTGCCGAAGCCGTTGGCTGGAGTAAGTCCCTGAAGGTCGGCGTCGATGACGGTGCGGCCCAGCTTGCTTTCCACTTTGGCCTCACCTGTGGCCTGGGGTAGCAGCTCGGTGCCCCGGAAGCCGATTTTTGTGGAACCGCTGCGATGGAAGTAATTGATCGCGGGGATATCGCGGGCGACAACTTCAATCTTGTAGAGCGGTACGCTGTCCATGGCGTACACCCGAGGCTGGGGCGCGGGTTGATTCTGCGGCCAGGCTTGCGCGGGTACGGCATTGGGCTGCTGCGTGGGATTGGGCTCCTGCGCGGCCAACCACCCCGACGCAGCGATTAATACAAACAGCAAACCGAGTTTACGGTTGATCTTTGACATTGCTTTGCTCCTTTTTCTTGCAACGTCCCGATTGGGCCAGCGATCAACCCGTGGGTTTCTCTCCTTGTCATGGGGATGGATGCCTGAAAGCAGACAGGCGTTGTCTTCCGGACGAAATGGGCGCTCGGAAGCAGTGAGAAGGATGGGAAATATAAAAATAATCTAAGTTAATCGTCTGAGCGACTTAGCTCGAAGATACGGCCGGGGCGAGCCGTGCCGCTGCCGCTTCGATATTCTCCGCTTCCTGATTTGGAATTTGAAATGCAGGCGGTGAAGACTAGGCCGGATTCTTTCAGTGCATCCCCGGCGGCGCCTTCGCGTACTTCGTCGGCTTCTTGAACAGCCACGCAGCGCAAGCACAAATCAGCGCCAACACCGCGGTCCAGCGGAAGACATCGATATAGGCGAGCATGGCGGATTGCTGTTCCATCAGGCCATAGATCAGTCCGAAAGCGCCGGGACGCGCGCCCGGCGGGCCCATCCGATGACCGAGATACGCGGCAATCATCGTGGATTTCTGCTGCAGCACCGCGCTCGAAGGCGTCAGGTTGGCGCCGAGCTCGGTCTGGTGGAGATCGGCGCGGCGGATGAGCGCCGTGGTCGCCATGGCAATTCCAACTGACCCGCCGATGTTACGCAGCATGTTCGCGAGGCCGGTGGCCGCGCCCATGTTCTTGTTGGTGATGGTGGCCATCATCATCGTCGACATGGGAACGAAGACGAAACTCAGGGCGAATCCCGTGAGCATGATGGGAAGCAGCAGCGTGAAGGGGCCGATGGAAAGATTGACCGTGCCGAAGATAAACGAGCAGACGGCGAACCCCAAAAAGCCGGCGCAGAGCAGCTTGCGATTGTCGATGCGGGAACCGAGGAAACCGATGATGGGCGAGCCGATGAACGATCCGAGGCCGCGCGGGCCCACCACCAGGCCGGCGGTAAATGCCGTGTAGCCGAGAATCTCCTGATAGTAGAGCGGCAGAATGGCGATGGTGATGTACATGCACATGCCCAGCAGCAGGATCACAAAGCAGCCGGTGCGGAAGTTGCGGTCCTTGAGCACATGCAGGTCGACGAGGCTTCTTGGATTGGTCCAGGAGTGCCAGATCCATACCAGGAGCGAAACCACCAGCGCGGTCACGGCCCAACGTACCCAGACGGCGCTGAGCCAGTCGTCCTCCTGGCCCTTGTCGAGAACGATCTGCAGGCAGCCGGTCCACACCACGAGCAAGCCGAAGCCGATGTTGTCGAAGGCGCCCACCTTGGCATTCTTGATGTAGGGCGGATCGTGAACGAAGCGGCTGATCATGATCACGGCCAGGATGCCGATGGGAATGTTGATGTAAAAGGCGTAGCGCCAGCTCCAGGTGTCGGTGAGCCAGCCGCCGAGCGTGGGGCCAAGCACGGGCGCCAGCACGATGCCGAGGCCGTAGGCGGCCATGGACATGGAGCGCTTCTCGATCGGGAAGCTCTCCAGCAGGATGGATTGCGACAGCGGCTGCAGTGCGCCGCCGCCCGCGCCCTGCAGAATGCGCGCCACAAGAATGACGGCCAGCGACGGCGCGGCTCCGCAGAAGAACGATGCGATCGTGAAGAGGATGACGCACGTCAGCAAAAAGCGCTTGCGGCCAAATCGCCGCGCGAACCAGTTCGACGCGGGAAGGATGACGGCGTTCGCAACGAGATAGCTGGTAAGCACCCACGTGGCCTCGGAGTTAGAGGCCGAGAGCGACCCGGCGATGTAGGGCAGCGCCACCGAGGCGATAGCGGTGTCAAGCACCTCCATGAACGTGGGCAGCATGACCGAGAGCGTGACCAGCCATGGGTTGACACCCTGGGTGAGCGGGTAGCGGGCGTTTGCGGCAGCCGTCGTCATGCGAATAGAACCCTATGAGGGTAACCGATGAACGGCAGCAGCCCGTGTGACTTGCGCCACTGCGGCGGTTCCCTGTTCCCTGATCCCTGTTACCTGCTTTACTTGACACATCGACCCGAGCCCTTGATCCTTAACAGTTCCGCTTTTTCTTAGCGTCCAGCCCAGGAGGGTCCCAGGTTTTGCAGGTTCGCGTCTTCTACCACGACAAATGTTTCGACGGAGCTTGCAGCGCCTCGCTGTTCACGCGCTTTCACCGCGAGTGCATCTCGCGCGATGCCGGCTACAGTTATCACGGGCTGGTGCATCGCGCCGGGGCTCTCTTCGATGAAAGCGAATTCACGGGCGATGAGAACGCCATTGTCGACTTCAAGTACTCGGCCTCGCCGCGCATCACGTGGTGGTTCGATCACCACCAGTCGGCCTTCTTGACGCCGCAGGATCACGAGCATTTTCTGGCCTGCCGGCGCGACCCGGTTTGCGCGGCGCACAAGTTCTTCGATCCAACCTACGTTTCCTGCACCAGTTTTCTGGCGCACATTGCTGCAACACGCTACGGCTTCGACACTTCACCCGTAGCCGACCTCATCCACTGGGCCAACATTGTGGATGGCGCGAAGTATGAGAGCCCTGAGGCGGCGGTTGAGATGGCGGCGCCGGCCATGAAGCTGACCCTCATCATCGAGTCCACGCAGGATTCGGAGTTCATTCCTCGGCTGATTCCGCTGCTCACCGAAATGCCGCTCGCAGAGATTCTCAAGCAGCCGTTCGTTGCGCCGCTGCTGCCGCCGCTTCTCGAGCGCCACCTGCAGGCCCTGGAGCTGATCCGCAGCCGCGCCGAGGAGCGCGACGGGACGATCTTCTTCGATATCTCCGACCATCCCCTGGAAGGCTTTAACAAATTCATTCCCTATTACCTGTTTCCGCATGCCACCTACTCCATCGGCCTGTCGAAATCGAGCTTTCGCACCAAGGTCGCCGTGGGATCGAATCCGTGGACCACGGCCGACCCGGCAAAGATGGTAAACCTGGCCGAGATCTGCGAGCGCTACGGCGGCGGCGGGCACGCGCGTGTCGGCGCCATCAGTTTTCCTCCCGACCAGGAGGACAAGGCGCGCGTGGCAGCGCAGGATATCGTAGCCGAACTAAGGAACGCAGGCGCCAAGGCTTAACTAAAGCCAGAGCCGGGGTCCAGGCCGACTGATCTGGAGGAGCCACAATGACCGATCGCTCCGCGCAACAGCACAGCCCCAAGACGCTTGGATCACCGGCGCCAAGCACTCGGACGATTCGCTTCAAAACCATGGCCGTCACATCGCTAATTGGCGGTTTTCTCTTGATTCCTTTTCATGAATTTGGCCACCTGGTCTGCGACTGGATTACCGGACACCCGGCGGCCATGTCCTATGCCCGGGATTATCTTCTCTTTGGCGGGAAGACACCGTTTCTGGGTCTCTTGGGGGGACCGCTCTTCCCGCTGCTTTTGTCGGCGATCTCTATCATCTGCATCTATCGGGGCACTCAGCTCTCTGTCTTCTATCCCCTGGCGGTTCTGGGTACGCTGGATCGGCTGCTCCTCTACATCTATGGGAGCACGCCAAGCGACGAAAAGGATCTCGCCCACGCGATGGCCTGGCCTACCGCTTCGTTCAAGTACATCTTCCTTACCGCCGAGGTTCTCTTCCTGGTGCTGATTCTTCTATCGCTCTTCAAATACAATTTCGGAATAGGCCGCTCCATTTTGGTTTTCGCCGTCCCGCTCTCGGCATTTGTTGTTTGCGCCTCGCTTGGCGTTTTTGTGGTTGACCGCTTCGTCTTCCCGCAACAGCATAAAATTGAGTTTGGTTTCCTTGCGCCCATCCTCGGTGGTTTTGGCTCACGCTGCTCTCTTTCCACACACTCCCAGCGTTGGCCGGCCGTGCCACGGGCGACGGACCGGTCCCGTGCGCGCAGTCGACCCGAGTATCGGCGCCTCCTTGGGGACACAGCGCGCGGCCGTAAAAAGACTCTGACAGCTTAGCGAGAAGGATGAGCGACTATCTCTTTGCCTACGGAACGTTGCAGCCCGGCTTCGCGCCCGATGAAGTCGCTGAAGTGGCGGCAAAGTTGCGGCCCGCGGGCCGGGGTTTCGTCTATGGCGAGCTCTATGAGCTCAGCGGCTACCTCGGCGTGGTGCCCGACCCCAAATCGAAGAACAGGATCACGGGTACGGTGCTGGAGTTGCCGGAGAATGCAGACGTTCTGCGCCAGCTCGACGAGTACGAGGGCTACGACCCCCAGGATATCGAGACGAGCGAGTTTGTGCGCGTGCGGCAAATTGTGGAGCTGAGCGGCGGCGGCACACTGGAGTGCTGGATCTATCGCTACAACCGTGAGCCAAGAGCTTAGACCGGATTATCTTTTGCTATGGCCGGATACAGCGCGGATCTTTGAAAGGGCGCGGATTTATCCGTGCCAATCAAGTCCAATCAACGGGAGCCGGCTTCAGCCGCTGAGGGACGGTTCTCCTCTGTCTGCCTGGCTTGCCGGCGGACACACAATTTCCAAATCCGCTCTAGACGCGCCACTCGGCGGAGGCACTGCGAGAGAACCGCGGCAACAACGGGAATTGGTTCAGTTGGGAAGGAACTGGTTGAACGAACCGGAGACCAGCGCGATATAAAGCACAGCAAGAGTGTGGAGGCCGGCGACGTGCCCGCATACGCTCATCATCGTGGGGCGGTGCTTCAGGATCATGCGCGCCAGCAGACCATCCAGGGGAAACTGGGCGAAGAGGAAAAACTGCGCTAGTGCCTGCGCCGTGCCCGAGGTCAAATTCAACCCTTGCTGACCGGCCACTGCGGAGAGAGGAAACAGGAGCGTCGCGTCCCAGGACGCGTAGCCGGCGGCGAGGTCGCGCAAAAGCGGCGCGTAAGCGCTCAGCAACACGCCCACGGCGACCGGCCAGTAGGTGGCCCAATACCGGAAAAAGCGCGCCTGCCGCTCCCGGCGCATCTGCTTATTCACCGTTGCCATGCGCGCCTTCAAATGCAGCCGCTCAAGTTCGTTGGCGATATAAACAGACGAAAGCGATTCCGTGGGCAATCCCGCACATTCCGTTGCGAACTGTGGGCTCTCAACCATGACCAAAGACACTACCCCTGCAACTTATGGGGGATTGTCTTAGTGTGCATGCCAGTCGGGCTCTAAGCAATGAGGATTGGCATTTTAGAAGGCTGATTGCATTACCGATTTGGGTTACTTGGGAAGTTTCTTCGCCATCGTCCGGGAAGGGGAAACGAATCGCGGGAAAACCCTAACCACTTACTTTTGATCGTGTTCGAGTCCGCGCACGAGGGTCGCGCTGGCCTGTAAAACGAGCAGATTGTGGAATCTTTAGGGCGAATAAGTACCTAAAGCCCCAGCTCCCCTGCCCGCTTCCTCATCGCCTCGATGCAGAAGCCAATGTGC
Organism: Occallatibacter sp.; assembly: GCA_050011915.1. Taxonomy (GTDB): domain Bacteria; phylum Acidobacteriota; class Terriglobia; order Terriglobales; family Acidobacteriaceae; genus Telmatobacter. The sequence goes on from JBEKIE010000004.1 coordinate 50,940, forward strand.
GCGTCCAGATCGACGCCCAGCTCTGCGGCTCCCTGCACAATGTCCTCGCGATGCACGCCGCGGGCAAACGCCTTATCCTTCATCTTCTTTTTCACGCTGGCCGTTTCCACGTCGGCGATAGCCCGGGTTGGCTTCACGAGGGCACAGGCGGTAAGAAATCCGGCCAGCTCGTCGCAGGCGAAAAGAGCTTTGGCAAGGTGCGATGTGCGCGGCACGCCGGAGTACTGGGCATGGCCGAGAATGGCCGTGCGCATCTCTTCCGGCCAGCCCAGCCGCTCCAGTTCGCGCACTCCGACAAAGGGGTGCTCCTCGGCCGTGGGATGGCGCTCGTAGTCGAAGTCGTGAAGGAGGGCGGTGGTCGAATAGAGCTCAATCAGGGCCTCGCGCGCCTCGCGCGTGAGCCCCTGCCGACCGGCCTCCTGCTCACCGCAAGCCACCACGCAGGCCTCCACGGCCAGCGCGTGCTTGCGCAGGCTCTCGCTCTGGGTCCACTCGGTCAGCAGGCTCCAGGCCTGCTCGCGTCCATACGCCGAATTCCTCATCAGCCCCCCATCGAGAAACGTTCCCTTCCTCCCCAAGCCCCTCGGTCCTGGTCTTCTTGCTCCCTTGCTCCCTCGCTCCCTTGCCCCCTCGCTCCCTCGCTCCCTCGTTACTATTATGGTTCGCAAATCTTCGGGATTTGTTGGGTCTATTCCGGGTTTGTTCGGTTTGTGCCTAAGTTTCTACTTGACAATTATGGTTCGCTTCCTTGACAGTAGCACCAATCGCAGTGCAACACGACTGCGCGGGACGCTTGCTCTGGCGCACCGCACACGACCGATGGCTACTTCTTTGATCTGCGTGGAAACGCGTGAAGTGGTACGGTGTGAGTACTGCAGGCTCATGCAGTATCGAACCAGCAACTCCCTTTGCAGAAGGTGCCACAAACCCCTCGATTTCGAGGAACCCGCACCCTTGGCTCCGCATCTGGTAACGAGCCATCCTGTGCCCAATAGCGACACTGCCAGTATGCAGGTGGCGACGCAGGTGCGGGAGTTGCGCCGCGCGCGCCATCTCAGCCAGCGCCAACTCGCTGGACGGATGCAGGTGCCGCGCACCTATATCTCGAAGATCGAAAACGGGAAGGCGATCCCAACGCTGGGTTCGCTGGAGCGGCTCGCGCTTGCCCTGGGCGTGGAAGTGCGCCAACTGGTCCGCGATGCCCGCAGCCGCCGCGACGAAGAAGTCGCGGAGATCCTCAACGATCCTTTTCTGGCCGAAATTGCGCCGTTGCTGCCGCATCTGGACTCGCTGCACCGGACACTGTTTTTCGGCGCGGTGCGGGACGCGGCAACGGGACGGCGGCGTACCGCGTAAAGACAGGGAACCAGGGACCGGGGAAACAAGGGAGAGCGGCAACAACGAACCGTTGCTTTGCCTGATCCTTGTTCCCCTTTCCCTTTCCCTTTACTGCACTCTGCCTCCGCGGTCGGCGCATTCTTGTTCCCTTTTTCCCTTGGTCCCTTGTTCCCTGCTTCCTTTCATTGCAGCGTGCCAGCGCTTGTGCTACGGTCAAGATTGTGACTCCGCGGATCCGGCCGAACGTGAGAGCTCCGGCCGGAGATTCGTTCATGCAATGGCCGGCCTCATTTTTACATCGGGCATGAACTCCGTCGGCGCCACTTCGGGACGCACTTCGGCGCCCGCGTGGAAACCGCAAATGCAACCCAAAGGCGAGTCCTTGTATCCATCTCCCGCGACAAGCACCCCCACGACGCGCCTTGCGACACGACCCCTGACCCGTATCGACGAGCTCCCGCCCGAAGAACGCGCCATCTACGCGACGTTGAAGCTGGAGCGCCTGCCCCAGCATGTGGCCATCATCATGGACGGCAACGGCCGCTGGGCCGGCCGCCGCTCCCTCAAGCGCTTCCTGGGTCATCAGCAGGGAGCTAAGACCGTACAATTCGTCACCGAAACGGCAGCCCGCATCGGCTTGCCCTGGTTGACGCTCTATGCCTTCTCGCTCGAGAACAGCTTGCGCCGGCCTCGCGCCGAGGTCAGTTTCCTCATGCGCCTGCTCAAGACCTACCTCGACGACAATCTCGAGCGCATGATGAAGAACAACATCCGCATGTGCTACATCGGCCGCACCCACGACCTGCAACACGACGTGCAGGAAAAAATGCGCGAGGTGGAAGAGGCGACCTCGCGCAACACCGGCACCACGCTCACCCTGGCCCTGAACTACGGCGCACGCTCGGAGCTGGTGGACGCCTTCCGCAAGCTCGCCGAAGAGGTGAAGCACAAGCACCTCAACCCCGAGCACATCACTGAAGAGGACATTCACCGCCATCTCTACACGGCGCACATGCCCGATCCCGATTTGCTCATCCGCACCTCAGGCGAACTGCGCGTCTCGAACTTCCTTCTCTGGCAGATTGCCTACACTGAAATCTTCGTCACCGAGCGCTATTGGCCGGACTTCCGCGGCATTCACCTGCTGGAAGCGATTGCCGACTTTCAGGGCCGCGAGCGCCGCTACGGTGGCATCGGCGAAGCCTGCGGCGAAGTGGAAGAAGATCCCGAGCGCATGAGGATTGCGGTGAGCTAGGCGGCTTTGCGGCAGCATGTGCGCTTACAGGATCGTCGAGTTGAAATCGGCGATGAACTGGATTCCCGGCACATCCAATCGGAACAACTGCGTGTCCCCAGTCAAATAGAGATCGATACCCGCGGAAGCCGCGCAAGCCAGATGAATTGCGTCCCCTATCTTCAGCTTCTGCTTCGATCGCAGCTCGCCGAACGTAACCACGGAGCCACCGTCAAACGGGAGAAAGGAGAATCCCATCTCCGTGATGATCTCAGCAACGGCCCCGGCCGTCTTGGGATTGGGCGCTTTTTCGGCGCCCGCCATCATCTCGCCGAGAGCGAGGTAACTCGTGAAGAGCGAATCGCCCCGCCGATACGCTCGTTCAAGAAGCTGCCGGGTTCTGGATGAGAAGTTCGGGTGATCCTCAAGCAGATATATAAACAGCATCGTATCCCAGTAGATCCGGCTCATTGCGAATCCTCATCTTCCGACCTTACCCAGCGTATAAAGGCTTCGCCGCCGCCGTACGCCGCGATTTCATCCTTGAGTAGACCGCGCAGTTTTTCAGTCAGCCGGAAAGCGCGCTCTCCAGGGTCCTCTGTTCCTGACAACTCGGGCTCACGGTGTTGCCCCTGCGCATCATCTTCCATCGCCCCTGTCGGGCTCCTCTTGACTCGGTACCAGACCACCACCCTCGGGCTCTGTTTCTTTGGTGGCCCTTCGACTGATTCGATTTCGAGCCCATGGGCGCGTAGGAATTTTTCCGCCTGGATCGCCGTACAGATTTGCGGCCAGTTGCGAGCAGGAAATCCAAGGGGCTCCAGATGCCGCATTAAATCCCGCACGGCCACTGAAAACTCCGATTTGCCGGCGCGGATCGCCGGAATCACGTATTTCTCTGAAGCCACAGATCGTACCTGATCGCTTAGTCCAAAGTTCATAGGGTCCCTCCCGTTCCCAAGCATTCGCCAGTCAGGAACAAATGCGAGAATACAACAGTGAAGACAGTTTGTCAATATTGTAGACAGACAGTCTGTCTTCTTTAAATGCAAGTCTCGTCCTCTCAGTGTTCCAAGGAACTGCACCCGCCCCGGCGGTGTATTCTCAACCCTGAATGAAACGCGTCATCACAGCACTCATTTTGGTCCCGCTGGTTCTGGTTCTGGTTTTTCTCCCGGCCCAGTGGCAATGGCTGTTTTCGCTCACTGTGGCTGGAACCGCGGCATTGGCCGGCTGGGAGTATCTCAACCTGACCCGGCGCTGTGGAGCGAATCCGCCGCGGGTGGCCACGCTGGTGGCTCTTCTGGCGCTCTTTGCCGCCAACTTCGTTTGGCCTGACTCCGATCACCTTTTGGCCGTCTTCGGCATCCTGGGCCTGGGCCTGCTGGTCTATTGCACGTTCTTCAAGCCTGTGGAAGAGGTGATTGCCGATGCCTCGGCGTCCATCTTCTGCCTGCTCTACACCGGGCTTACGCTGATTGCCCTGCCGGCACTGCGCGAGCAGCCGTACGGCTCCTCAGTCATCGTGTTTCTGTTTTGCGTGGTTTGGGCTGGAGACACCTCGGCCTACTACGTTGGCCGCGCATGGGGCCGTCACAAGCTGGCGCCCAAGCTGAGCCCCGGCAAAAGCTGGGAGGGCGCAGTCGCTTCAATCGCCGGGAGCCTGCTGGTGGTGGCCGCGCTGGTGGAATGCGCGACCCAGCAGCAGGCGCCGTGGGACTCCGTGGTTCTCAGTTGGCTGCAGCGCGTCTGCCCGTCCGCCATTCTTTCCTATCCCGATGAGATCTGGTACTGGCTGGTGCTGGCCGCGGTGGTGAATGTGGCCGGGCAGGTGGGCGATCTGGCGGAGTCGGCGCTGAAACGTTCCGCGGCTGTGAAAGACTCCGGCGACCTGTTGCCGGGCCACGGCGGAGTATTAGACAGAATCGACGCGCTGCTGCTCGCGGCTCCGGTCCTCTGGTACGCGCAGGTCATTCACCAGAGATTCTAAGAACAGCTTCTGGCTCCGGGCTTGGTCTTCGAAACTGCCGCTGCATGGCGGTACCGCAGCGGCGTCGCCGATGAATAATAGAGGAAGATGTCTTTGGAATCCACAAATGCTCGCCGCCTGGGGCAAAGAGCTAGAAGCTAGAGGCTAGGAGCTGTTTTTGAAACGACTCGCCATTCTCGGTTCCACGGGTTCCATCGGGCAAAGCACTCTTTCCATCGTCGAGCAGTTTCCTGAGCGCTACGCCGTGGCTGCGCTTGCCGCGGGCCGCAACGTCGACGAGGCCTTTGCGCAGGCCGTGCGCTGGCAGCCCAAGCTCATTTCCATGGCCACCGGGGAGCTGGCCGACGACCTGGCCGCGCGCCTCTCCACCGCCGGCGTCCACGGCATCGAAATCGTCTGCGGAACCCCGGGCACCGTCGCTGTCTCCACGCTGCCCGAGGCCGATTTTGTCGTCTCCGCCATTGTCGGCGTGGCCGGCCTCGAAGCCACGCACGCCGCCATCCTGGCGGGCAAGCCGGTGGGCCTGGCCAACAAAGAGTGCATGGTGGCCGCGGGCGAAATCCTCACCGCCGCGGCGCGCCAGCGCAACGTGCCCATCCTGCCCATCGACAGCGAGCACAATGCGGTGCACCAGTGCCTGCGCGTGGGCGCTCATTCTGAAGTCAAGACCATCTGGCTCACTGCCTCGGGAGGGCCCTTTCGCCAGCTTCCGCTCGACCAGTTTGCCGCCATCACGCCCGAGCAGGCGCTCAAGCACCCCACCTGGGTCATGGGCCGCCGCATCACCATCGACTCGGCCACCATGCTCAACAAGGGCCTCGAGGTCATCGAGGCCTGTCGGCTCTTCGACGTTGCGCCCAGCCAGGTTCGCGTCACCATTCATCCGCAATCCACGGTACACTCCCTGGTCGAATACGTCGACGGCTCCATCCTGGCGCAGATCTCAGTCACCGACATGCGGCTGCCCATTCTGTACGCGCTCGCCTATCCCGAGCGCCCCGCATCCACCCTCACGTTCGACCTCGCCACCCTCAAGCACCTTGACTTTGAACAGCCCGACTTTGCCCGCTTCCCTTGTCTCCGGCTGGCTTTTGAGGCGGCGGAAAAGGGGGGAACGCATTGCATTGCCCTCAATGCGGCTGACGAAATAGCGGTTGCGGCCTTCCTCGAACGTCGTATTCCTTTTACTGGCATCCCGCGTACAATTGAAAAGGTACTCGCGGCTACCCCGGAGGCTCATCCTGCGTCGATTGCGGAGGTCCTTGCAGCCGATCGGGAAGCGCGAGAACGGGCCCGGGCGCTACTCACGTAACCTCATGGAGAGCCGGCCACGAGGCCGCGCTTTGCCGAAGGAATTGCCGTCCATCTATGCATGAGTTTCTGGTTTCTGCCGCTGCATTCATCGTCCTTGTCGGCTTGATCGTGGTTCTGCACGAGCTGGGCCATTTTGTTGTGGCCAAGCTTTGCGGAGTTCGCGTCGAAGCCTTCTCCTTCGGCTTCGGACCGCGTCTGTTCGGCTTCAAATACGGCGACACCGACTACAAGGTTTGTCTGCTCCCGCTGGGCGGCTTCGTGAAGATGACGGGCGAGAGTCCCACCGAGGAGTCTGCCGACGAAATTGCCTCCGATCCCGCCGCCCTCACCTCGAAACCTCGATGGCAGCGGATGCTGATCGGCCTCGCCGGCCCAACGGTCAACCTTCTGCTCACGCTGTTTCTCATGTTCGTCTACTACGCCTTCATCAACGAGGTTCCTTCGGTTACCGTCAAGGACACGGCCGTCGAGTGGATCACTCCCGGATCGGCCGCCGCGGATGCGGGACTCAAAGACGGCGACGTAATCCTCGCCTTCGACGGCATCAGCCATCCCGATTGGGAAACGGTGTTTGAGCACGTCAAGCTGAATGCGAACCAGATGGTGCCGATGACCGTCGCGAGGGGAGCATCGACGCTTCAACTGAGCTTGCATGTGCCGTCCACCGCCAAGGACGAAAACTTCGACTTCACCGAAGCGGGCATTTCGCCACAGTTTCTGCCCGGCCCCATCCAGGTGGCCAAGGTGGCGCCTGGTCAACCAGCCGAACAGGCCGGCATGCGCGACGGTGACCAGATTGCTGCCGTCGACGGCTTCGCTTTCCACTCCACCACCACGTTGATTGCCTATATGCAATGGGATCAGGGCAAGCCCATGAAGCTCTCATTGCTGCGCAACGGCTCACTTGTGCAGATTCAGGCGACCCCCACCAGGGTCGACACGCGTTGGCTGCTGGGTTTCAACCCCCAGTACGTGCCCTTCCGCGATGAGCCTTTGTCCATTGCGGCGGCTTCGAAACAGTCCCTGTTCTTCTTCAGAAGCAAATCCATGCTGGTGGCCGAAGTGTTGAAAGGGCTGTTCACGCACCGGCTTTCCGTCAGCCAGCTCATGGGACCGGTGGGCATTGCGCAGGTGGCGGGCGAAGCGGCCGAGATGCACGGCTGGATGCCGAAATTCGACCTGGCCAGCGAGATCAGCCTGCAACTGGGCATCCTTAACCTGCTTCCTTTCCCGATTCTCGACGGCGGCATGATCCTGCTGCTCTTGATTGAGAGCGCGCTGCGCCACGACATCAGCCTCGCCATCAAGGAGCGCATTTACACCGCGGCCTTTGTGGTGCTGATCGCCTTTTTCGCCTTCGTTCTCTTCAACGATGTCAGCCGGCTGGGACTCTTCGCGCACATCAAGCCGTAACGACAGTTGTCAGTGGTCAGTTGTCAGTGATCGGCGGCGACTCTCCAGATGGCAGTTCGTTCCCGGCATCTGACGACTGACCACTGATCACTGACAACTTTTTCGAGAGTGAACTCCAGATGCCAGTGACAACCCAAGCCCGCGTCCGCTACGCCGAGACCGATCAGATGGGCATTGTCTACTATGCCAACTACCTGGTCTGGTTTGAGCTGGGCCGCGTGGAACTGCTGCGCTCGCTGGGCCTCGCCTACAGCCGGCTCGAGTCCGACCACGGCTGCATCCTGCCAGTGGTCGAGGCGCGGTGCCGTTATCGCTCCCCGGCGCGTTACGACGATGAGATCCTCATCGAAACGCGCCCCGCGATGCTGCGCGGCACGGTAATTAAATTCGCCTACCGCATTCTGCGCAAGGGACACGAGGGCGGCGAAAACACGCTGCTGGCCGAGGGCGAAACCGTGCACGTGGTTTGCGACGATCAGTTGCAGCGCAAGCCGCTGCCCGCGCACTACGCCGAGGCCCTGCGCCAGCTCATGGCCGAGAGCTAGCGCTTTTGTACCGCCGCTCTCCGTTTGTACAGCCGGTCTCCCGACCGGCTGTAGTGCGGGTCTCCTGACCCGCACACGCAAACTCACCACCCTCCTCTCCATCCCATTCCGTCTATAATCGACGTTTCCCCAGGGGGTGGATGATCGATGACGGCGCTGCTCCGGACCAATGACCAATCCAATCTCGGCGACTCCCTGCGCGAGTTTCATACCGAGACGGGCCGCTCTCTCCTCGACCTTATCGACGAATCCCCCGTCCTGCTCGTCTTTCTTCGCCATTTTGCCTGCGCCTTTTGCGCACAGACCATCGACCGCGTTTCAAAGCTGCGCTCGCAGATTGAAGCCAAAGGCGTGCGTCCTGTCTTCGTGCACCTCGGCTCTCCGGAGCGCGCCAAACCTTACTTCGACTACTACAACCTTTCGGACGTCGAGAGAGTCAGCAATCCCGAGGCGACGCTCTATCAGCTTCCCGCCTTTGGTTTGTCGCGCACCAACCCTTTTCTGCACTCTCTGCATCCGGCAGTCCTGTTGGGCTGGCTCAAAGGCGCGCTTTTCAAGTATGGAATTGGCAGGATCAAGGAAGATGCGGAGCAGATGCCGGGCGTCTTCTTTTTGAAAGACCGCAAGATTGTGCGCGCCTTTCGCCATCGCACCATCGCCGACGAGCCCGATTACCTGAAGCTGGTCGGCGCAGGTTAGCGCATTCCAAAAGACACCGCGGCGTCAAACAGGATCCCGCGCGGAATACTGATACCGCTCGGTGTGTCCGGTCGCTGGCAGCGCTCCGGCAGCCGCCCACGACTGCTACGCCGCTTTCTTCACCTTCATGCTCACCTGCAGTCCTGCAGCAATGGCCATCTTCACCAGCAAATCGAGGCCAAAGGCGTTGATTTTGCCGCGCATGAGGTTGGAGATGCGCGGCTGCGTGACGCCGAGGAGCTTTGCCGTCTCGGCCTGCGTCCACGCTTCGCGGCGGATATGATTCCTGATCGCAATCATGAGCAACGAGCGCAATTTAAGGTTTTCGGCAACTGCGGGATTATCCTCGATTGCGTCCCATACATTATCGAAGGTTTCAACTTTCATCGGCTTAACTCCCTCACCAGCTCTTTGTAGCGCCGCTTGGCCAGAGCAAGATCCCCGGGTCCTGTTCTCTGAGTCTTTTTCTGAAAACAATGCAGTACGTAGATCGCGTCAGAGAATTTGGCCACATACATGACGCGATAAATGCCACTCACATCGCGAATTCTGATCTCCCGGACACCAGGACCAACCGATTCCATGGCCTTCCAGTCATCGGGATCCTCTCCCATCTGCACTTGAAAAAGTTGCTGCCCGGCTTCGCGGCGTGCATCCTCTGAAAAGTCGCGCAAATCGGCGCGCGAACTGCCGCAAAACCTGACCTTTCGTGCCGCAACGTCCACTGGGAGAGTATATAAAATTCTGCATATCCGCGCAAGTCGAACGGGGACCGGCTTTTGCTCTTCGCGCCCTTCGTCCCTATTCCCTGCTTCTATCATCCCGAGCGAAGCGTTCTTCAGCGGAGCCGAGGGACCTGCTTTTGGCGGGGCGGGCGGGTGCCCCATCCTTCGCTTTTTTCTGGCGAAGGGTGGGATACCACAAACCTCAAGGATTGGACCGGGAATAGAATACTTCCGCAATCAGTCAGCGGCGAATCGAATAATAGATGGGTAGATAGCTTGCACCTTCAAGTCGCGGAATGGACTTGCACCATCAACAGGATGAAGATTCGTCGGAAAGCCTCCGGACTTGCCCTCGAGTAGCAGAAACTTAAACTCGCCCTCACCAAGGCCACTCTGCGCAAAGAGGTCCGGCACAGAAAAGTCGAAGAACCCATCCGGGTCGAGATCCGTATCGGCAATGTGAAACGACGTGACCGAACCATCTGCGTACCCGAAAAAATCAAAACCCCACTCCGCAAGATAGTTGATCTCGACCTTGTCCCCGGGATGGACCTTTGACGAGGGTGCTACCCGCCCACGCAGACGAATCTGCGCCAGGGGAATACAGTCAAGTTGCATTGTTGACTCCGGAAACTGAATCCTCTCATCTCGGATTTCAATCTGGCAGCCCGGCAGGTAGGCGATGAGTTTGAAGGTCTTCGCAGGCACATCCTTCACAGCCGCCACGACCTCATAATCCGCTCTCCCTTTCTCGACATTGACAAAATTGCCGTAGCCGCCGAACGCCCCCGTCATGAAATAGACAATCTGCACATTTTCCGTGGAGACTATCGCTGGAAGGGCGATACGAACCCGCGGAAGCGATTGCGCCGCGAGACGCACGCTCCCGGGGAGCAAACTCGCACAGATCAAAACGAAAAGACCAAATGTGCATCGAGACATTTTGCGCCTGTTTCTGAAGCATAGACGCTCCAATCAGGCGGTCGTTAGAACGATTCCCGCCGCCGGCAGCTATCCGATCTCAATTCCAGAAGGCGGAAATTTGAGTTGCTGCTCGCTGGACTGGCGCTCCGCGCGGAACTTCCGGCAGGCCTCGATCTCGTCCGGAATCAAAACGCGATAGAGCGTGCCCTCGCGGTTGGGCTCGCCTTCCTTGCGAATGGCGCCGATGCCTTCGAGCGCGCGCAACGTGTCCTGCACCTTGCCCAGCGAAACCGGATTTTCTTCGAGTTGCGAGTACGAGGACTTGACCACCGCGGTCTGCAGATGACGCGTGCTGACGCGCAAATGCGGGTCGCCGTTCCTGGCGATGGAGTGGCGGAAGAGAAACCAGTAGAAGGCCGCATCGTAAGGCGAAAGCTGCGGCTGCAGATCGTCGACGATTTGCTGAATGATGAGCGGCAGTTCGAATGCAGAGAAATCGCGGTCGCCGCCCGGGGCGCCCGGCTTCATCTCCATCTCAATCTCGTTCAGCAGCTTTCGTACCTGCGCAAGTCGCTCATTCATGTTGTTGAGCATTCTACGCCTCAAAACCCTTTTGGAATCAGCCTTTCCTGAACCAATTTTTGTCCCTGGGAATTTGCAGATAATTATGCCCTTTGGGCGCATACTTTTCTCAAATGGCCCATTGCCCCAACCCGATTCCTCGTTCCCTTGCTCCCTCGCTCCCTTGCTCTCTCGCTCCCTTGCTCCCTCGTTCCCTCGTTCCCTTGCTCCCTCGCTCCCTCGTTCCCTTGCTCCCTCGTTCCCTTGCTCCCTCGCTCCCTCGCTCCCTTGCTTCCTCGCTCCCTTGCTCCCTCGCTTCCTGTCAGGCATGTCCCCGGTCCGTACCCCCCCTCCCCCCTCCCCCCTACCCCACCCCCGGGTACAAGCGGGAATTCAGGAACTGGATGCCGGCCCTCTCGCTCCCTTGCTCCCTCGCCCCCTTGCTCCCCGTTTCTAAAAACCAGGTTGTGAAACTGTGAAGCCCACATTTCTCAATCAAATCAATCGCTTACAAGAAAGAATCTCACTGTCGCACAGTTTCTGTGGTTCTCTGGGACCCTGAAGGTTCTTGGGAAGCGGATATCTCCGCTCAGCGAAGCACAACGGCCATTGCGAAGCCGTCGAGGCCTTTGACGCCGACGGTCTGCAGGGCAACCGCGCTCAGGCGAGGATGCGCGGCCAGCATTTCCAAACATCGCCGCGTGCCGCGGATGTCCGGCGCTTTGCTTTTGGCTTCGATCACCGTTCCGTGGCGGGCGACATTATCCACCACAATCACCGTGCCGCGGCGCGAGAGCTTGAGCGCCCATTCGAGATAGTGCGGATTGTTTTCCTTGTCGGCGTCGATAAAAATCAGGTCGAACGGACCAGCGCCTTCGGCCTTGAGTTGCGGCAGACTCTTGAGTGCAGGACCAACGCGGATCTCGACACGGCGCAGCAATCCGGCGCGGCGCAGATTGGCGCGCGCCACTTCGGCGTGGCGCGGCTCAAACTCAAGCGAAACGATGCGCCCGCCACGAGGCAGCGCGCGCGCCATCCAGATGGTGGAATAACCTCCGAGCGTGCCGATCTCGAGCACGCGCTTGGCCTGCGTCATCTGCATCAGCACGTGGAGAAATTTTCCCTGCAGCGGAGAGACATCGATGGCGGGAAGCCTGGCCGCGCGATTGGCCTTGAGCGCAGCTTCAAGATGAGGATCGGAATTAGCCAGAAGACCGCTGAAGTAGCGATCAACCTTCGTCCAAAGCGATTGGGAGTTCTTCTTCATTGCAGAATTTGGCGTGTAGCTGTCCGCTCTTCGTTGTCCAACGTCAACTTTTCACTGTCTGCAGTCTTACTGATCACTGATCACTTATTTTTCCCGCGCCACCACGAAATCGGGCACCCAGAGCAGGGCGCGCTTGTATTCGGACTCGGGAAGCGGGGCCAGCGCCTGGCGCGACTGTTCGGCGTAGCGGTCGGCGGCGGCCATCGCATATTCGACAGACCCAATGCGCACGAGAATCTCGCGAATCTGCTGGCGGCTGACGTTCTCAAAGCTGCGGTCGTCGAAAACGCGGCGGATGGCCTTGCGGTCGGCGGCGGTTCCGTGATCGAAGGCGTGAATCACGGCCAGCGTGGCCTTGCCTTCGCGCAGATCGCTGGCCACTGGCTTGCCCAGCACCTCTTCCGTGGCCGTCAGGTCCAGCACATCGTCGACAATCTGGAAAGCGAGGCCCACCGCGCGGCCGAAGGTTGCCAGGCTCGTCTCTTCAGCCTCCGTGGCTCCGGCCAGCACCGCGCCCAGGCGCATGGAAACCGAGAAAAGGCACGCCGTCTTGCGGAAGATCAGGTCATAGTACTCGGCCTCGGAGACGGTTTTGCCGAGCTTTTGAATCTGCAGCAGCTCGCCCTCGACCATCTGCTGCGTCAGCCCGATGAGCAGATCGAGAACGCGCAGATTGCGCTCTTCCAGCGCCACCTTGAAGGCCTGCATGTAGAGCCAATCGCCGGCCAGCACGCATTTCTCGTTGCCCCAGGTGGTGTTGGCGGAAGGGCGGCCGCGGCGCGTGTCGGCGCCGTCGATGATGTCGTCGTGCACCAGCGTGGCCGTGTGCAGCATTTCCACCACCGCGCCAAGGCGAATGGCGCCGTGACCTGCGTAATTGAGTTGATGCGCCGCCAGCAGCAGCAGCGATGGCCGGATGCGCTTGCCGCCGCCTTCGCGCAGGTACTCGGCGATCTCGGTGATGGTGCTGACGCTGGATGCCGCGTCGCGGCCCAGCTCCTGCTCTACCGCTACCAGGTCTTCCCGCAGAAGCTCGAAGACTTCTCTCGCCGAGGCTATGGTCAGTGTGCTCAAAGCTCTCCGATTCTAGAACATTTCGAGAAGAATGTGCGACTCGTGCCGCAATTCGCTCAAAAGGTGCGGTAGTTGGTGAACTGCAACTCCAGGCCCATTTCCTTGCCGCGCAGCAGGGCGATAATAGCCTGCAGCTCATCGCGGTCCTTGCTGGAGATTCTCACTGAGTCGCCCTGGATGCTGGCTTGCGCCTTCTTTTTCGAATCTTTGACCAGGCGCACGATCTCCTTGGCCTTTTCCACAGGGATGCCCTGCTGCAGGCTGATCTTCTGGCGTACGCTCTGCCCGGCGGCCGGCTCGACCTTGCCATAGGTCAGGTTCTTGAGCGAGACGCCGCGCTTGACAAGCTTCTGGCAGAGGATGTCCTTGACGGCTTCCAGCTTGTACTCGTTGGCTGAGGCGAGCTGGATGCTGTCGCTGCCCTCGAGATTCACCTCGGAGTGGCTGTCCTTGAGGTCGAAGCGCTGGCGAATCTCCTTGATCGCCTGATCGATGGCGTTGCGGACCTCCTGAATGTCTACTTTGCTGACGATGTCGAATGAATTTTCATGGGCCATGGCTCTTTCCTCCCCAACCCCCGAAAAATGCTGCTTCTGTCAGTTTCCCACGTCTGGCCGAAGGTGAAAAAGCCGGTTGAAGTTTTTCGTGGTCGCGGCGGCGATTTCGGCCTCTGTGACGTTGAGCAGCCCGGTGAGGGTGCGGGCCGTCTGGACGACGAAAGCAGGCTCGTTGCGCTGGCCGCGTTGCGGGGCGGGCGCGAGCCACGGCGCGTCGGTTTCGACCAGAATCCCATCGAGTGGCATGCGCGCAGCCACGTCGCGGAGCGGCTGCGCCTTGGGATAAGTCAGGTTCCCCGCAAATGACACGAGAAATCCCATGTCAAGCGAGCGCCGCGCCTCGTCCCAGCCGGCGCCGAAACAGTGCATGATGCCGCCCAGTCCAGTTCTCCCCCAATACTCGTCCAAAACCAGAAAAAGATCGTCCCAGGCGTCCGTTGATTCATTCGTCCCGCGACAGTGGATGAGGATGGGCCGCTTGCGCGCGGCGGCGATTTCGAGCTGGCGAATGAGGCCTTGCCGCTGCACGTCGCGTGGCGCGCCCTCGTGGTAGTAGTCGAGGCCGATCTCGCCGCAGGCAATCACTTCGGGCTCAGTGAGAAGCGCGTCCAGTTTAGCGAGAGCCTTGTCGCCGGCTTCTGTCGTCATGTGCGGGTAAATGCCCGCGCTCGCATAGAGGCGCGGCAGGCCAGGCCGGCCTTTGAACTGGCGACAGAGATCGAGCGCCTGGTGCATCTCCGCAGGGCCCTCGCCGATGCCGATCGAAAGCACCGCGCCCACTCCGGCCTCCCATGCGCGGCCGAGCATGGCCTCGCGGTCGCTTGCGTAGCGGGGACTGTCCAGGTGGGCGTGGGAATCGATCAGCAATCGAGCCTCGCGGTAGGTTTGGGGATTGTGTCCGGCATCTGGAATCAGTGTAACGGGCGCGAAGGATCGCGCAAACCACGCCGCGCGCGGCTCCGCTCGTCTACCATCGGAGCAGATGCCGCACAAACCCAAGCTCGGGCAAAATCTCCTTGTCGATGCGCAGGCCGTCCAGCGCATCGTGGCGGGGCTGGGCGATCTTGCCGGACGCACCGTAGTGGAGATTGGCCCTGGCCGCGGCGCGATCACCGGAACGCTGGCGGCGCGGGCCGGACGCGTGTTGGCAATTGAACTCGACCGTGACTTTGCCGCGGGATTGCGCGGGCAAATTGATCCGGAGCGCGTATCGGTGGCGGAGCAGGATGTCCTGCAGTTCGATTTCGCCGCGGCGGCAGCCGAGGCCGGAGGGCGGCTGCGCGTGGTGGGCAACCTGCCGTATTACATCACTTCGCCTATTCTGCTCAAGCTCGCGGCCAGCCATGCAGCGCTCGACCTGGCGGTGCTGATGGTGCAGCGCGAAGTTGCAGAGCGCGTAACGGCTGCGCCCGGCTCGCGGGATTACGGGCTGCTGTCGGTGACGGTGCAGATGTACGGGCCGGCCGAACCGCTGTTCACGTTGCCGCCATCGGCGTTTTCGCCGCCACCCAAAGTGCACTCCACCGTTTTTCGCTGGCAGTTTGCGCCGCGATTCGCCGAACTGGGCGTCGACGAGCGTGGTTTCTTGCGCTTTCTTCGGCAGGCCTTTGCGCAAAAGCGCAAGACGCTCAACAACAATCTGCGCGCCGCCGGAGTTGCGCCTGCGGCGGCAGCGGCTGCGCTCGCAAGCGCGGGCATTGCTGCACAGTCTCGTGCCGAGGCCGTGCCGGTTGAAGCGCTGGCGGCGCTATGGCGGGAGCTGAACAAGGAATAAGCCTCCGCTCCGGGTTTCCTGCTCGCGGTCTTGCGCGTAAGCTATCAGGAGGGTTGGCCGGAATTGGCGCCGAGACGTCTTGCGGCATAATTCCCGAAGCCCAAATGTCCTCCCGCGCATCTGCTCAGGAAGGAAACGATGAATCCGGTCGGCGAACAAACCCGGGAGCAGGCTCGGCGCACCGCGTTTCAAGAGACGCTGTCGAGCGCGCGCCAGACCATGATAATGAGCGAGATCCTCAAGATTGCGGGGGACAGCTTCCGCGCCAGCAAGACGCGCTTTGCTCTCACCGCTCTGGGCATGGTCATCGGTACGGCCTCTGTGATCCTGGTGGTGACCATCGGACTCACTGGCAAGCAATATGTTCTCGAGCTGCTGGAGAAGATCGGCACCAACCAGGTGGAAGTGGAATATGCGGGCGGAGGCGCAACCCCGGCGGAGCGCGCTCGCTATACCGACTACCTGACGCAGGACGACGAGAAGGCTGTGGACCAGCAGGTGCCCGGCATCATGTACTCCTCGCCTGTGCTGGAGATGCACAACCGCGTCAGCTTTCCCGGCGGCGTCCAAAAGGACACGGCAGTGCTGGGCGTGAATTCTCAGTACCAGTTCATCCGCAACCTGATTGTGACCGACGGGCGCTTCTTCGATGACACGGACGACACCATGCACATCAAGTGCGCCGTAGTGAGCCTGTATTTTGCGCGGGAGCGATACGGCAGTTCGGATGCGGCTATCGGCCAAACCTTCCAGATTCTCGGCATTCCCTTCACCATCATCGGCGTCTTCGAGGAGAGCGTTTCGGACTTCGGCTTTTCAGAAATCACCGACGAAACCATCTTGGTGCCTTATTCGGTGGCGCGCTACTTTACCGGAACCGAGCGCGTGAACCAGATCTATTTTTCGATGCAGAGCATGGACGAAGTGAACGACGCCTCAAAAGAGATTGTGCGCGTGATCGGCCTGCGCCACCGCAAGAACTCGGTGTACAAGACGCAGACGCTCACCGACCTGCTGGTGACGGCGGCCAAGATTATGAATGCGTTGACGGTGATGCTGGTGCTCGTGGCCTCGGTCACGCTGGCCGTGGGCGGCGTGGGCATTATGAACATCATGCTGGCCACCGTGCGCGCGCGCATCCGCGAGATCGGCATTCGCAAGGCGCTGGGGGCTACCTATCGCGAGATCAAACTGCAATTTCTCACTGAAGCTGTGCTCATCTCGCTCACCGGCGGCGTGGTCGGCAGCATCGCCGGCCTCGCTCTGCCGCTTTCCATCCGTCTCTTCACCGACTACGAATTCCCCATCTCGTGGCTTTCCGTGTTGATCGCAATGGCCGCTGCCACCGCGGTGGGCGTCGTTTTCGGTACCGTCCCCGCCACGCGCGCGGCGCAGATGGATCCCGTGGATGCCCTCAAATATGAATGACCCCAATTATGGTTGATATCGATCGCCACGAGGCCGGTCCGAAGGACGCAGATGGCGGCGAACCCTCGCAGGGCCCCAACCTCGTGCTTCTCTATAGCCTGATTGCTCTGGCGCTCGCCGTGGCCATCGCTCTTGCCGCGTTGATGGTGCTGCCGTTTTACCGGGGGCGCTGAGTTGCGGAATACGTGCGCGGCGTGGCTGCAGAAATCCTGCCCTTGAAAACTCACTCGGGCTTATTCGCACCACCGGTCGGCTCAGCCCGCTCGACGATGAGCGCCGGAATGCCGTCGACGATGGGGTATCTGCGACCGCAAGCGGTGCAGACCAGACGCGATTCTTCCGCGCGCAAATCTCCGTGGCAAGCCGGGCACGCGAGCTGGGCGAGCGCATTTGCGTCAAATCCGGATTGCGGCATGGGTAGAGCAGCCATGTTCACCACGAATGGCTTTGATCTCTGATCTCTGACCACTGATCACTGTATCGTTGCGTCGGGACTTTCGTCTTGATCGGGGCGGGGCTTGGGCCGGCCGGCAAAGGCCTGCGCGATGCGCTCGTTGGCGCCGGAGCGCGAGAATTCGTGCGCTACGCGGATGCCGTTGTAGATGGCAACGTCGTTCGAGGAGCCGTGGCCGATGATACAAACGCCGCGCACGCCCAGCAGAGGCGCGCCGCCGTATTCGGTGTAGTCGAGGCGGCGGCGGAAGTCGTTGAACGCGCGGCGCGACAGAAGTGCGCCCACCTGCGCGGTGACGGTCTTATTGAGCGAAGTGCGCAGCACATCGCGCACAAAGCGGCCGATGCCTTCGCTGGTCTTGAGCGCCACGTTGCCCACAAATCCGTCGCACACGATCACGTCGGCATTGCCGTTGAAGATGTCGCGGCCTTCCACGTTGCCGATGAAGTTGATCGGCAAGGCCTTGAGCAGCGGCCAAGCCTCGCGGGTAAGCTCGTTTCCCTTGGATTCTTCTTCGCCGATGGAGAGCAGACCCACGCGGGGCTTGACGATCTTGAGAACGCTCCGGGCATACATCTCGCCCATGACGGCGAATTGCTCCAGGTTCTGCGCTTTGCAATCCACGTTTGCGCCCACGTCGAGAAGCACGCATGGGTTCCCTTTGGACGTGGGCATCGGCGTGGCCAGGGCCGGACGGTCGACGCCGGGCAGCCCGCCCAGTACCATCTTCGCGGTCGCCATAGCCGCCCCGGTGTTGCCGGCCGTAACAAAGCCCGCTGCCTTGCCGTCGCGTACCAGCTTGAGGCCTACGCGCATGGAGCTGTCGCGCTTGCTGCGCACCGCGTGAGCGGCTTTCTCGTCCATCCCTATCCGTTCGGACGCGTGATGAACGACGATGGGCAGGTCCTCGTTTTCGAGGTGCTCGTCGAGCAGGTCGCGCAGCTCGGGCTCAGGCCCCACCAAGTGCACCCGGACGGGCAGTGCCCGGCAGGCAAGGATGGCTCCGCGGATCTCCGGCTCGGGAGCCTTATCGGAGCCAACCGCGTCAAGCACAATGTCGGTAAGCATCTGGATTGACAACTACTTGGCTTCTTTTACATCCAGCACGGCACGGCCCTTGTACGTTCCGCACTTGGGGCAGGCGCGATGGGGCAGCTTCTTTTCGTGGCAGCTGGGGCACTCAGAGAGCCCGACCGCGGTAAGAAAGTCGTGCGAGCGGCGGAGCGCAGTGCGGCGCGTGGAATGGCGCCTTTTCGGATTCGGCATGACGTGTTTCCTCTGACTGACCGCTGCCTTTTACATTCTTCGGGCAGGGTCTATTCAATATGGCCCCAGCTTTCAGTTATTCGCTTCCATCTCATTCCGCGGAGGCAAAATCTCTCGCACGAACAGGAAAGAGCTAGAAGCTAGGAGCTAAGAGCTAAAGGCTGTTTTCATCAGGACTTAATCCGATTGCGCAGCCCCGTCAGCGCCTCCCAGCGGGGGTCTTTGGGTCCCTCTTCACAGGAGCAAGGCTGAAGGTTGCGATTCGCTCCGCAGTGCGGGCAAAGTCCCTTGCAGTCGGGCTTGCATAGCGTCCTGACCGGCAGGGACAAAAGCACCTGCTCGCGCAGCACATCTTCAAGCAACAAACTGTCTTTTTGATAATAACCGATTTCGGTCTCCGACGCCGTAATCGACCGCTCGGGAACGTCGCGATCGGCGCCAAGGGGCCTGAAAATGAGGTCGAACTCGCCTGCCAGCGGAATTTCGACGGGTTCGATGCAGCGGGCGCACGGAACCTGGAAACTGCCCCCGAAACGGCCCCGCAGGCGAATGTCGGCGACCACCTCTTTGGGCCCACGGTGCTCGTGAATCACCTCGGCGCTGCCCGACGTGGCCAGGTTACCCATTTGCACGGCTTCGTCGCCGTAATCGACCGCGCCGGGAGGGAGCTGCAGGTCGAATTCGATCGGTTCGCGTTCGAGTTCGAGGATTTTGAATTCCATGGTATGAGCGTAAAACAGGGAACAGGGATCAGGGAACAGGGATCAGAAATAGGGTAGCTGCGAAGTCAGCCCCGGCCCCACCTTTTTCGCGCCTTCGGCGGAAAAGGATCGGATCGCACGACCAATTCCCTGCGAGTTGTATCATGAATCTTCAAGTTTTCTTTATGATCTAAGCGGACCCAGCCAGTGGAGGGCCCTGCGGCACGGGGAGCTGCGCGTGATTCGAGCGATTGTCGATTTTGCTCTCCGGAGCCGCTGGCTGGTGCTGGGCGGCGTCGTTGTCCTCACCGCGTGGGGCGTTATTTCCTTCCGCGCCCTGCCGGTTGAAGCCTATCCTGACGTCGCCAACAATTACGTCCAGATCATTACGCAATGGCCGGGCCGCTCGGCTGAGGAGATCGAGCGCCAGGTCACCGTTCCAGTGGAGATCCAGATGGCGGGCATTCCCCGTCTCGCGCATCTGCGCTCAACCACGCTGGCCGGCCTCTCGAGCATCATGCTCATTTTTGACGACGGCACCACCAGCGATGTGAACCGCGAGCACGTCCTGGAGCGGCTCAGCGAGGTGAATCTTCCCGCAAACCTGGTTCCGCAGATGGGTACGGACTGGAGCCCGGTGGGCCAGATCTTCTGGTACACGGTCGAGAGCACCAACCCCGCTTACGACGTGATGGAGCGCAAGGCGATCGAAGACTGGTCGCTGGAGAAGGCGTTTAAGAGCGTCCCCGGCGTGGTGGACGTTTCGAGCTTCGGCGGGCCCACCAAGGAGTACCAGATCGCGCTCGACCCGGACAAGCTGGTTGCCTACGGCTTGAGCATCAGCCAAGTGGAACAGCAGATTTCGAGCAACAACACGAACGGGGGCGGCAGCTTTATTGAAGAGGGCCAGCAGCAGGTGAACGTGCAAGGGCTGGGCCTTTACACCAGCGTGCGCGACATTGAACAGACGGTGGTGAAGGTTCAGAACGGCGCGCCGGTGCGCATCAAAGATATCGCCACGGTGTCGCAGGGAGCGAAAATCCGCCTCGGGCAGATCGGGAAATCCTGGAAGCCCTACACGGTGGTCGACGGCAAGAAGGTCTACGACGACGGCAAAGTCGCGGACAATCCCGATACGGTGGAAGGGATTGTGCTGTTGCAAAAGGGCGACGATGCCGACCCGGTTCTTACGGGCATCCACGAAGAAGTGGACAAGCTGAACCACGGCATTCTGCCCACGGGCGTAAAGGTCGTCCCCTTCCTCGACCGCTCCGATCTTGTCAAGTACACCGTGACCACCGTGGAGCACAATCTGGGCGCGGGCATGATCCTGGTGGCCATCATCTTGTTCCTGTTTCTGGGCAACATTCGCGGCGCCATCATCGTGTCGCTCACCATCCCCTTTGCGCTGATGTTCGCGGCCATCTGCCTCGACTTGAGCCATATCCCGGCAAACTTGCTTTCGCTGGGCGCGCTGGACTTTGGCATGCTCGTGGACGGCTCGGTGGTGATGATCGAAAACATCATCCGCCACCTGGCGCATAGCGGCGACCGGCGCAGCCCGGTCGAAAAGATTCAAGATGCGGCGCACGAGGTACAGCGGCCGGTGTTCTTTGCGCGCGCCATCGTCATCACTTCGTATCTGCCGATCTTCACCCTGCAGGCGGTGGAGGGACGGCTCTTCAAGCCCATGGCGTGGACGGTCACATTCGCGCTTTTCGGAGCGCTGGTGTTTTCCATTGTCGCCGCGCCGGTGATGGCCAGCTTCGCCTTCAGCCGGGGCGCAAAAGACTGGCAGAATCCGCTGATGCACTGGCTCACCGAACAT
Source organism: Occallatibacter sp. (assembly GCA_050011915.1). GTDB lineage: Bacteria > Acidobacteriota > Terriglobia > Terriglobales > Acidobacteriaceae > Telmatobacter. Next base: position 72,032 of record JBEKIE010000004.1, read on the forward strand.
TATCGTGCGGGGGTCCGGTCGGCCATCGAGCACCGCTACCGCACGATCGCAATCTCCGCAGCGCTCTTCGCGGTCGCCATCTATCTCACCGTGGGTGGACCGATCGGTTCGGAGTTCCTGCCGCATCTGGACGAAGGCTCCATCTGGGTGCGCGGTACCTTGTCGCCCAGCGAAGGCCCTACGACCTCCATCGACTTCACCAACAGGGCGCGCATTGTCATGGCGTCGTTTCCCGAGGTTACGCAAGTGGTCAGCCAGACGGGACGGCCCGACGATGGCACCGACACCACCGGCTTCTTCGACACCGAGTATTTTGTCGACCTGAAGCCGAAGGAGCAATGGCGCCCCATTTTCCACCAGGACAAGGAACTACTGATCGCCTCCATGGACCGCGAGCTTTCACAATTTCCGGGAGTGATCTGGAACTACTCGCAACCCATTTCGGACAATATGGAAGAGGCGGTCTCCGGCGTGAAAGGCGAGTTGGCCGTGAAGCTCTATGGCGCCGACCTCCGCGAGTTGGAGCGCGTGGCCGAACAGATTCGGGCGCAGATGGCTACCGTGAGGGGAATCGAGGATCTGGGCATCTTTCGCGTCATCGGCCAACCGAATCTCAATCTGCAGGTGGACCGCGAGGCCGCAGCGCGCTTTGGCATCAACGTAAACGACATTCAGGACGCGATCCAGACCGCCGTCGGCTCCAGCGCGCTCACCCAGGTGCAACAGGGCGAAGCGCGATTCGACGTCACGCTGCGCTACCAGCAGCCCTATCGCAGTACCCGCGAAGCCATTGAGAATGTCCGCCTTCTGGCTCCGACGGGCGAGCGCGTATCGCTGGCGCAACTGACGCACGTGACCACAGACGACGGCGCCGAAGAAATCTATCGCGAGGGCGGGCAGCGCTACATCGCCATCAAGTACTCCGTGCGCGGGCGCGATCTGGGATCGACCGTGGAAGAAGCCATCGCCCGCGTGCAGCACAATGTCCAGCTGCCCAGCGGGTACCATCTGGAGTGGGCCGGCGAATACGCGAGCCAGAAGCGCGCCGACCAGCGCATGGCCATCATCGTTCCCCTCACCATCATGGTGATTTTTGGCATTCTCTACACCATGTTCCGCTCCTTCAAGTGGGCCATACTGATCCTGATCAGCGTAGGTATGGCCTCGATCGGCGGTCCGCTGGCGCTGTTCCTCACGGGAACCAACTTCTCAGTTTCTTCGGCGGTGGGCTTTCTCGCGCTCTTCGGCGTCTCGGTGCAAGTTGGCGTCATCATGATCGAGTTCATCAATCAGCTCAGGGCGCGCGGCAATCCCATTGAAGAGGCGGCCGTCGAGGGCGCGGTCCTTCGTCTGCGGCCCATCATGATGACCATGCTTGTGGCCACGCTCGGGCTGCTCCCCGCGGCGCTGTCGCACGCCATCGGATCCGACTCGCAGCGCCCCTTCGCGATTGTGATTGTGGGCGGGCTGCTGGCCAACCTGATGATCAGCATCTTTCTGCTTCCCACTCTCTACGTCTGGGCCGCGCGCGAAGATGACATTTTGCCCGCAAACGAAGAGCCACAGGAAGTTTAATCCGCCTCTGCCGGCAAGTGGTCAGACCATCCATTGACAGGGGTTGTTCCGCTGGGATAGAAAGCAGACCATGCGTTCAAATAGCCAATCGCTGCTCTTCCTGCTCCTGGCTTCGCTCGCTGGCCTGGGCCTGCCCGCTACCTCCTCCGCCAAAATAGTTGGCATGAACGTGATTGCCAAGCCCTTGACCCGCGAGCGCATCGCGACCTTGCCGAAGAAACAGCAGAAGGCGTGGCTCGAGTATCTGGAGCGTTCGGAGAAGCAGAAGGCCATCGACAAACAGACGCTGGCCGACGAGCAAAAAGTCGCAGGCAACACCAGCCCCAAACATGCGGGGCTCGGATTTGGCGGGCGCGGCCTGCGTGCCGATCACCCGGCGGAGTGGTGGACTAGCGACGAAGCGCTCAAGGATGCCCACAACATCGTCACCTGGCAAGTGGCAGACGGCGGCTGGAGCAAGAACATCGACATGGTGACGAAGCCACGCGCGCCGGGCGACCTCTTCGACGCCGACAACGAGAACCGCTTCCCCGATCTGGCCGATTTCGATAAACCGGTCGATCCCAAATGGCACTACATCGCCACGCTCGACAACGATTCCACGTGGCTGCAGATCCGGTTTCTGGCGCGGGTAGCGACAGCACTGCTGGCGGCGCATCGCGATGCCGATGCCGCGCCAATTTGCGCATCCGTCCAGCGGGGCGTGGAGTACCTGCTCGATTCCGAGTATCCCAACGGCGGCTGGCCGCAGGTGTGGCCGCTCGAGGGGGCTTACCACGACACCATCACCATCAACGACGATGCCATGACCCATGCCGTGGAGATTCTGAGCAATGTAGCCGAGGGTGCCGCGGATTACAAGTTTCTGCCGGCCGCGATGGTGAAGCGCGCGGGGCCGGCCGCGCAACGCGGCATCGACTGCCTGCTAAAACTGCAGATTGTCGAGAACGGCGTAAAGACGGCGTGGGCGCAGCAGTACGATGCGCTCACGCTGGAACCAGCCTCGGCGCGCAACTACGAGATGCCCTCGCTCACCAGCGACGAGAGCTTTCCGGTAGTCGAGTTTTTCATGAGCCTGCCCAATCCCACTCCGGCGGAGGTTGCCGCGGTGCACGCCGCGTGCGCGTGGTTCGTCAAGGTGGAGATCTTCGGGTTCCGCTACGGCAGCGGGAACTTCATGGCCGATCGCTCCAGCGCGGGAGGGCGCAAGCTGGTGGCCGTCGCGGGCGCCGGACCCATCTGGGCGCGCTATTACCAGATAGGCACCGACAAGCCCATCTTTGGCGACCGCGACAAGACCATCCACGACGACGTGAACGAACTGAGCCTGGAACGGCGCAACGGCTACTCGTGGTACAACACCGAAGGCGTAGCCGTGCTGAACGAGTACAAAGCGTGGGCGCAGGCGCATCCGCAATAATAGAAGCATGACGGCGGACCGCAAAGACGCGACAGGAAATGGAATTCGCTTTCGCGTGGCCGCGGCCAGCGATCGGCCGCGCCTGATCCAGCTGATCAACACTGCGTTTTCGGTGGAGACTTTCATCGAGGGCACGCGCACCGACGACGAGCGCCTTGCGGCCATGATGGCCAAGGGCAGCATTCTAGTGGCCGAGGACGGCGCGGGCCGCCTGCTGGCCTCGGTATACACGGAGCGGCGCGGCAAGCGCGGCTACCTCGGCATGTTGGCTGCCGATCCAGCGCGGCAGGGCGAAGGACTGGGACGTCGGATGGTGGAAGCAGCGGAAGAGCGCTTTCGCGAGCAGGGTTGCGAGGCCGTGGATATCACCGTGCTCAGCATGCGGCCGGAGCTGCCGCCCATCTATCGGCGCTTTGGATACGTGGAGACCGGAACCGAAGAGTTCAAACACTCACAGCCGCTGCGGCAGGGAGTGGAGTGCCATTGCATTGTGATGTCGAAGCGGCTGTAGCCGCTACTTGCCGCTAAGAAGGTCCCGCGCCTCGTGTGCTCCCAACGTGCGCAGGCGGCAGCCGTTACTCGCTCCCGTCTGGACTTCACAGGTGACCTCGACCCGGCGCACCACCCGTTCAGGTCCGGCGTCCGGCAATACAAAACTGGTCCTTTCCTGCTGTGCAATGGGGGCAATGAGCGCGCGCAGCGGCTCGGCTCCGCTGACAAATTCGACCGTGGGACTCTTGGTGCTGGAAAAATACGTGATGTCGAAAAATGCCGAGCCGGCGAGTTTGCCTGTGTCCGGAATCTCCTCTCCCGCATCAGCGGGCGACTCTGCGGAAGGGCCAGCCAGAGCGGCGAGCCGTTCGCGAATGGTTGACCTTATTTGATCGCTGCCTGATGCCTGTAATGCGGCGCGATAGAGGGCGATGGCTTCGCCGGTGTCTCCAGACCGTTCCAGGATTCCTGCCAGATGGACGGCGTAATGGGCAGCCGGATCGAGCCTCCAGGCGCTTTCAAGGTAGCTTTTGGCTGTCTCGGAATCGTCAAGCCGGTAATAGGTATACCCGAGCGTGTCCCAATCGCGTGCCAGGACGATTTCCGCGGCGAATTGCGCGCGTCGCGCAGGCGCAGCGGTCGGGGCCGCGCAATCGTGCTCGGCGCTATCGACCGCCGTGTTGGCAAGCGACAGAGCCTCTTTCAATCCCACGTTGGCGCGCGCCAGCCGGTAAGCAACATCGTCCTTCACTACCGCATCGCTGCTGGCCTGGGCCTCCTTCACAAGCGCCGCCGCGCCCTGCATTTGCATTTGCCGGTCCTGCGAGGCCAGCATAGCGACGGCATCGCTGTGCGAAATGGCCGGCGCATGCTCCAGGTCCAGGGTCTCATCCGGGCGAGCCACGCGGTCCGCCGCTGTCGGCGCATTGACCTCTTTCACGGCGTAGCCCGAAGGCAGATGAAAGCGCGTGGCGTCCGGCTCGCCGAGCTTGATGGAGACGAGTTCGTTGGTGCGTTCGCCGTGCTGAGGATCGTCGAATATCTCCAAAGCCTTCACATGCAGATCATCGTCAATCCACCATTCGTGGTGCGTGGCGATGGGCGCCTCATTGCCCATGGCCCCCGCCTGGATGGTCTTCTGCACCCTGTAGCCGGTGCAGAGCAGGCCGTGAATCATGCGGTGTCCGAGAAGGACCGCGCCCTCGTCCGGCGTGGGTTGCAATCGCCCGTTCAGGACTGGATTCGGCGGCAGATGAGTGAGAGTGCCCGTCCTCGACAAGCTAGTCCAGGTGAGTGTTGTTCTGGCAGTGGGATCGACCAGGTTCTCTACGACGAGGTGGACTGACGCATGACCCGCAGCTGCAGGAAGATCGGTGTCAACATCTTCGAGGACCCGCCCACTGCCGTCGCGCGCTTCGCGAATCGAATAGTCTTGCGTGGAAATGGTGCCGTCGGCGAGGGAGCGACGCGTGTGCAGAATTCGCTCCGCCTCGTAGGGCTTGCCGGTGACCACAGCGGGTGCGTTTGCGCTGTCGGGCGCGGCGATGGGCGGCATGACGCCGCCGCTTTGGGCCACCGACCCATGTAAGCCAATCTCCGACAGCAGGATCGCCAATGTTGCAGCTGCCAGCAATGGACGCTGTGCGGTTTGGCTAAAGCGTTGACGGGCTTCCTTCATGCCGACCTCCGGAGCGAAGCCGAAACACGGACCGTTATAGGCGGGAGGTCAAGATTCGCCGCGAGCCTCAGTCTGCGTGGCGAGTGCCCGCGCTCGCTACCTTTGGCGCGGGCGCGTGCAGGTAACGGCTGGCGAAATCGAGAAACGTGGGCCAGTTCGGCGCGGGCGTGTGGCCGCCGGAGTGCTGGCGGAAACCCAAATCGCCGGAGATCAGCGCGGATTCGATGGGCGGGTACTCGGTAGTCCCCAAATCTTTCTTGCCCAGCAGCGTGTACACCGGACCGGCGGCAACGGCGGCCAGGAACGAGCCTTCGGCGTCGGCCCATCCGTCGCCTTTTGTCGCGCCGGCGCCGATGAAGACGGGGCGTGGCGCGCAGAGCGCGATCAGCTCGTGCGCGTCCACGGGAAGATCGGCAACCGTGAGCGGACCATCGTACTTGAGAAAGTTGCCGTCCATCCAGTGATACTCGCCCGTGCCGGCGATGTTGCCGATCTCTTCGCCGAAGTGATGGCGATAGAGCTTGGCCCCGGCCTCGCCGGAGGAGCTGATGTAGGCGATGGCAAAGCGGGGATCGTAGGCCATGGCGACCAGTGCAGCCTTGCCATAGCGCGAGTGGCCTGTGATCCCCACCTGCTTCGCATCGACTGCAGGATCGGTCGCAAAGTAATCTAGGGCGCGGCTGGCTCCCCATGCCCAGGCACGCAAGGCACCCCAGTCATCGAGCGCACGCGGCTGGCCCTTGTTCGCCAAACCAATAATGCCCTGTGTGAGACCCGCTCCGTTGTCGGGCTGCACGCTGGTGGGAACATACTCCGCGTAACCCCAGCCACGCGCCAGAAGCTGCTGCTGCCACGTCGGGCCCGGAGTTGCTTGCGCCATCTCGGGGATCATGCGCGCGATGGAAGCCAGGAATTGGCGGCTGAAACTGAGCTCCATCATCACCGGAACCGGGCTCTTGGCGTTGGCCGGTGTGGTCAATGTCAGATCGATGTCGACATGAATTTCGGGATCGCTCGCGTTGTCCACGTGACCGGCAAGCGTTTTCGTGATGACCGGAATGTCACCGTTCTTTTCCTGCGTCGTGCTTACCACCTGCCACGTCACGGCAGGCAGGTGCGCGGGAACGCGGCCGAGGATTTCGCGGTCGAAGAGCTCGACGATCTGGGGACGGCGCTCCTTCCACCAGACTTTGGCTGAGGTGACGCGCTTGCCGTTGTTCAAAACGAGTGGATCGGGGAGGTTGGGGTAGATGTTGGCCTTGGTCTCGTCGTAGTTCGCGGGATTCGGGCCATTGGCGCTGCCGCTGGCGCCGGGGCGGAGCTCTTTGATGCCGGCGAGGTCCATCATGCGCTGGTGGTCTTTCTCTGAGGCCGCCTGGATGGCAAGCTGCTCGGGCGTGGGCGCGGGGCGCGCCGGCGCGGGCGGAGCAGCAGCCGTTTGCGCGGCCAGCGAGGCCATCGCCGCGGCGCAGAAAGCAAGGGCCAAAGCCGTCGCAGCGATCTTCGAGGGGTGGGCGGGGCGAAGCATGGGCATGAATAGCCTCATTTCGGAACGATTCCCAAACTGAAACCGGGAACGGCCCCAAGGATATCGGCTTCGTCAAGGTCCGGGCAAGAGCGGCCCCTGCTGCCTGACCGGAGTAAATCCTGCACCGCCAGGCGTTTTCGGCCGAGGAGGGAACAGGGAAATTCGCGTGACTGCAGAGAATCGGCATTCAAGACGGCGCGCATCTCGCCGATACAACGGATAGTTCCAATCGGAAAGGATGCGCCATGTCCTGGGCCAGAAACCTGCCCCTCTCTCGGAAGTTCACTTTTGCGTTTGGCGTGGTTTGCGCTCTCTGCCTCGTCCTTGGCGTCTACACATTCTTCACCTTCCACATCATCGCCGGCAAAAGTGCGGAGGTTAGCGGCAACCATCTTCCCTCGCTGATTCACATTGGCGATATCCGCAATGGCGTGAGCGTGGAGCGGCGGGAGGATCTGGAGCTGATGCTGTGCCAGACGCCGGCGTGCACAGCCGATCACACCGCGCGTCGGCAAAAGGCGATTGCCGACTACCGCGAAGCACTGAAGGAGATGGAACCGCTGGTTACGCCTGCCGAGCGAAGCTACTACCAGACCTTCGTTGCCTCTATCAAGCAGTATCAGGATGCCAGCGACAGGGCCATCGCGCTGCAGGCCGCGGGCAAGACCGGCGATGCCCTGGACCTGCTTTCCTCCGACGCCATGATGGGCTGGATGAATGACGCCGTAAATGCGACCGACAACGGCGTTCGCTTGCACGCCAAGGTTGGGATGGAGGAATCGCAGAGCGCGACTGCGGCAAGCGACAACGCCACATGGGTGAACCTCGGTGTCACGCTGTTGATCATGGTGTTATGCGCGCTGACGGGCATCTCGCTAACGCGTGTCACCGCGCCCCGGATTGGACGGGTCAAGGCGATGGCGCAACGGCTGGCGCAGAAGGACCTGACGGCGCACGTGACAGTGAGCGGGAGCGATGAGATTGGTGACATGGGCGTGGCGCTGAACGAATCGGTCGCGGTGATCCGCTCGATGGTGCAGTCGGTGGCGCGGGGCGCGGAGATGCTTTCGGCGGCGACGACCGAAATCAGCGCCCAATCGGTGCAGAGCGCTGGCAATGCGCGCACGGAGTCGGGCAAGATCAACCAGATTGCGGCCGCAGCCCAGGAAATGACATCGACCATCAACGAGATCAGCCACAACGCGGAGAACGCGGCAGGCTCAAGCCGCGAATCCGCGGAGACGGCCGAACGGGGCGGCGAGGTGATGCAGGAGGCGGCAGCCACCATGGAGAAGATTGCTGCCGCTACCAGAACGGTTTCAGAAAAGATGACCTCGCTGGCCCACCGCTCGGAGGAAATCGGCAAAGTGGTGAACGTAATTCAGGAGATCAGCGAGCAGACCAATCTGCTGGCCCTGAATGCTGCCATCGAGGCCGCGCGCGCCGGAGAGCACGGACGCGGCTTTGCCGTGGTGGCGGGCGAGGTGCGGCGGCTGGCCGAGCGCACCAAGAGCGCCACCGAGGAGATTGCGGGAACCATTCGCAGCATCCAGGAGGAGACGCGGGACACCCTGCAGGTGATGGCCGACAGCCGCACCGCTGTCGAGAGCGGCATGGAGGAGACCGCGAAGGCCCGGCAGAGTCTGGAAACGACCATCGCGACTTCAAAGCAGGTGGAGCAGCAGATTCACCTGATCGCTACTGCGGCCACGGAACAGACCTCGGCGGCCGGAGAGATTTCGGAATCCGCGGGGCAGATTTCCCAGTTGGCGCTGGAAAACACGCATTCGGCCGAGGAGGCTGTCGAAGCGCTGAAAAACCTGTCCTCGCTGGCCGCGGAGCTGGATGGAATCATCCGGCAGTTCCAGCTGGATGAGGAGACGCAAAGCGGCGGAAAGCTCGCGGGAGGAGCGCGGGCGGCCGTACCGCAAAGCTTTCGCACCGCGCAGGTGTAATTCGAACGCTGTGCGCTGAAAGATCGGGTGGGGCGGGAACCTGGATCTGCGGCCCCGGTGAGTGAATTTAAGAATCCACGGCCGGGGCATCCCGCCCGATTCTTCAACGCTGGAGCGGCTTGGCCCGGCTGATCCCGCCTTGCCGCACACGCACAAGCCCCTCTTCATCCTTTCACTTCCCTTACGCACACCGCGTGTACAGTTATTCTGGAATTGCGACCTCATGGCGGAGCGCGCGGCCTCTTTGCGTCAAGCCGTAAGATTGCCTCGAATCCAGGAGAGAAAAACACATGAGCGCGGTAAAGTACGACCTGGTGGTTATCGGTTCCGGGCCCGCGGGCCAGAGGGCCGCCGTGGCCGCGGCCAAGATCGGCAAGCGCGTGGCCGTGGTCGAGGCCCGTCAGGTAGTGGGCGGGGTATGCATCAATACCGGCACCATCCCCTCTAAAACCATGCGCGAGGCCGTGCTGCATCTCTCCGGCTACAACTACCGCTCGGTCTACGGCGTCAACTACCGGGTGAAGGAAAAGATCACCATGGCGGACCTGGCCTTTCGCATTCAGGCGGTCATTAAAACGGAAGTCGACGTGACCGAAGCGCAACTGTCGCGCAACGGCATCGACGTGGTGCACGGAATTGCCCGGTTCATTGATCCCCACCAGGTGCGCGTGGAAGGCGCACAGGCCGATTCCACGCTGGAAGCTGACCACATCATCATTGCTGTGGGCACCAAACCCGCGGCCTCAGACAAAGTGCCGGTCAACGGCAAGACCATTATCAACAGCGACCAGATTCTTGGCCTCGAGTCCCTGCCCCGGTCGCTGATCGTGGTGGGCGGCGGCGTGGTGGGCGTGGAATACGCCTGCATGTTCGCGGTTCTGGGTGTGCGCGTCACGCTGATCGAGAAGCGCAACCGGCTGCTCGAGTTTGCCGATCAGGAGATCATCGAAGCGCTCAGCTATCACCTGCGCGACATGCGCGTAACCATGAGGCTGGGCGAAGAAGTGGAAAGCGTGGAGGAGCCGGCTGCGGGCACCGTAGTTGCCAATCTGCAGAGCAAGAAGAAGGTTTCAGGCGATGCGCTGCTCTACGCGGTGGGCCGCCAGGGGAATGTGGACGACTTGAACCTCGCCGCCGCCGGCCTTGAAGCCGACCAGCGAGGCCGCATCGCCGTAAACGAGCACTATCAAACCAAAGTGCCGCACATTTATGCGGCGGGCGACGTGGTGGGCTTTCCCTCGCTGGCTTCGGTGTCGATGGAGCAAGGACGTATCGCTGCATCGCACGCCTTTAACGACAATGCTGCGTCTTCCAACCCCAGCCTTTATCCGTATGGCATTTTTACGATCCCGGAGATCAGCTTCATCGGCAAGACCGAGGAGCAGTTGACCGGGGAAGACGTTCCTTACGAGGTCGGCATGGCCTATTACCGCGAGGTGGCGCGCGGACAAATTCGCGGCGACACCACAGGGCGGCTCAAACTTATCTTTCATCGCGACACGCGCAAGGTGCTGGGCGTTCATATCATCGGCGAGGACGCCAGCGAACTGGTGCACATCGGACAGGCAGTCATGACGCTGGACGGCACGATGGATTATTTCATCGACACCGTCTTCAACTACCCCACGCTGGCGGAGTGTTACAAGGTGGCCGCGTTCAATGGGCTGGGGCGGCTGCACCGCTATCAGACGGAGTAGTCGCAAGCTGTTCGTTGTATGGAGGACATCATGACAACGGCAATCGGCGTCGTCCTTACAGACCACATTGCGGCGGCCAGGCTGGAAGACCAGCATTTGGCAGGGACGGTGCTGCGTTATCCCAGCGACCCGGAGGCAGTTGAAGCTCTCGAGGCGATTCCCGACAGCGAATTAGTCGAACTTCTGGCCGCGCAGATTGAGACTCTGGCAAGAGACAAGGCGAGCCCGGGCAAAACAGGCCCAGGCAAATCAAGTCCGATTGACGCCATCGGCATAGCCGTTCCCGGCATCGTGCGCTCGGGCGTGGTGGAAGAGTCGCCCAATCTGCCCCAGATGAAAGGCATTCGGCTCGCCGAACAGCTCACTTCGGCGCTCCAGGAGCGCGGCATCGCGGCCCCGGTGCACATTGCCAATGACGCGGACGCCATTGCTGCGGGCGTCGCCTCATCGCGCGGCCGGCTCGACAAGCTCACGCGCGTATGGACGCTTGGCAAAGGCATTGGCTACGGGCGCTGGCCCCACGCGGAAGGCGTGTGGGAGGGCGGGCACATCACGGTAACGCTCGACCCCAAAGAACGCTACTGCGGATGCGGAGGGGTCGGGCATCTTGAAGGCATCATGGGCTATCGCGCCATGCGCATGCGCTTTCTCGATCTCGAGCCGGAAGAGGTGTTCGCCAACGCCCGCAATGGCGACATGCGCTGCCGCAAGTTTGTTGACCTGTGGCACCGCGCATTGGCTGCGGCCACTGCGTCGTTCATTCACCTCGCGGGACCGGGGCGTTTCTACTTCACCGGCAAGAATGTGGATTTTCTGGAGCTGCCGCTGCTGCGCAGCCACCTCGAAACCATGGTGCGCATGAGTCCGCTGCAGAGTTTTTCGCTGGAAATTCTGCCCCCCGACGACGAGACGGCGCTCATCGGCGCGGGCGTGAGCGCGTTGCGGGCGATTGCGAAACCATGAGATCCGGGCTCAGCGCTTGTGCACATAGGTGCGCGACAGCCGGTCGTGCCAGCTGAGGTGCCCTTCGTCGAAAAGCGCCCACACCACGCCCAGGCCAAGTGGCAGGACAGACAGGAGCATCGCCATCAGGCGCCCGCAGCGTTGCGCCCGGGTGGCTCTCAAGCCTGAGAACGTGCTGAGCTCGATGCCGGCGTACCTCATGCCGGGCGTCGCCCGGGTCAGGGTGAGGAAACCTGCGTAATAGGCGGCGCCGATGGCCAGAAGCGCGATCCCAGCGCCGAATTCAATCACGCGCACGCCCGGGAATTCGCTGAAGTTGGACGCGGCCAGTGTGGCGGCCGCCACCAGCGCAGCGGCAATCAACGTGCAATCGACCACGATGGCCAGCAGGCGCCGGCTGAGTGGCGCCAACTCGATCTCGTGCGCCGCTGCCGGCTGGGGTGCGGGTTCCTCCAGGAGTTCCTCCACTGGCTGCGCGTCAAGAATTATGGATGGAGGCTGTGCCTCAAGGGTCATGGTCGACCATTCGGGCCGCATCCACGCGGGTGGCGCCGGTGCGTCCACGGTGGCCGGTGGGGGCAGGATGGAAATGGCAGCCGGGTCGACCTCAAAGATGCTCAGCTGGGGCGTGGATCCCGCGGCGGCCAGGGGGCCTTCCGCGCGCCGCGGGCGTGCCCGACGGGTCGCGACCATTTCGCGCGGGAACTGGATGAGGTTCGCATAGATAGGCTGGACGGGATCGCCGGCGTGTGCCTCGAGGATGGTCGGGGAGTCGTAGCCAGGCAGAGCGTCGAACCCGGCTGGCTCCTCCTGCAGCGCGTCGCTTTCGAGCTCCCAGGAGGGCGCGATAGCCGGAGCGATTGCGGGCAGTGGCTGGACGCTCGGCAAATCCGCAGGGCTGCGAGGCAATTCCTGCGGCCTTTGCGGCGCCGATTGCGGCGGCGGCACGGCGACCGGCACGGCATGGCGGTCGGAGAACCCCTCGGGCTGTCGCTCCTGCTCCCAGGAGGGCTCAGCCGACGCAACGGCTTCCAAGCCGTCGAGAACGTATTGAAATGCAGCCTGAGCCTGCTGCGCGGCTTCTGAGGCGGCCTTGGCGGCATGCACCCCGGCGCGCGCCTCGCGGGCCAGCACATCGCCATAACTGGGGGCATTGGCGTACCGCGCCGCCACGCGCGCAGCAGCTCTCGCGGCCCGACTTGTCGGCGCGGGATGGTTTTCTTCAGGCGCGGCAGTTTCGCCATGCAACGGCGCCTTGCGATTCAAGTGGGCAGCTACGCGGCGATTGACCTCCCGCTTCCACTCGGGGAAGAGGCTCGCCGAATTGGGTAATGTGCTCAACGCTCCGGTGTCCCTTCTTGTGCGCCGATCCGATCCGCCGTCTCGATCTGTTGCCCGGCATTGCCGAATCGCGCTGGATGTGGTCCGCGCCGAAGCCCGAATCGAATTCCGGACAACGCGGACTTTGCTCAACCATCAAGGAATGGAGCCGCGGACAGGGGTGCGCGCGTCAACTCGCGTGTTCACGGGAGTGGGCCCGTGACTGTGCGGATGACCCGGCTTGTCCAGTTACCAGAGCAGTGAGGCGTGCTCCCTATCTCACGAACCCGGCTTTGCTATGCTGAGCCTTGCACCGGATTGAGTCAGGGATGCGTCCTCGTAACCTAGTATGTATCACGTTGCTGGCTGCCTGCCACCTGTATCTGGGCGCACAGGCCCCTCAAGTGTTGATCAATGCGGCACCTGCGGCGCAACGGCCGGCGGGCGTAGAGGATGGCTCTGCCCTGCCGCCCGCGGGGGATCTGCCCAACGATCCCGGCCAGGAGTTGGTGCCGCAAGCCGTTCCCGAGCAGGCCCCGCCGTCTGGAACTCCCGTGCAATGGGAGGCGAAAAAACAGCGGTGGGCGGGCGATATCCTGACCCTGACCGGCGATGTGGTATTGCACTATCGCGATTACGTGATTCGCGCCGACAGTGTCACCTACAACCGGACGACGACCGAGCTCGAAGCCGACGGCCATTTGCAAGTGACCGGCGGCCCCAATGACGTGTTGATCAGCGCCTCCCACGGCGATATGCGGCTGAACATGCATACCGCGCGCTTCTACAACGTCAACGGGTCGCAGGGCGTGCACGCCATGGGGCGTACGGTCGTGTATTCCACGCCGACCCCGCTGCTGTTTTCAGGCCGGGTGCTGCTGCAGACCGGCGAGGGCCGCTACCGAATCGTGGACGGCTCGATCACCAACTGCCGTCTCCCCCGCCCCGATTGGCGGATCATCGCGCACTCCATCCAACTCGACGACGACAAGGCTTCCACGTCGAACGCGTTCTTCGAATTCCTCGGCGTGCCGATCGTCTATCTACCTTACCTGCACCATCCGGCCAGCGAGACCAGCCGCGTGAGCGGATTGTTGACGCCGGTGATCAGCAACGGATCGTCGATCCGCGGCTACACCTTCGGCGAGCAAGTCTACTGGGCCATCAATCGCAGCTTGGACATGGTGGTGGGCGCGGAGTACTTCAGCAAGCGCGGCTGGGCGCCCAACGGCGACTTCCGCTACAAGGGACCGGGGCTGGATCACCTGATCGCGCGCTGGAATGCGCTGCTCGACCGGGGCGTCGAAGAACAAGTGACCCCATCGACGGCCCATCCCACCGGTTACGAGCTGGTGAACCAGGGAGGCGTCGATGTCACAATCCTCGGGCGCAAGGACTTTACGCCGCAAACGCGCCTTGCCGGCACCATGGAATACCTGTCGAGCTACGTCTACCGGCTGGTCTTCGACGACAACTACGCGCAGGCCATCAGCTCCCAGGTGGCGAGCAACGTGGTGCTGACCCACAATCGCAACGGGATTCTTCCGTCCGTCTGGCTGGACCGGTTTGAATCCTTCGCCAGCACCAACAATGGCAACGAAGTGAGGATTCTGCGCTTGCCTCTGGTGCGTTACGACGTGCTGGACCGGCCCCTGGGCAATGGGCCGCTCTATTGGGGGCTGGGATCGTCGCTGGGCTATCTGAACCGCTCCGAGCCTTTCTTCCACTCACGCAACGTAGGGCGCCTGGACTTCTATCCGCATCTTTCCATGCCGCTCGCAGCGGCTGGATGGAGCTTTTTGCCTGAAGTTGCATTGCGCGAATCCGCATACACGATCAGCCAGACACCCCGGCTCACCGGCCCATTCACCACGCCCGTCATCAGCCACAGCCCGCTCAACCGCACGGACCTGGAGGCGTCGATCGACATCCGTCCGCCCGCGCTGGAGCGGGATTACGAGCTTCCCTTCTGGCATCGGGAGCTACGCCACGTGATTGAGCCGGAGCTGAATTATCGATACGTGGGCGGGATCGGCGCCCAGGCCCGGAACGTGCTCCTGTTCGATACCGCCGACATTGCCAGCAACGTGAATGAAGCCGGCTTCTCGCTGACGCAACGGTTTTATCTGCGGCCGGCAGGCGAAAAACCATGCGGCCCCAGTGACAAAGAATCGGCCCATGAGCAAGCCGGCGACAATGACGATGCCACATCCGATTCCGAGACCTCGGCCATCTGCCCGAGCGCGCCGCGCGAGTGGGCAACCTGGGAAATCGCACAGGAGTACTTTATCGACCCCAACTTTGGCGGAGCCGTCATTCCCGGCCGCCGCAATGTTTTCGATGCCACGCTGGACCTGATGGCGCCCACGTTCCTCACCTCGGCGCGCAACATTGCGCCCATCACCTCGCGCATTCGCTTCGAGGCCATCGACAACCTGCGCATCCAGTGGGACCTGGCGTACGACACCATCGCCGGCCAACTGGCCGCGGACAACGTGTTCGCGGGCTACAGCTTTGGCCGCACCACGCTCGGCATCGGGCACGCTTTGCTGAACGCCGTGGACGACCAGGTGACGAACGGCGCCACGTCCTCCACTCCCGCCACTTTCGCTACGCTCAAGAGCCAGCAGGTGCAGCCCTTCCTGGAGATCGGCAAGCCGAGCGGCAACGGGCTCAACCTTGCGGTGAACGGCGGCTACGACTTCGTGCAGCACACGGTGCAGTACGGAGGCGTGCAGGCGGTGTACAACTGGAACTGCTGCGGGCTCACCATGGGCTACCGGCGTTTCGAGCTGGGCACGGTCGGCTCCACGGGCCGCGACGAAACCCAGTGGCTTTACAGCTTCACCCTGGCCAACTTCGGCGCCGTGGGCGACATCCGCCGTGCCAATTCGGTCTTCCACGATCCCACGCTTCCTCCAGCGTATTAAGCGCAGCGATCGGGTGTTCGTTCTCAGTTGTTTGATGTCGACCATCCGACTTCAGGCGCCGCCGTCGTTCCTAAACAGGCACGCACACCCGGAGACTGAGCTAGAATTGCTGCATCTTCCGGAGTCATTTGCGCGATGAGGCCTACGATTCGACGGCTTGCCGGCTCGCTGTTGTTTGCAGCATTCTTTTTCCTCGCGGCCAACGGGCATGCGGGCAACGTGCAGGTTGTCGCCTATCCCGCCCGCCTCACCGTGATTCTGCAAAATACCCAGCCCTTCGAAGGCCCGCGCGGCAAGGCGCCCTCGGAAGCACTGGCGCCGGTCACGCTCTTCATTTCCGGCTGGACCGGTGCCCACCCCGCCGTAACAGCCCGTTCCCGCGATCGCGAGATTGGCGCCATCTGCACCTCAGCCCATCTCGCCGACGGCGCATTTGAAGCGGCGGTCGAATTGACCTTCGACGACCAGCATCCGCTCAAGAGCGGAAAGGGAAGCGTTGCGCTCCACCTGAAACTCAACGGCACGCTTGCCGCCGGCCGTTTCGAAGGCGAATTCGACGGCATCCCGGTGGCGGGCTGGGTGCGCGGGGGCATCGCCTACGAGGTGGAGTTTCCGTCCCTCGGCCGTGGATTACGCATGTGGCTGCCTCGCCCTTCCCAGGAGGTGCGCGCCGTGCTGCTGTGGGGAAACGGCGCCAACCACGATTACCGCGATGCCGCTCTCACCCCCTATGTTCAGGCCTATGCCTCCGCCAACCGCCTTGCCATCGTGGCCACTTCGCAGTTTGGCATGATGATCGGCGAAGGCGAGGGCAACCTGATCCTTGCCGCGCTGGGCTGGTTCGCCAGGCAATCCGGCCACCCCGAGGTCGAATATGCCCCGCTCCTCTGCACCGGCCATTCGAACGGCGGCCAGATGGCCTACGAGTTTAACGCCTGGATGCCCGCTCGCGTCATCGCCTTTACCGTCTCGAAGGGCGGCGACTATGAGAGCTACGACAATCTCTCGCCGCAGGCGCTCTCCACGCCGGCATTGCTCACGGCCGGCGAAGCCGACGAGCCGCGCCGCATCGCGGCTATTCACCGCATCTTCGATACCAATCGCCCCAGGGGCGCGCCCTGGTCGCTGATCGTCGAGCAGGGTCAGGCACATACCTGGAATGAGAGCGTGCCGCTTTATCTCGTCGCCATGCAACATGCGCTCGACCAGCGGCTCGATGCCCACGCGTCGTCGATTCATGGTCCCGTCCAGCTCAAGCCCGTCGATTTCGCCCGCGCCTGGCTTGCCGACAATTCGACCTGGAAGAGCGGCATCACGGCCATCTATCCCGCGGACCGCTATCCAGGCAAGGCCATTCGCGTGAAAGAGGCAAGCTGGCTGATCGACGAAGACGCTGCCATGATCTACCGCGGCACGGCCACTTATAACGATCCGCTGAAGCTCGCGCTCGCCAACAACCATGGGCCGGTCTATGGCAGCGACGAACCGCTGACGTTTAATGGCGCGGATTTTGGATCCGCGGACTGGAAATCCGTGAAGGTTTACGACGGCGCGACGCTGCTCGGCACAATCAGCCGCGGCCACCCAACCCTTACCGTTTCCGGTCCGCACCCACTCGGCGCCCACGGCTCGATTCTCGTCGGCGAACTACCGGATGGAACCCTGCGCACCTCGCAAGCCGTCGAATGGATCGTCGCTCCCAACGACGTGCTGCCGGAGAACGAACCCTAGTCGATGAAGCGATGCAGGAGCACCGGCGCCAGAAACCCGGCATCTGCCGCTTGCCTTTCCACTCTGCAAGCGTCCATCGCATATCGACAGGAAAGCAAACCGCGGAAAGCAGACGGCGCAGGGGGGCTTTTTCTACTCCCTACTGGCTACTCCCTACTCCCTGCTCTGGAGTATCCTTTCCTGAGAGGAAATCATCTTGGTAAATGCACGTTTTTTGGCTGGAATGCTCATTCTTGGCTTGACGATAGGGTGCAGAGCGCAAGTTCCACCGCCTGCTGCCCCCGATCCCGCGCTCAATCGCCGCATCGACATTTTGGTTCGTTCGCAGTTCGACCTGCCCGCGGACGTCGATCTGAGCATTGGCGCCCGCAAGCCAAGCCAGTTCACGGGTTACGAGACGCTGCCCATCACCATTACGCACAACAGCAAGTCGACGGTGATCGACTTTCTGATTTCGGACGACAGCACCAAGCTCGTCCACATGGACACGCTGGACCTGACCAAGGATCCCGCCGACGCCCTCCCCATTGCGGGACGTCCGATCCGGGGCAATCCGTCCGCCAAGGTGACCGTAGTCAACTTCGACGACCTCGAATGCCCGTATTGCGGGCGCATGCACCAGGAGCTATTTCCGGCGACCATGGACCGCTACAAGAACCTGGTACGGTACGTGTACAAAGACGACCCGCTCACGGACCTGCATCCCTGGGCCCTCCGCGCGGCCGTGGACGCCAACTGCCTGGCCGCGCAGAGCGGCACGGTGTACTGGGCGTACGTGGACTACCTGCACGCCCACGGAGACGAGGTTACCGGCGACGAGCGCGACATGAACAAGAGCTTTGCCGCTCTGGATCGCATCGCACGGCAGGAGGCCACGGTAGCCAAACTGGATGAGACCGCGCTCGATGCCTGCATCGCCAAGCAGGACGAGACGCAAATCAAAGCCTCAATGAAGCTCGCCGAGTCTTTGCAGATTGATGGAACCCCCGCGGTGTATGTGAACGGCGAAAAGGTCTACGGTGGCGCCGTGCCCGTGGACCAGCTTTGGATGGCCATCGACCGCGCCCTGCGCGCCGAGGGCCAGGAACCACCCCCGGCAACGCCGGCCACGCCAACTGCGGCGGGCCATGGCGCGGGCCATTAACACAAATTGGGCTACCCCCCGGCCGGTTGAGGGATTTATCCTTGATTGCCGGGGTTTTTCGGTAACCCCCTAGGAGAAATCAGCTTGCACCTTTCATTCGGTTTTCCTGCGCGTTCTCATGTTGCTGCTGTACTGCTGGTTAGCGGCGTCCTGTTTTCCGCTGTCGCCGGATGCCATCGTTCGGCCCCGGGAGATGTGGTGGCCACAGTGAACGGCAAGGAGATTCAGAGGGCGGAACTGGAACGGAACTATCAGATCCAGCTGGGAGACAACCCACAGAAGCCTTCGGACCAGGAGGCCGACATCCTGCGCCTCAACGTGCTGCAGAAAATGATCCAGAGCGAGATTCTGCAGCAGCGGGCCGCCAAGCTGAACCTGACCGCCAGCGATGAGGACGTCAACGCCAAGCTGACCGAGATCAAGGCTCCGTACACTGAAGATCAGTTTTTCAACCTGCTTAAACAGCGCAACATGTCGCTGGACGACTTGAAGCGCGACATTCGCCGCCAGTTGACCGAGACCAAGCTCATCAATAAAGAGATCGAGTCGAAGATCAATATCACCGATGCGCAGATTGCGGCGTTCTATGCCGCGCACAAGGCGGACTTCGACCTGATCGAGCCGCAGTATCACCTGGCGCAGATCGTGGTCACGACCTCGCCCACGCCGCCCAACGGCAACATGCCGGGCAAGCCCGGCGGCGAGGCCGAAGCCAAGCGGCGCATCGATGCCGCACGCTCGCAACTCGTGAGCGGAGTGGATTTTGCAACCGTGGCCGCGAGCGTTTCAGAGAATCAGGATACGGCGCAAAATGGCGGCGACATGGGCTTTGCCCGTGAGTCGCAACTGAAGAGCGATCCCGCGGTATACGCCGCGATCGACAATCTGAAACCGGGACAATTCACCGACGTGATTACCGAATATGACGCGACGCACAAGGTCGCGGCTTTCGCGATCTATCGGCTGCTCTCGCGCGAGCCGGCAGGCCAGCGCGAGCTCAACGATCCCCGCGTGCAGCAGGCCATTCATCAGTCGCTGCACGACAACCAGAAGCAGCTTTTGCAGACCGCCTATCTGGAAACGCTCCAGGACGACGCACGCGTGCGCAACTACCTCGCCGAAGAGATCCTGAAGAAGGGCGTGCAATAGGGCGCGCTTCGCCGACTCGCTGACAAGCCGGCCCGCTTAGAATCGAGCCTCCACGCTCGCGCCAGTGTACTGAATCGTCTCGTCCGGCGATGCGGTCGCATCCCCGCCAACGCCGTGGCCGGCGGATACAATCACCACGTTGAAGGCGTGCCCGGCAGCCATGCCGGGATAACTTCCCTGCCGTGCGCCAATGGTGAGCGTGCGTGCCGCGTCATTCCAGTGCATATCGATGGTCGCGTGCGCCCCGCGCTCGTAGCGGTAGCTGTCGCCTTCGTCTTCGTAGAGCGTAAAGTCGCCATCTGCTCCGGGATAGACGCGTAACTCGATGGGATCCGTCGCCTGGCCCGCGTATTCGATCGCCGGACCGAGGGGCAGAATAGAGCCTGCGCGCACAGCGAGAGGAATGCGATTGATCGGCGCGTCAACGTAAACCGTTGCCCCGCCTTCGTCGTGCATTCCGGTCCAAAAGTCGTACCAGCGCGTGCCGGCCGGTAGGTAAAGCGTGCGTTGCGTGGCGCCCTCGGTCAGCACAGGGCTCACCAGCAGCGCCGGCCCGAACATAAATTGATCGCCGATCTCCCAGGTCGCGGGATCCTGGCGGAAGTCCATCACCAGCGGCCGCTGCATCGTATAGTCCTCGCTCGCAACCTTCCACGCCAGCGAATAAACGTAGGGCAGGAGCCGATAGCGCAGGCGGTCGACGGCCAGCAGCGCCGGAAAGACCTTGTCGTAGGTCCACAGCTCGTTGGCATCGCGATGGCCGTGGGTGCGGAAGACGGGGCAGAAGGCGCCGTACTCGAACCAGCGGGCGTAGAGCTCCTGATAAGCGGGCTGGCCAGACTGGCCGGTGAACAGCGGATGGTAGCCGCCGATGTCGGTGGTCCAGTAGGGATAGCCGGACAGCGCGAAGTTGAGGCCCGCAGGCACCTGGCGGCGCAGCGCCCACCAACTGCTGTAGACGTCGCCGGACCATACCGCGGCGCCGTTGCGCTGCTGCCCCATGAAGGCCGAGCGCGTGAGCAGGAAGACCCGCTTTTCTGGATCGGCCTGCTTCCAGCGCTCTGCCATGGCGCCAGTGTGCATGAAAGGAAAGACGTTGGTATATTCCAGTCCCGAGCCGATGTGGAGCTGCTTGTTGCGTAGGATGGCGTCGCCCACATACGGCCACGCCTCCTCGGGCTCGGAGCTGTCGAGCCAGAAGGCGTCCCATCCCTGCGCGAAAAGTTTGCCCACAAACTGGTTCCAGAAGAAGTCGGCCGCTGCGGGGTTGGAAGGATCGTAGATCTGTGCGCCGGGGACATCGAAGCCCTTCGCGACGATCTGCTTGTAGTTTTCGGCGCTCGCATCCATCATGGCCCACGCGGAAATCATGGCGTGTACGTGCTCGTCGTGGAGGGTCTTCAACTCCGCGGGAACATCGGTGTAGCCGGAGTTGAAGATGGGGTCGCCCTTGCCGCCCTCCTTCCACCAGTACCAGTCCTGCACGATGGCGTCCATGGGAATGTGCCGGGAACGGTATTCGGCCGCGATCGAGAGGATCTCGGACTGCGTCTTGTAACGATCCTTGGATTGGAACAGGCCGTACGCCCACTCCGGAAAGAGCGGCGTGTGGCCGGTCATGGAGCGGTATTGATGAATAATGCCGTCCATCTGCGGGCCGTAAATGATGTAGAAGTCAATCTGTGGCGCGGCCATCGACTCCAGGTTCAGCTCGAGAGGAAAGCGATTGTCGACGTAGCTGAAGGAGGCCGTGTTCCAGAGGATGGCGTAACCTTTGCTCGAAACCAGCAGCGGAATGGCGATATCGGTGTTGTTCTGGCCGAGTTCGACGACGCTGCCGCGGTAGTTGAACATTCCGCTCTGGTGCTGGCCGAGCCCGTAGAAGGCCTCGGTCGCATCGGGGCTGAAGCGGTCCTCGATGTGGAAAAGGCCCGCTGCCTGCGAGGCCAGATAGGTGCGCGGCAGGTTGCTTTTTTCCCGCACCAGAGTCTCGCCCTCGGCGGTTTTAACAATCAGATTGCCGTCGTGATCGGACAACGAAACGGCGAGGCGGGATGTGGTGAGCGTAGACGTGCCGTTCGCCTGGCTGAACTGGAAGGGCGCACCGGGACATACTTCGGTCCTGGCGAGCATCCAAGGCTGAGATTCGGGGGGTTGCGCTTCGGCGGCAGCCGCGGCTCCCACAGGCCGCGACGTAACGTGAATGAGCGATTCGCCGCAAACCGCGACTTCGAGCGTTTCGCGATCGTTGTGCGCTGTGAAGCCCGCGGGAGTTCGAGCGGTTTCGATGGCCGCGGGATGAGGCGTCGTTCCGGCTGGAGACTGCGCCTGCGCCAGAACGGCGCAGAATGGGAGACAGGCCGCTATCGATGCAATGCGAGCAGCGCGTGCAAGCTTGATCAAAGTACACCTCGGTGAGAAGAGTTCTCGGGTTCAAAAAAACGGCCTCCGCTCTGTGCGGAGGCCGTTTGGTGTTTTTCTTGAGAGCATGCGGCAATCTAATGCATCTGGCCGCTGTTGTCGATCGTGATGCCGCCGGGCCCGGCGTTCTTCTTTTCTTCGTTGAGCTTGCGCATGTCCATCGCCTTGTGGGTCCAGTCTTCGGCCTGGGCCAGGTCCTGCGCCACCGCTGCCGCGTTGCCGTAGTCCACGTCAGCCTTGTTGCGGTAGATCAGGTTCAGGTACTGCATGGCATCGTCGTAGTTGGGGCGATTGTCGACGGCCATTGTGAGGTACTTCAGACCTTCGTCGACCAGCGGCGCATTTTCCTGCGCCAGTGGCTCCATCACCTTCTTGGGCGCCTTCACGTTCCCTTTGCCGTCGTCGTTCAAGCCGGCGGCCTGCAGCGCGTTCAGCTTGTTCTGGTGCGCCTTTTTCCAGTCGATGACGCCGATGGTATAGGCCGCTTCGGGATCTTTGGGATCGTAGGCAAGAACCTTTTTCTGCCAGGTTTCCGCATCATCCATATCGTTGATGCTGAAGTAAATGCCCGCGATTTGCTTCATGCTGTTCACATCGTTGGGATTCTGCGTAAGCACCTGCTTGAAGATGTCCATGGCCTGGTTGGCGGTCTTCAGGTTGTCGGGCGTCGTCAGGCCAGGTACCACATTCTGGGCCAGCGCGGTAGCTAAATAAGTCTTCGCCATGGGCAGGGAGGGGTCCAGTTCCGTGGCCTGCTGGAAGTGCTCAATCGCTGTATCGTAGTGACCGGCCTTATAGTCTTCGCATCCCTTGTTCAACTGGTCGCGCGCTTCCAACTGCTTGCACCCGCTCAGGGAAAGCACCATGCCACTTAGGACTATCGCGAGCACCCAAAAACGTCCGGGTCCATTCATCTTCGTATCCTTCTCCTTCAGGCTTGGGCCCTCAAGGCCGCGCCTGGAAATTCCGGCAACTGGCTGCAGGCGGGGCTTCCCGCGACCAGCCTGAAAATTGTACCTCGTCTGCATGCGGTTGCACCGCAAACGAGGGCAGCCGACCGTTATTGGCCGGCCTGAATCCTTGGCGTCATCAACCCGATATGGTCCACGTTCGCGGACCTTCCGATGTCGATCACGTCGGCAATATAAGCAAAGTTGACCTGGTCGTCGCCCTTGACAAACATCACGCGCTCGGCGCGATTGGCGTAGACCTCAGTCAACTTGGGTAGCAAATCGGCGTGGCTGACGTCGAGGTCGTTGATTCTGTACGTCGGCGCGGCACCGGGGTGATAAAAGACCTGGACGACGACCGTTCGCTCAGGATTGGGCGGTTGCGCCTTGGGCGGCTGGGGCACCAGAGCTTCCAGCCCCTTCGGAGTTACGGGAACGATGACCATGAAAATGATCAACAGCACGAGCAGAATGTCGATCATGGGCGTGATATTAGGCTCGGACATGTTGGAGCCGGTTCCACCCGTAGACATTGCCATTGCTTTAGCCCGTCCTTCCCTTACAACCTCAAGAAAACGCCTGATCGAGCCGCCCTACTGGCCGGCCTGAATCTTGGGCGTCATTAAACCGATGTGGTCCACATTGGCTGCCCGGCCGATGTCGATCACATCCGCGATATAGCCAAAATTCACATTGTCGTCGCCCTTGACAAACATCACGCGCTCGGCGCGATTGGCGTAGATGGAGGTCAGTTTCTGCTGCAGTTCACGGTCCGCCGCGGGGCCGCCTGTACCGTTGTTAATATCGTCTTCGTTGATCTTGTAGGCCGGGGCCTGGCCGGGCTTGTACAGAACCTGAACGACGATGGTGCGGTCGTTGGGCTGCTGCTGCGTCGGATTCTTGGGCGGCTGGGGCACCAGTGCTTCAAGTCCCTTGGGTGTCACCGGCACAATCACCATGAATATGATCAGCAGCACCAGCAGAATGTCGATCATCGGCGTGATATTGGGCTCGGACATGCTGGAGCCGCCCCCACCCATAGACATTGCCATGACTTAATTTCCTCGTTTCCTTGATATCGTTCTACCGGCAATCGCCGCGCGGGCTTATTCTCCGCCGCCGGGCTGCTGGTTGCCTTCGCGTTTCTGTGTCAACAAGTCCACGGTTTCCACGCCTGCCGTGCGCACGTCGTCGATGGCGTCTTCCACGTTCTTGAACTGCGCGCGCACATCGGCGCGCACAAAGATCGTCTTGTCGGTCTTGTCGGCGAGCTTATCGCGCACCATGCTGCCCAGTTGCGAGGGATCGACAATGTTCTGGCCAAGATATACTTTGCCGTCGCGGGTCACAGCGACAACAATGGCATCCTCCTTGTCGGCATCGGGCATGTTGGTGGGATTCTCCACCTGCGCCAGGGTGATTTCCACCTTGTTCTGCAGCATGGGCGTGATGACCATGAAGATGATGAGCAGCACCAGCATCACGTCGACCATGGGGGTCACGTTGATGTTGGAATTAACTTTCTTGCCTTCGTCGCGAACTGCTACGCCCATAATCGGGACTCCGTACGTCTGAATTTTTCTTGCCGGATGCGCTCCGGCCTGGCCTGAATCCAAGCAGCCTGCGAGGGGAGTCAAATCGCCGGGCGAAAGAGCTTCACATCTTCCACCCGGCAAAAATCACGCTCCAGACTCGCACTCGAGATTCGCGCCCTAGATTCGCGCTCGAGCCGGCAGCCACTTTGCTCCTTAGCGCTTGTGGCTCTGCTTGATGAAGTAGTCGATCAATTCGCTCGAAGAGTTGTCCATCTCGACATCGAATGACTCGACACGTCCGGTAAAGTAGTTGAATGCCATCACGGCGGGGACGGCCACAAGCAGGCCGAACGCCGTGGTGACGAGAGCTTCGGAAATACCGCCTGCGACGGCGCCGATACCCGCGATCTTCTGGGTGGCGATGGCGTCGAACGCGTGCAGAATGCCGATGACCGTTCCAAACAGACCGACAAAGGGAGCGGTGGCGCCGATGGTAGCCAGAACCGACAGTCCCCTTTTCAGCTTGGCGTGAACGATGGCTTCGGCGCGCTCCAGGGCGCGGCCTGCGCTGGCGATGGTCTCGTCGGTCGCCTGACCGGAAGAGGCGCGGAATTCCTGCAAACCGGCGGTCACCACCTCTGCCAGATGCGACTTCTTGTTGCGATCGGCAATCTTGATGGCTTCTTCCAGCTTGCTGTCCTTCAGGGCGCCGGCAACCTTGGGCGCGAACTCCCGGGACTGCTTGCGCGCGGCTGAAAAGTAAAGGTAACGGTCAATCATGACGGCCAGCGACCAGACCGACTCAATGAACAGGATGACGGCCACAGTTTTGGCCAGCCATGCCATGTGCTGCCAGAGTTCCCAGGGGCTGAAGCCGACAGGCTGGCCCTCTTCCTGGAAGAATGCCAGATTGTTGACCATGTGCGAAGCGAAATGTGCGAGCTGAGCGTGAATCACTGAATCGTTCCTCCTAAGGAGATTCTTGTGGACTGCAATGGAGCCGCCGTGGCGGATCCCGTAGGGAATGCGGCTCCTCGAGAATACGCATTCGGGTCAAAAGCATTGCTCCCTGCCAAAGAGCGGCAGGGAGCCGGAGATTACGTTACCCACCCAGGGTAAAGACCACGTTGACGGTGGTTTCCACTTCGACCGGCTCATTGTTGAGCAAGTAAGGTCGGTAGCGCCACTGCCTCACGGCGTCCATGGCGGCTTGCTGCAACATGGCCGGCCCCTGAACGACGTGAAGATTCTCAATCGTACCCTGCTTAGAAATGGTGGCCTGCAAAACCACAGTGCCGGAGACGCGCGCGGCCTTGGCGATCGGCGGATAGACGGGTATGGTCTTTTGAATCAAAAGGCCCACGGCCACGCCGGCCGAGATGTTGATCTTCTTGGGAGCGGCGGCCTGCACCTTGGGTGCGTTGCTGAAGCCCATGCCTCCCATGACGCCGTTGTCGCTGCCGCCCATGCCTTCCATGCCGGCTACGCCGAAGGTCGAAGGCGGAGCCTCTTTCTCGCTCACCATCTGAATGTTGTGCGGGATCTTGGTGGGCGCCGTGAGCTGGTTGTTCATCATCTCCGACTGCACGTGCACAATGTGCACTTCAGGCGGAGGCGGTGGCGGTGGAGGCGGTGGCGGCGGCGGCGGCAGCGTCAACACAGTTGACATCAATGCCGTAGGCAGCGCCTCAGGATAGATCAGTGGAATCAAAATCAACAGAATGAGGACCGCAGCGTTGAGGCCGCCCGTAACCAGCATCCAGCGGCCACTCTTGGTCTTGATCCTCTTCGCGGATTCGAATGTTGAATCTTCAAACATAGCCAGCCTCGGAATCGGGTTTCGTTACTTCTATTTTAGACACCGCGGGAGGGGGAATTGTTCCCAAATTCAAAATTCCTATCAAAGAAACGAGACAACCTTATCAGAACTGCAGGACACCTGCAAAGACTGCTGCAAAACTGGTGCAATTCCCGCTCCCAGCGGATCCCGCCCTTTGACCCCTTGCTCTGCTGCGCGGTCCCCGCGAAGCCGCTCGTCTTGACGCCCCCAAAAGATGCGTTTCGTTCCCGGCGGATACGGACGAAATGCGCGCCGCACCCACCAAATTCCTCGTCACCTGGCGCGCTTTGCGGCAGGAAGCGAAGCGCCTTTGCCTTTGCCCGCCCGCCATTGCTGCCAGGCCACCAACATCGGAGCGGCCACGGCAATGGATGAATACGTTCCTATCAGAATGCCCACAACCAAGGCAAACGAAAAGCCTTTCAGCACCTCGCCGCCGAAGATAAACAGCGAAAGAACCGTAAGAAACGTGAGGCCCGAGGTGAGCACGGTCCGGCTCAGGGTCTGGTTAATGCTGCGGTTCACCAGATCGGGCAGCGGCTCGCGGCGGCTCAGGCGCAGGTTTTCGCGGATACGGTCGAAGACCACGATGGTGTCGTTCATCGAGTAGCCGACCAGGGTGAGAATGGCGGCGATGACGGTAAGGCTGATTTCCTTGCCCAAAAGAGCGAACGCGCCCACCGTGATCAGCGTGTCGTGGAAGCAGGCCACTACCGCGGCCACGCCGTAGATCAGTTGGAAGCGGAACCAGAGGTAAACCAGCATGCCCAGCATGGACCACAAGACGGCCCGCGTGGCCTGCGACTCCAACTGGTGGCCCACCGTGGCGCCGACGCTATCGACCTTGATGCCGGCGTCGTTGAACGGATTGTTGTAGTGGGAGTGCAGAGCGTCGACTATCTGCTGGCGGCCCGTATCGAGCGAGGTCTCGTCGGACTGTCTCGGCAGGCTGATCAGCACTTCGTTCGCCGCTGGCTCGCCATAGTTCTGAATCCGCGCATCGCTGATGCCGGCAGATTCGATGGCCTTGCGAATGGCGGTGATGTCGGGGTGGTTGGCAAACTGCACCTGGACTTCGGTGCCGCCGCGAAAGTCCACGCTCAACGGCACGGGTGTGCCGATATGCGACACGTTCCAGACCATCTTGGTGATGCCGGCCACACTAAAAATCATGGAAAAGGCGAGGAAGTACCACTTCCATCCCAGCCAGTTCACATTTACGCCACGAAAGAATTCCACTTTTTTCTCCAAGCTACTAGCTTCTAGCTACTAGCTTCTAGCTTTTTCTCGCGCCAGCCTGGCTCTTCGGTTGTCCACTGAAGGGCTAGAAGCTAGAGGCTAGCAGCTAGAAGCTGTCGTTCAAATTGAAACCATCTCGCCCGGCTTCAGCTTGTTCAAATGCGCCTCAAAGATCACGCGCGAGACATACACCGCGGTGAATAGGTTGGCGGCTAGACCAAAGGTAAGGGTGGTGGCAAAACCTTTCACCGGCCCGGTTCCGAACAGGAAAAGCATGGCCGCCGAAACGATGGTCGTCACGTGCGTGTCGACGATGGTGACCCAGGCATGGCCAAATCCCTGATCTACGGCCGCCGAGGCCGCCTTGCCGGCGCGAATCTCCTCGCGAATGCGCTCGAAGATCAGTACGTTCGAGTCCACGCCCATACCAATCGTCAGAATCACTCCGGCGATGCCGGGCAACGTAAGCGTGAATCCGGAGTAGCCCAGGAAGCCGAGCAGGATGACCAGGTTTAGGAACAGCGCCAGATCGGCATTGATGCCCGAGCCCTTGTAGTAGATGAGCATGAACGCCATGACGACGAGCACGCCGACCAACGCAGCTACCACGCCCTCACGAATGGAATCCGCGCCCAGCGAAGCGCCCACGGTACGGTCCTCAAGGAAAACCAGCGACGCCGGCAGCGCGCCGGTGCGCAGCATCTTGGAGAGCATGTTCACTTCGTCTTCGCTAAACGACCCTTCGATTTCTCCGGTGTCGCGGATGCCGCTCTTGATCACGGCCACTTCGCGCACGCGTCC
Source organism: Occallatibacter sp. (assembly GCA_050011915.1). Taxonomy (GTDB): domain Bacteria; phylum Acidobacteriota; class Terriglobia; order Terriglobales; family Acidobacteriaceae; genus Telmatobacter. The sequence continues at coordinate 100,400 of JBEKIE010000004.1, forward strand.
GCCCATCACGACGGCCATGTACTTGCCCACATTGGCGCTGGTGTAGTCGTAGAAGCGATTGCCGGCTTCGTCCGTCAAAGTGAAGCGAACCATGCGCTGCCCGGTGTTGGAGTTGACGGTGGGATCGGCAGAGCGGAAGTCCGTGCCGGAGACAACCGGGGCGCGATCGACGATAAAGACCTTGTCGGTGTCGGAGCCGGTGGCCATGGTTCCGGAGCCATGCATCAGCTCCTCGTCCGGCGGCAGGGCCCCGTTGACGCTGGCCAGAGCCGATGCCTCATCGGCATAGCCCGACCCGTCGCCCACCACGGGATGAATTTCAAGGCGTGCCGTGGACTGGATGATGGCCTTCACCTTGTCCAGATCGCTCACGCCCGGCAATTCCACCAGAATCTGGTTCGCGCCGAGGCTGTAGGGCGCGATCATCGGCTCGCTGACGCCTAAGACGTCGACGCGGTCGCGGATGGTCTCGATAGCCTGCGTAACCGTCTTTTCTTCCAGGTCCTTCTCAACCACCGGCTTCATGGTCAGCGTCCAGGAGTTGTCCGTACTGCCTGCATTGATGTCGTACTCGCTGGAAAACTTCTGGTCGAGCAGAGAGCGCACGTCGCTCGCCTTTGCCGCGGGAGTTCCGTCGACCTCGATCAGTTCAGGCTTGTTGGGATCGGGCTTGACCACCTGTGAATAGGTGAAGTTACCCGTCTTGAGCGCATCCCTGACGCGGGCCGCGGCGCTGTCGGTTTCGTCGCTCACCGCCTCGAGCACCTGTACCTGCAGAATCAGGTGCACGCCGCCCTGCAGATCGAGGCCCAAGTGAATCTGCTTGCTCATGGCGGCCAGCAGATCCTTGCCGCTGACCCCCTCAGGGATCCTGAATATGCCGTAGAGACAGACCAGCAGCACGGCGAAGATCAAGGCAATTCTTTTCTTTAGATTTGTCTTCATTGTTTCGATTCTCTCGTTAGGAGGCCGAAGGCTCATCCTGCGTGGTGACGGAGGCGATCGCGTTCTTGGCTACTTCCAGTTTCAGGTTGTCGGGCGCGACGCGAATAATGATCGAATCGTCCTTGATGGAAAGGATGACGCCGCGGATGCCGCCTGCCGTGGTAACACGGTCGCCGGACTTGATGCCTCCCAGCATCTGCTGCCACTGCTTTTGCTTCTTCTGCTGGGGGCGGATCATGAGCAGGTAGAGCAGCGGAATAAACAGCAAAATAGGGAGCAGCATCCCCATGCCGCCGCCCGCTCCCGGGGCCGGCGCCGCCGCCCACCATACCAAAGTTGCCACAAGGTTCATGCTTTGCCTACGTCCTTTACTCGCTCCGCGGCCGGGAAAAAACCGGCTTTGGGCACAGGCACACACGGCCGTTCCGGCCGGCGCCCAAAAAATTTGTATCGAAACTTGTCTGCGGGAAAGGTTCCTGAGGACTGGGTCTCTAACCTCCCAGGCTCTCAAAAGGAGGGGTCCGGCTGCACAGCTCAGGAACTCATTCGTCCCACTGGCTGCGCCGAGCGCAAATCCCTACTGCCACCTGCTTCCTGTTCGACACAGCTTCACTTCCGGCACCGGCGCAAGCCAAAAAGCGGTTCCCGCCAGGTTCATCCCGCCCGGTTGCCAAAAGAAAGCCTAGAACGATAAGAAATGTGCAGCCGGGGCGGTGTCAAGGAGGACCGGTACACCCGTGGGGCGGTTCGTCCCACGCGCGCGGTTTTTATAGATCCCTTACAAATCCCCTTCTCTCTCTTTACAGAAAAGGGCGTCCCCTAAAGTTACCGGTTCTTCCGCGGCGTAGGAGCCGATTTTCGGCTCCTGGCATGTGGGAGGCGGTACGAGGGTTCATCGCCATGAAACTGGAATTCGATGCCGTTGCGCTCTGGCTGATTCCCGTGGGAATTGCGCTCTGGTTCATGATTTGGGCGCTTTGGAACTGGCGGAGGGAAGAGCGCCGTCACGGTCATCGCCGCAACCATTCATTCGGCGCTTCTGGCTCCCTGCATCGCAACTGGTGGTGAGCGCAACACAGGCAGAGCCAATCGCCGTCCGCCTCTCAACCATTCGCAATGGGCGCGGACCCCGGGTGCAATTTGCCGCTTAGGAGTGCACCCATCCGCGCGCTGGCTCGCTCCCTCGCTCCCTCGCTCCCTTGCTCCCTGCCTTTCCGCTATTTTGCCGCAGGCGAGTCGGGCGTCTCTTCCTCGTCGCCCGCGTCTTCCACCAGCACCGTCGAGCCGGGGACGATGTCGTAGCTGACCGCGTCCTTGCCTGTGGGGTGAAACGTGATGCGCAGCGGCTCCCGCTGCCAATCGGGCGGAGCGCAGGCTGGGCCGGCCGGATTCTCCGGATCGAAGGCTGCGAGCTTTTTGGCCAGCATCGGCTTGCGCACGGCCAGTTGCGCCACGACTGCATAGAGGCTCTTGCCGCTCGCCGTCACGCCGCAGTAGGCCGCGTAATCGCGAAACCAGCTCACCTGGCTGACGCCGGGATCGTAGTCGGGCAAGTGGAGTGCGGTCACGCGTCCGGTCACACGATCCACCAAGAGCCACGGCCCGCGCTGCCACACCCAGCGGCTCGTCGCCGCGGCGGGCTTCTCCGGGGGCTTATCGGTGGGCAGGGTGTCGTTCAGCCGGATGACGCGCCGCACCGCAAAGCTGCGGTCGGTGACGTCGTGCGCGTCGCCGGTGGTCCATTCCTTCAGCACGCCATCGACAAGCAGGGCGCGAATCTTGAGCGCGTCCTCGCCGGCAGCAGCGCCGGAGGGATCTCCGGCCTTGGAATAAGGCACCTTCCTCGCCGCGCCCAGAACGACGGTGTGCTTGCGCGGTGCCGCTGAGGCTGCCGAGGCGATCGCAAAGAACGATGCGAGAAGGAGGGCGATAAGAACAGTTTTCCGCCGAGCGTGCATAGCGGCGATTCTCCTGATGACGCGTGAATCCGTTTCGCGTCCGCTTCTTCGTCAGGGACTATTCCGCACGGATTCCTGAAAACACGCTCTTGGGAAAAATGCCGCTTCCGCCCCGGCAACCGGCCGAAGTGGAAAAATGCTTCATGATGATTCTACGGCATTTTCGGAGTACGCGTGTCGTGTTGGGTTAGTTTCTATGAGATCAGACCGACACCATGACGGAAGTCTGCTGAGCAGGGATCGAACTGGCGGCTTTCTGATCCTCCGCCCACAACCAGCCCGTAATGGCCTCGCGAATATTTTCGAGGGCTTCTTTCTCGTCGCGGCCCTGCGAGACGCACCCGGGCAAGGCAGGACATCCGGCGACGATCCAGCCGTCTTTCGCGGGCTCAAGCGTGACGTGGAAGAGAACCATGCATTCCCTCAGGGCATAAAGCCCGCGTTCATTCTGCGGCTTTCTCGGCACGACTGAAGTCGTGCCCTTTCAAAACAGTGGCAAGATCGCCTTGATCTTCGCGGCGCACGAACCTCCGCGCTCGAACGATACTTCGCATCGCAATTCCCACTCAACCATCGGAGCTAAATCACGGGCCAACAGATGCGATCAGTTTCTTCAGAACAGGCTGAACACCCGCACCGGAAAACTCCACGTTCAATTTGTGCGAGAACAGACGACCTCCGATGGTCAGGTGCCCTTCGTCGAAGCCTGAGCTCATGTCAATAATAAGTTGTTTCCAGTCATTTTCGTCTTGCTTGGCCGGCCAGACGCCCATCTCAAGATAGTCATCTTCGCCCCCTCGAACATCAGAAGGAAACATATCCCCGGATTGAAGAATCATACGGGTGCTTATTGTCTTTCTCATCTTCTTGCTTGCGACGGTGATATCCTTTGTTTTCTCTCTTTTCACCGCATCGGAGAGGTCTGGACCGTCAAACTGATCAAGCTCAGATGGAGGAATCACATCCCTGAGGTTCGCGACAAATACGCCCAAGGACGGATAACCCAATCCGTCAGGTTTCACATGAGCCCATAACACAACATATGCCTTCAGTTTTTGGCCGTTGCATTCTACAGTGGCAGGAATTGCAATGGCTCTTAAGGTCGGAATCGGTCCTTGCCTACCGCTAAGAACGACCTCTCGCCAAAATTCCTGAGATCTTAGGATCGGGGTAGCAGCAAGGCATAGGCCGACAAATAGTGGTAAGTAGACTCTGATTCCGTTCGTCACCGTACGCCTTTCATGGCAAACCAAACCGCTCTTTAAACTCCCTGGAAACTTTCCTAAACCTCCGCCGCTTCCACCGCCCGCGCCACGCGAAACGCCGTGCTCTCTCCGAGATGCCGGGCCAGCACCTGCATGCCCACGGGCAGCCCCGCTTTCGTCGTCCCGCAGGGCACGGTGACGCCGCAGATGCCGGCCAGGCTGGCGGTGACGGTGTAGATGTCGGCGAGGTACATGGCCAGCGGATCGCCGGTCTTCTCGCCGATCTTGAAGGCCGGAAAGGGCGACGTGGGCGTAACGATCGCGTCGACCTCGGCAAAGGCGCGCAGGAACTCCTCGGCGAGGATGCGGCGCACCTGTTGCGCCTTGAGATAGTAGGCGTCGTAGTAGCCGGCCGAGAGCGCATAGGTGCCGAGGAAGATGCGGCGCTTGACCTCTGCGCCGAAACCCTCGTCGCGCGAATGCGAGTACATATCAGAGAGCGTCGCCGAGCGCGGCGAGCGGAAGCCATAGCGCACGCCGTCGAAACGGGCGAGATTCGCGCTGGCTTCAGCCGTGGCGACAAGATAGTACGTAGGCACGGCGTATTTGGTGTGCGGCAATGCGACCGGCTTGATCGTGCATCCCGCAGCCTCGAGCGCCGCGATTCCTTTCTCGATCGCCGCGCGCACTTCGGAGTCGAGGCCCTCGGCGAAGTACTCCGCCGGGACGCCGATGCGCAGACCTGCGGCCGGCTTGTCGCTTGCGGCGGCATAGTCCTCAACGGGCGCCGGAGAACTCGTCGCGTCCTTCGGATCGTGACCGGCAATCACTCCCAGCAAAGTAGCCGCGTCGCGCACGTTGGCGGCAAAGGGGCCGATGCGATCGAGCGACGACGCGAAGGCGATCAGCCCGTAGCGCGAAACGCGCCCGTAGGTAGGCAGCACGCCCACCACGCCGCAAAAGCTGGCGGGCTGGCGAATCGATCCGCCGGTATCAGAACCCAGCGTGGCCACGGCGAGATTCGCGGCAACCGCCGCGGCCGAGCCGCCGCTCGATCCGCCGGGAACGCGCTCCGTGTCCACGGGATTGCGCACCGGCCCATAAGCTGAATTCTCATTCGACGAGCCCATGGCGAATTCGTCGCAGTTGAGCTTGCCCAGAAGCACCGCGCCAGCAGCTTCGAGCCGGGCGACGGCCGTCGAGTCGTAGGGAGGCCGATAATCCTTCAGGATTTTCGAACCCGCTGTCGAAGCAGCGCCCTGCATGACGAGCACGTCTTTGATTCCCATGGGAATGCCGGCAAGGGCGGGCAGCGGATCGCCCTTCGCCGCCAGATCGTCGACGCGCGCAGCCTGCGCCAAGGCGCGTTCCTTGGTCAGGCTCAGGTAAACGTTGAGCCGCGGATTCTTCTTCGCGATGCGCTCGTAATATTCGCCGGCGAGATCGGCAGCCTTGGTGCGGCCCGCGGCAATCTCCCCGCGCAACGCGGCCAGAGTCTTCGGCTTCTCAACGAAATTCTCGGCAGTTTTCATCTCGCTCGCCAATCGCAATCCCTCTTCGCGCTCCACGGAGCCTTCGTTCCATGATCCGTGTCTTCCGGCTCCCTTGCTCCCTCGCTCCCTTGTTCCCTTGCTCCCTACTTTTCAATCACCTTCGGCACCTTGAAAAACGCGCCGTCGGTTTCCGGGGCTTGGGCCATGACGGCAGCGCGATCGAGCGAAGGCTCCAGCCGATCCGGCCGCGGTTTGGGATTGGCGGCATCTTCAAGCTCGCCCACTTGCGCCAGCGGCTCGATGCCTGCGGTGTCGAGCTCGTTTAACTCGGCGACGTAGTCGAGAATGGCGTTCAGATCGCGAAGCATGGGCTCAATTTCTTCGGGCGCCAACTCAAGATGCGCCAGTTCGGCGACGCGCTCGACATCGGCGACAGTAACTTTGGCAGTCATGCGCTGGTGTTCCCCCGATTTCTAACGATCGGCTTCTCACGATCGGCGTTTCCGCCGGCTTGGTTTGGGCGCTCTCTCGCGGAATCCCGAAGAACAAGTATATCGGTTCGCCAAGTGAAAGAAGCGAAGGCGCGAAGAAGTGACGAAGCCAACACATCTACGCGCCCAACCCCGCTTTGCTCCCTCGCTTCCTTGCTCCCTTGCTCCCTGCAACACGTGCGATCAGTCGACCGTGAGGACCAGGTCAGCGGTTTGCGAGATGCCATCGGCGGTGACGGTGACGGGAATGGTGTAAGTTCCGGTGGGCGTGCCGGAGCCTCCGCCATTGCCGCCGGAACCTCCGCTGCCTCCTGTGCCCCCGCCGGAACTGGTGCAACCGAAGACACCGCAGGCGAGAATTGCAAGGAGAAGGGCCAACTGAAAGATCCTGCGGCGCCGGTGAAGGACGAGCGGCAGAAGGAGCAAGCCGCACGCCAGCGGCAAGGCGCGCCAGAAGCCGGGCTGGCCGGGACCGGGTCTACCGAACCCGGGTTCGCCCAACTCCGGTTTGCCGATCTCCGGTTTTTCGAGGCGCACCAGTGTCGCGCTGGTAGAGATTTCGACCAGGACGTTGCCCGGCACGCCCGAGTTGAGCGTTTGCGTGGTGGGACTGAAAAGGCATAGCGCGTCGGTGGGTAGTGTGCCGCAGGCAAAAGTGAAGGTTCCGCTGGCGCCGGCCGGAGTGATAACAAGCATGTAGTTGGCCTGCTGGCCCACCGCCACGGTTTGGCTGGAGGGACCGGAGATGGCGACGCTGAAAGCGAAGCCGACGCCGGAGAGCGCGACGGTGGCGGGCGTGGCCACGGCGCTGGAACTGACGGTGAGAGTGCCGCTGGCAGAGCCGCCGATGATAGGCGCAAAGACAATCGACACAGTGCAATTGGCGCCCGCCGCCAAACTGCCGGTGCAGCCGTTTTGCGTGATGCTGAACGGCGCGGAGAGTACAACGGAAATCGCCCCGATGGCGTAGCTCGTGGAGTTGGTGATGGTAACCGTCTGCGCCGTGCTGGTTTGCCCCGCGGCGACTACTGGAAAGGTGAGCAGTACGGGATTCGCGGTGAGGCCGTTCGTAAGCTGCCCGGTGCCATTCAGCGATACCGAAACCGGCGCCACCTCGGCGGTGGAGGACGAAATTGCGAGCGTGGCCGCAATCACGCCGGTGGCGTTGGGTGTGAAGACGACTTGGGCCGTGCAGGTGCTGCCGCCGTTCAGCACGGTTCCGCAGGTGGTGGAGGAAACCGAGTAGCTCGACGCTGCGGCGCCTGTGAACACAAAGCCGATGTTGGCCATGGGCGTTGAGCCGGCGTTGCCGATGGTGAGGCTCTGCGAGGCGCTGGCCACGCCCGGCTGCGTGTTGGTGAAGGTGAGGCTGGTGGGATTCACGCTGAACGCCGGAGTCGCAACCCCGGCGGCGCTCAGAGACACAGTCTGCGTGTCCGTTTGCGTTGTGTAATCGGAAACGTTCAGCGTGCCCGTGACCAAGCCTGCTTGCGTGGGGGCGAATTGCACGGTGATGGTGCAAATCCCGGGATGCTGCGCCGGCACCTGAGTGCCGCATGGATTGGAAACCTGGAACTGGCCGCTGGGATTGCTCGATATCGACAGAGAAAGATCGGTCAACGGCAGGTCGCCCAGGTTGGTGATCGTGAAGGTGAGAGAGGCCGATTGCCCGATAGCAGTGGTTCCGAATGCGAGCGACGTAGGATTCAGAATGTCCGTGGGAGGTGCTTCGCCGGTCCCGGTGAGCTCGACGGTCTGGGTTCCAGCTGCGTCGGTAAGGGTTAGCAGTCGGGTGACCGTGCCGGCCTGCGTGGGCGCGAACTCCACCCAAAACTGGCAATCGGTGCTGGCCGCGAGACTGGTTGTGGTGCAGGCGTTGCTGACGCCGCTCGTGACCGGAAAAAACGGCGCGGCGACCGTAAGGCTGCTGATGGGAACGGCCACGGTGTTGCCGTTGGCCACGGTGATGGATTGCGTGGAAGTAGTTCCATCCTCGATCTGGCCGAAGCTCAAGATAGCTGGAGAGAGCGTGACCGGACCGGCGGCGGTTCCCGTGCCGTTCAGGTCGACGGAGATCTGTCCGCCGTAGATATTGGCGTAGATTGTCATTTGCCCCGTGGCAGGTCCGGCTGCCTGCGGGTCAAACGTCACAAAAATCGTGCAGCTCGCGCCCGGAGCGATGCTCTTGTTCTGGCAGGTATCGCCGGATTCGTTGAAATCGCCGGTGAAAACAATGGGACTGGTGGACGCAAGCACAAGGTTGTTGTTGCCGGTGTTCCAGAGCGTGACGGTCTGCGCATTGCTGGTGGTGCCGGAGACCTGGCTGGAGAAAGTGAGCCAACCGGGGGCGACCGATGCGGCGCTGAGAGCCGCGCTTGCAGTCCAGAGCGGCGTTTGCCAGATGCCGCGCCCATACGTGGCCGCGACCAGCACCTGGGAGGGCGAGTTAACGGGCGAAGTGCTAAGCGCAACAGCAGGCGCTGCGGGAAGTCCCGTGCCGAAAACGGACCAGCAATTGAAGGGGGCTTGTGCGCAGTTTTCAACCTCGGTGGTGAACAAGACGCCGATGTCGGTAGCGATGTAGACCGTGTTGGCGTTTTGCGGGTCGATGGCCAGGCTGCTGACGGCGGTATGAGGAAGGTTGGCCGTGATCGACGTCCACGTGGCGCCGCCGTTGGTGGAGCGGTACACCGTCTGGATGTCCTGGAAATCATTTGGCACGCCCTCCACCGTCACGTAGACCGTCTTGCCGGTCGTGTCGTGCGGATCGATCGTGACGCTGGAGATATCCAGACTGTAATAGCTGGGCGCGGACTCGGGAGTGGCGTTGTTCAGCGTGAGATCGTTCCACGTGGGCAAGGAGCCCGAGGAAGGATTGTAGACGGCGCTCAGCACGTGGCCGGGCAGCGCCGTGTTTCCATTCGCCGCGCCGTACATGCCCATATAAACCACTTCGCCGCCGGCAGGAAGCGCCGTCGAGACCGGCAGCGCCATGGCCGCCATCGAACGAATCAGCGCGTTGCCTGCGCAATCGTTTTGTCCGGTCATGCCGTCGAGAATGTCGCTGATGGCGTTGGCCGAGCTCCAGCCCACCCCGTTGGCCGGCCCGCGCCATACCCGGCAGGTCGCAATCAACAACTCCGCGCTGTCGAGCGGGTCCACAAGAAAGGCCGCCGGGGCATAAGGGGGCTCCTCGGCCATGCTCAGCCCATCCCTGACCACATCTGCAGTCGCGACCGTTCCCGGAGGCAGAGGCGTCGTCGCGCCCGGATCGGTTGTGTAGTTAAGTACGGGGTTGAACGCGCCGGGAGTGCTTCCCGCAGGCGGGGTGCCCAGATAAATGCCAACTCCGCGCGCATCGTTCACGTACCAGTTATTGCCGTTCCCGGGATCGATGGCCACGGGACCGCCGTAGCCGGAGAGAATCTGCGGCCAGTCGGTAGTGGCGGCGGCGGCTTTCACGCCCGCGACCCCGTTGACGCCGAGACCGGCCATGAGCGTGTAAGGGGTTAACGGCACGGGCGAAAGGCTTTCAACTTCGGCCAGGGAGCCGAGAGTGCCGTTGAGGTTTTGAAAGTGGGTGGAGTCGGTGGCGGAACAGGCCGAGCCGGTTTCGCCAATGGCGTCAGTGGAGCGCCAGAGGCCGCTGTCGTTGCCGAGAAAGATTTCCTCGGGGTTGGACGTGTTCCACGCCAGCGCGTGCTGGAACTCGCCCACCTGAGCGCTCATGCAAGTGGTGGAGTTGGTGGCGTTGCGCCAGGCGCAGCCCATGGCCAGGCTGCACTTCCACAGGTCGTTGGCGCCTGCCAGTACAAGCGTGTCCTGGCCTGAAGGAACCGCGGCGAGCGTGAGGTTGTAGTTGCCGTCGGCGATGGTCGCCGCTCCATCGAGTGTGCTGGTTTCAAGCGCGGTGGTACTCAACTGCTGCGCGAAGGCGATGGTCGCGTTACTGCATGTGCCGCCACTGATCGCGCACTTGTCCTGCCAAAGGCCCTGGTCTTGATTGTCAATATCGACGGTCCAGGCGAAGGTGTCGCCTGATTGAGGATTGACGGCAAGAACGCCGCGATAAATGGGGCAGAACTCATTGCCGGGCAGGAGGGAGTTGGTGCGGCAAAGGGCCGCCGTCAGCCCTCCGCCGGGCTGAGATGTATCGGCAAGGCGTGTCCAGGTGACGCCGTCAGGCGATTGGTAATATCCGTGAAAGCGGACAGCGGCCATAAACACCTGGCGCACGGGGTTCCAGACCACCGATGTGGCGGCGTTGCCGTTGGGCCCGAGAAGCGGAGTAGTGGGCGATTGCACTATGGCGCCGCTGCCATCGGTGATCGTGGCCATATGCCACGTGGCGCCGCTGTCGGTGGAGTAGTAGAGGCCCTCGCAGTTCAGGTTAGGCTCGTTCGCGTCAACCACGTCGCCTTCAAGCGACGCGGTGACGGCGGCGACCACCACCTGGGGATTCCCGGTGCTCCAGGCAAATCCGGCAAAGCCCTCGCCGACAAAAACCAGGTCGCTCGTGCTCAGGCCGCCTTCCACGTCAGAGGTTTTCGTGATCAGGCTCCAGGTTGTTCCGCCGTCGGTGGAACGCAGGATGCCGGCCCCGTAATAGGAGTCGAGGACATCGTTGGGGTCGCCGGTGCCGGCCAGTATCACGCCGGTCTCTCCCGGCTGCACGGTGAGCGCGCCGATGCTGATGGACGCGTCCAGTACCCCGCCAAGAGCGGTGACCATGTCCGTGAGCGGGTTGAAGACGATATTCGAAACAACAGACGTGCCCGCATTGCTCGACGTCCACACCCCGCCGCCGGTGGTGCCGAGGTAAACCTTATTGCCGGTCGCGTCAGTGGGATCGAGCGCGATGGCGGTGATGCGGCCGGTAACCAGGCCGAAGCCGGGAGTGATCACGGCGGTGGGACCAAGCGGCTGCCAGGTAGAGTTGGATGAGGAACTGGAGGAGATTTGCGTCGAAGTTGCCATGGAATGGGCAAGGGTCGCGGCGTCGAGACGGCGAAGAGCGAGAGAGCGGGCGACTGCGCGATGGCCAATCGCGAATCCACGCTGCGCGAGAAAGCGCCGCGCGGCAAGCACGCGCGGAGGCAGAGGCTGCGCCTGCTGCGATATGGATGACGACTGGGCTGGCGCTGCGGGTTGCTGCCCCAGAAGCGCGGGAGAGAAGGCGAGTTGCGCGAGAAGTCCCGCGGCCAGCGCAATGCGCGCCCACGCGCCGCAGTCTTTGATCCTGCGCGTGTGGCGGGCGGACTTCTCTGCCCTGCTGGCAGCAGCAGGACAAATGACAATCGGATCGAGCATTGGCTTCGTCACACGTCTCCGGGTTCGGATTCTCGCTTCCCCTATTCTGAAAATCTTCCAATGGGGATGAGCGCGAAATCCATCGGATAACGCTCAACGAAACACGCAGCTTCCGGGTTTGAAATCGTGGCCCATTATAGGACAGCAAAGAACGGTGGGGCATGTGATTGGGGACACAGGGGGAGAAGAGCGGCTATCCAGTCGAAGTCTCTGAATCCCATTCTCAACCCGTGTTGCGTCTTGTAGGATGGTTGAGTTGCGTGCCATGCGGGCGCATCTTTCCCCGATTCCACCACGTCCAACCTCACAACCAGGGCTTTCGATGAGACAAATTCTGTTTTCTCTGCTGCTCGCCTCCTTGAGCGTAGCGCTGCCCGCGCAAGACTACACACTCGGCCCCGATTCCCAACCGCAGGACGGCGTGCCCAAAGGCACGGTGACAAAATTTGTTCTTCCGCCGGGCAAGTCCTACCCCGGTACGCCGCACAATTGCGCCATCTACGTCCCCGCGCAGTACGACGCCGGCGAGCCCACGCCGTTCATGATCTTTCTCGACGGCAGCCAGGCGCTCGGCAACTCCATGCGCGTGCCGGTGGTCTTCGACAACCTGATCGCCAGGCACGATCTGCCGCCGATGATCGGCATCTTCGTCGATCCGGGAGTTCTGCCGGTGGTGAGCGATGACGCCCAAAACCGTTACAACCGCATCTACGAATACGATTCCCTCACGCCGCACTTCGCCGAGTTTCTGCTCAACGAGCTAATCCCCGAGGTCGCAAAAAGCTACAACCTCTCGAAGAATCCCGACGATCGCGGACTGAGCGGCGTAAGCACGGGCGCGGTGGGCGCATTCGCGGCCGCGTGGAACCGGCCCGACCAGTTTCACCGCGTCCTAAGCTTCATCGGGACGTACGTATCGATGAAAGGCGCCGACGCGCTGCCCGCGCTGGTGCGCAAAACCGAGCCCAAGCCGATCCGCATCTGGATGCAGGACGGGACGGCAGACCACATCGTGGCCCCTGAGCCGTTCGGAAGTTCGCCGTTCGGCAGTTGGCCCATTAACAACAAAGTGATGTATGAAGCGCTCGAATTCGCAGGCTACGACGTAAAGTTCGAGTTGGGCACCGAGGCGCACAACCTGAAGCAGGGCGGGGCGATTTTGCCAGACGCGCTGCGCTGGTTGTGGCGCGGGTATCCCGAGCCGATCGTGGTCCACGAGCCGGCCGCCGCGCACCAGCCCGGATACGACGCGACGGATCGCGTTTTTTCGACGGTTTACCTCGACAAGCCGTGGCAGCAGATCGGCGGCGAATACGGGCCGGGCGAATCAAAGCTGGGCGAGTCGGGACCGGGCGAATATGGACCGAGGAGCCTGACCTCCGACGGCAAGGGGAATGTCTATTTTGCCAATGCCCCGGCGGGAACGATTGACCGCGTGGACGCGACGGGCAAGGTGACGCAGTTCGCGGAGCCGCCCAACGACGCACCGATCCTGCGCATGGGCGCGAACGACCGTCTGTATACCTACCAGCCGTCGACGGGCGACATTGTCTCTTCAAACACAGCGACCGGAACGGCGAGTGACCAGAGGACGCTGGCGCGAGGGCTGGCTGGCATCGACGATTTTGTAGTGACGCAAAATGGCGCGATCTATTTTCTCGACCGATCGGAAGCCACCATCGGCCGCATCGATGCGGCTGGCGAAGAGCACGTGGCGCTGCGTTTGACGGACCTCAATGGCGAGTTGGTCCTCCCCAGCGCCCTCGCGCTCTCGCCCGACCAGTCGCTGCTCGTGGTGACCGACGCCTTTGCGCGCTACAGTTGGTCCTTCCAGATTGCGGCGGATGGGTCTCTCGTCAACGGCGAGCCATTTTACCGCCTGGAGATGCCGGAAACGACCATGTTCCGCGTGACGAGCGGCGTTTTCGGCGCGGTGGAAGATACGGATGGGGAGGTCTACTTCGCGACCCCGTCAGGAATCCAGATCTGCATGCAAAACGGCCGCATCGTGGAGATTCTGAATCCGCCGCTGCCCGGCGGAGGGCCGCTCACCGCCATCGCCTTTGCCGCCGGCGCCAACGCAAACTGGATTTACGTTGCCCAGGACGGCAAATTATTCCGGCGCCCCGTGAAGGTAACCGGCGCAAATGCCTGGACGATAGTCAAGCCGCCGAAGCCGACGCTGTAAGACAGGGGGCAAGAGAGCGAGGAACCGAGGAAGAGCATCGAATTTCCGGTTGTGCCATAATCATGTCATGGCCGTTCGTACTACAGTCGATATTCCCGAACCATTGCATGACAGGCTGCGCCGCAGGGCGGAAAGTTCGGGCGCTTCGATCCGCTCGCTGATCGTGTATGCGATTGAGCAAACCTATCCAGGTCCTAAGAAGGGCCGCCCAGTCACAGGCCCGCTGATTCGCAAAGCCGGAAAGCGTGGGCCCTTATACCCAACGGACGAGAATCCGCATGACCTTGTTTTTTCCTGACCTGAACGTCTGGCTGGCCCTCTCTGACGCGGCGAACACACATCACGCTGTAGCCTGGCGGTGGCGGAACCTGCTCTCTGGGAACGACAAACTCATATTTTCCCGCTATACGCAAATCGGCTTGCTGCGGTTGCTGGCCAACGCAGCTGTGATGGGAGACCAGGTTCATAAACTCAGAGAGGCCTGGCAGGTTTACGACCGCTGGCTCGAAGACCCGCGCGTGGAATTCTACCTGGAGCCCCGCGGAGTGGATTCCACCTTCCGCAAAGTGACCAAGCCAATGGCGTCACTGCCGGCCTCGAAAGCAATCGGAGACTGTTGGCTCCTCGCCTTCGCAGCCGATATCCAGGCAACTCTTGTCACATTCGACATCGCCCTATGTGGTCATGCAAAGAGGCTTGGCCATCCCGCAGTGATTCCGGCCTGACGCTTGCACGTATGAAAGATTCTTGCGAAAACAGTACGGGCCGCCCGCAGGCGGCCCTCACTCTGATCACTGACAACTGACCACTGACAACTGTCTTTCTACCACCGCCCCCACGCCCGCGTGAAGTAATCCGCCAGCGTCATGCCCACCAGCACCAGGAACGTGAAGAATCCCGCAGCCACGGTAAGCTTGGTCAGCTTGGTGCTGTACTTGACGTGCATGAAGAACAGCACCACCAGCATCATCTTCGTGGTGGCGATGGCCAGCGCGACCACCGGATTCCAGAACAGCGTGAGGCCGGGGGCGATATGCCACTCGCCAAGGTCGATGAAAGAAGCGATTACCGTAAGCGCCGTGCCCACCAACAGCGCGAGGAGAATGATCATGTAAGTCACGGGGCTTACGATGTGGTGTTCGTGTTCGTGTTGTTCCTGTTCGCGTTCCTCGCTCATGTCACTTCTCCTCCCGCCGCCGGTCTAACTCCGCTAGCCCCGCTAGCTCCGCTAACTCCGCTGTCTCTCGTCAATGCCTGCTAATCAGATACAGCAGGGCGAAGAGATAGATCCAGATAATGTCGACAAAGTGCCAGTAGAGGCCGAAGTTCTCGACAAATGTGACGTGACCCGTGGTGTAAGCTCCGGATTTGGCGCGAAAGACCATGAAGACGAGAATGCCGACGCCAATCACCATGTGCAGCGCGTGCATGCCGGTCATGGCGAAGTAGAGGAAGAAATACTCCTCGGTCTTTTGCGCCATGTCGCCCTGGAGCGGCTTGTCGTCGGGATACTGCTTATGGACCTCGACGTCCGATGCAGGATCGACGAACGACTGCACGCTGTAGTGCATGCCTGGGACGTGGTGCTTCACATACTTCTCGTGCCACTCGATGCCCTTGATGCCCAAAAATGCCAGACCGAAGACGATCGTGAGGGTGAGATAAACCAGCAGCGATTTTTTGCGCCGCACTTCCGCCGACCACACGCTCATGGCCATGGTGAAGCTGGAGCAGATGAGGACCGCGGTATTGGCGGTGCCCCAGAAGATGCTCAACTGGTGCGACCCCTCGACGAACGCCTGATAGTACCAGTTGCGCATGATCAGGTAGGCGGTGAAGAGGCCGCCGAAGAACATGACTTCGGTGAGCAGGAAGATCCACATGGCGAAGTTGGTGGCGTCAAACTGCTGGTCGACGGTCTCGAAGTGATGGCGCTGATACGGCGGATGCTCGTGATGCGCTTCCGCCTGCGCGCCGTTCGCGATTGCGGTGCTATCCGACACTCGCCACCTCCTTCTCCTGCATCTTCTCGAGCCACTCGTAGTCGTAGGCTTCGTGATCCATGATGGGAATCTCAGGGAAGTTCTCGGTCAGCGGCGGCGACTGCGTCTGCCATTCGAGCCCCGTAGCCTGCCAGGGATTGTTGCCCGCGATTTCGCCGTATTTGAGCGACCAGGTGAGGTAAAGGATGGGCAGCAAATAGCCCACGCCAAGAATGCTCGCGCCCGCAGTCGAAAACACATTCAACGCCTGGAACTCTGGCGGGTAGGCAGCGTAACGCCTCGGCATGCCCAGCATGCCAAGGATGAATTGCGGGAAGAAGGTGAAGTTGAAGCCGACAAACGTGACCGCGGCGGCGAGCTGCGAGATCTTCTCCGGATACATGCGGCCGGTCCATTTGGGCCACCAGAAGTGAATGCCGGAAAGGAAGGCCATCAACATGCCGCCGACCATCACAAAATGGAAGTGAGCGACGATGAAATACGTCTCCGTCAGGTGAATGTCGGTACCCGTTGTCCCGAGGAACACGCCGGTCAGCCCGCCGATGGTGAACAGCCCCATGAAGCCGAAGGCGTAGAGCATCGGCGTCTCAAAGGTGATGGAACCCTTATAGAGCGTGAAGGCCCAGTTGAAGATCTTGATGGCCGAGGGCACGGCGACCAGCATGGTGAGCAGCGAGAAGATGAGCGCCGCGTAGTTGGAGATGCCCATGATGAACATGTGGTGGGCCCAAACGAAGAAGCCGAAGACAGCGATGGCCACCGAGGAGAACGCAACCGCCGTGTAGCCGAAGACGCGCTTGCGGCTGAAGGTCGAGATCACCTCGGAGATGACGCCCATGCCGGGCAGAATCATGATGTAGACGGCGGGGTGCGAGTAGAACCAGAACAAATGCTGGAAGAGAATCGGGTCGCCGCCTTTGGCCGGGTCGAATACGCCGATGCCGACCGTGCGTTCCAGGATGACCAGCACCAGCGTGATGGCCAGAACCGGCGTGCCCAGCACCATGAGGATCGAGGCCGCGTAGTTCGACCACACGAAGAGCGGCAGCCGGAACCAGGTCATGCCCGGGCAGCGCATCTTGTGGATGGTGACGATGAAATTCAGCCCCGTGAAGACCGAGCTGAAGCCGGCAACGAACGCGGCCATCGCCGTGGAGATGACATGCGTGTTCACGTAATGCGTTGAGAGCGGCGTGGTAAAGGTCCAGCCCGTGTCCACGCCCCCGCTGGCCATCACGTAAACGCCCATGGCTCCGCCGATGATGTAGAGGTACCAGCTCAGCAGGTTGACCTTGGGCAGCGCCAGGTCCTTGGCCCCGATCATCATGGGGATCAGGAAATTGCCCAGAGTTGCCGGCACCGACGGCACCAGGAAGAAGAAAATCATGATGATGCCGTGCATGGTGAACACCTTGTTGTAGGTGTCGGCAGCCATCAGGCTGGTCTGCGGCGTCAGCAACTCCAGGCGGATGAGGCCGGCCAAAGCGCCGCCGATGAAAAAGAAGAACGTAATTGAAATCAGATACAACGTGGCGATCCGCTTATGGTCGCCCGTAAGCAGCCAGCTGAGTAGGCCGTTCTCCTTGGTCAGGAAGTTCATCTTGGGAATCCTGGCCGTGGATTGATCCGGAAGACTGACGATGGTGGCTTCGCTCATGGATTCGCCCCCTTCTGCGTCGCTGGTCCTTTTGCAGCCGGCGTCGCTTTACCGCCCTCGCTATCGGGGAGCAGGTCGGTGGTATTCAGCGTTTGCTGCACGCGATAGTCGGAATCGAGATTCTTGATGTACTCCACCAGGGCGATCACGCCTTCTTCGCTGATCTGCCCCTGGTAGGTAGGCATAATGGGCGCGTAGCCCTGGGTTGTGTGCTGCGACGGATTCAGGATGGCATCGCGCAAATATGCATCGTCGACATTGATGGCCTGGCCGCTCGAAAGCGTGAGCTTCGCGTTATAGACATTGGCCAGGCTCGGACCGCGCGCGTCGGGCCGCGCGTTGTGGCAGGCGTTGCAGCTGAGGCTCGCAAACAGGCGTTCGCCATTCTGCGCCAGCGAGTTGCCGCTGGTCGAGCTCTCCAGCCACTTCTTGTAGTCTTCGGGCGTCATCACGATCACGTCGCCGATCATCTGCGAGTGGTTGGTACCGCAGTACTGAGTGCAAAAGAGGTGATAGGTTCCTGTCGCAGTGGCTTCAAACCATACCGTGGTGTAGCGGCCCGGAATGGCTTCGCGCTTGACGCGGAACGCGGGAATCGAAAAGCTGTGGAACACGTCCTGCGAGATGAGCGTGATCTGGATGGGACGGCCCATGGGCACGTGCAGGGCGTTGATCTCGTGCTGGCCTCCGGGATGCTCGGCCTTCCACATCCATTGCTTGCCGACTACGTAAATGTTCATGGCGTTGGCCGGCGGCGTGTAGATGCGGAAATAGAGCAATGCGCCCCACACGAACATCACCAGAAAGAGACCCAGCGGAATGATCGTCCAAGTGGCTTCAAGGATCGTGGAGCCTTCGATCTGCACGGCCTGCGGATGCCGCTCCTTGCTGTACAGGATGGAGAAGCCCACAATCAGCAATACAACAATCGTCAACCCGATCAGGCTTACCAGGACCATGAAGAAAAAGAGCGCGTCCGACTCAGGCGCAACCGTCGATGCCTCAGGCGGAAAGAGCGCGAAGTGCTCCAACCACTTCTGGAGAAATTGCCAAAGTACTGGGCTGATATGGTCCATTCCGTTATCCGTTCACCTTTTTTGCTGTCCCGTGATGCAAGTTCGCACAATCGTGCGCGTGCTTGAAGTCTTTGCGGAACATGATCAGCATGAAACCACCCAAAAGCACGACTGTGATTAAGCCTCCAAGCTGCACCACCCGCGCAATGATCAGATCGTGCCTGTTGGATTCGGGGTTGTAGTGGTAGCAATAAGTAAGAATGTTGTCCACCGGTGATCCGATGCGATTTGCCGAAGCTTCGTCGAGGCCCAGCAGAAGATCCTTGGGCGAGTATTCGACTCCCATGTAGTACTGGGCCAGCTTGCCCTCCGGGGTGACGATCTGGATCGAGCTGGCATGCGCGAACTGCGTGAGCTTGCCGTCGGGCCCGGGGATTTTGACGTAGCCGAAACCAACGGCCTTGGTGAGCGCATCAATATTGGGCTGCGTACCGGTGAGAAAATGCCAGCCGCTGGCGGTTTCAGGCCTGCCGTAGCGCTTGAGATAAGTGCGCTTCTTGGCCGCGGCCAGATCCGTGCCCTCGCTGGGATCGATGCTGACCACGATGATGTTGAAGTCTTTGCCGGGAAGGTAGCGCACCATTTGCAAGGCGCTGGTCAGGCCGTTCAACTCCTCGGAGCAAAGCATGGGGCACTGGTAGTAAACCAGCGCCAGGATGGCCGGCTTCTTGCCGAAGTAGCTCGCGAGCGCCACCTGCTTGCCCGCATCGTCGGTAAACGTGAGGTTGAGCGGCAACTGCGTGTTGAGATGCTGCGCGATGCCGACGCCGTTGAGGATCGACGGTGGCTGGTCATTCGGCTGGCCCGTTTGCTTGTCGCCGTAACTTGAAACCTGCGCGGAAACGAGCGGCGCGGCCGACAGGCAGAGAATCATTGCGGCGCCAATCAGTGTGGCACGCTTCGCGTATCTTGCGCATCCGACTGCGTAGCTCATGATTCCCCTTTCTCCGGCCCTTCCGGTAGTTCTCAGTTCTCAGCCCTCAGTTCTCAGTCCGCGTCAGCAATGCCTTGTCATCCTGAGCGGAGTTTGCCGCGTTTTGTGCGGCAAACGGAGTCGAAGGATCTGCGGTTGTCATTCGCCAGCTTCAAGTTCTCCACCACAGCTCCTTCACTCCTCGTCTTCTTAGTCCCTTAGTCCCCAGTCCCTATTTCTGCGCCGCTTGCTCGGTCTTTGTCGTCTCTTCCTGCGCCGCTTCTTCCTGCTCAAACGCCGTGCGTGCAAAGCCATTGGTCAGCGGCATGTCGACCGTCGGCGTGCTGTCGCCGGCCATCGGCGCCTGTGTCGTAACGGCAGGAGCCACGGGCAATCCCCGTTGCGCAATCAGCTCCATCGCGCGGTCGATGGGAATCCGCACCGTGCCCTTCGACTCGTCGGCCCAGGTGTAGTTCGAGAGCAGCAGATCCTCGCGCGCGTGCAGGTCGGCCACGTCCTGATTGCCATCGTCGGTCTGAATCCGTGGTGTCGGGAAGGCCTGGGTAATCTCCGCCATCTTGTTCTGCAGCTCGGGGCTCGACGGCATGTTGCCGAGCTGGCGCACGTCGACGGTCTTCGTCCACTTGCTGTTGGGGCCGTCTTCCTTGTTCATGCGGGCGTTGATCACCTTGCCGATGCCGTAGCAGAGCACTCCGGCGACCGCGACAAAGATGAACAGCGCCGTGAGAAAGACCACAATGCCCGTGACGCCAACGTCGCTCGCCTCATAACCCAGCGAGGCGTCGACCTTCTCTGGCCCGTGGCCGCCGTGTTCGTTGTGCCCCGGTTCGTTATGCGATGCCATGTTCGGGCTCCAGAATCTCCGCCAGATGCGGATCGTTCACCTGCACCAGCGGCCGCTTTCTGAGGACGGTGCAGTAGTAGGCCAGCCAGAAGCAGAACAGCGCAGCCGGCACTGCAATGTATTCGAGAATTCCCCAGCTGAAGTGGAGATTGCGCGCCGCGTCCTTGAAGTTGGGCTCGATCAGCCAGAACATGTCGAAGGCGCGCGCGAAAACCATCCACTGGCAGACGCGGAGCAGGCGCTTCTTGTTGCGCTTGAGGTCGCGCGACAGCAGCATGCTGAAGGGAATCACCCAGTGGAAGATGAAGTCGAGGGTGATGATGATGCCCCAGCTGCCGCGGATGCGATCGAGGTACCAGTTGATCTCGCCGGGCAGGTTGCCGGACCAGATGATGAGGAACTGGCCGAAGTTCAGATAGATGTTGAGCATGACGAAGGCAAAGGCGAGCTTGCCCAGGTCGTGCTGCTCGGTCTGGCGCAGAATGGTCTTGAACGGCTCCGCCTTGGAAAGCGAAATCGCAACGATGATCGAGAAGGCCAGCACCAGGTATCCCTGGCCGACGAGGAACAGAAGGCCGTAGACCGAGGAGAACCAGGTCACATCCATCGACATGACCCAGTAGATGGCGCACGCCGTCATGGTGATGGAGTAGATGAGGATGCCGGGTCCGCTGACGTTCTCGAATTTCTTGATCCAGTAGGGCGTGTTCTCTGCCACGTCGGATTCGCGCCGGTAGGCAAGCGTGTTGAGCTGCCACGCGTAGTAGGCCCATATCGCGAAGCAGAGCAAACTCACTCCCCAAAACATGTCCGCATTCAGCATGGGGCGCTTGAAGTCGATGCAGTGCGCCTGGATTTCACTCAGGACGCCATTCTTGAGGGCCGTCGCGGTGTCTGCGGCGGTAGCGAATTGCGCCCACAGGTAGAGCCGCTTCATGAAGATCGCGATCACCAGCCAGTAGACGAAGATGACCGGCAGGGTGCGGCTGAGGGCTTCGAGCGGACGGCGAAGCAGGAGCCCCCACTTGCCGCCGGAGCAGTACTGCACCATCAGCAGAGCCAGTCCACCCACGGCAAGGCCCCAGGTCAGCATGGTGCCGAGCGTCCACGCGCGCAGCAAGTGGTCCCAGCCCAGACCGTCCTGCGCCTGTCCCAGAAATCCCAGAATCACGGCGATCACGGCGAAGATTGCTCCGGCCACGAGCGCGCGAGACTTCCAGGCATCGACAAAAGCCGGCGCGCCGAGCTCCGCGGGAAGTTGCTTCGTGTGCGGGTTGTGACTCATGTCCATGTGCGTTCGTCCTGTTTCCTTGCTGCCCTAATCCCTCGGCGCCTTCCTTCTTGTTTCCTCGTCCCTGCTTTTCGCTCCCTTGCTCCCTTGTTTCCCCGTCCCTGCTTTTCGCTCCCTTGCTCCCTTGTTTCCCCGTCCCTGCTTTTCGCTCCCTTGCTCCCTTGTTTCCCCGTCCCTGCTTTTCGCTCCCTTGCTCCCTTGCTCCCTTGCTCACTTGCTCACTTGCTCCCTGTTTTTGGAATCGAAATCGCAGGGTCGCCGGGATACGCCGGAGCCATGCCCGGCGTTCCCTGGCTGGCGATAGGCTTGTACGCCTGGACCGCCGTCGATGGCATGGGCCAGGGCTCGGCATACTCCGGATGCCCTTCACCGGTCGCGAGGTCTTTCAAATTTCTGATCTGGATGCCCGACGGCACGTCCTTGACCGTGGCCGCCTGGCTGAGCTGCAGCGCTCGGATGTACGCAGCGACGGCCCAGCGATCGGCGGGCGCCAGTTGCGCCGAGTAGTCAGGCATCGCACCGTAGCCGTGCGTCATCACGTAAAAGTAGTGCGAAAGGGGCTGCGACAGGCGCACCTGGTCGTGCAGATTGCCCGCGGGCTTGAAGCCGCGCTGCACAATCTCGCCCAGCCCGTTGCCCACCCGCGAGTGGCACGGCGTGCAGTACACATTGAAGCGTTCCTGGCCGCGCTTGAGCACTTCCAGGGTGACCGGAATCTCGGACGGCATCGCATCGACTTCCTGGCGGTAGCCATTCGGCCCCTGCACCACGCCGGTGTAGAAGTACGTGTCTTCGTGAAGCTGGCCGCGGGCCACGGTGTCCAGAACCTGGGGTCGCGCGCCGCGATGGTCGGCAAAGAAGTCGGAGCCGCGCTGCGGCTGCATCTTGGGCTGATCCTGCATGTCCTGGCGGCAGCCGGCAAGCAGCATGAGGCCGGCAAATGCTGCGAGGAGAGCTGGTCTCCCATCCCTTCGCCAAGTGCGCGAAAGGATGGGGCACGGAGTCCCTCGCTCCTTTGCTCCCTTGCTCCCTTGCTCCCTGTTCCCTGTTCCCTGTTCCCTGTTTTTGAGGTGGCTCATCAGTACTCCACCTCCACAACCGAATTCGGCTTGAACTTTTCCAGATACGCCTTGGTCTCAGCGCGATCGAACTTGGGGTCGAGCGCCTCAAGGCAGAGGAAAAACTTGTCGGTTGTCGCGCCGTCACGGAAGTTGGGCGCGTTGAACAGCGGGTGATAGAGCGCCGGCAGTCCGTTCAGCGCCAGCATGCCGAAGGCCGCCGAAAGGCCGGCCCAGAGAATGGTCCACTCGTAGGTGGGCACAATGAAGGCCGGCCACGAATACATCGGCCGCCCCGCGATGTTGAGCGGATAAGCAAGCACCGAGATCCAGACCTGGAGCAGAAACATAGCGGTGCCGCCCATCAGGCCGCCGATCAGAGTCAACAGCGGCACCTTGTTGCGATGGAAACCGATGGCTTCCGCCGCTTCTTCCACGGGATAGGGCGTATAGCAGTCCATGCGCCGCCAGCCGTCCTGGCGCGCTTGCTGCGCGGCTCTCACCAGATCGCCCGGCGTCTCGAATTCGGCCAGAAGGCCGTACACTCCCTCGCGTGCAGGCATATCAGTCTCCCGCCTCCACAGTGGCCTTGGGCTTGATTTTGGCCTGAGGTAGAATCATGCGAATTTCGTTCATGGGAATCATGGGCAGGAAGCGCACAAACAACAGGAACAGGACCGTGAAGAAGCCGAGCGTGCCCACGAAAGTCGCGTAGTCCCACTTGGTCGCGCGATAGGTTCCCCAGGACGACGGCAAAAAGTCGCGGTAGAGGCTGGTGACGACGATAACGAAACGCTCAAACCACATGCCCGTGTTCACGACGATCGAAATGAAGAACATGTACGCGATGTTGGTCCTCAGCTTGCGCGACCACAGCGTGGTAAGAGGAATAAGTAGATTGCAGGTGATCAACACCCAATAGGACCAGCCCATGGGACCGAAGGCCCTATTCCAGAACGCGAATGCCTCCCAGTGATCGGCCGAGTACCAGGCCATGAAGGCTTCCATGCCGTAGCCGTACGCCACGATGAAGCCGGTCACCAGCATCACCTTGCCCATGTTGTCGATGTGTCGCTCCGTCACTAGCGACTCCAGGTGATAGAACTTGCGCAGCGGAATGGCCAGCGTGAGCACCATGGCAAAACCTGAATAAATAGCTCCGGCGACAAAGTAAGGCGGGAAGATGGTGGTGTGCCAGCCGGGCAGAACCGCTACTGCGAAATCGAAGCTGATGACCGTGTGCACCGAAAGCACCAGCGGCGTGGCCAGGCCCGCCAGCAGCAGCGAGGCCGTTTCGTAGCGCATCCAGTGGCGCACCGAACCGCGCCAGCCCACGCTCAGGAGTCCGTAAAAATACTGCGCGAACCTGGATTGCGCGCGATCGCGGAAGGTGGCCAGATCGGGCACCATGCCGATGTACCAGAAGACCACGGAAATGGTTGCGTAGGTGGAGACCGCGAACACGTCCCACATCAGCGGGGAACGGAACTGCGGCCACACGTTCATGGTGAAGGGCAACGGCAGCAGCCAGTAACCCAGCCAGGGACGGCCCACGTGAATCACGGGGAACAACCCGGCGCAGGCCACGGCGAAGATGGTCATGGCCTCGGCAAAGCGGCTGATTGCGTTGCGCCAGCCCTGCTTGAAGAGCAGCAGAATCGCCGAGATCAGCGTCCCGGCGTGGCCGATGCCGATCCACCAGACGAAATTGATGATCGCAAATCCCCACGCCACGGGTTGCGTAATGGCCCAGATACCCACGCCCTTGAGGAACAGCCAGGTGAGCGCCACCATGAGCATGGTGGCCCCGCCGCCAGCCATGGTGAACAGGCCAAACCAGCCCATCGGCGTGTGCGGCGTGAGCACGATGCGCACGATCTTCTCGGTGATCGACCGGAAGCTCTGCCCAGGCGCGATGACGCGGTATTCGCCGGTTGCGGGATCGACCCAATGGTCAGCGGGTTTTACTTCTTTGGTCGCCATGGTCCGTCTTTGTTCCCTTGCTCCCTACTTCGCTAGTCCCTGTCTTCTTGTTCTCTTGGTCCCTAGGTCCCTGTTCTTTCCACCGGCGTCTCTTCCAATTCCTGGTTCAGATTCAAAACTTCGGCCACGTACGTGGTGCGCGGTCGCGTATTAATGTCGGCAATGACCTGGTAGCTGCGCTGCTGCGTGCGCAGTTTGGCCACACGGCTGTCCTTGTCGTTCTTGTTGCCGAAGGTAATCGCGCTCGCGGGGCAGGCCTGCTGGCAGGCGGTCACGATTTCGCCGTCGCGAATATTGCGATTCTCCTTGTCGGCCTCGATCTTGGCCGACGAGATGCGCTGGATGCAGTAGCTGCACTTCTCCATCACGCCGCGCGAGCGCACGCTCACGTCGGGGTTGCGCATCAATTTCAAACTTTCGGTTTCGTAATCGCTATAGAGCAGGAAGTTGAACCGCCGCACCTTGTAGGGGCAGTTGTTGGAGCAATAGCGGGTGCCCACGCAGCGGTTATAGACCATGGTGTTCAGGCCTTCCGGCGTGTGCACGGTAGCGCCCACCGGGCAAACCTGCTCGCAGGGCGCGTTTTCGCAGTGCTGGCAGGCCATCGGCTGGAAGTGCGCGCGCGGCGCGGCAAGGTCGCCCTCGAAATAGGTGTCGATGCGCAGCCACTGCATGTTGCGGCCAATGCGCACCTGCTGCTTGCCTACCACGGCAATGTTGTTTTCGGCATAACAGCTCACGATGCAGGCGTTGCATCCCGTACAACTGTTCATGTCGATGGACATGGCCCAGGCGTTGGCCTCGTTGTACTCCCAGTTGGGGAACAACGACGTGTCGTTCAACGGCGTCTCGCGTCCTTCGCCCTCATGCGCAAAATTCGGATTGGCCCTAAATTCGTCCAGAGTAGCGTAGCGGATGATGCCACGCTCGCTGATCGCCTCGTCGGCTTCGAGCGAATTGTTGCCGTTGCCCTGCTGACCGAAGGTCTTGCCGCGTTGATCCTGGAAGTGGCTCTTGGTAATCGCGGTGCCCCACTTGCCGTCGACCTTCTTCACCGAGCCGGTCGCGTAGAACGGCGCCCATGTGTTGCGAATCAGATAGGCGTTGAATCCTGCGCCGCCGGCCACGCGGCCCACTTCACGGCCATAGCCGAGATAAACGGTGACGGAGTTATCGGGTGCCCCAGGCGCAACAATCACCGGCGCTTTGACGCGGCCGTTGCCGACGGTGATCTCGATAATGTCGTCTTCTTCGAGATTCCATTTGGTGAGCGTGGCTCCGGAAACGATGGCGGCGTTGTCCCAGCTCAGGCTGGTGACCGGCTTGGGAAGCTCCTGCAGCCAGCCCACGTTGGCGAAGCGGCCGTCGTAGACATTGGGGTCGGGACGAAAGATGATTTCGATTGAATCCTTGGGCGTGGGCGCGGGAACCTTGCTGCTCAGCTTCGCGCCCTCCACGCCTATCACAACACCCTTGCCATAAACGCTGTCGGCAATCCATCCATCGTGCAGCGCTTTCCGCCAGGCCGCTTCGAAGTCGCTTGGCCCCGGACAAATCCCCGCGCAGACTGGAGTCATCTTCGTCTTCCACGTCTCGCGGACCGC
>JBEKIE010000005.1:0-93148 GCA_050011915.1 Occallatibacter sp.
GCCAATCCGCAGAACCGCGCGCAAATATTCGACCTGGTCGAGGTCTTCCGCGCCCGCATCGTCGATCTCACTTCGGAATCGCTGATGATCGAAATGACCGGAGTGGAGAGCAAGATCGAAGGCCTGATCGAAGTGCTGCGCGAAGACGAAGGGCGCATCCTGGAGATCTGCCGCAGCGGCAAAATGACCATGCGCCGCGGGCACCATTTGAGCAGCGTTGTGAAAGCCATGGGCGTGGGCGCGAACGGGGCAGAAGTCAGCGCAGCCGCGGAAGAGGACAGCGTGGCGAGCGAGCCCGCGTAAAGCGCAAAATTGCGGCCGGAATATGGGCCGAGCAAAATTGAAAAATCAAGCAAAGGAAAATCGGAAAAATCATGGCAAAGACTTATTACGATCACGATGCCGACCTCAGCCTGATCCAGGGCAAAAAAGTGGCCATCATCGGTTACGGCTCGCAGGGCCACGCGCACGCTCTCAACCTCAAGGATTCGGGCGTGCAGGTGAAGGTGGGCCTGGCGGCAAACTCCAAATCGATTGCCAAGGCGCAAAAGGCCGGCCTCGAAGTGGCAACGGTTGCAGACGCCGTGAAGTGGGCGGATGTGGTGATGGTTCTGGTCCCCGACCAGACCGCGGCCAAACTTTATGCGGACGAGATTGGCCCCAACATCAAGCCGGGCACGCTGCTGATGTTTGCGCACGGATTCAACATTCACTTCAAGACCATCGTGCCTGCAGCGGGCATCGATGTGGGCATGGCCGCGCCCAAGGCGCCGGGGCATCGCGTGCGCGAGGTCTTTACCGAAGGCGGCGGCGTACCCTGTCTCATCGCGGTCCATCAGGACGCGACCGGCAACGCGCATGCGCTCTGCCTCAGCTACCTGAAGGGCATCGGCGGCACGCGCGCCGGAGTGCTGGAGACGACGTTCAAGGAAGAAACCGAGACGGATCTCTTCGGCGAGCAGGCAGTCTTGTGCGGCGGCGTGAGCGCGCTCATCAAGGCGGGATATGAAACGCTGGTTGAGGCCGGCTATCAGCCCGAGAGCGCCTACTTTGAGGTGCTGCACGAGCTCAAGCTCATCGTTGACCTGATTTATCGCGGCGGCCTGGCTTACATGCGCTACTCGATCAGCGACACGGCGGAATATGGCGATTACGTGAGCGGTCCGCGCGTGATTAACGCAGAAAGCCGTACGGCGATGAAGCAGATTCTCGCGGAAATTCAGGACGGGACGTTCGCCAGGAAGTTCCTCACCGACCAGAACAGCGGCAAGAAGGAGTTCCTCGCCTTCCGCGAGGCCGAAGCCAAGCACCCCGTCGAGATCGTGGGCAAGCAACTTCGCGCGCAGATGCCGTTCCTCGATCCGGTAACGGTGGAGGAAGTGGCGAAGACGCGGTGAGAAAAGCAGCCTTCAGCTATTAGCTGTCAGCTTTTAGCTGGAGGCTGACCTTTTTACAAAGGAAATCTCCTATCCAGCCCGCTTCAACCGCCGCTCCGCCTCCAACCGTTCGGCGAGAAACACCTTGAGCAGGGATTGATAAGGCACATCGCGCTGGTTGGCCAGAACTTTGAGGTCCTCAATCATTGCCACGGGCAATCGCACGGAGATGGTGCGCAGCGTAGGCCGAAGGTTGGGAAATTTCGCACGCTTGGCCTGAGACCAGTCAATGTACTTGGTCGAGTCTGCTCCCGGCCCGGTCGAAGACCAGAACTCGAACTCCTCGGCTTCGTTCTTGAACTTAGGAATCGGTTTCTTCATAACGCTCGTAGTCCTCGATTTCTCGTCGGTTCATATCTCGCGCCGAAATGACTCGAATGAGTTTCCTCCGAATCGTAAATGCCACAAAGAGCCTGCGGTTGTTCGCTGACTTTCCGAGTGCCCAATAACGTTTTTCTCGCTTCGAGTGCGCTGGATCGGATCGCATCACAAACGTATCGCGGAAGAAGACGTCTTCGGCTTCCTCGGGAGTGACCCGATGGCGCTCCCAGTTCTTGACGGCATTTTCCTCATCCCAGTCGAAACCAATGCAAGCCGCAAGGGGGTCTTTCTCGCCCATGAATTGTATATATCACATATATACCGAACTGCCAAGAGAATTGCTGTTGCACAGCCGCTTTGCGACGAGGCGCAGGTCGCAATCTCCCCGGAGAGCGGCCTGATGCCGGCCTGTCTCGCCTCCCGCCAACCCCCTCCCTGTAGAATCATCCTGAAACTCAGCCTCAAACCGGCAGTGGAGGCAACTTGCTTTACTGGCTGCTTTACGAAAAGCTGTTTCCGTTTTTTCACGCGTTCCGGATCTTCCGCTACCTCACGTTTCGCACCGCGTTTGCCACGCTTACGGCGCTGCTGATCGCGCTCTTCATCGGGCCCTGGGTGATCGAGAAGCTGAGGGAGTTCCAGATCGGCCAATATGTGCGCGACGACGGGCCGCAGTCGCATCTGAAGAAGACGGGCACGCCCACCATGGGCGGCGTACTCATCATCATCGCCATTCTGCTGCCCACGGTGCTGTGGTCCGACCCGGCGAATCTGCTGGTGTGGATCACGGTCTTCTCCACGCTGGCCTTCGGCGCCATCGGCTTTGCCGACGACTACATCAAAGTGGTGCAGCGGCGCAGCAAGGGATTGACGGTGCGGGCCAAGCTGCTGTGGCAAGGGCTGGCCGGCGCGTTGGTAGCCGCGCCGCTCGTGCTCCTGGATCGGCTCAAGATGTTTTCCACGCGGCTTTCCGTGCCGTTTATCAAGAGCCTGCGGCCCGATCTGCTGTGGCACGCATGGCCGAGTACGATTCCGCATCTGGCTTTGCTTGCATTCGTCCCGTTTGTGCTCTGGGTGGTGCTGGTGCTGGTGGGCTCGTCGAACGCGGTCAACCTGACCGACGGGCTTGACGGCCTGGCCATCGGCTGCACCATTATCGCCGCGGGCGCACTGGCGGTGCTCACTTATGTCAGTGGCAACGTGGTCTTTGCCGACTACCTGGAACTCCAGTATCTGCCGCGAGTGGGCGAATTGACGGTGTTTTGCGGGTCCATGGTCGGCGCGTCCATCGGCTTTCTCTGGTACAACGCGCACCCGGCCGAAATCTTCATGGGCGACGTGGGCTCGCTGGCGCTGGGCGGCGCCATCGGCACCGTGGCCATCGTTATCCGGCAGGAACTGCTGCTGCCATTCATCGGTGGCATCTTCATCCTTGAGGCGGTTTCGGTCATCCTGCAGGTGGGCAGCTACAAGCTGCGCAATGGAAAGCGGATCTTCAAGATGGCGCCGCTGCACCACCACTTCGAGCAGATGGGGTGGAGCGAGTCCAAGGTTATCGTGCGCTTCTGGATCGGCGCCCTGGTGTTTGCATTGTTTGCACTCACCACCCTGAAATTGCGCTAAACACGGCGCACGGCGAGGTGTCAGCGGTGCACAATGGAGTTGTCGCGCCAGCCTGAGGACGAGTGGAAACGATGGAACTGAAAGGCAAAAAAGTTCTGGTGGTGGGCCTGGGGAAGTCCGGGCTTGCCGCGGCGTTGTTTTTGCGCAGGCAGGGCGCGCAGGTGACGGTTTCCGATATTCGCTCGGCCGAATCGCTGGCCAGGGAGATTCCGGCGCTGCTGGACGAGGGCATCATGGTGGAGGCCGGCGGCCATGGCCTGTTGACCTTCCGCCGCCAGGACCTGATCGTGGTC
This sequence comes from Occallatibacter sp., assembly GCA_050011915.1. GTDB lineage: Bacteria > Acidobacteriota > Terriglobia > Terriglobales > Acidobacteriaceae > Telmatobacter. The sequence continues at coordinate 3,674 of JBEKIE010000005.1, forward strand.
AGCCCCGGCGTGCCGCTGGATACGCCCGAACTGGTGCAGGCCCGCAACTTTGGCCGCCCTGTGATCGGCGAGCTCGAATTAGCCGCGCGTTTTTTGAAAGGCAAGATTCTCGCCATTACCGGCTCCAACGGCAAGACCACCACCACGGCGCTGGCCGGAGAAATCCTGAAGGCATCGGGGCTGCCGACGCTGGTTGCCGGCAACATCGGCGTGCCGGTGGTGGGCCTGATTGACGAAGCCACCGAAAGCACGTGGTCTGTGCTGGAGGTTTCGAGCTTTCAACTCGAGAGTACGGAAAGGTTTCGCCCGAAGATTGCGGTGATTCTCAATATCACGCCCGATCATCTCGACCGGCACGGCACGTTTGAGAATTACGCGCTGGCCAAGGAGCACATCTTTGCCGCGCAGGATGCGAGCGACTTCGCAGTCCTGAATGCCGACAACCCGCGCACGGCCGAAGCAGCGGCGCGCTCGCATGCGCCGGTCTTCTGGTTCTCGGCGAAGCATTCCGTGGCGCAGGGCGCGTGGGCGGAGGGCGGCAACGTGGTTTATCGCGCCGCTCCGGACGCCGCCACGGAAACCATTCTGCCGCTCGCGAAGATTCCGCTCAAGGGCGAACACAACGTGGAAAACGTTCTGGCGGCCGTGTGCGCGGTGCGTTTGGCCGGCGTGCAGCCTGGCGTGATCGCCCGGGCGATTGAAGATTTTAGAGCCGTGGAGCATCGCCTGGAATACGTGGATACGATCAACGGCGTGGAGTTCTACAACGATTCCAAGGCCACCAACGTGGATGCGACCGAAAAAGCTGTGGCCGCGTTTCCCGGCTGCATTCACCTGATTCTCGGCGGCAAAGACAAGGGCGCTCCGTATACTCCGCTTGCCGCCCTGCTGCGCGAGCGCGTGCGCGCCATTTACACCATCGGCGCGGCGGCGGCCAAAATCGAATCCGAGTTGCGCGGGGTGGTTCCCATCCGCTCCTGCGAGACGTTGGCCAACGCGGTGAACGCGGCGGCCACGGCGGCCAAACCCGGCGACGTGGTGCTGCTGGCGCCGGCCTGCTCCAGCTACGACCAGTTTGAGAATTACGAGCAACGCGGCCGCGAATTCAAGCACCTGGTGTGCGAACGGCGCGACTGGAAGGCGCGAAACGCGTAGGGGTTTATGGCGAAGCGAGTGGGAGTGGACAAGTGGCTGTTCTTCACCACCATGGTGCTGGTGGTCACCGGGCTGGTCATGGTCTTCTCCGCATCGGCGGTTGTCGATCAGGAGCGCTACCACTCAGCCTATACGTTCATTTTCACGCAAGCCATCTGGGCCGCGGCGGGAGTGCTGGCCCTGCTCGTGCTCATGCACGTGCACATCAGCTACTACAACTCCCCGCGTTTCATTTATCCCGCCCTGTGCGTGACCACGGTGCTGCTGGTGCTGGTGTTTCTCATGCCGGGCTCGCACCACACGCATCGCTGGATCCGCTTCGGCGATTTCTTCACCTTGCAGCCATCTGAAATCGCCAAACCCGTACTGGTGTTCTTTCTGGCATGGTTCCTGCACACACGGCTGAACGCCATGCAGAAGTGGGGACGCACGCTCGCGCCCGCTGCGATTATTCCCTTCGTATTTATCCTTCTGATCGTTGTCCAGCCCGACCTGGGAACGGCCCTGGTGCTGGCCGGCGTCACCGCCATGATGCTGGTGCTGGCGGGCATGGAGTGGAAGGTTTTCTTCGGCGCGTGTTGCGCGGCACTGCCGGCCCTGGCGGCGCTGCTGTTCTGGGTTCCATGGCGGCGGGCGCGCATGCTGGTCTTCCTCAACCCCGAAGCCGATCCGCAAGGCGCCGGCTACCACATCTACCAGTCGCTCATTGCCGTGGGAACCGGTGGATTGACGGGCCGCGGCTACATGGAAGGCATGCAGAAGCTGTTTTATCTGCCGGAAGCCGCGACGGATTTCATCTTCGCCAACATCGGCGAAGAACTCGGGTTCGCCGGCGCCATGTTTATCGTGATTCTGTTTGCTGTGTTCGGCGCGCGCGGGCTGCGCACCGCCTTCCGCTGCACCGATCCCTTTGCGCGGCTGGTTGCGTTCGGCATCACGACATCGATTCTGTTGCAGGCCTTCTTCAACATCAGCGTGGTCCTGTCGCTGGTTCCCAACAAGGGCATTCCCTTGCCGCTGATTTCGCACGGAGGCACGTCGCTGTTCGTTACGCTGGCCAGCATCGGGATTTTGCTGAACATTTCGCGGCAGGCGGAGTGAGAGAGACGAGCTTCTAGCCTCTAGCTTTTAGCTACTAGCTCAAAAAGAGTAGGGAACAAGATCGACGGTGGCTCAACTGAAAATCCTCATCGCCGGCGGCGGAACAGGCGGGCACATCATCCCCGCATTGGCCGTGGCGCGCGAACTGAGGGACCGCCATGGCGCGGAAGTGCTGCTGGTCGGCACGGCGCGCGGGTTGGAGTCGCGCCTCGTGCCCGAGGCCGGATTTGCACTGCGCCTGATCGACATCGGCCCGCTCAAGAGCGTGTCGTTCGCAACGCGGCTGCGCACGCTCTCCCGCCTGCCGGCGAGCGTCGGTGCATGCAAGCGCCTGATCCGCGAGTTCCAGCCTGGCGCGGTGCTGGGCGTGGGCGGCTACGCCTCAGGGCCGGCGATGCTTGCGGCGCTGTGGCTGAAGATTCCCACCATGATCTACGAGCCCAATGCCATGCCCGGACTCGCCAACCGGCTGGTGGGCCGTCGCGTGCAGAGAGCCGCCATCAACTTTCCCGCCGCGGCACGGTGGTTCCGCAACGCCGAAGTCACCGGCGTTCCCGTGCGCTCGGAGTTTTTCTCGCTTCCCGCGCCCACCGGAGCGCCACATCTGCTGATCTTTGGCGGCTCCCTGGGTGCGCGCATCTTCAACACGAATCTGCCCAAGCTGATGCCGGCGCTGCTGTGCGCGGTGCCGGGACTCACGATTCTGCACCAGTGCGGTGAGCGCCACGCCGCCGCGACTCTCGAGGCCTACCAGGCCAGCGGCGCCGATGCCTCGCGCTGGCAGGTGCGCCCATTCCTCTCCGACATGGCCGCCGAATTCGCGCGCGCGCATCTCATCCTGTCGCGCAGCGGAGCTACCACCGTGGCCGAAGAGGCCGCCGCCGGAAAGCCCGCGGTGCTGGTTCCCTTTGCCGCCGCCACCGACGAGCACCAGCGCCGCAATGCCGAAGCCATGGTCGAGGCCGGAGCAGCCGTGATGCTCGAGGAAAAGGATCTGGAGATTCCCGAGCGACTTCTGGCTGCGCTGACGGGCCTCCTGAACGATCCGCCGCGTAGGTCTGCCATGGCCGCGGCCGCGCGCACCCAAGCCCACCCCGGCGCCGCCGCGCGCATCGCCGATCGCCTGGTGGAGCTGGCGGGAACACAGCGGAACTAGCCGGGTATCTGAGCCTGCTGGCTGCCTCGAACGGGACGGCCAATCCTTCAGCGCTGAGGCCCAGTCGTCTTCGAAGTCAAAGCCGGCATCGAGGGGTGGTTTGCCAAAAAGTCACTTCAGCGATACTCTTGCGTCACAAACTTCTTCAAGATCTGTATGAGGGATTTGGGATTGCCCCCAGGTCCTTCTGACGTGCGAAAGGAAAGTCATGCGCGTTGATCGAAACTTCAAGGCTGCAGCTCGATGGCTGACGGTATGCGTATTCACTTGCGCATTTGTTCTCCTTGTGTCTCTCCGCCCGGAGTTCGCGACAGCCAAAGACAAGGGATTGAACGTTGGGCAGCGCGATGCCGCAGAAGATTGCATTCGATACGTGACGCAGGCAATCCAGGATAACTATTACGACCCTGAGTTGCATGGCGTCGATCTGAAAGCGAGGAAAAAGGCGGCGCTCGATCGCCTCGACTCGGCCCATTCGCTGAGCGATGTGTACGGCATTGTCGCCTGGATGCTTGAGCCTCTCAACGACTCGCACACATTCTTCATTCCTCCACTGAGGCCGTATGCGGTGGAAAATGGATGGCGGTTCGGCTTCGTCGGAGACAAACCTTATATCACCGCCGTCAAGCCGGACTCCGATGCCTTCGCCCAGGGAATTAGGCCGGGGGATGAACTCTTATCGCTCGAAGGATACAGCGTAACGCACGAGAATTCCTGGAAGCTGCAATACGCATTTGATGTTTTGGCGCCCCGCTCGGCAACGCATTTGGTCGTGCGCAATCCCGATGGCAATATGCGAGAGGTTCTCGCCAACGCACATGTCAGAAAGCTGTCAAAGATGGCATTCGCGCTTGACTTTGGTCCTTTTTACCAGACCGAAGGTGACAGCCGTTTGCTTGAGTCGCGTGTGATTGAACTGGGAGATGATCTGATGATCTGGAAGCTCCCAACCTTTGAGAACGATGAGACCGACAAATATATTCGCATGGCGCAAAAACACAAGGCGCTGATCCTTGATCTGCGCGGCAACCCAGGAGGAATCGAAAGTGTTCTTTCCGAGATGATCGAGCGGCTTTTCGATCGGGAAGTGGTTGTAGGCGATCGCCTTGAGCGCAAACACACCAGCACATGGAAGGTCGAATCAAAACATGCGGACAAAGCCTTCACGGGAAAGCTCGTTGTGCTGACTGACAGCGAGACGGCTTCAGCCGCGGAGGTTCTTGCGCGAGTCGTTCAAATCGAGGGCCGGGGCCGCGTAATTGGAGATCGCTCTTCGGGAATGGTCATGCGAGCCGAAATTTCGTTCTTCAGCGCCGGCAAATTCGATCCGGTTCCTCTGGGCGTGGCTTTCGCGGTGGCAGATCTTCGGATGAGGGATGGTAAGAGTTTGGAGAGCGTGGGCGTCGTGCCAGACCGCACCGTTTTCCCCTCGCCGCAGGATCTGGCCGCAGGTCGAGACCCCGTATTAGCTGCCGCCGCTACCGAGTTAGGCCACCAACTCACCGCTGAAGAGGCAGGGAAGCTCTTCCCGGTAGTTTGGCGAGAATTCTGACCGCTTTTGAGCCGATGCGGGCGTCGAATCCGGCATAAAGCCCGCCTGCCGAAGCAGAGCGGGCAAGTCAGCCGGTCAGCTAGCTAGCGGGCCCGCAAAGGAGTCGGGCAACTGCCCGCACCTTGGATGGCGGTTCAAGCATCGCAAGTTACTTCGCCGGAGGCGTCTCACCGGCCGCGTCCCCCAGCGGAAGATCGGCGGTTCCGATGCGTCCCGTGGCCGAGATACGAACCGTAAACCGGATGCGCACCGCCTTTCGATCGTGATCGGTCAAATGGTAGGGAGCATCAACGTTGATCAAAATCCGGCCGGTGGGGGCGGCGTTGGCGGGAGCAGCGAATTGCATCACCCTGGCATCCTGCTTCAACTCTTTGCCCTTCTTGTCAAAAGTGGAAGTGGCAAGGATCAACTCGGTGGTGCGGTGCGGCTCCGTATCGGTTGGGAGTTTCCAAACCAGTCCGTGGCCGTCGACGTGCACCATGAAGGAGTCAGCATCGGTTGTCGACCTATGTACTTCGATCGGGACGCCGTCGTAAACCATGTTGCTGGAGTCGGCGGAGACGATGTCCGCAAGCAGACGTCGCGACGGCTTCTCAGCATTTACGCGCAACTGACCGCCCTGCAGGTAATATCCCTCGCGTGTGATGACGTGCAGTCCCGGCCGATCTACGGTGACATTGATTTTGCGAAACTTGTTGAGATCGGAGATGTTGCTCACCGGCCGGTAGCTGAGTGAATAGATGTTAGCCCCATCCTGGATGGCGGTCTGAATCTCCAAGTCGACATCGTTGCGGCCGTAAAGGGTCCGGCCGCCGGTTGCCTTGGCCAGCCGGTTGAACTCGTAGTTTCCGCCAAAGGGATCGATCCTGGGGTCGCCTCCGTAGTTGCCAGGGTCCACCATGACGCCCGCCGGATCAATCGTGTAGAGCGTGATGCGCGCATCGCGCAGGACATTGACGCAATCCTGCACGGCGTTGAAGATGCGATTCTCCGTGTCGATGGGCACGCTCATGCGCGATGGCGGAAAGCCCCGGCCGATCCAGATCATGTTCTTGTGGCCCTGATGTCCGGTGACCGCCTCGGCCACGCGCCTCAGCGTGATAAACGCCGTGGCGTAGCGCTCGCTGACCCAGGCGCCCTGATGCACCTGCCAGGGATAGGCCACGAAGTGATGATCGAGAGCGGATATGATCTCTTCCTTATTCTGCGTATAGTCGTGCAACACGGTAAAGTTCTGCAGACTGACCGCGATCAGCATCGTGGGCGTGATCAGCTTGTCGGGCTGTTTATCAAGATATTTTTTCAGCGAATAGCGCGCGAAGGCCATGTCTTCGAAGCGCGTGTTGAACTCGTCGAGCAGGATGATATCGACCGGAGCGCGCGGCGCCAGGCGGTCCAGGTCGGCGGTAGAGTTGATCGTGAGCTCCGGGGCGGGGATATGTTTGCGAGCCGCTTCAAAGCTGAGAATGGTCTGCGGCTGGCCTGATTCTTCAACATGAAAATCCTCGCGCGACAGATCTTTGACGACCGCGCCCTTATTGTCCACAACGACCATGTCGAGCACCACCAGGCGCGAGATGGTGCGGATCGAATAAGTGCCATCGCTGTTCTTGACTGGCTGGGCCGGGTTGGACGGAGTTGGGCTGGGGGTTTCTGCCGGCGATTTTGGTTGTGCGGGTGGGGCTGGCTGCGCCGGTTCCTGTGACTGCGCTTGCGGTTGCGCGGCGGGAGCGGCCTCGGGCTGTTGTGCAAGCAAAGACGGCAGAACCAACGCCGTCAGCGGGATGAGCAGGAGCCTATAAAGACGTGAGCCTTGCATGACGTGCCTCGAACTTGACTGACATCATATCGCCATTGCCTCTCTTCGCCGAGGAAAACTTGCGTAAAGAATGGACGACGGCAATGAACCCGGCACGGGGGCCGAGGAAACGAGCGCACGCACGAAAAAGCCCGCCTGCCGAAGCAGAGCGGGCTTTTGGTTTCTGGCAATAAGCCGCAATTTACCGGTGTCCACCACCGCCGTGGCCGCCGCCTCCACCATGGAAGCCGCCTCCGCCGCCACCGCGTGCGCCACCACCGCTATAGCTGCGCGCGCCGCCACTATAGCCGCGAGCTGCGCCGCCGGCATAACCGCGAGCGCCGCCTACATAACCGCGTGCTCCGCCCACATAGCCACGAGCGCCGTAGCCGTAGCCGCGTCCGCCGTAGGCATATCCGCCACGATAGCCGTAGCCGTATCTGCCGCCCCAGCCCCAGTGGTACCAGGGTCCGACGCCGATGAAGACGCCGCCGTAAAACCAGTTAGGGCCGTAATAGCCGTACGGCGCGCAAGCGTAGGGGTAATACGAGTAATAGCCCCATGCGCAATCCGGGGGGCCGTAATTGGCGTAATATCCGGGATCGACTACGGCGGGGCCGACGCCGACTCCCACCGCGACCTGGGCATTCGCCGAGACAGCGGCGAACGGTAGAACCACAAGCATTGCCAACACGATCAAGCTCAGTTTCCGCATGAAATCCTCCTTGTGCCGCCCGATCCTGGTCCTTACCGATCAGGAACCGTAGCCGCCTCCGGCCTCAGCACTTGCCAGCCTCTTCTCTGTGGTCTTACGGCCGGCTTTCAGTCTGTTAAACAGCATTTTCGCTCTTTTGTTGCGGTCTCAGGAAAGAATCCTGCAAACCGGAGCAAAGCGCAAGAGCTTTTCGCGGTCCCCTTGCCCTGGCGTTCTCTCTAAAGGGAGTTACGCCCACCTTGTTGGACGCCGGAAATGGCCAAATGACACAAAAAGCGGCCCCTCCATTTTGGAGAGGCCGCGTGGTGCAGGCAGCAGAAGGCGAAGCTACCTGCGGAAAGGAACGGGCCGGGGGGCGAAATGCCGTCCGTAGAACCCGCCGTGGCCAATCACGACGCCGCCGCGGAACACCGGGCCGACTCCTACGAAGTTCCAGTAGCCGGGCACCCAGTAGCCGTTGGCCCAGTAGCCGCCCACCCAGACGTATCCTGGGCCGGGGCATGCCGTCTGTGCGCCGATATAGACACCAACGCGAGCTGCCTGGGCGGGCGCTGCGCCCATGCCCACAATTCCAACTGCCAATGCCACTCCCAACATCCACTTCTTCATGCTGCCCATATTTCCTCCAATCCAGGCGGAGCGATTTGCAGTTCCGCCCCGGCTTGCGCCCTTCTGGAAGCTTGGCTCTTGCCGCCTCCCCGGGGCTCGCCGGTTCTGCCAATGCAAACACGATGGGCTCTAAAGGTTGTGCGCAACTTTTCGGTGGAGCGGGGTTTACGGCGCGTTCTTAGGCGCTGCTGAAATGCGACTGGGCGGCTCACATGAGACCAATTCTTGGTATATAATGAGACCATAGGAGAAAAGGCTATGGCGCATGCTCATGCCATTCGAATTCGGCCGCAAGGCACCGTCCTTGGAACGCGCGGCACGAAGCGCTTGAACAATCCGCGGCGCGGGCCAGTCAAGAATCTCGTAACCATGGCTGCGGCAGCGGAAAAGGGCATCTCCAAGGAGCGTGCGGATCGATTGTTCCGCCGCATCGCCGCCGCATCGCCGCTGCCCATGGGAAAGCTGCGAGCGCAACTGATTCCCGATTCGAGTTGGAAAAGAGCCGGAAAGACTCTCGGGCCCCAGGCGAGCCAAACTGTAGCGAGGCTCGATCGTGCGCTGTCGTTTGCCGGGCAGGTATGGGGCAACGAAACCGACGCCATGGAGTGGCTGACTAACCCGCATATGGAGTTGCAGGGAGCCACGCCGTTCTCGAAGCTGAAGACCGAAGCCGGCGGACGCGCGGTAGAGTGGATACTTGCCGCATTAGAGTATGGCTTTCCTGTTTGAGGCCGCATCTTCATGATCGTTTTTAGGATGCACCCGTTCGCCGTAGACAGCTTCGACACGGCCGGCTCTTATTTCTATGCCGGGCGATGGCACACGGCCGGCTCACGCGTCATCTATGCCGCGCAGTATGCCAGTTTGGCCGCGCTCGAGACGCTCATTCATTCCGGCCGCCGCAAGATCCCGCAAAGAGCCATCACGCGGATTCACATCCCGGATGCGATTGCGATCGAGCAGGCGCCCTGGATGGATCTGCCGGATTCCCAGATCTTCGGCGCAAGATGGCTGAGGGAATTGCGAACCGCCGTGCTGCGTGTTCCAAGCGTCGCCGTAAATCGGATGGAATCGAACTTCGTGCTGAATCCGAGCCATCCGGAGTTCACACAGATTCAACGTGACAGGCCCGCAACATTCGTCTTCGATCCTCGCTTGTTTGATGCCTCTGCCGAGATATCCTGAAACCCGATTGATGCCGTTCGCTTTCACCATCCTGTTCGCGCTGGCGCTGGCCGACCCGCAAGCGGCTGCGACCCCAAAGGAGATCCCCGTGCACCACGCTCATGGCAGCTTCACCGTTGACGTTCATCCCCTCACACCCTCGCCCGCCGCGGGCCTCAGCCGCTTCACCATCAACAAGACAATTCACGGCGACCTGGAAGCGACCACCATCGGCGAAATGTTCACGGGCGGCGATCCCAAGCAGGGCGCGGCCGGTTACGTGGCCATCGAGGTGGTGACGGGAACGCTCGGCGGCAAGCACGGCAGCTTCGCCCTGCAGCACTTTGCCACCATGGACGCGAGCGGGCCGAAGATGCAGGTGATCGTGGTGCCCGGCTCTGGAACCGGCGAACTGAAGGGAATTGCGGGGACGTTTACGATACGCATCGAGAATGGGCAGCATTTTTACGATTTTGACTATACGCTGCCGTGAAAGACAGCTCTCTGCGATCTGCTATCAGCCATCAGCTTGTTCGTGCCGGAGCTGAAACCTGACACCTGAAACCTACCCCCGCTCCCTGTTACTCTGATCCTTCACCACCATGTTTGCTACTTCGCAGCACGCGCACTTCATCGGCATCGGCGGCATCGGCATGAGCGGCATTGCCGAGATCCTGCTCAACCTGGGCATGAAGGTCTCCGGCTCCGATCTGAAGCGCAGCGCCGTCACCGACCGGCTCGCCGCACTGGGCGCGACCATTTACGAGGGGCACAACGCGGCCAACGTGGCCGGAGCGACGGTGGTCGTCACCAGTTCGGCGGTGAACGCGAAAAACCCCGAGGTGATCGAGGCGCATGCGCGCAAGATTCCCGTGATCCAGCGCGCGGAGATGCTGGCCGAGCTGATGCGGTTGAAATACGGCATCGCCATCGCCGGCATGCACGGCAAAACCACGACCACATCGATGGTGGCCGCCGTGCTGAGCACGGGCGGACTCGATCCCACGGTCGTCGTGGGCGGGCGCGTGGATGCGCTCGGCTCCAATGCGCGGCTTGGCGCCTCGCAATATCTCGTGGCCGAGGCCGACGAGAGCGACCGCTCGTTCCTCAAGCTGTCGCCGATCCTGGCGGTGGTGACAAATCTGGACCGCGAGCACATGGATTGCTACCACGATATGGCCGACGTGGAGCGCGCCTTCCTGGATTTCATGGATCGCGTTCCGTTTTACGGCGCCGTGACGGCCTGCATCGACAACGTACTGCTCAAAGGCATTCTGCCGCGCGTGCGGCGGCGCGTCTTCACATACGGCTTGGCAGCGGAAGCGGATTTCCGCCTCGAAATGCTCGATGCTACGCAAGCGCCGGGGCAGGGAATTTCGTACTCGCGTTTCCAGGTGCACACCGCCGCGGGAACGCTCGGGCCTTTTGAGCTTCATGTTCCCGGCCGGCATAATGTGCTCAACGCCACGGCAGCCGTGGCCATCGCGCGGCAACTTGAAGTATCACCGGAGAAGATCGCCGAGGGGCTCAAGAATTTTCGCGGCGTCGACCGGCGCTTCCAGCAACGCGGCCAGGCGCGCGGCGTCACCGTGGTGGACGACTACGGCCACCACCCCACCGAGATTCGCGCCACGCTCGAAGCAGCGCGGGCCAGCACCCGCGGCAAGATCCACGTGATCTTTCAGCCGCATCGTTACACGCGTACGAAAGATCTTCTCGACGAGTTTGGCGGCGCCTTTCGCGATGCGGACACGGTTGTCGTGCTGCCCATCTACGCGGCCAGCGAGGAGCCGATTGCGGGCGTGACGGCGGAGCGGCTGGCCGAGCGCATCAAGGCCGAGAAAAGCAGCCCGCGCGTCGAATTCGCGCCCGACTTTGCCGCCGCCGTTGCTGCCGTCACAGCGCCCGCGCAAGCTGGCGATCTGATCATGACCCTCGGTGCGGGCAGCGTGAGCCAGCTTGCGCCGCAGATTCTGGCGGCGCTTGCAGAGGAATAGCGACTGCCCGTCCTGTTATGATGAGCGCGCCAATTCATTCCAGTTTTTCGCGAGGCAGCCACGGTGACGAGTTCGCGCAGAAAGTTTCTCAAAGCATCATCGGCCGCGGTTGCGGCATGGGCGGTATCGAAACCCGTATCCGTGTGGTCAGCCGCGCCCGGCGCAGTCGACGTTTGGTCCACCTTCGGCGATCGTCGCCATGCCCGAAGCGAGCCCCTCAACTGGAAGCCTGTAAGCGCGGCCGCGGCCGACGCCATCGTCATCGATCCCGCGCAGGCGCGTCAGGAGATGCTGGGTTTTGGCGCAGCACTCACTGACGCCGCCTGTTATGTTCTGCACCGGCTTGATGGCGGCGAGCGGTGGGCGTTGATGCACGAGCTTTTTGCGCCCAGCGAAATGGCGCTGAATGTCTGCCGTACCTGCATCGGCTCCAGCGACTACTCGCAAACCGTCTACAGCTTCGACGAAAGCGCGGAGCCCGATGCCGAGCTGAAGAAATTCTCCATCGATCACGATCTCGATTACATCCTGCCCACCCTGCGCGCGGCGCGGTCTGAGAATCCCGAGCTGTTTCTCTTTTCCTCGCCGTGGAGCCCGCCGGGATGGATGAAGTCGAACGGCTCCATGCTGGGCGGGGCCATGCGCAACCACTACTTCGACGCCTACGCGGAATACTTCCTCAGATTTCTCAAAGAGTACAAGAGAGCTGCGGGCATAACTATCGACGCCGTCACCATCCAGAATGAGGTCGACACCGATCAGGATGGGCGCATGCCGGCCTGCCTATGGGGCCAGGAGTACGAGATTGCGTTCGTGAAATCCCACCTGGGCCCGCTGCTTCGCAAAGAGGGTGTCGACACGAAGATCTGGATTCTCGACCACAACTACGTCCTGTGGGGCCGCGCCATCGGCGAGCTCAGCGATGCGGGCGTGAACGAGTTTGTCGACGGAATTGCGTGGCACGGCTACGCGGGTGATCCCACGGCGATGACGCGCGTCCACGACGCATTTCCGCAAAAGAACGCCTACTGGACCGAAGGCGGGCCCTACATCGATTCGCCCGAATACCAGACCGAATGGACGCAATGGGCGCAGACCTTCAACGGCATCGCGAACAATTGGGCTCGGTCGATCACGGCTTGGAATATCGCACTCGACGAAAAGGGCAAGCCAAATGTGGGTCCGTTTTCCTGCGCCGGGTTGGTGACGATTGACAACGCGACGCACAAGGTGACGCGCAGCGGGCAATATTGGGCCTTCGCGCATTTCTCGCGCCACGTGCAACGCGGGGCGAGAGTGATTGCGACCAGTGGCGCAGCCGGCGACGTTTCGGCCTCTGCGTTCCGCAATCCCGACGGCGGCGTGGCGGCGGTGCTGGCCAATCGCGGACCCCAAAAGCGAATTCAATTGCTGCTGGGCGCAAACGCGCTTGAGGTCGATCTAGAAGCCGATTCGGTGCACACTCTCGAGTGGCGGTGAGCCGGCCGGCCCCGAGAATTGATGCGCGCAGCGCGGGACAGGTTCGGATTTCTGGCATTACGCTCCCGCGTACGCCTCGACGTCGCGCTCGATCGTCTTTCTCAGCTCCAGGCGCGCCTTTGAGAGGTCGTGCATCTGCTGGAGGTTCAGCCAGAACTCCGGGCTATTGCCGAAGAAGCGCGCCAGGCGCAACGCGGTATCCGGCGTAATCGCTCGCCTTCCGTGGACAATGTCGCCAATGCGCGTCGCGGGCACCCGGATCTTCAGAGCCAGGGCATTTTGCGTGATGCCGAGCGGGATCAGGAACTCCTCGCGCAACATCTCGCCGGGGTGGGTGCTTACCCTTTGAAGGTTCCATCCGGATGCTGGTCTGATGTTCGCCATACTAAGCCACTCCATTGGCAGTATTTTTAGTGGTAATCCGTGAGCTCTACCGCATGCGCACCGTCTACCTTCCAGATAAGGCAGATACGGTACTGATCGTTGATACGGATGCTGTGTTGGCCCACGCGGTCCTCCTTCAACGCTTCCAGTCGATTCCCAGGAGGGACGCGCAATTCGTTCAAATTGATGGCAGCTTCAATCTGATCCAGCTTGCGCAGGGCCACAGCCCGAATCGCTGCCCAACGCCGGTTCGTGCCTGTCTCATAGAGCTCCTTTGTGTCCGCGTCCTTGAAGCTCTGGATCATTCATCGTCAGGATATAACGAGCTGCGTTATATGTAAAGCGTCAGATAGGAACCGGGTTGATCTCTGATCCCCGATTCCCGCCTTCTTGCTCCTTCGCTCCCTGTTCTTCCACCCCGTGACGGTTCAGGTTCCCCCGCTCAAGCCGCGGGAATCCCTCAACATTCCCGGGCCATAATTGAGTCTGGCGATTGTCACGACCTTGCTCAGGCGTGACGAATCAAGGAAGTACCACAAATCGACCGCTGTTGTGGGACGACGACCCTCCCGCCGAGTTGCGCCGCAGGCGCACGCGGGAACTGGACGGGCGTGTGCCCCGCGCTTCGCCCGGGATGCCGTTGAACTTTGACTCGCCCGACGGCGACGGTGTTCTGCGCCCGGCTGCGGAGCGTTTTGGCGCGCCCCGATCGCATTGGGCGCGCCCGGCCAGCACCGCGGGCCGCGTGTTTCTCACGCTCGGCGCGATCCTGGTGCTGGGCGGCCTCGGCACGGCCAGCCTTCTGCTGGCGCGTTTCATCGAGCGCGACGCGCGCTTTCGCATCGCCGGCTCAAGCAACATCCAGGCCGCCGGCCTCACCGAGTTGAGCCGCGCCGATCTGATACCTGTCTTCGGCGAAGACATCGGCCGCAACGTCTTTTTTGTGCCCCTGAGCGAGAGACGCCGCGAACTGGAGGGTATTCCCTGGATCGAGCACGCGACCGTGATGCGCGTTCTGCCCGATCAGCTTCGCGTGTCCGTGGTGGAGCGGAAGCCGGTGGCATTCACCCAGCACGGTCAGACCATTGGACTCGTAGACGCGAACGGCGTCTTGCTCACGATGTCCGCCAGGACCATGGCCGAGCGGCACTATTCGTTTCCAGTGGTGACGGGCATCGATCCCGGCGACTCCGCGGAGTCGCGCAAGGCGCGCATGGCCGTCTACCTGCGCCTGATGGCGGAGCTGGACGCGGACGGCAAGCACTACTCCGAGCAAATTTCGGAGATCGACCTCACCGATCCCGAAGATGCGCGCGTCGTCATGCCCGAGCAGGGCTCGGACATTCTTGTGCATCTTGGCGAGGAACGATTCCTTGAACGGTTCCAGCGGTACAGGGCCAACATCGCGGGATGGCGCCAGCAGTATCCGCATCTCAAGTCTGTGGACCTGCGCTTCGACCACATCGATGACCGGATTTTTCTGCAGATGGCATCGGGCGCGGAAACTCCAGAGGCGGCCGGGGGCGGCGATGCGGCGTCAGGCTCGCCCACGCCGGCTGCAACTGCGCAAAGCGATACCGCAAAGCAGCCTTCGGCAAAGAAAAACAAGCCCGCACCGGTGAGTAAGCACGCGACGCCGAAACGCACGGCGCTGAATACAGGCAGGCGGAGTCCCGCCACAACTTCGGTCCGCGCCGCAGTCTCGGTTCAAGCTTTGCGCGGCGTTGCGGGCGGGTGAGCGCGATGGGCCAGAAGCAGGACAACGCGATCGTGGTGCTCGACATCGGCAGTGCCGGCACGCGCGTGCTCGTTGGCGATGTGCAGGAGCAAGTGCTGCGCTATCGCGGCCACGGCGTTGTGGAGTCGGCGGGCATGCGCAAGGGCCTGATTGCGGAGCTGGCTCCCGCGGCCAAGGCGGTACGGCGGGCGAGCGAACAGGCGGAGCGCGTGGCGCGCGTCAATATTGATACTTGCATGGTGGGCGTGGGCGGACCGCACATTCGCGGCCTGAACACGAGCGGAGGACTGCAACTGGGCCGCGGCATGCGCGAGATTACGCGCGAGGATGTGCGCGCCGCCGTGGACCATGCGCGCGCCATCGAGCGCCCCGCCGACCGCGAGATTCTGCACCTGCTGCCGCGGCAATTCATTCTCGACGAGCAGCCCGGCATCTTCGATCCTGTGGGCATGGTGGGCGCGCGGCTCGAGGTGGAGTTGCACATTGCCACCTGCTCGGGAAGCGCCCTGCAAAGCGTCGTGACCTGCGCCAATCGCGCCGGGCTCGAGGTTTCTGAGGCGGTGCTCGAAGCTATCGCTTCGGCGGAGTGCACGCTTTCCGCAGACGAGCGCGAACTCGGCGTCTGCCTGCTCGACATCGGCGCGCATTCCAGCGACATGGCGGTGTTTTTCGAGGGCGCGGTGGCGTATACCGCATCGGTTCCCATCGGCGGCGCCCACTTTACCAACGATCTTGCCATCGGCCTGCAGATGCCGGTGGCGCAAGCCGAAGAGCTGAAGCGGCAGTATGGCAACGCGGTGGTGACCGCGGTGCCGCAATTAGCCGAAATCGAAATAGCAAACCCACAGCCGCAGAGGCTGGCGCTGCGCACCATGGCGGAGATTCTGGAGCCGCGGGCGCGCGAGCTGATGCACTTTGTGCGCGAAAGCCTGCGCCTCGGCGGCGTGCTCGATGCGCTGGGCGCGGGATGCGTGCTCACCGGCGGCGGAGCCATGCTGCCCGGAATGCTGGATGTGACCGAGAGCTTGTTGCGCGTGCCGGCGCGCACCGGTTTGCCGACGCGGCTGCCGCAAATGCCCGCGGATCTGAACCATCCATCGTGGGCCGCGAGCATCGGCATGGTTCTCTACGCGCATCGCACGCGCGCCATGCGCGAGGCTGAAGACAACCGCAGTTTGCGCGCCAGGTTGCGCGCCATGTTTGCCACGAGTTTTTGAAAACAGGGATCAGGGAACAGGGATTGGAAACGCAGGAAATCGCAGACCAGGAGAGCAAACCCCCAATGGAACAGCAAATCGATGAAGCCGGAGAGATGCGGATTCAATATCACGACGAACCCGTGCACGGAGCACGCATTAAGGTGATCGGAGTCGGCGGAGGCGGCGGCAACGCCGTGAATCGCATGATTCAGGAGCACATGGAAGGCGTGGAGTTCATCACCGCCAATACCGATGTGCAGGCGCTGAAGCTTTCGCAGGCGCCCATCAAGTTGCAGCTCGGCGTGCGGCTCACCTCTGGACTGGGCGCAGGCTCCAATCCCGACATCGGCCGCCGCGCCGCGCTTGAAGACTCTGAAAAAATCATCGAGGCGCTGGAAGGCGCCGACATGGTCTTCGTCACCGCGGGGCTGGGCGGCGGCACGGGCACCGGCGCTGCGCCGGTGATCGCTTCGCTGGCCAGCGAGATGGGCATTCTCACCGTCGCCGTGGTCACAAAGCCCTTTGCCTTCGAAGGCAAGCGCCGCCTGATGCAGGCCGAACGCGGATTGAAGGAGCTGGTGGAAAGCGTCGACACCATGATCGTGATCCCCAACGAAAAGCTGCTGGCCGTGGCCAAGGACGCGGGATTTTTTGAAAGTTTCCGCATCGCCGACGACGTGCTGGGCCAGGGCGTGCAGAGCATCAGCGACATCATCACCATCCCCGGCATTATCAACCGCGACTTTGCCGACGTGAAGACGACCATGGCCGGCATGGGACACGCGGTGATGGGTACGGCCGTGCGCTCGGGCACCAACCGCGCCGTGGAAGCGGCGCAGGCGGCCATGGCTTCGCCGCTGCTCGAGGCCGGCGCCATCGACGGCGCACGCGGCATCCTCATCAATATCACCGGATCGAGTTCGCTCAAGCTGACTGAAGTGAACCAGGCTTCCACGCTCATCCAGTCTGCGGCGCACGAAGACGCCAACATCATCTTCGGCGCGGTGCTTGACGAAAGAATGGGCGAGGAAGTGAAGATCACCGTCATCGCTACCGGTTTCCGCGACCAGATGCCGGAGCGCCGCGCGCGCATGTTGAACGTGGAAGAATCGCCGGTAATTTCCGTGCCGGTGGTCGCGCCGGGTAACTGGATGTCTGAAAGCGCGCCTGCGCCCGGGCCGGCGCAAGCCCGTTTTATGAGCGAGGAAGAAGATACGGCCGCCGAGAACAACGACGATGGGTTCTTCTTTGCCGCCGCGGCGCCGGGTGTGGCCACCACGGTCACTGTGGCCTCGCCGCAGTCTCTCGCTGCATCCGACCATGGTATGGACTTTGCGATGGAGCGCGAGAGTGCGCCCGCCGAGGCAACGCCCCCTTTTGACTCTATGGAGAGCGATGCTACCGGGAGCGACCCCGAATTCAAGAATCCGCCGCGAGACTACCTGGCGGATTTTGAATTGGATCCGCTCAGCAGAGTGGAGCACGACATGGCCGAGCAGGCACAGGGGCCGGAGCCATCGCTGTTTCCTGAGTCCGCCGCGGAGCCCGAGCGCGACTTGGACGTTCCCACTTTTTTGCGGCGGCTGAAGTTTTAGGGGCTGGGAGCGAGAGGCTGTGCGGGGAGGGTACAAGGCAACTGTTTCGATCTCAGACACCGGTTCCCGTGCTGAGTTTGAAAATGGGCGAGAACACTGTATAGTAAGCGGTACGCCCCTAAAAGTTGTACCTGGCAGGAATGCAGTGCGAGTGGAGTTCCCGCAGTTTGGGTTAGTGTAAGAGTAGGGACGAGTTGGTGGGCCGGTCGGTTTGCGAAGCAGACTTGCGACCCGTGCCATCGAGTGCAGAGGCCGGCAGTGAAGATAGCCACGGCCTGCGGTGGAGGAGATGATCCGCTGGCGGCATGAGTTGAAAGTTCGAAGTGCGTCGTCCGCAAGGCGAACGCGCGGCACGAAATCCAAAGGTTGAGAGGAAGCAGACTGGATGAAGCTGTCACGCGTCAGGTTTCTTGGAGCGGCACTTGTGGTTCTTGGTCTCAGCGCCGCGTGCGCGGCAACGCTGGACGCTCCGCAAAACACGGTGCATCATCCCAAGCCGGCTTCGAAGCTCAGGGAATCGCACCGCACGGCGGCGCATCATACGGCAACGCATTCTGCGGCCAGTCACACCAGCGCTGCTCATCTCTCCGCGAAGCCCGCGACAGCGCATGCTGCGACCGCTCACAGCAACCCATCCTACCCTACTGCAAAGTCCACGACAATCAGGCGCACCACGGCCACTGCGGCCGGCGGGCAGGTGCGCCGGGTTTCTGTCACGCGACGCCATCGTTATTACGAGCGCTTCACTGCCAGCTCCTTTGTGCGCGGTGAACTGGGCATAGGCGATGTGGCGGCAGGCGAAGATCCGGTAGTGCGGCAGGCAGCCATCGACGCCCTCGGCGACATGAACGGCACCGCGGTGGTCATCGATCCGTCCAATGGACGCATCCTGGCCATGGTCAATCAGAAACTGGCGCTCTCGCCGGGCGCGGAGCCCTGCTCGACAATCAAGCTCACCGTCGCTCTGGCCGGGCTCTCTGAAGGTCTGGTCACGCGCGACACGCCGGTGCAGTTGTCTGGCTTCCATATGGACATGACGCAAGCGCTGGCCAAGAGCAACAATCTCTACTTTGAGGAGATTGGCCGCGAGCTAGGCTTCGAGCGCGTGCGCCACTACGCCACGCAGTTCGGGCTGGGCGAGCTGGCCGGCTATAACATTGCCGGCGAGCAGTTGGGCATGTATCCCGATCAGCCGATTCCCGAGTCCGAAGGCGGCGTGGGCCGCATGTGCAGCTTCGGCCAGGGCGTTTCTCTCACGCCGCTGCAACTGGGCGCTTTTGTGGCCGCCATCGCCAACGGCGGAACGCTCTACTATCTGCAGCATCCAACTACGCCCGAAGAAGTGGCCGCGTTCCAGCCCCGGGTGAAGCGCACGCTCGATATCGCACGCTTCGTTCCCGACCTCGAAGACGGCATGGCGGGCGCGGTGGAATATGGAACCGCGCGCCGCTTGCGCGCCAGCTTCAACCAGTTGCCGGTTTTCGGCAAGACCGGGACCTGCTCCAACGACGGCACGCGCTACGGCTGGTTTGCTTCCTACTCCGAGACGCCGCAGGGCGCACTGGTGACGGTGTTCTTCCTGGAAGGCGGAAGGCCCACCTTCGGTCCGCGCGCCGCTGAGCTCACCGGCGAGTTCTACAGGAATCTGTGGGATCGCGATTACTTTGCGGTGAAGGACCAGGACGCGCAGAATGCTCCGGCGGCAGCGCCCGCGAGCGCGCCGGCCACGGCCTTTCCGGCTGCGGCCGCGCCCACGCCAGCCGAGCAGTAGCCGCGATCTGAGTCTCAAGGCACCCACCAAACAAGAAGCCGCCGGAGGGCGGCTTTTTTAGGTGGCGTACTCTCTGTGGCAGGATATTCTGACTTCGTGAGCGACAAACTGCATTGGGTTCTCGCGGGCATCGGCGACATCGCGCGCAAGCGGGTCATTCCTGCCATTCAATCCGAACCGCGCAGCGTGCTCTACGGCTTCGTCACGCGTGACGCGGCCAAGGCGCGGCAGTTTCCCGGCGCCAAGTCGTGGGCCACGATGGAAGAGGCCGTCGCCGATCCCGCGGTGGACGCCGTGTACATTGCGCTGCCCGTGGCGCTCCATGCCAGCGCCGCCATCACGGCCCTGCGCGCGGGCAAGCACGTGTTGTGCGAAAAGCCGATGGCTCTCCATTTCGGGCAGTCGGAGCAGATGGTGGCGGAAGCGCGCGCCTCGAAGCGTTTCCTCGGCATCGCGTATTACCGTAGACTCTATCCGAAACTCCTCCGTGCGAAGCACCTCATCGCCGAAGGCGCCATCGGCCGGCCGCTGCTGGCCGAGGCTAACTGCCACGGCTGGCTCGAGATCGAGGGCCGCGAATGGCTGAGCGATCCCGCGCTGGCCGGCGGCGGCCCGCTCTACGACATCGCCTCGCATCGCATCGACGCCATGAACTTCCTTTTCGGCAAGGTGGAACGCACCTGCGGCCTGCTATCGAACGCCGTGCATCGCATGAGTGTGGAGGATTCCGCAACCGTGCTGATGCAACTCCCCGGCGGCGTGCATGGCGTGGTGGACGTGCGCTGGAATTCGCACGTCGGGCGGGACCAGTTCCGCATCATCGGCGAAGACGGCGAGATCAATCTCGATCCGCTCAACGGTCCGGAGTTGCGCATCACGACTCGTGAAGGAGTCCGCGTGGAGAATCTGCCGCCCCACGCCAACCTGCATTACCCCGTGGTCGAGAACTTTGTCGACGCGGTTCTGGCCAACGATCCCGGCCGCCTGGCTTGCCCCGGCGAGCAGGGCGCATGGGTGGACTGGACCATCGAACAGGTGGCGCGTTCGCAGCCCAAACCCTCCTGAAGCCGGTTGCCGACCGGTTTTTCTCGTGGCTTTTGCAACGGATTGCGATGAAGCACATCCGATAGGTAGGTGAGGCCGCACTTTTTCCGCTTGCAAGCCCGCGGAGCCGGGCGGTCTGATTCCCCACACGCCCCCGAGGTCCCTGATGGCGCTGCCGACTGACATTCTGCTGACCTACGGGTACCTGTTGCTCTTCGCCTGGGTTCTGGTGGAGCAACTGGGTATTCCGTTGCCTGCCGCGCCAGTGCTGCTGGCGGCCGGCGCGCTCTCGGTCGACGGCCCCTTGAGTTTTTTTCTGGCGCTGGCGCTCGGCGTGGTGGCCGCGCTGATCGCGGATGGGGTCTGGTTCTTCATCGGGCGCAGTCATGGGCACCGCGTTCTGCGTCTGCTCTGCAAACTTTCGCTCGAGCCCACCACCTGCGTGCGCCGCACTCAGGACTCCTTCGCGCGCCGCCGCGGCACCCTGCTGATGTTTGCCAAGTTCGTGCCCGGCCTGGGCATCCTGGCGCCGCCCGTGGCCGGCGAGAACGGCATGGGGTTTGGCGCTTTTCTGTTCTTCGACGGCATCGGCGCAACGCTTTGGGTGGGAGTGCTGCTGGCCGCTGGCCGCTTTTTTGGCGACCTGCTCAAGCGCAATCCGGGCCTGCTCGGCTGGGTGGGGCGCTTCTCGGGCGCGCTGCTCGTTCTCGGCGTCGTTGCGTTCTTTCTGGTGCGCCTCTATCGCCGCCGCGTGGTGCTGAAGCAGCTGGTCGCTGCGCGCCTTGAGCCGGTGGACCTGAAGCGCCAGCTCGACGCGGGAGAGCCAGTGTGCATTATCGACTTGCGCCATCCGTTGGAACTCTTGCCTGAGCCCTTTACGCTGCCGGGCGCGCGGCACTTCTCGCCCGATTCGCTCGCCGAGCGCCACGACGAAATTCCGCGCGACCGCGACGTCGTGCTCTATTGCACGTGTCCCAGCGAAGCTACCGCGGCCAGGACCGCCATGACGCTGCACAAACTGGGCATTGAGCGCGTGCGCCCCCTGCGCGGCGGCTATGACGAGTGGAAGCGGCTCGGCTTTCCGCTGGATGCGATTCCGCCGGTGAATCCTTTGGTGACGGTCGTGCAGCCGGCAAACTGACTCCTCTGCCGGGTGCCCCACATCTCGATTTTGAGATGTGGGAAGCGTGTCCCTGAACCTCCCCGTTCAACCTGGTGCGGACTCGCCTTCGGAGTCCAGCCCGTACCGCTTGACGCGTCCCCGCTCCCATGTTCGACTGATCCAGGACTCAGCCAAACCCATGCATCTGCCCCAACTCACCCTCGACGATTACAACCAAAAGTTTGCCGATCGTCACCTGTTGCACAGTGTGGTGGCCAAGTGGGCCAGGGAACGCCCT
Organism: Occallatibacter sp.; assembly: GCA_050011915.1. GTDB lineage: Bacteria > Acidobacteriota > Terriglobia > Terriglobales > Acidobacteriaceae > Telmatobacter. The sequence goes on from JBEKIE010000005.1 coordinate 25,531, forward strand.
GAAGCCACGGCCCTCGTGAGTGCCGAAACCGGCCGCACGGTCACGTGGACTGAATTCGACCGCTTCACTACGGCTCTGGCGTGTGAATGGCTGCGCCTGGGATTCAAAAAAGGCGATTACCTGGTCACGCTGCTGCCCACGTCGGTGGATCACGTGCTGCTCGAATACGGTTTGTTCGAGATTGGCGTGATCGTGGTCCCGCTCGACCTGCGCCTGCCCGTTGCCGAAGTCATTCGCGTGATTGAGATGCTGCGCCCGCGTGGCTTTGTCAGCCTCGGCCTCTATGGCCCCATTGATTTCCGCGAGATGGGCCGCGCCGTCAAGGCAAAATGCCCCTGCATCGAGCACGCCTTCACCGTGAGCACGGCCGCACCCGACGAAGGCTTCCACTCCTATGCGGCGCTGGCCGACGCCGCCTCGCGCACTGCGGCGAACACGGCGGATGCCGGCGCGGCGCAACTGGCCGCCATGGCTCCCACAATCACGGAAAACGACGGCGCACTGGTCATCTTCACCACGGGATCGACCGGCTCGCCCAAGGCTGCGCTGCTCACGCATCGCAACATTACTTCGCAGAACATGTGCCTGTGTAGCGCGTTCTTTGGCGGAGACAGTGGCACGCGCTCGCTCGTCAATCTGCCCGCCTCGCACGTGGGCGCGCAAACCGAGATCCTGATGACGACGCTCTTCGGCGGCGGCACGGCGGTCCTTCTTGAAGTCTTCGACGCCGCGCGTTCCCTGCGCGCCATCGAGCAGCACCGCGTGGAGCTCTTGGGCCAGATTCCCGTCATGTTCAACCTGGAATGGATGCTGAAGGACTACGACCGCTACGATCTCAAGAGCCTGAAATTCGCCGCTTACGGCGGGAATGCCGTCTCCCGTCCATTCGTGGATAAACTCGCCACCATGGCGCCCGTCGTCGGAACGGGACTCGGGCTCACCGAGAGCGCCGGCTTCTGCACCTACGTGAGCGTCGATGCCGCCGATCGCGCGAAAATCCTCGACGGCCTGGGCCACGATATGCCCGTCTACGCCTGCACCATTCGCCAACCCATGCGCGAAGACGGCCTGTCCGGCGACGCACTGCCTGACGGCGAAATCGGCCACATTTGCTTTAACGGCCCGCAGACCTTCGCCGGCTATGTAAACGATCCTGCCGCGACCGCCCGAGCCATCTCGCACGACGGCTATCTCTACACCGGCGATCTGGGTTACAGGACTGCGGCGGGCATTCATCTTTCCGGCCGCGCCAAGTGGGTCATCAAGTCGTTCGGCTACCAGGTGTTCCCCGGCGACGTGGAAGCGCACATCGGCGACCTTGTGGAGAAAGTCATGAGTTGCGTCGTGGTCGGCGTAGCGCATGAGGTGGCCGGGGAGGGCGTGGTGGCCGTTGTCGAGAAGCGGCCGGGCGCGGAGCTGACCGCGCAGGAATTGGAACGCCACACGCGCTCGCTTGCGAACTACATGCGGCCGCGCCATTGGATCATCGTTGAGCCCGGCCAGATGCCGCTGAATCGCCTCGGCAAGCCCGACCACCAACGTGCGCAGGAAATGGCGCGCCAGGAGATCTCCACCTTGCGCGCCCGCGGCGAGTGGGACAGCCGCCACACCAGCGGCGGCTGATCGCACCGGCATCGCCGCGTTCGGCAGCGTCTCGTGAAAGGGCACGACTTCTAGCCTGCCCTGAGCGAAGCCGAAGGGTGCCGAAAACGAGCCACACTTTGATGTCATCCTGAGCGACGAAGCGCGTTTCCATCGCTTCGTGATGGAAACGCGCGAAGGAGTCGAAGGATCTGCGGTTGCTTTTTCGCTCCCTTGCTCCCTTGCTCACTCATTCCGGCTTCCAGGCATTACGATGAGGGATGTAGGATAACGGCTGTCGGGAGCACGCCCTTGGCATACGACGATCTGCGCGACTGGATCAAAGCGCTCGAAAAGCACGGCGAGCTCCGCCGCATCCGCGAGGAGGTCTCGCCCGAGCTGGAAATCACGGAGATCACCGACCGCGTGAGCAAAGCCGGCTCAGCCACCAAATCCAGTCCAAAACCAGGAAAAGAATCAGAAAAACACGCACCCGGCGGCCCAGCACTTCTGTTTGAGAACGTCAAAGGCCACCCCGGCCACAGGGTTCTCATCAACCAATTTGGCAGCGAGCGGCGCATGGCGCTTGCGCTCGGCGTCGACCGCATCGACGAGATTGCCGAGCGTATCCACGGCCTGATGAATCTGAAGCCGCCGGCGGGCGGATTCTTCGACAAGCTGAAAATGCTGCCGCAACTGGCCGAGCTGGGCAACATTTTCCCCAAAACTGTAAGCGCCAAGGACGCGCCCTGCAAGGAAATCATCAGAAAGTCGCAAAACAACAGCGGGCGCGACAACTTCGACCTCAACTATTTCCCCATTCTCAAGTGCTGGCCGTTCGACGGCGGACGCTTCATCACGCTGCCTTGCGTGCACACGCGCGACCCGCGCTCCGGCAAGCGCAACATCGGCATGTATCGCATGCAGGTCTACGACGGCCAGACCACCGGCATGCACTGGCAGCGGCAGAAAGTCGCTGCAGAGCACTATCGCGAGGCGCTGCGCAACGCCGCAACGGCCGGCGCCGGCTCGGGTTCTGCGCTGAATGCATCCGCCGCGCGCGTCGCCATGATGGCCGAGTCGGCCGGCGGCGCGGTCACGATTCCCGATCAGCCCGCGGGCGCAATTCCGCAGCTCGCGCTCGGCAACCTGAAAGGCTCACGGCTCGAAGTCGCCGTCGCCATCGGTACCGATCCCGCCACCACCTTCTCCGCCATCGTTCCCGCGCCGCCGGAGGTCGAGGAATTCCTCATCGCCGGTTTCCTGCGCGGCAAGCCAGTCGAGATCGTGAAATGCGAGACCGTCGATCTTGAAGTGCCCGCGCACGCCGAGATTATTCTCGAAGGCTACGTGGAGCTGGGCGAGTTGCGCTCCGAAGGCCCCTTCGGCGATCACACCGGCTTCTACACGCTACCCGACGAGTACCCCGTCTTCCATCTCACTTGTATTACCCATCGCAAGGACCCAGTCTACGCCGCGACCATCGTCGGCAAGCCGCCTATGGAAGACGCGTGGATGGGCAAGGCCGTGGAGCGCATTTTCTTGCCCGCAATGAAGATGACCATCCCCGAGCTGGTCGACATTCACCTGCCCGTCGAAGCCGTCTTTCACAACCTCATGATCGTGTCCATCAAGAAGAGCTATCCCGGTCATGCGCGCAAAGTGATGAACGCCATCTGGTCGCTCGGTCAGGCCATGTTCACCAAGTGCATCATCGTAGTCGACGAGGACTGCGACGTGCAGAATATTCCCGAAGTCGTGCTGCGCGTGGCCAACAATATCGACCCCGAGCGCGACATTCAGTTCATGCTCGGCCCCGTCGATTCGCTCGATCACTCGAGCCGCCTGCCCAACTACGGCTCAAAAATGGGAGTGGACGCCACGCGCAAGTGGAAGGCCGAAGGCTTTGAGCGTCCATGGCCGGCGATGATCGAGATGGACCGCGCGACCAAAGCCAAGATCGACGCGATGTGGGCCAAGCTGGGTCTGTAAGCAGGCTCCGGATGCCGGGCGCTCCATCCTTCTGCTCTTTCCAGGCGATGGGGTGGAATCGCACGAAGACCGGTCAGCGGTATCTCATTGCCATCGAGCAATCTCACTGATCAAGGCGGGAGCAGCCCCAACGCGATGCGCATTCGCCATGCAGTCCTACTTCTTCACAACCTCCACACGCCGGTTCTGCGACCGTCCCAGTTCCGTGTCGTTGCTCGTCACCGGCTTGCTGGCGCCGAATCCCTGCGTTGTCAGCCGATTCGCATCCACGCCTGCCGCCACCAGGTAGGCCTTCACTGAGAGTGCGCGCTTTTCTGAGAGCGTCTGGTTGTGCGCGTCGCCGCCCACGTTATCCGTGTACCCTTCGATCCCGAAGTTCCACGACGGTTGCGTGCGTGCCGCGGTCACCAGCGCGTCAAGCGTCGGTTTTGATTCGGCCTTTATCTTGTCGGAGTCGGTATCGAACAAAATTCCATAGAGACGCACGCGTCCTTCGCTCTTCAGTTGATCCACGATGCTGTCGCCGCCTGGCTTCCAATGCGGGCAGGAGCCAATCTGCCGGGAAATCCTCTTCCCCTGCCAACCTCCGCTCGGGGGCCCGTTCGCGTTGCCGGCGCTCCACCAGAAACCCTTGAACGACTGACCATCGTCCGCGAAGACCAGCATCGCGGGGCCTCCATGCCGATCACTGGCAGTATCCCCCTCCATCCAGGTAAACCGCAGCACGCGGCCCTCGAATCCGCCGTCTTCAATCAGCCCGTAGTTGTGCTCGTAGCAGCCATTCACGGCGGAGCCTGTCTGCTGCATGCGAAAGTTCCCGTAGTCCGAAGAGAATGTGCCCGAATTATCCGGCAGCACAAATTTGGCCAACGGCTTTCCATAGGCGTAGATGCTCATGAGCTCCGTGTACTTGGCGTCGCCCCAGTTGTTCTCGACCGTTAGCCGGAGATAACGCCCAGTGGCCGGCGTCTTCAATGCAAAACTCTGGTGATCCTTCGCCTCTGCAAGACTTGGCGTTGCGATGACCGTGAAACCGCCGTCCATGCGGTCGGAGATCTCCACTTTCAGATCCTTGGCTGCGCGCGCAGGAGTTTCCACGTGGGCCGTATCGAAGCTCAGGCTGGTGATTACGCTCCTCACCGCGAACTCAAAAACAAAGACCTTGGGGGTCAGGTCCCCTGTCTTCGTGGCCCAACCCGTGGTAGGCAGCTCGTCAATCAGATCGTCCGGCGACCAGTCTCCGCTGTCACCGTAAGAGGGAGGCGCCTGCACCACCAGCGCGCCTGCGCCCCAGGACAGCAGATTCGTCTCATCTGCGCCGCTCTTCGCCTGTGCAGGAAGCTTGGCAAATGACAAAAGGGCGGCGCAAACCAGTGCAACCCAGCTGTAGGTCTTCATCGTCTTCATTCGAACCTCGCGTGCCAAAAAGTCTAAAGACCACAATCACCTCGGTCAATGCAAATCGCCCGCTAAGACCCATCGATTCGCTCGATCACGCTTCGCGCCTGCCCAACTACGGATCGAAGATGGGAGTGGACGCCACGCGCAAGCGGAAGGCCGAAGGCTTCGACCGTCACTGGCCGGCCATGATCGAGATCGACCGCGCGACCAAGACGAAGATTAACGCGATGTGGGCGAAGCTGGGGCTGTAGAAAAGCTCGAGGAGCCGACGTGCACGAAGACATATCAGGACGAATCTGCTCCCCGATGAGTGCATGCATTTGCGATTGACCGCTCCATGAGAACAGCCAGCCCGATCCATGTTAAATTGTTGAGCAAAACTCTCTTTTCCGCGTCCATCTGGTAGCAGCGCAGAGTATTAGAGGTCCCATGAAACGAGCCATCCTCGCCGCCGCCGCTGTCATCTTCGCCGCCGCGATCACCCCCCTCCACGCCCAATCCATCGCCGGCACGTGGCAGGGCACACTGCCCATCGCCGCCTCCGCGCAGGGCTCGTCGTACAACACCGGCAGTCCCCGCGTCGTCTTCACCATCGAGAAGAGCGCCGATGGCACTTTCCACGGCGGCATCACCTTTATCGACCGCGGCGCCACCGTGCCCCTCACTTCCGTCACCTTCTCCGCGCCCGACGTCACCTTCGCCGAGAGCCATGCCGCTTTTACTTACCGCGGCAAGCTCAGTGCCGACGGCAAATCCATCGCCGGAACCTGGACGCAGAGCAATCAATCTTTTCCGCTCACCCTGCAGTTCGCCACAACCGACGTCGCCTCGACGCGCGTGGTTCCCGCGCCACTTCCACCCATGGCAGCCGACGCCGATCCCTCCTTCGAGGTCGCTACCATCAAGCCCGCCACTCCCGACGAAGCCCATGCGCTTTTCAACCTGCGCGCTCGGAATTTCAGCGCCACCGGCGTCACTGCCACAGAACTCATCAAGATCGCCTGGAACGTGCGCGGCCGGCAGGTCATCGGCGGCCCGCCCTGGCTCAATGACAAGAGGTACGACATCGTCGCCGAACCCGATACTCCCGGCCTGCCCAGCGAAGAGCAAAACCGCGTCATGGTCCACAAGCTCCTCACCGAGCGCTTCCACCTCCAGGCGCACACCGGCCAGCAGGATTATCCCGTCCTCGCCCTCACCCTCGATCCCAAAGCCCCGCGGCCCGTTCCCGCCGACCCCAACTTCAGCCCCAACGGCGGCATGTCAGCCCGGCGCGATGGCGACGACATCGTCCTTCAGTTTTCCGGCACCACTATCCCGCAGATGCTCGCCTTCATCATGAACACCTTCCAGGACAAGCAACTCGTCGACGAAACCGGCCTCGCCGGCATCTACAACATCACCCTCCGCATCGAAGGCCTCACCCAGGGCCCCGTCAGCTCCGACGATGTCGGCAGCGCCCTCGTCCAGGCCGCCGCACATGCCGGCTTCAAATTCACCTCGAAGAAAGAGCCGCTCCTCGTCGTCATCGTTGACCACATCGACCCACCGACGCCGAACTAAGAGCCACGCCGAACTGATCGCAGCCCGGCTCTGCTATACCTAGATTTATGCGGGCCGGTTTTTCTTCTCGCCTCATCCTTTCTCTCGCCGCGGCGCTGGCGCTTGCCGCGCCTACCCACGCCCAGCAGACCTCCAGCACCTTTCGCTGGATCGATTTTCACGATCCCAAGGACCAGAACATCGTGGCCTGGATCGAGCGCTCGCTGCAGGTGGAAAAGTGGACCGCCATTCGCGAGATCGGTGTGGTCTACGACGCGGCGCTGGTGGTGACCACCAATCGCGAAGGGCCGCAATCGCTGCCCGGCAACGACAGCTTCACCGTCTGGACCGCATCTCTCACCAGCCACATCGTCACACCGCTGCTCAAGGGCGTGAATCTGCGCTGGGTCGACTGGGAAAACTTTGCCGGCGATGCTCCCGAGGAGCTGACCGTGCTCTACGACAACTGCCACGACTGCGCGGCCAGCACGTTTTTCACGAGCTTCCGCTACGATCTTGCGCAGCACATGTTTGTGGGCCGCTGGATTCGCGGCGGCCAGGGTGTCCTGGTGTGGAATGCGGTTCCGCCCAGCGCGCCGGACGTGACCTGGACGCAGGTCTACGCGCTCATGGCGGGCGCGGAGAATCGAGCCTACCTGTCGACGTGGAACCATTTCGACTACGGCAAGAAGCGGCAGCCCAGCGACACCATCTTCCGTTACGATGTGGATGCAATGACCGGTTCGGAGCGCACCGTGGAGCTGACCCGGGAGGATGCCGAAGCCATGAAACTGCGTCTGTGCCGCGGGCAGGACGCTATCCAGGGCCTGGAGCGCGGCCAGGATTCGGCGCTTTGCCAGCAGTTGCTCGACACGCGACCGCTGCGCAAGCCGGTGACCACGCCGCCGGCCAACAATCGCGGCCAATCCGCGGGCGGCCGCGTAAGCCGCTGAGATAAGCCTTTAGCGGTCAATAGAGAGCAGTATTGCGCTCCGCGCCGCGCATAGCATTCAAGCTGAATGGAGGCGCGCAATGAGCCGTCTTTTCAGACTTGTACGATTCGCCCTTTTTCCCTTAGCTTTGACGCTTTTAACTGCTGGATGCCACAAGGATCCAGGCCTGGTCCTGGCCGATAACAACCAGGCGGGCACGCAGGACCCGGCCTCTGACCCGGCGGCGGCCAACTTGCCCCCCGTTCCAGACAACTCCGGCGCTCCGCAGTACCCATCCAACGCCGCTCCTGGCTACCAGCAGAGTCCTCCGCCGCCGGACCAGTCGTCTTACGATCCGGGTTACGGAGCGCAGCCGGAATACACAGATGCCCAGCCGCCTCCGCCCTTGCCCGAATACGACCAGCCGCCCGTTCCCGGCGACGACTATATCTGGACGCCCGGCTACTGGGCGTGGTCCGATGACGGCTACTACTGGGTTCCCGGCGCCTGGGTTGAGGCTCCCTACGAGGGCGCACTCTGGACCCCCGGCTACTGGGGCTACTGGAATAACGCTTACGGGTTTTACCCTGGCTACTGGGGCCAGTACATCGGCTACTACGGCGGCATCAACTACGGTTTTGGCTACATCGGATACGGCTACCAGGGCGGCTACTGGGGCGGAGGCCACTTCAACTACAACCGCTCGGTCAACAACGTCAACACCTCTGTCGAGCGCAACGTCTATAGCCGCTCCGTGACCGGAAATACGAACAACTCCCATGTGAGCTACAACGGCGGATCGGGTGGTCTGCAGGCGCGGGCGAGGCCGGCGGAGCTGACGGCGATGCGTCAGCAGCACACTGCGCCCATGAAGGCACAAGTGCAGAATGAACGCGCCGCCAGCACCAACCGGGCCCAGTTTGCCAGTGCGAATCGTGGCCGCCCCACCAATGTGACCGTCAACCAGCCGCTTGTGGCCGATCGCAATGTGCAAGCTCCACCGGCGTTGCAGAGAACCAATCGGACTGTAGAGCAGCAGCAACAGCAAGCGGCTCCACAAAATCAACAGCGCCAACAGATTCCAGAACAGCAGCAACGCCAGGCCGCTCCGCAGCAGGAACAACGCCAGGCGGCTCCGCAACAGCCACAGAGGCAGGCGACTCCGCAAGAGCAACAGCGCCAGGCAGCTCCGCAGCAGCAACAGCGCCAAGCGTCTCCGCAACCGCAGCAACGCCAGGCAACTCCGCAACCGCAGCAACGCCAGGCAACTCCGCAACCGCAACAACACCAGGCGGCTCCGCAACAGCAACAACACCAGGCGGCTCCGCAACAGCCACAGCGCCAACCGGCTCCGCAGCAGCAACAGCGCCAGGCAACTCCACAACCGCAACAACACCAGGCGGCTCTGCAGCAGCCACAGCACCAGGCGGCTCCGCAACCGCAACAACGCCAAGTTGCGCCACCGCAAAGGCAGGCGGCTCCGCAACCGCAACAGCATGCGACGGCTCCGCAACACCAGGACGAACACCCCAAGTAGTCGTGTCTCGCAAAGCATCTGCGGCGGCTTCCGCGGATGTAACCTCAATGGGCGCCGTCGCTCTGTCGCCGCGCAATCATTGCCGCCAGTCGACCGGGAAACGTGTCAGCCATTGACGGCCCCAGGAAGAATTTCCTAAAATTCCGAGACTTCCGTACCACAATCCGTGTTCAACCGAATGGAGGTTGAGATGAAAAACATTTCTCGACTCGCACTTTGCACACCACTGGCCCTCGCGGCCGTTCTCGTCCTGGCCGGATCGCACCTGAAGCTCGTGCCAGGCCAATCCTCAGTTCTCGCCGCCCAGGCGCAGGCGCCTCCTGATCAAGGACCCGATCCTGCGGACGCCAACATGGCGCCCTCCGGGCAGTCCTACACCACCGAAGCTCCGCCGACCGACGCCCAGAATCCCGACGATTCCAACCCCGCGGAACAGCCCACGGAGGAAGCCACTCAGCCTCCGCCACCGCTGCCCGACTACACGCAGCCGCCCCCGCCGGACGATGGATACATCTGGACTCCCGGCTATTGGGGTTACGGTCCTTACGGCTATTACTGGGTGCCCGGCGTGTGGGTTGAGCCTCCGTATGCCGGCGGCCTCTGGACTCCCGGCTATTGGGGCTTCTATGGCAGCCGTTACCTCTGGTACCCCGGCCACTGGGGCTTCCACATGGGCTGGTACGGCGGCATCAACTACGGCTTCGGCTACGTCGGATTCGGTTATGAGGGCGGCTACTGGAATGGCGGCCATTTCTTCTATAACCGCGTCTACAACAACATCAGCGGGCGCAACGTGCACAACGTGTACAGCTACCGCGCCAATGTTCGCGTGAACAATAACGTTCGCGTCAACAACGGGGGTCGTCCCAGCTATAGTGGCGGACCGAGAGGCGTCCAGGCCCAACCGCGACCGCAGGAAGGCGCGGCGTATCGCGAGCCCACCGCTCCACGCATGAACACGCAGGCGCAGCACGAGCAGAACTACAGCACGCAGCGCGGGCAGTATGCCGCGCCGAATAACAACAGGCCAGCCACAACAGCGGAAACGCGTCCGCTCCATGCTGACCCGCACGTCCAGCCGCAGCAGCGCAGCGGAGGCTCGTCCGGAGGCCGCTCCGGAGGCCATCGCTAAGAAGTTACGCGGATCGCAGGGCCACCAGGGGCCGCACGCTCCAAGTATCGGAGGTGCGGCCCTGATTGCGTTACGCGATCCTTTATGTCGGGTGCCTCAGTGGGTCTGCCGCCGCGCGACCGAAACCCGATCCCTGAAACCTGACCCCTGTTTGATGTCACTCCGCCGCGAACACCTTGATCGCAACCAGACTGCGCACCCACCGCGCCGGGCGCTTTTCGCCTGTCGCGATCAACTTGAGCGGTCCATCGCCGGTCAGCGGCTTGCCATTCTCAGTGTCGGCCACGATGACCGTGGAACTGTTCACTTCGGGCGTGATCTCGCCGCTCGAGAACACCGCTTCGTACAGGTCCGAGCCCTCGGCCACCACGTAGAGCCGCAGGTCCTTTCCGCGCGGTTTGTCGTTTACGCCCAGCGGCGTGAGCAGCGCGATCAACGGCACGCCGGAGTAGGTTTCGTTGGCCTTGATGTGCTCGTTGTAGACGGTGACCGTCACGTGCGGCAGGTTGGCTAGCGTGGCCACGGTCCACGAGGCGGACTTATCGCCAAAGGTGATCTTCAGCGCTTCCGGCGGCGCGGGTACCTGCGTCGTCACCAAGGACGTTTGCGGCTCCATCGGCATCTGCGGCTGCGGGTTCTGCGACCGTGCGGCAAGCACTCCTAAACTCAATGATCCAAGAATGATGGCGGTTGCAACGCTCGAAGGCTTCATGAACTTCTCCTCGCCTCCATCGTATACTGAACGCATGTCGATTGTGCGCAACATCGCCGGCATCGCCAAGGGTATGAGCATCACCGCGCGCGAGGCGTTCGCGCCCACCGAGGTGGAGAACTACCCTGACGGCCGTGACCCCTTGCGCGGAGCGGTTCTCGAGTCGCGCTTCCGCGGTGCGCACGTGTTGCAGCGGGACGAAGACGGCCTGGAAAAGTGCGTGGCGTGCTTCCTGTGCGCCGCGGCCTGCCCTGCAAACTGCATCTATATTGAAGCCGCCGATAACACCGCGGAAATCCGCATCTCTTCGTCGGACCGCTACGCCAAGGTTTACAACATCGACTACAACCGCTGCATCTTCTGCGGCTATTGTGTCGAGGCTTGCCCCACCGACGCCATCACCCACGGCCACGGATTCGAACTGGCCACCCTCAACGCCACCAATCTCGTCATGCGCAAGGAAGACATGCTGGTGCCGGTGGCGGCGCTGACCGCAAAGTAGAGTTTTACCGCGCTCTTCGCGCTAAGCGCTGTCGATCCAGCGCCTGCCGCAGCAGCGACTTAATCACAGCCTGGCGGCTGATGTTCAACGCTCGCGCCTCGTCGTCCAACTCGTTCAGCATCGGTGCTGTGAAGTCCACGTTCACGCGCTGAATGGGCGGCATCATCCGGCCCTTTCCGGTGAAAAAACGCGAGACATTCTCGCCTCTGTTGGCCATTTCCGCGATCTCATCGGCGGTCGGCGGCTTGGGGGATTCAAGTGTTTTCGGCATAGAATTCCTCTTCTTCGCGGGTAGACTTCCAAAGCGTGACAAGGTGGTAGATCTCGCCATCCTTGTCCTCGCGCACTTCAAAGACGAGCGAATACAAACGTTGGCCCAACCATCCAATTGCGATGTATTGTTCGGGCACGTCGGATCGTCGATCAAGATAGTACGGGCGGGTGAAAATCTCCTGGGCCTCTTCAAAACCAATGCCCCGCCGCGGATTCTCCCTCAACCTTTAACTTTTGCGTGGATCGAAGTCGAACCGCACGTATATAACAGTTACACCACATTCGTGCTCGAACATAAAGCGGACCGGGCGTCGTTCGTTGCCATCTTTTCTGCCAACGCAAATCGCTGATTGCCCCGCATTTGGCGCCTGCCACAGTCACGTTCTTAGCTCTCCTCTTAATATTTGCGGCAAAACCGCCGATAATAAGGCCAGCCTAACTGCCGGTGGGTTCTGTTTCCTGAGCGCGACGCGATGCCGCGTTCAAGAGACTCCAGCTGCGCGGATGCGAGGAGCGATCGGATGCGAATGGAGCGCGTGCCCATGGTGGCCGATCTATTTGCGGCCGTATTGGTTGCGGCCGCTTTGGCTGCAGCCGGTCCGGCGGGAGGCGCGCAGGGCGCCAACGGGCCCGATCCGCCGCTGCGCACCCTCACGACGGCGCGCGCGGTTCACAACCTTCCCGTCGATCAGGCGGCGCACGCTTATCCCGTGCACTTGCACGCGGTAGTTACCTACTACGATCCCTACATCGACGCGCGTCACGGCGCGCTCTTTGCTTGTGACCGTTCCGGTTGCGTTTTTATTTCGGTTCCCGCGCGTCCGATCCTGCCCATTCGCGCGGGCGATGCAATTGACGTCGCGGGGGTCACGGGTCCCGGCGACTACGCTCCCATCGTCGCGAGCCGCCAGATACAGTTCGAAGCGCACTCCCGTCTGCCGGAGAATCCACCGCGGGTCGCTTTGTCGCGTTTGCTTACCGGAGTCTTTGACTGTCAGTGGGTCGAGGTGGAGGGCCGCGTCCGCAACGTTCACCTCGAGCCGCACAACGTGATTCTCGAAGTGGCGGCCGAGGGCGGCACGCTCACGGCAATTTCCGTGCGCCAGCCCAACGCCAATTACGACGCCTTGATCGATTCGCTGGTGCGCATTCGGGCCAATGCGGCTCCCCTATTCAATCAAAGCCGCCAGATGGTGGGCGTCCATGCTTTCTTTCCTTCGCTACGCGAACTCAGCGTGATCCAGGCCGCGCCGCCCGATCCCTTCGCCGTGCCGGCCGTCCCCATCTCGCAATTATTCAGGTTCTCGGCGGTTCCCGAACTCCTGCACCGCGCGCATGTACGCGGGACCGTGACACTGAATTGGCCGGGCCGCATTTTGTGCATTCAGGACGGCAAAGATGGCCTCTGCATTCAAACCACGCAAGCCACCGGCGTTGACCTGGGATCGCTTGTCGACGTCGTTGGATTTCCCGCCATCAATTTGTTCAAGCCCACGCTCGAAGATGCTAGCTTTCGCGTGATCGGGCACTCTTCCGCATCCTCACCCCGCTCCATTACGCCCGAGGAAGCGCTCAAGGGCAACCTTGACGGTCAGGTTGTGCGGGTCGATGCCGAACTTATCGGCCAGGACTCTGCCGCCAACGATCCAACCCTCATCCTGCGCGCCGGGGGACTGCTTTTTCCGGCCACCTTGCCTAAAGACGCCATTCGCTCTGCATCTCCGTGGAAGGAGGGGAGCATCCTGCGCATCACCGGAGTGTGCAGCGTGCAGGTGGATCCGCTTGGCACCAGTCTCGGCGAAGGTGCGGTGCGGCCGCAATCCGTAGTCATTTTGCTGCGCTCGGCAGACGACATCACTGTCCTTCACGCCCCATCCTGGTGGACGCCGCGGCATGCGTTAGAGGGCTTTGCATTGGTCGGCCTCGTGGTCCTGATTGCCTTTGCCTGGATCGTGGTCTTACGTCACCGTGTGGAGCTGCAGACTGTAGCCCTGCGTGGCAGTGAAGAGCGCCTGCGCCACTTGTCGGAGCACGACGCGCTCACAGGTCTGCCCAATCGCCTCCTGCTCAATGACCGGCTGCAAACCGTCTTCAAGCGCGCGGAAAGGTTTCAGACCTGTCTAGGCCTGTTGATGGTCGATCTCGACGAGTTCAAGGACGTCAATGACGCCTTCGGTCACCAGGCGGGTGACAAACTGCTCTGCGAGTTGGCCAGGCGATTGAGTTCCTGTGTGCGCGTCACGGACACCGTGGCTCGCATCGGCGGCGACGAATTGATCGTCCTTCTTCCCGACCTGCGCGTGGCCGCCGAAGCCGAAATGATCGCCGCCAAAATCGTCGCCGTCGCTTCAAACCCGGTGCTCATCGAACGCAAGCAGGTGGCGATCACCGTGAGCGTCGGCGTGGCGACTTACCCGCAGGTGGGCCCGGATGCGGAAGCGCTCATGCGCTGCGCCGACGAAGCCATGTATTCCGCAAAACAGAAAGGCAAGAACCGCCTCCAGGTCTACAAGCCGAAAACCGCGGAGCGTGGCGGCGGTGTCAGTGAGCAGATTTTGCGTCAGGCCCCGGCTTCGACAAGCGGCGCCTGACCAGCGCAGCCGCGCATTCTTGTTCCCTCGGTCCCTTGGTCCCTGTTTTCATCCTGCACCGGTCAGCAAATTCCGCTTGCGCATCTCGGCCATCACGCGTTCCACCTTCCAGTCCAGGGCATCGGAGCCATCGACGACAAGATCGGCATTCGCCGCCGAGGGCCGCACAAACATTGTGCTCGACGGCCGCACGCGATACTCCCACTGATAGCGCACCGATTCCTCGCTCCGTCCGCGCTCGTCGAGATCGCGTTTCATCCGCCGCTCGAAACACAACGCGTCCGGCGTGTCCACGTAGATACTCAACTGGTAGAGCGGCAGTAGCTCCTTGAAGTGGAGCGCGAAAATCCCTTCGATGATCAGGAACGGCCCGGAGGTGACGCGCTCAGTGCGGCCCGGCATGCGCGTGTAGGTTCCGAAATCGTAACAGGGGCGATCGATCGTGTCGCCGCGCGCCAATGCGGCAATGTGCTCGGCCAGCAGCGGAATCTCAATCATCGCCGGGTCGTCGAAGTCCTGCTGGACGCGCTCTTCGAGCGGCATGTGGCCGAGATCGAGATAGTAGTCGTCGAGATGGAAGCGCAGGCCGCGCAACATGCGAGCCATTTCGTTGGCCAGCGTAGTTTTTCCCGAGCCCGAGCAGCCGGCGATGCCCAGCACGGTCGGCGGGAAGGGCAGCCGCGGAATCTGGGCGGCGATTTCGCGTGCGACTCGGGCGCGCACGGGCGGGCTCACGGGGCGATTCACGGCTCCTGTTCCACCTTCGCGGCAATTCTTGGCGTCAGGCGCTTGAGCAATCCGGCCAGCCGCAGCTCCACCATGCGGCCGGTCTCCTGAACCTCCTCGTGATTCAGCTGGGTCGCGCCCAGTCCCGCGGCCAGGTTGGTCACGCAGCTGATGCCCAGCACTTCAATCCCCATGTGCCGCGCCACAATGGTCTCCGGCACGGTCGACATGCCCACCAGCGTGGCTCCCAGCGTCCGGAAGGCTCGAATCTCCGCGGGCGTCTCGAAGCTTGGCCCCGGCGTGGCCAGGTACACGCCCTCCGCGAGAGCGAAGCCTTCCTCGCGCGCCGCCCCCTTTGCCAGCTTGCGCAGCGCTTTGCTGTACGCCTCGGTCATGTCGAAGAAGCGCAGCCCCGTGCCCGGCCTCAAGCCAAAATGCTCATCGTTGGCCCCGTTGAGCGGATTCCAGCCCATCATATTGATGTGATCGGCCAGCAACACGAGTTGGCCTACCTGCAAGCCCGCCTCAATGCCGCCTGCGGCATTGGTCAGCACCACCGCGCGAATTCCCAGCAAGCCCAGCACGCGCATGGGGAAGGTAACTTCGAGTGGCGAGTAGCCCTCGTACGAGTGAACCCGCCCCTGCATAATGACCACCGTTGCGCCGCCAAGCGACCCAGCCATGATCCGCCCCGAATGGCCCACGACGGTGGATTGCGGGAAATGCGGAATCTCCCGGTAGGGCACGATGATCGCATCGGTCACGGCATCGGCCGCAGCGCCCAGGCCTGAACCCAGCACAATGCCCACCCGCGGCGCGAGCGCGCCCAGCCGGGATTTCAGAAATGCGGCGGCCTTTGCGACCTGGTCGTAGTACGTCATGCCCTGATTCCGTCGAAGCGCTTTCGCCATTCTACAGTTCACCCACCCTGGCGGCTGTGCAAAGCACGTTCCGGCTCCGAGAACAGTGAGACGGGGGGCAGGGAGACGGCCATCACATTTCGCAATTTTGACGCGGGGGTATAATGCCTTCCGGCTTGGGATCGGCCAGTTTCTGTCAGGAGCACTGTTCGCGCCGGCCCGGGCAAGCATGGGAGCAATCGCAATGGCAACGCAAGTGATACAACACGAACTGATCTTGTCGCGGCGCATGGCGCGGCTGGGCACGGAAACGGCCTTCGAGGTTCTCAGCAAGGCAAAGGCGCTGGAGCGCCAGGGCAGAAACATCGTTCATCTGGAGATTGGCGAGCCGGACTTCTCGACTCCGCCGCACATTGTGGAAGCGGCCGTGGACGCGCTGCGCGGCGGCTGGACGCACTACGGTCCCTCGGCGGGGCTGCCCGAACTGCGCGAGGCCATCGCCAAAACCGTGAGCCGCGCGCGCGGCGTTCAAGTGCGGCCCGAAGAGGTGGTCGTGGTTCCGGGCGGCAAACCCATCATGTTCTATGTCATGCTTGCGCTCGTCGATGAAGGCGACGAGGTGATCTACCCCAATCCCGGATTTCCCATCTACGAGTCGATGATCCGCTACGCCGGAGGCATGCCGGTGCCGATTCCGCTGCGCGAAGAGCGCGATTTCGCCATGGATGTGGACGAGATGGCGCGCCTGATCACGCCCTCGACCAAGCTCATCATTCTCAACTCGCCGCAGAACCCCACCGGCGGCGTGCTGGAGCGCGAAGACATCGAGCGCGCCGCCTCCGCCATCGGCGACCGCAACATCCTGGTGCTGGCCGACGAGATTTACAGCCGCCTGCAGTTTGAAGGCAAGCCGTTCTCGATCATGAGCGTGCCGGGAATGCAGGAGCGCACCATTCTGCTCGACGGCTTCTCAAAAACCTACGCCATGACCGGGTGGCGCATCGGCTACGGCGTGATGCGCACCGACCTGGCCGCACAGATCACGCGCCTGATGACCAACTCCAACTCCTGCACCGCAAGTTTTACGCAACGTGCGGCGCTGGCCGCGCTCAAAGGCGACCAGAGCGCCGTGGACACGATGCGCCTGGAATTCGAGCGGCGCAGCCACGCCTTTGTCGAAGGGCTCAACCGCATCCGGGGCTTCAGCGCTCGCATGCCCAAAGGCGCCTTTTATGTTTTCGCCAATATTACGGGCACGGGATGGGCATCGAAGCCGCTGGCTGACGCGCTGCTCGAAGAGGCCGGCGTAGCCGCGCTTTCCGGCACCGCGTTTGGCTCCTACGGCGAGGGCTATGTACGCTTCAGCGTCGCCAACTCCATGGAGAACCTGATGGAAGCGCTCAAGCGCATTGACGCCTGGGTGACCGCGCACGTGTAGAAGCGTACCGCCAGTCGCCGCAGGCTGCAGAGAGACTCTTTAGGGGCCGCAAGAAGTGTCAGGGGCACGACTTTAGTTGTGCCGAATCGTGCAGGGAAAACGACGGGGGCTTTAGCCCCTGAGGGAAGCTCCAAAGGAGACCCACCATGTCGCTTCGAGATGCCAAAACCGGCCAGATCACGAAGACATATTCTCTCGACGAACTGCGCGAGGCGGCGCGGCTCATGCGCGGCTACAACCTGGTTGCGTTGTGCGCCGCGGGCTCGGGCCATCCCGGCGGCACGCTCTCCATCATGGACATCGCGGCGGCGCTTTATCTCCGCGCGGCCGAGCACGATCCCAAGAATCCCGATTGGCCCGATCGCGACCGCATTCTGTGGTCGGCCGGCCACAAGGCCCCCGCGCTCTACGTCTCGCTGGGCATGGCCGGCTTTTGCCCCATCGAAGATATCGTCACGTTGCGCAAGTTCGGCTCGCCGTTTCAAGGTCATCCCCACTGGCTCAAACTGCCGGGCGTGGAAGTTTCTTCCGGCTCGCTTGGCCAGGGCCTCAGCGTTGCGGTGGGCATGGCGCTGGCCGCGCGCATCGACGGCAAAGACCACAAGATCTTTTGCCTGATGGGCGACGGCGAACAGCAGGAGGGCCAGGTGTGGGAAGCGGCTATGGAAGCCGGCCACTTCCACCTCGACAACATCGTCGCTGTCGTCGACGTGAACCGGTTGCAGATCGACGGCTGGGTGAAAGACGTGATGCAAGTCGAGCCGCTCGCCGCCAAATACATGAGCTTCGGCTGGGAGGTGCTGCGTATCGACGGCCACGACATGAATCAGATTGTCGATGCCTTCGAGAAGGCGCGCGCGGTCGCGGGAAACCCCGTGGTCATTCTCGCCGACACGGTGAAGGGCAGGGGCGTGAGCTTTATGGAGAACCAGCCCGGCTGGCACGGCAAGGCGCCGAATCGCGAAGAGCTCGCGACGGCGCTCGCGGACTTGGGTCTGGCCGGCCGGTTGCCTGTGGACGAGTTGCTTGCCAAAGCGAAGAACTGGCAAGCTGACGCCGTGCGCGCCATCGATGCGCATGTGCCGCGCTACTCGCGCGATTTTTGGTGGAATGCGGACAGCTCGATGCACGTTGCCATGGAGCCCACGCGCCGGGGCTTTGGCCGCGCGCTTGCCGAATGCGGCGATGACGAGCGCATCGTTTGCCTCGGCCTCGATATCTCGGGCTCCATCACCATTGCGGATTTCTACGCCGGCAAGCCGGAGCGCGCACGGCGCTGGATCTCCATGGGCATCGCGGAGCAGTCGGCCACGGCGGCCGCGGCGGGCCTGGCGCGCGAGGGCAAGCTGCCGGTGCTCGGCTCCTATGCCACGTTTTCCGCGGCGCGCAATCTCGACCAGCTTCGCGTTTCCATCTGCTACTCCAACCTCAATGTGCTTGTGGCCGGCGCGCACGCGGGAGTTTCCGTGGGCGCAGACGGCGCAACCCACCAGGCGCTCGAGGATCTCTTCGCCATGCTCGGCCTGCCGAATATGACGGTGGTCGTGCCCTGCGACGCGATCGAGACCCTCAAGGCCACGCGGCATCTGCTACTGGAGCACGTTGGCCCAAAGTACATCCGCTTCGCGCGCGAGGCCACGCCCATCGTCACCAGCGAATCCACGCCCTTCGTTTTTGGCAAGGCGAACGTCATTCGCCTGCGTGCCCAGGGTCCGGATTTCGCAGATTTCGTCAGGCCTGATTTTGTTGACGCCTTTGAGACGCGCCTCGCCGAAGACTATTCCGACGAAGGCGAGGATTTGAGCATCGTCGCCTGTGGCCCCATGGTGCCTGAGGCCATGCGCGCGGCGTGGATTCTGAAGCAGGAGTTCGGCTACGAAACGCGCGTGCTCAACCTGCATACGCTCAAGCCCATCGATACGGAGGCAGTTGTGCGCGCGGCGCGCGAGACCGGCGTGGTTGTCACGGCCGAGGAGCATCAGATCGGCGCACTGGCCGGGTGCGTGAGCATGATTCTGGCTGCGAATCTCAGGCTCTACGGGGCCCCGGTCATCAGCGGCGCGATAGGCGTCAAGGACCGCTTCGGCGAGTCCGGCGCGCCGTGGGAATTGGTGAAGGTGTTCGAGTTGAGCGCGGAACACATCGCCGAGAAGGCTCTGGAGCTCGTCTCAGCAAAGAAGCACGCCGTCGAACATCTGGTGTCAGCGTGATCCGCGTTTGCACGGCCTCGCAGTCCCTTAGTCCCGAGTCCCTCAGCCCCTCTCTTCTTGTTCCCTCGGTCCCTTGCTCCCTGTCTTCACTCCGGCGGCCCCACAGTGATCACAAAATACGAAGCCGGCTCCGTCTGGCTGGCGTTGTAAACGGTGTGCTGATCGCCCGCGATGCACACGCCCATGTCTCCGGCGACGAGATCGCGCGTGACACCCGCGGTCATCAGCCGCGCCGTGCCTTCGTGGATGCACCAGATCTCGGTGTGCTTGTGCGTGCCGATGGGCTCGGGCGGGCAGCCCGGGGCGAGATGCGTAAAGTGCGCCTCCATGCGAATGTTGTCGGGCAGCATGCCCATCAGGAACCGCTTCGACATGCGCGGCGAGGGGTGCGGGTTGGCCGGCTCAATCTGCGGATAGCGGCCGGAGACCAGCGTGGGCAATGGCGTGGGCGTCATGGGTTGTTGCGCTGGGGTTGCAGATGGCGCGGCAGGTGCCTGCCCCTCGGCCTCGGGCGCCAGGGCGGAAGCGGCGGCAAGCAGGGGCAATAGCGCGGAAAACTCTCGGCGGTTCATCGGTGTCCTCTCGTTTGGGGAAATTCGCTGTGATGCAATTCAGAATCGCATCTCTAACTTCGCAGCATACCTGAACCGCATCACTAAGTCCGCAGCCTAAATGATCTGTCATTCAAGCGACAATAATCGGATGTCATCCTGAGCGACGAGTCCGCCATGGCGGACGAGGAGTCGAAGGACCTGCGGTTGTCTTTCAACGAGTTTCAGATACACTCTCGGCCACGGCTTTCTTGTTCCCTCGCTCCCTGCTTCTACGGCCCCGCAACCAGCCGTACCGTCCCCAGAATCCCCGAAGGCAACGGCTCCAGATGATCCATGTCCTGCGGCGTGAACTTCTCGCCGTAGCGCAAATTCAGCAGCCGGTAATCCGGCGCGGCGCGGCCCGCCAGCTCGTTGATCGCGGTATTGGCCACCACGATATGCAGCTCGTTCGTCCCCGCGTGCACCAGCGCCGTCACGTCCAGCCGGTACGGCGGATGCCACAAATCTCCCGCGGGCTTTCCGTTCACTGAGACCACTGCAACTTCGCGCACCGGCGGATCGTACCATGTGCGCGTCCCCGCCTGGTGCAGCGCCTCGCGTGCCACCGGCGCGCCCTCGCCAAAGTCCAGAATCACGCGCCCGGACTTGGCAACCGCCTCGGGAATCTCCACCGTGCGCGTGTAGATTGCCGTGCCGGAGTAATACTTCTGCGCTTCGAAGTCGGTCCACGAGTGCAGCGTCTGCATGGTTTCTCCTGTGCCGCTTTTATCGAAGGTCACCCTCCAGTCGTGGCTCAAATCGATGGGAGCGAACGGCGTGGCGGCTTGCTGCTGCGGCGGGGGCGCGGGATTGCCGGTGAATACCACCACGCGCGATTCAAAGGGAGCGAGGTCGAAGTGAAGCGTTGGCCCGGAACCAGCGCCCGTAATCTTCCCCGTGAACGGATCCCACCACTCCGCGCCGCCTTGATGAGCACGAAACGTCGCATCGAATGAATGCGGCCGATTGTCGGTGTTGGCGACGAAGTAAATTTGGGCCGAATGCAGACCACGATGCATGAAGCCCACCTCGGGCGTAGCAGGGTTCATCACAACATCGGGCTTCTCGAAAGATGCTCGTAGCGCTGCGGCAAGTTCCGCGGCGCTGGCAACGATCTTCACGTTTTTCATGCCTGAAGCCGCCAGCCTCCGCGAAATCTCGGCGACGGCTGCCGAGTCGCGTGGCCCCTCGATCATTCCGGGCGCACGCGAAGGCAAACTCTTGACCGCGATCACCTCTCCGCCACGCTGCGCAAACGCCTCGATGCACTTGTAGGTGGCCAGCGGCAGCCGCTCCACGTTCGGCATCACCAGCACCGGATAGTACTGCATGCCGACCTTGTCGATCGCCGCCGCATCGATAAAGTCCATGTTGTAGCCCGCGTCGAGAATCGCGGGAACCAGATCGGGCCCGAGCAACGTGCGCATCTCATCGGTGACAGAAACGTGTCCCGGCCGGAAGCGCGCCTGTGCGTCTTCTTCCGGCAGCAGCACAGCAACGTCGTAGACCGGCGAGCCCTGGCGCAGCAGGTAGCTCATGCGCGTAAAGTAGCTCATCACATCCGGCATCACGATCCACCACGGGTTGTGGTCGTTGAAGACGGCAGCCGCGTAGAACGACCAGCCGGGATCGCCAGCCGACGGCGGCGAATACGGCCAGCCATGGCCCACCAACTGGTTGATGCCCTGCAGGAAGAACGTATCGGCCTCGGCCTTCATGTCGAGCGGCGTGGCGCGGAACGACGGCGAATGTAGCCAGGTCCACGTCTCCGACGAAGTCACAGGCCGGCCGTAGACGTGACTCGCCGAAGTCGCCCAGCGCGTGGTTGAGAAACCGCCGTGCCACTGCGCACCCTCGCCCTCGGGCAAGTCGACGAGCGCGTTGCTCGAAAGCGTGACCGCAGGCGAGCCATAGCTCTGCGAGCGGAATTTTGTGTGATGCGCGCGCGCCCAGCTGTTCAGCGGCGTCAGATAATGTTCATCGATCAGCTCCGCCAGCGTGCGTCCCCAGTCGTAGCGCACGTCGGCGGCCTCGGCAGTGGTTCCCGCGGCCAGCTCCGGCAAATGCGGCGTCAGATCGTAGCCCCGCCGCGTGCGAAATTCGTCCAGCAGCTTCGGCGTCCAATCCGATTCGTACACCTCAAGGCTGTCACTGAACACCGAATAAGGAGCATTCGTCCCGCACGCCGCAATCAGCGGATCGGCCACGTGCTGAATATGATTCTGAATCGCCTCCATGCTGAAGTGGTCGAGCACGAATCCCTCCGCGCCCACCGCCGCGCGCTTCACCTGCTGCCCGGTGCGGCTGGAAATGAAAAACAGCACCACGCGCGGCCCGCTGATTCCCGCGGGCAACATCAGCCGGTACCCACCCACAGATTCGAGCTGCTGCGCGTGTTCCGCGTCGTATTCCTGCGGAGTTCCTGCCGCAATGAACGCTGCCAGCAGTGCTTCACCATTGCGGATGGAAGGCACCGGCAGGGAAGTTGCATTGCCGGGCACGGGCACAGCCACAATGCGCAATTTTCCCGCCGCCTCGCTCACCGGCACATACGCTCCGCCATACGGCCAACCGCTTCCCAGCGTCAGATTCAGCCGCAGATTCAAGTCGTGCGCAGTCTGCGCCGCAAACCCGATCATGTCGAGAAAATCCTTCGAGAGAAAGGGCAAATTGCGAAATCCTTTTTGCGGATCGTCCAGCTCGAGCGCATAAACGGGCTGAACCTCCACTCCGCCGATGCCGCCGGCCTTCATGGTGCGCATCTCGCGAGCCAGTTCACCCTTCTCCACGGCCGGCCCGAACCACCACCAGCGCATCATGGGCCGTGCGTCCATGGGCGGCGCGGCAAAGCCGGCCCGAACCGCCGCCATAGAATCGGCAGAGACGCCGCTCTTCGCTGCTGCCTTTTGCGCGGAGGCAGGCAGTGCCGTGAGAACCAGGGCAAGCGCAGCGCAGGCAAGGGCACAGAGAGAGCTTTGAGTCAGGGAAAAGCGCATGATCGAACCCCCGGGGAAATCTCTGCCGCAGCCGCGCCACGTTCTTAGGCCATGCGATTGCCGGGCAGAACCCCTCGGCGCTCCATGGTAATTCCTGAAGATACAAATGGGAAACAAAATGTGGAGAGAAACTTCGGCCTCGAAGGCCGGTGGCGAGCGCCATCTCGCATCGCGGCGATTTCCGGCTCGATTCGCACAGGCACGATGAGCACCGGCGCAGTCGATTCATAGAGTCGTATGGTAGTTTTCTAATGTGCCCACAGAGAGTGCATTGGTCACGCCCGAGATTGAGCCTGGTGATCCAGGTTCAAAACCACGATTTACCTTGTGGCACGGAGCCACAGCCGCGCTCCTGGCGCTGGGCTATTCCGGCTATTATTTCTGCCGCTCCGATCTCTCGGTCGTGTTGCCCGACCTGATGCGCGACCTGTCGCTTCATGGCATCACGGCAAGCCAAGCGCAAATCCGCCTGGGATTCATGGCCTCAATGGGCACGGCCGCCTATGCGCTGGGCAAGTTCTTCTCCGGAGCTCTGGCTGACACGCGAGGCGGCCGGCGGTTTTTCCTGGGCGGCATGGCCGGCTCCATCCTCTTTACCATCGTCTTCGCCCTGAGCGGCGGATTTCCCATCTTCACCCTGGCGTGGATCGGCAACCGGCTCTTCCAGTCGCAGGGCTGGGCAGGACTGGTGCGGGTTTCGTCGCGCTGGTTCTCCTACTCCACCTACGGAAGCGTCATGGCTGTGGTGAGCCTGAGTTTCCTGTTTGGCGACGCGGGATGCCGCTGGACCATGAGCGAATTGCTCGCCCATGGCGTGGGCTGGCGCGGCGTCTTCTACTTCGCCGCGGCAGCGCTCGCTGTTCTGCTCCTCATCAACCTCTTGCTGTTGCGCGAAACGCCCGCCGAGCGCGGCCTTCCTGCGCCGGAAGTGAACCCCAGAAACGTCTACGCCCAAAATCCGGATATCGACGAGCCGCACTCGGAGCACCACCAGCAGCGTCTCGGCGCCATTTTGCGCCCCCTTCTTACCAGCTTCGCGTTCTGGCTGGTTTGCCTGCTGGCCTTCGGGACCACCCTGCTGCGCGAGACCTTCAATTTGTGGACGCCGACGTATTTTGTGCAGTTCGTGGGCCTGCTCCCGAGCGTGGCTGCCAGCCGCAGCGCGCTCTTCCCGCTTTGCGGTGGAATTTCCGTGCTGCTGGGCGGGTTCTTAAGCGACAAGCTCGGCGCCAATGGGCGCAACGTGCTGGTCGTGATCGGCATGTCGGCGTGTACCGTCTGCCTGGTGATGCTGGGCCGTGTCTCCGGCCACGCCGGCGAATGGGCGCCCTCCGTTCTCGTCGGGCTGGTGGGATTCACACTTCTTGGGCCCTACTCCTACCTTGCCGGCGCCATGTCACTGGATTTCGGTGGCCAGCGCGGCAGCGCCACGGCAGCCGGCATCATCGACGGATTCGGTTACATCGCAGGCTGGCTCTCGGGCGTTACCGTCGCGCGCATCAGCGTCGCGTATGGATGGAGCAGCGCCTTCTTTGCGCTTGCCGGTGTGTCGCTGGTTACTGCTCTCGTGGCTTTGGTCCTCATGTCGCACCACCGCAATCACCTGTTGCAGAATCCGTAAGTCGTCGCGTTCAGTAAAAGTCCAGTCACAGGACGTATGAGCCGCCGCGAGCTACTGGCCGGCCTCGAGGCTCATGCTGCACCGCTCCGACGATGTGCTCACTGCATGCACGTCTGACTCAAGGGCCGGACTCAACCGGCTTATGGCTTAAACCCTTAATTTCCAAAGCCTACGCGGCGGGATGAACCGCTCCCGGAACAGGGATTCTGACCTTGCTGGCCGCACCTGTTAGGTCCATTCTCACACTTTGCTCTGCATATGAGCGGTGGACCTTTCCCAAACAATGGTGAAAATACTTTTTCTATTGACAATAGGCCTCATGAGTGCATTTAATGCTTGGCTGAGGTCAGACCTCCACGGATCCGGCCACGGAAAAATCGTGTATCCACTCACCAAGCGGGTTTGAGGAGTTCGACCATGAGCTCGCTCACGCTGTTTTGATTAGCAATCACTTTCGCTTAAAAGGGGGCTTTCCAGGCGTTTCTATGAAAATACTCACCGAAACAATCCAGTCTCTGAGCCTTTGCTGTCCAAGAAGGGCCCGCACCGCGTCAACATTTTGCGCTGGGCTGCGTTCGCCTTGCGGACCAATCGGGATCGCGGTGATCGCCGCCCTATGCATTACCCTTTCCGCAACCAGCTTGCACGCGCAGGGCTATGGAACCATCAGCGGCACGGTCACCGATCCAAGCGGCGCTGTGGTCACGGGCGCCGGCGTGATTGCCACCGAGGTGCAAACCGGTAACCAAACGAGGACAGTCTCGGGCAGAGACGGCCGATTTGTGTTTCCGACTCTTCTGCCTTCCGGCTATACGCTTTCCGTCACCGCAGCCGGATTCGAATCCTATTCGCGGACCGGCGTCGTGCTCGAAGCCGATCAGGCGCTGACGATTAATCTCGTCCTCAAGATCGGCTCGCAAACGCAAACCGTAAGCGTCTCAGCCGAGGCGCCGCAGGTTGACACCACCACCGGTACCCTATCGCAGGTCATCAACTCGGCCAGCGTGAGCGATCTGCCATTGAACGGCAGAGCCGCGGCCCAACTGGTTACGCTTGTCGCCGGCGTAGTCGACGCCTCCAATGAGGGCAACGGTGCGAACCAGGGCAGCGGAAAGTCGTTTTCAAGCACGTCGCTCAGCCCCGTTCAGGTAGCCAGTGTCAACGGGACTCAGGTCAACCAGGACAACTTCCTGCTTGACGGCGGCAACAACCTCGACGAAATGACGAACATCAACGATCCGTATCCGATGCCGGACTCCGTGCAGGAGTTCAGCGTTCAGACCGCCAATTACAACGCGGAATTCGGCCAGAGCGCCGGCATGGTGGTCAACATTGTCACTAAGTCGGGCGGCGAGCAGTTCCACGGCGATCTGTTTGAATACCTGCGCAACGGCTTCTTCAACGCCGAAAACCACTTCAACCTCCCAGGCCTCCAGGACACCTATCACCGTCATCAGTTCGGCGGCTCCATTGGCGGACCCGTGAAGATTCCGCACATCTCCAGCGGCAAGACCACGCAGTTCTTCTACGGCTATCAGTACACTCTCATCCACCTGGGCGGTTCGACAGGTAGCTTTACGGCTCCCACCGCCGCCGAAGAAGGCCTCTCCTCCAGCTCCACGGGTGGCGCCTACGCCGACTTCAGCAACCTTTGCAACTCGTCTTCCGGCAACACCTTCAACGCGGCCGGCATGTGCGTGAATTCATCCGGAGCCGCGGTCACAACGCAGCAGATCTATAACGTGTATACGGGTGTGGCGTACCCCAACAACCACATTCCCAGCAGCGTATTCGATCCGGCCTCGGTGGCCCTCACGAAGTATTTCCCCGTCGCAACCTCGGATGCCGGACCGGGAAAGATCGGCAACACGGTCTCCTATTTTGCCGCCACGCAGAACTACTTTAACGAGGACACGGCGCGTGTCGACCACGAGTTCGGCGCCAACGACCGTATGTTTGCCCGCTACTTCTACGATTGGTACCAGCAGCCGGCCATCTACAACGTCGCCGACCTGAGGAGCTACGCCTCCTATTTCCAGACCCGGTACCAGAACGCGCTGGTCGCGGAGACGCACACCTTCACGCCCAACATTCTGAACAACCTGGTACTCAACTATCAGCGCGAGGTCTCCCAGCGCGGCGGACCTCCGGGCAGCTTTGACATCACTGCCCTCGCTCCGAACAGCCCCCTCGGCAGCCTCTGGCAGCCGAGTGTCGGCCCCTACATGGATCCCATCATCAGCGGCTACTTCCAGGCCTCGGGTTCGGCCAGCGCCGTATTTGAGCGCAACAACTACACCTTCAACGACGACATTCACTGGGTCAAAGGCGCACACAACTTTGCCTTTGGCGGGCACTACGAGCTCAGCAAGTTCGACGTGGTCAACGTGTACAACTCTTACGGTATCTTCGACTTCGGCACGGCCACAAACCCGACGGTCGCCAACAACAATGCCTTTGCCAATTACATGGAAGGGTTTTTGACAACGTTCGAACAGGGCGAATACGAACTATGCAACGACCGCGGCCACTTCCCGGCCATCTACGCCGAGGACAGTTGGAAGGCCACGCACCGCCTCACCCTGAATTATGGAGTGCGCTGGGAGATGTATGCTCCCTGGCACAACAAGGTCGGCCTCCAAACTGCATTCAGCCCATCGG
Source organism: Occallatibacter sp. (assembly GCA_050011915.1). Lineage (GTDB taxonomy): Bacteria > Acidobacteriota > Terriglobia > Terriglobales > Acidobacteriaceae > Telmatobacter. The sequence goes on from JBEKIE010000005.1 coordinate 52,831, forward strand.
AGTATGCCGCCGACAAGGGCACGCCTCAATACGCTCTTGCAGCGGGAGCGAATACTCCGGGCTTGCCGGCCGGCATGGTGCTCTCGGGCGACACGGGCTTCCCGGCTAACGGTGTGAATAACCAGTACAAGCAATTCATGCCCCGTGTCGGTTTCGCCTACGACGTCTTCGGCAACGGCAAGACAGCGGTGCGCGGCGGCTATGGCATCTTCTACCAAACCCGCACGCAGGGCTTCTTCAACCTCAGTCAGCCCACCTTTAACCCCAATACCCTCACGGTGGGACCGAACAGTAACCAGGACGAGACCGCCGGCAGCCCGGGCGGGCCGTTCAGCGATCCGTATTGCATCAAAGCTTGTACCGGGGGCGTAGGTACAATCACCAATCCCTTTCCGTTCACTCTGCCCTTCAAGTCCAATCAGGTCTTCCCGAACAACATGGAAGTCGGCGAGTACAATCCTTCCGGTAACTTCCAAGTGCCGGTCTCGACCGATTACAACTTGACCATCGAGCAGCAGTTCAGCGCGGGCTTGGCCATGCGGCTGGCTTATGTCGGTTCCGCATCCCGCCACCTGGTTGTTTTCCTTGATAACAACCCCGATGTGAACACAGCGACCCTCAACTCAAGCGGAGTTTTGACCTTCCCAGGCGGCAACAGCGGCTCCACCAGCACATCCGGCACCGGCATCCGAAGGGTCTACAACACGGCTCCCACGGTCGGGCCCTGCCTCACAGTTGCCGGCTGCAACGATAGCTACCAGAGCATCATCGAAGCGGCCATGATCGGCAATGCCCACTTCAACTCCCTGCAAGCAACTCTGCAGAAAACCATGTCGCACGGGATTCAATTCCTGGCCAACTACACCTGGTCCAAGTCCTACGACGACCTGCCGCAGCAATCGAGGACCAATAACAATGAGGACATCAACAGCGGCGAATCGTATGTCTATCCTCTCTATCCCGCCAATATGTCCAACGCGCCGGCCGGAGCTTATGCTTTTCCTGACATCAAAGCCCTCGACCGCGGCCTTTCCGACATCGACCATCCGCAGGTCTTGTCTCTCTCTTATGTCTGGGATTTGCCCAAGGTCCACGGCGGCTTCAGCGTCCTGAGGGCTCTGGTGAACGACTGGAATACCTCCGGCACCTTCCAGCATCACTCCGGCGATGCGCTCACGATTTACACGAGCGGCGACATCTCGGATACCGGCCTCAGTCAGGATCGCGCCGTGCGCAACTACGCGGTGTCGCCTTACCTCAAAAACAAGAACCTCGGAGGCGATTGCTCCACAACGCCTGCATCGGGAGCTACCGTTCCGAAACCCTGCGAGAGCTGGTTGAACCCCGCAGCTTTCTCGATTCCCGTCAACACCGGAGCCGGTACCGGTTTCGGCAACGTCGTCAAGGGCTCGCTCCGCGGCCCCGGCTTCACCGTCTGGAACACCGCCTTGACGCGCAGCTTTCACATCTGGCGTGAATCCAGCCTCGACTTCCGTGCCGAGTACTTCGACGTGCTGAACCACACCATCCTCAACAACCCGACCGTCTCAACCGGCAGCAGCGTCAGCGGCCTCGCCAGCAGCACCTCGTTCGGAAACATTCAGACCGAGGACAGCGTAGCCAATAACGGAGCCGGAGGTTCGGCCGGACCGCGCATTGGGCAGTTCGCGCTGAAGTTTAACTTCTGATTCACTGCAATCGACTGGAACAAAGGGTGGCGGGCATTTCCGCCACCCTTTTCTTTGCTGTGGACTGACCTCTTCGCATCCAGCCGGCCTTTGGCGCCTTCCCCGGCTCAGCCGGTTTAACGTCTGGCCCTGCAATTCTCAGACCATTTTCAGAAGGTATGCTCCGCTGGTCCCCGCTGGGCTTTCCCGTATTAGCAATAAAAATAATTTTTCTATTGACAATCAACACCGCGAATGCATTAAATACTTGGCTGAGGTCGGACCGTCGCTCGTCCGGCCACGGAAAAAAGGGTATCCAATCACCAAACGGGTTTGAGGAGCTCGGCCATAAGTCGGCTCACGCTGTTTCGAATAGCAAACACTTTCACTCAAGAGGAGGCTTTCCAGACGATTTTATGAAAACATCTCTGAAACCAATCACGACGCTTGAAAATCGTAGCGGCGCGTGGGCCTGTGCCGCTTTGGCGATACTCGCTCTGGCGCTTTTTCTCGTTGGAACAGCGGTGCCCGCTGCGGCACAAGCCGGCGGCGCCATTGAAGGGACAGTGTCCGATACAAACGGCGCGACCATCCCCGATGCAACCGTTACGGCCACGAACGTAAGCACCGGCGTTTCCACCAGCCGCACGACCACCCCGGCCGGCTTCTTCAGCATCACGCTGCTCACTCCGGGAAAATACACCGTAACGGTGTCTAAGCCTGGTTTTGAGATGTTCAATCAGGAAAACTTCATCGTCGACAATGAACACGTCACCGCCTTCAATCCCATACTGAAGGTCGGCGCGCAGAGTATGACCATCACCGTCACGGATACGCCGCCCGCTCTTGAGACCTCGAACGCCAACCTCGGCGCCTTGATGCGGAGCGACGTCATCACGGAGTTGCCGCTCATGCTGGTGACTGTTGGCGCCTCCGCGCAGCAGCGCGACATTACGGCCGTCTCCAACCTTTTGCCCGGCGCGCAGTTGCCCGCCGGCGGACGCGTCTCCCAGTTCGACGGCATGCCGCAGCGCACCTCCGAGATGTACCTCGACGGTATGGCAATGACCATCGCGAGCGCGCAGGCCGAGAACCGCAACGTCTACAACGTGGTTCCCCTGGAAAGCATCGACGAGGTCCAGGCGTTTACCAGCGGCTACCCCGCCGAGTTTCAGGGCGCGGGCATCCTGAGTTTGTCCACCAGGGCCGGCGGCACCAAATACCACGGCGCCATCTATGGGCTTCTCCGCAATACCGCTTTTGACGCCTGGACCTTTTCCGCCAAGTGCGGCCCCCCAGGCCAACCCCTTGGAGCCGCCTACACCGGCTGCGGCAATACTGCGAAAGCGATCGTCGGTGGCGTGGTTACCACAGTAGCCGGCACCAAGCCCGGTGAGCACCAGGACGAGTACGGCATCACCGGGGGCGGACCCATAAAGTTCCCGCACATCTCGGTGGGCAAGGATAAGCTCTTCTTCTACGCCTCCTATACCCGGTTTCGCCAGACCATTGGCGTAAACCCCAGCGCGGTCACCATCCCCACCACGCTCATGCAACAGGGCAACTTTTCAGAGTTGCTTCCCACCACGGCCGCCTCCGGCACTCCCCCGTCGGACGTTGGCATCGGCAACTCGGCCGGCGTCGACTATGAGATCTTTGACCCCACCACGCAAGCGTCCTGCACGGCACATAACACCGGAGGCGTGCCTTGCCGCTATCAGTATGGGTACGGCCCGGGCACTGGCGTAGGCTCAAATGGCAATCCAGTTCTCATCGGCACGCCCAATGTCATTCCCTCCAGCGAGATCTCGCCCGAAATGAAGTACTGGTCGAGTTTCCTGCCGACGCCCTCCATCACCACTTCCGGCGGGTTGGACGTGATCACGAACAATTATCTCGGCGGCACGCCCACGGGCTACAACAACTGGCTCTGGTCCGCGCGCGGCGATTATGACATCTCCGACAAGAACCGGCTCTTCGTGCTGTTCGCCGACGGCGACCGCGTCTCCGTGCCCTACAACGGCAGCTCGGTGCTCCCCTTGCCCTATATGACGTCCTACCTCGCCCACGTCAAAGGTCACTTCGCCGAGGTGCAGGAATCCTATACCATCACTCCGAACCTTTCCAACCAGATCAGGTACGGCTACGACTACTTTGGCGGCCCGCCGGTCACCAACGCCACCACGGGCGTCACCGCGTATGAGCCCGCCACCGCCGGTATCACCGGCCTGCCCCCCGGTCAGGCCTCCACGGACTTTCCTTCTGTCTCCTTCAGCGGCTCCAACGACGCGGCTACCTGGAACAACGGCGGTGCAACCTACACCAGCATCAGCAGAACCTATGAAGTCGTGGACAATGTGCTGTGGACCAAGGGCCGCAACGCCTTCAGCTTCGGCTTTCAGTTCCAATGGGAGCAAACCAATGCCGACGCCGCGGACTCTGCCTCTCTGCAGTTGACGCTTCCCATGAGCACCAACGAGACCTCCGACGTGGCCAGTTCCAGCGCCTATTCCGCTTCCCCTTTCGTCGGCTACGCTTACGCCAGTTGGATGATTGGCGCCATCGGCAGCCCCACGGTTACCCAGCAGCCCTTCTCGGTCTATGGCATGCGCTTCCATCCCTTCTCTCCCTACTTCCAGGATGACTACAGGGTCTCGCCCAAGCTCACCTTGAACGTCGGCCTGCGCTGGGATGACTTTCCCACCTACCGTGAGGTGCTGAACCGCTGGTCTTTCCTGAACCCCACAACTGCAAATCCCATTACCGGCAATCCGGGTGCGCTGGAGTTCGCTGGAAACTGGGGCGGCTCCGCGGGCGTCAGTTGCAACTGCACCTCCCCGGTCAACAACTGGCACAAGAACTTCGGTCCGCGCGTCGGCTTCGCCTACTCCCTGAATAACAAGACAGTGATCCGCGGCGCATATTCCATCATGTATACGCACGCGGGCGGCGTCGGCGGCGGGTCATCGAATGACGGAACCGGGTTGAGCGGCTTCCAGGTCGCGACGCCCTTCACCGACAGCCCCGCTGGCGCGACCTTCTACCTCAACACCAATCCCGGGTTTCCCACCTCCGGCGGGGCCAACGTCACCGGGCCGAACTCCACCTTCGGCGGCGCCGGATTCGCCTTCCCTTCAGTCACCAGCCCCAGCATTACGGCCTCATCGGCGGGTGTCCTATCCGGAAACTATATCTGCTCGGGCCAGAACTTTTCGCCCTGCTACGGCAAGACCAGCGGGTACGCGGCTGCGCAGAGCATAAGCTACGCCGATCCTTATCGTGGAGGCCGCGCTCCGGAGATCCAGTACGTCAACTTCGGCGTGCAGCGCGAGATCACCAGGGCAATGACCGCCAGCGTGAACTACGTCGGCACCTTTGGCCACCTCCTCCCCGGCAACAACAACCTGCGGGGCTTGCAGTCCAACCAGATCAACCCCACCTACCTTTCCACGATCGGCGTCACCAACCTGAACCTTGCGGCGACCCCGGCGAATATCGCCTCGGTCAATGCAACCTGCGGCAACTGTCTGCCTGCTGTGCCGTATGCCCAATACTCCGCTGCTGCGGCCGCCAGCACCAACGCCTCCATCGGCCACATGCTCACATGGATGCCCCAGTACTCCGGAGTTACCGATAGCTTCGAAGTGTCGGCCAACGCCGAATACAACGCCTTACAGCTCACCGTGAACCAACGTTTATCCCAGGGGCTGACCTTCACCGTGAACTACACCTACTCGAAGACCATTGACGATGACGGCACAGTACGCAGCGGCTGGCCCATCCCGGTCTCGGCGTTTGCCAGTTATGGCCCCACGCATGCCTTCGCGGCGGACCGCATGGACCGTTCAAGGAGCGCCTCGGACCTTCCGCAGTTGCTCACCGTCTTCAGTACCTATAAACTGCCCTTCGGCAAAGGCGGCATCGGAGCGGATAACCGGTTTGTGCGCTGGGCGGCGGGCGGCTGGGAGCTCTCCGGAATTTACCAGTACGCCTCCGGTCTTCCTCTGCCCGTCGTCGGCAGCGCAGCTCCGGTTGCTCAGAACTTCGGACAGGGCACGGTCATGATGGACTACAACCCCAACTTCACCGGCTCTCCACGCATCAACGGCAAGTGGGGTTCAGGTTCTACGGCGGAGAATCTCGGCACCCTGCCCTACATCCAGGGCTACATCAACGTCACCACTGCGGGAGTGGGGACCAACGGGGTCGTCACCACTTCCAATACCGGAACCGGCAATGAGGCTTGCGCATCCAGCGTCGGCCCCTTCTGCAACACGCAGACCGGCACTATCGGGGACACCGCTCGCGTCGCGCCCTATGGTCTCCGCGGTCCAGACATCTATCGTCTGACGGGGTCCCTCAACCGCACCTTCGACATCTCCGAACGCGTCAAGCTCGTCTTCCGCGTGGATTGCAACAACGTAACCAACCACGTCACCTTCGGCAACTTGGTTGGCAACCAGGAAATCGTCGTCAATCCAACCAGCGCCACCTTCGGCACAGTGAACCAGGCCAGCAACGATTCGCGCGCCTTCCAGTTCCAGGGGCGCATCAAGTTCTAGCCTCCCGATCGTGTTAAGCCGGGGAGCCGGATGCAGCGGTTGCATGCATCCGGCTCCCCTTTTTATTGCAGAGCCGCAAAAGCAGAGCCGCAAAAGCTGTGCCCCGTTCATCGCGTTCTTTGCGATGAGCGGGCGTTGGCAGTTGACCCGCTCATAAGAATTGCAGAGCCGCAAAAGCTGTGCCCCGTTCATCGCGTTCTTTGCGATGAGCGAGCGTTGGCAGTTGACCCGGCCATAAGAATTGCAAAGCCGCAAAAGCTGTGCCCCGTTCATCGCGTTCTTTGCGATGAGCGGGCGTTGCGTTAAGATTGTGGCCGAAAGAGGACGCAGCGATGCCCAGCGGCCTGAAACGCTTCCAAAAGGCGGAAGCGCTCCACTTCATCTCCTTCAGTTGTTTTCACCGTCTGCCGCTGCTTGAGGCGGCTGGAGCCAGGGAGACCGTCGAGGCCGTGCTGGAGGCGGCGCGCGCGCGGCATCAGGCGCGGGTATACGCCTACGTCCTGATGCCCGAGCATATTCACCTGCTCGTGAATGAGCCGCCGCGGATCGTACTTGCGCAGTTCCTCAAAGCCGTTAAGCAGATGACTTCGCGCAAGCTGCGAGGACCGCGCAAGAAGTTCTGGCAGGACCGCTACTACGACAGCAACGTTCACGGAGAGAAGGCCCGCTCCGAAGTGATCCGCTATATCCATCGCAATCCGGTGGCGCGCGGACTGGTTACAAAGCCGGAGGACTGGCCGTGGTCCAGCTTCCGGCACTACGCAACAGGCGTTGCGGGCGCGATCGAGATCGAATCGCAGTGGACGGCGGCACTGCGCGGCAACCGGCTGCCGGAGCATCTGCGCCACCGTGAAAAGGCGGGTTGAGGTCCGGGGTATCCCCGGTCCCTCCGCCGCGGCGGACTAGGGACGGGGGGTTCCCTCATTGCGGTCAGGAAAGATCACCGGGACCGGGGCCAGTCCCCAATTGTCGGATTACCTCCCAAAGGTACGAAGAAGAGTCGGAGGTTCGTTTTGTGCTGGTAGGTTATTGGGTATTCCAAACTGCTCATCCAGTGTCTTTATCTCGGACCATGTATCCGCAGGCAGTTCACCGCATTGGGATTCCGTGAGCGATTTCGTCGGATACGCCAGCCCCCATACTGGGCCAATCTCATCCTCGGTCAGAAGCGGGAAATCCGATGCGCACCCCAGATGTACCCAGTCCTGGAATCCCTCTGCGGCTAGTCTGCGCTCGCCAATATGAAGGAACACCTCAGAACTCAAGTAAAGACGCTCTCCATCTTTGGAATCGAGCCGTCGAAGCGCGGCAAGCGACTCTACCGGGCGACCACATCGAATTAAACCAACAGCGATCCTGATCAGCTGGTCACGAGAAAGGTGAGCCCCATCCTCTGTGTTGAGGATCTGAAGATAGGTCGTACCTGCTTCATCCAACCACTTCGCTGCAGACGACAGGTCTTTAGACCTCAATAGTTCATGCCCGAGAAGCATCTGTCGAAACCCAATTCCGAGGGGCAATTCGGCACCCTGTTTCTTCGCCCAAGCCGCATCTGACGCCGCAAGTTCGATCTCTTGCAAGCTCTTTTCGAGCGCCGCCGGCCGGGTTAGCCTCGAGCCGCTTGTCTCACCGGCGAACTCACTCCAGCAGTCTCCATTCTGAAAATGGCTGACATCCAGGTACACATCCGATCGCAGCTTGTGGCATTCCGGCTGATTCAATTTGCACCAGTTCTCACAATGCTCAACGCCCACCTGCGCAAACGCGGTAAAAGGGACAAGAATCAGCGCAAAACCAACTATGTATCCCATCATTGTGGAGCCTCCTATCTCGCTACTCACTGGGAACTCCATCATACGGAAGAATTCGAGGCAGGTGGCCCAGTCATTGGTATCGCAGGGCCGCAGAAGCTGTGCCCCGTTCATCGCGTTCCTTGCGATGAGCGGGCGTCGGGTTGAGATTGTGGCCGAACGAGGACGCAGCGATGCCCAGCGGGCAGGTGGCCTCGGTCTCGACGCCCCAAAAACCACACCGAGTGTGCCCGTCCTGAGCGAAGTCGAAGGATCCCTCGTCCGCCGCGCCTGCTCACCGCGGCGAGGCGGAGGGACCGAGGAGACTCCGGACCTCAATTAACAGGAAGAAGGCCACGGCCCAGCAGGATCGGCCCCGGCAAACGCCCAAAAGGCCCTGGAACAGGGTCGCCCCCGCAGCCCCGCGTCCCCGGTTCCCAAGCCCCAGTTTTCTTGCTCCCTCGCTCCCTTGCCCCCTCGCTCCCTGTTCTTGTCAACCCCTGCACCACCCAAATTGAAGCCCGTACCTCACCCTAACCCGTTCCTTTTCTGATCTCTGACCCCTGATCCCTGACCCCTGTTTCCAATGCATGTTATTTCCTCGAAATCGCTACACTTTTCATAGAAGCGAGAAAAACGCGGTCACATTGTGCGGCCAAAGCTCGGCGCGGCTAGCCCCGCTAACTCCGCTAACACCGCCAACCCCGCTAACTTCCAATTTTTGACGACTTTAGACTCTAACCCGTTTGCAATCAACGGTTTATGGAGATCCATCAAGAGCTAACCCGCCCGGAATCAGAACTTTACCTGAAAAAGGGGGGCAGAGGAGAGTAACTAACATGTACATGATTTGCCGGCACATCAAAATCAACGGGCTCCGCTGCGAGTCTCCTGCCCTCAGGGGCCACCAATTCTGCTACTACCATTCCAAGGCCCACACCGTCGGCGCAGAGCCGCACCTCAAGTACGGGCCCCTCCAGTTGCCCACGCCGGAGGACGCTGCCTCCATCCAGCTCTCCGTCGCCCGCATCAGCGACGCCATCATCAACGGCCGCATCGATCTCAAGAAAGCTACCGGCCTTCTCTACGGGCTCCAGATTGCCGCGCAGTCGATCAATCTCAAGCAGGTATTCGATCGAGAAAAAACCGTCCAGTCCGCGGAGCAGACTGCCGACGGCGACGAGCTCGCCCCCGAGGAATGCATCGACAAAAACGAAGACGGCAGCGAACGTTTCTGCGCCGCCACCGGCCAATGCACCTGTCGGAGCCACACCGGCAACAAGATCGAAGATGCTGACATCCGCGACATGGACGATGACGGTGAACGAGCGCTAAGCACCGGAATGCCAGGAGCCGCAACTTCAGAAAAGACTCCATCGGAGCAATTCGCGAATTTCAACTGTGAGACTGTACCGTACCATTTAACCAACGAAGATTCAGCAGCTTGCAGCCACCGAGCGGCCCCGGTACAGTCCCAGTGCAACTGTACACCGGCTGTAAGGCAAACATGAATAAACACTTGGAGCCGATAAACAAAACGCCGCATTTCGCGGTACAGCCACTGTGCCACTGTACCCCTGAACACCGAAAGCTGATAGCTAAGAGCTGATAGTTAGCGCGCTGCGCGCGCTTGCGCCGCGAAAGCGTCGGCTTCGCGGTTCAATTCTTCCGCTGTCGCTGCATGCGTGTAGAACACAATGCGATACCGAAAGGTCGTCGACTGGCCCTTTTCGAGCGTGTAGTTGAGCGGCGCTTGTTTTGCATCGAACGCGTGTCGTCCCAGCGGATTGACGGCAAAAAGTCCGTAACCGCGCGCGTGCCAATACGTCGGATAGCCAATATTTCCGGGATGATCGAAGATCGCGATCGTCGCAACGTGGCCTTCGCCGTCGTGTCCAGTCAGCGAGCACCAACGTCCGCGCGTTGACCAAACAGCTTCGCCTTTCACGCCTTCGCTGGTCAGGTATTCGCCTGTTGGCGGCGCAACGCCAGCAACATTTCCTTGAGCTGCAACCGTTGTCGCAACTCCGTTCGAGTCCGTGAAAGTTCCACCTTTTTCCTCCGGCGATTCCAGCCAGCGAGCCACGCGCAAGCCGAGCAATCCATCCTTGTCGTCGTTGAAGACCACGTGATCGAGCGCCGTGAGCGTTACGGTCAGTTCGATGCTGCGCATCGCGCCTTGGCGCGCGAACACAAAGTGTGTCGTCTCCGCGAGGATCGGATGATTCAGCCCATCGATCCACGTGGAATCGCTCACCAGCTCGCCGCGATTCGCGCCGCTCTTGGTGGAAACGATCTTATCCAACACGATCGTTCCCATCTTCGCCGCGCGCGCAGCCGGAATCGCGGTCGAGTTGTTCCAGAAGTCGTAGCCATTCACGTTGCTGTAGTTGAACCAGAGTCCATCGTGATGCGGATGATCGGTGCGCTCGCCCGCGCGCGGCTCCAGCGGCCAACCGCGCGTCACGATCACTCCGTCTGCATCCACAATGGGATAAAGCACAGGCTTCTTCAGCGTCGTTGGCCAGATGTACGATGTGAACGGCTTGCCATCGATGGTGATATCGACGCGTCGCTTCGCCGTATCGGGCGTCACTTGCACGCCTTTCGATGCCGCAAACGCGCTCGCCGCACACAGCAATCCCGCGGCCAGAAGCAGAGGCTTCACGATTGCACGTTGTCTCATCGTCCTTGTTCCCTTAGTCCCTGAGTCCCTTCTTTTACGCATACACCTTTCCTCCGGCCATCACTTGCTGCGTCTTCTCGTCGAAGGTCACCTTCATGCCTGTCTGGATTGCGGCGACGTTCATGCACAGCGCGATGGAATGGCTGTAGCCAGCTTCGATCGGCGCATTCGGAGTCTTGCGCGAGCGCACGCATTCCATCCAGTTGCGCATGTTGGCTGCAGTCTGCGGATCGCCGTGCGTGTCGGCATCGGTGTTCACTGCTGCGGCTTTCGCGCCGAGCGACAAGCTGGGAAGCAGGTTTGGCTGCATGTGCATCTCATCGGCGAATCTTGCCGTCAATCCGCCGGTTGGCGTCACCGTTTGCTTGTCCATGTCGATCATTCCGCCATTCGAGTAGTAGAGCTCCTTCACTCCGCCCGCGGAGTTGGTGAAGCGCGAGGAGTATTGCACCTGGAAGCCCTTGGAGAGATCGTCGAGTGGACCGTAGTCGAAGACCGCAGTCATCGTGTCCCAGTTCTTGCGTCCGTCCTTCCACAGATAGATTCCGCCGTTGGCCACGCACGAGCGCGGATGCGGCAGACCCGTGAACCAATGCACGGTGTCGATCTGGTGCACAAGCCACTGATCGGGAATGCCCGAAGAAAACGGCCAGAACAGCCGGAACTCAAGATACTTGCGCGCATCGAACGGCCCCAGATTCCTGCCCAGCGAATAGCGCTTCCAGTCCGTGTCTTCTTCCTTGAGCAGCGGCACAACGTCGGGCCTGCGCCAGCGGCCTGGCTGGTTCACGTTCCACGTCATCTCCACCATCACGATGTCGCCAAATTGGCCCGACTTGATGTATTCGGCGGCCTTTTGATACGCAGGCGTGGAGCGCCGTTGCGTGCCTACCTGCACAATCTTGCCGCTCTTCTTCACAGCCGCAAGGATGCGGCGCGCGTCGGCCATGGTGTGCGCGGTAGGCTTTTCCACGTAGGCGTCGCGGCCCGCTTCCACGGCCTCCGTGCCATGGTATGCGTGCTGGAAATCGGCGGTGGCAATGATAACCGCGTCCACGTCCTTGCGCGCATACAGTTCGTCGTTGTTCCGGACCGCATCGGGGCGGTTGCCGCATAGTTTCTCAATAAAGTCGACGCCCTGTTCGCGGCGCGTCTTCCAGATGTCCGAGACGGCTACGATCTGGAAGTTCATTTCTGTTGCGTGCTGTTTGAAGGCAGGCAAATCGCCGCCCTTCATGCGGTCGCCGCAGCCCACAATTCCCACGCGGACGCGGTCGTTCGCGCCCATGATCTGCGCATAGCTTCTGGCGTTTAACGCGACTGCGGTTGCGGCCAGCGCCGCGCTGCCGGCTTTCAAGAAATCTCTGCGGTTGTTTTCGATCATTGCCATGGTGCTGAGCTCCTCAGTGGGTCCTTGAGATGGCGTGCGGTTGTGTACGAATGAACGGGTGTTCCGGCGTCCTGGACCTTTCCCTGCTAGGAAGAGCCCTACGCCGCCGGAAGGATCATGGTCAGACCACGACGCGCCTGTCGTCAAGAACGGATTTTGGCATTGAAATGCCGGTTCCGGGTTATGAGACGGCGGTCTTGAAATACGACTGATTTGGTCGTAGATTAAATAAGGACTAAATTGGTCGGATATTAGTGCCGTACGGCGAAGCGGCCCTTAAGTCACGGAAAGAGTGATTTGGATCACCGTAATGGACGGACTGATTTGGTCGTATATAGGCACTGCTTGCTGGTAATGGCCATCTTCCCCTGGATTGAGGCGCAGAACTCAGGCAGCGGCCGCAGTAGCTGGTTTCCCGGAGGTTGTTACCTTGAATGGCCGATTTCATTTCGTTTTTATTTTCATTCTGGCGATTCTATCGCCCGGATTGCGGGCGCAGGCAGCGGCAGGCTTACGCGTCGCCGGTGTGGTGCACGATGCGACGGGCGGCGTCATCCCCGGCGCCGAAGTCTCGTTGCGGCAGGGCAATGTTGCAACGCCGCCGAAGCAGGAGACTGACGGGCAGGGAGGTTTTCAGTTCTCCGTTCCAGCAGCGGGTGTCTACACGGTCGAGGTGAAAGCGCCGAACTTTGCGATTTACCACGGCCAAGCAATGGTGAGCGCAGACGCCCCGAGCGCCAAGCTGGATGTGAGTCTGGCAGTGATTGGCAACGCGGAAACGGTGGAAGTGACGGCAGATGCTTTGGCGGCTGAGACGACGAGCACGCAATTGGGAGAAACGCTGGAGTCCAAGAAAATGGAGGCCGTACCGCTGAACGGGCGCAGTTTTACCGACCTGATGGCCGTGCAGCCGGGAATCGTGCCGGTGAACACGGCGCAACCCGGCGCGGTAATCATGACGGGTGTGGCCAGCACGCCACCTTCGGGCGGCGCGAATCCCGGGAACCTCTCGATCAGCGGGCAGCGCGAGGACTCAAACGGTTTTCGCGTGAACGGCGCGGACGTGGAGGAGGACGTGAATATGGGCACGTCGATTGTGCCCAACCTCGATGCCATCGACAGCTTTCGCGTGCTGACTTCGAATTTCGACGCGGAGTACGGCAACTCCAGCGGCGGCCAGGTGCTGGTGACGACCAAGGCGGGCACGGCACAATGGCACGGCAGCGCGTTCGAGTTCCTGCGCAACACCGCGCTCGACGCACGCAACTACTTTTCTTCGGACCGCGCGGCATACCGGCAGAACCAATATGGTGGAACGTTGGGCGGTCCTTTGCTTCGGTCGGGTTTCAATTGGTTTGCCGATTATCAGGGAACGCGGCTGACTGAAGGCATCGACACGGGCGACATTGCGGTGCAGTCCAACCCAGAGCGCGGCGGAGACTTCAGCCAGGTTCCGCTCAGGGGCAGCGTCAACGGCAATGCGTGGGCGGCGCAGTTGTCGTTGCTGCTCGGGCAATCGGTGACGCCCGGCGAGCCGTATGCGCAGGTGTTTCCCACGGGCAAGATTCCGCAAAGCATCTGGTCGGCCCCGGCTAAGTACCTTCTAGCCTCCATTCCGCAGCCTAACGCAGGTGCGGCGGTGTTTGAAACCGCTACCGCAGCCGAAACCCTTGGCGACAACAAGGGAGGACTGCGCGCGGACTGGACTCACGGCAAGCAGGCCTTCACAGGCTATTACTTTTTGGATCAATACACACTCGACAATCCCTACCCCACGGGAACGGGCGGCGCCAATGTGCCGGGCTTCGATGCGACCTCGAACGGGCGCGCGCAACTCGTGAGCCTGGGGCACACCATGACCTTCGGCGCTGCGATGCTCAACGAAGCGCACCTGGGCTATATGCGCAACGCAAATGCCGTAGGCCAGCCGCGCGGCGGCGTGGGGCCCACGCTTGCGGCGCAGGGATTCAGCAACATTGTGCCGCTCAAGCCATCGACCGAAGGCATTGAGAACCTCGCCTTCAACGACTTCACCACGGGCGTGGACACGACGGCGCTGGTGCAGACCGAAAACATCTACGAGGGCATGGACGCATTCTCGCGCATCGTCGGCAAGCATGGCCTCAAATTCGGCGGCGAGATTCACAAGAGCCAGATCAACACGCATCCCGACGTAGTCTTCAACGGCAGCTTTGCCTTCAACGGCTCCGAGACCGGCGTCGACTTCGCGGATTTCCTGCTGGGCGTGGCGTCGAGCTACACGCAGGGCGAGGCCGAGAGCTTTTACAACCGCAACCTCTACGTGGCGGCCTTCGCGCAAGACAGTTGGAAGGCGACCAGCCAACTCACCTTGAACTACGGTGTGCGCTGGGACCGCATCCGGCCCTGGCTCGAAAAATATAACCAGCTGCAAACGCTGGTTGAAGGCGAGCAGTCACAGGTATTTCCCGGGGCACCGCAGGGGCTGGTGTTTCCAGGCGATCCCGGAGTTCACGACTCGCTCGCGCCACCGCGCAACAACTTTTCGCCGCGCGCGGGCATTGCCTACTCACCGGGCCCTGCGGGCGGCAGCCTTTTGGACAAGATTATTGGTCCTGCCGGCACGACCAGCATCCGCCTCGGCTATGGCATGTATTACACGGCCTACGAGGGATTGTCGGCGGGCATCATGAGCGCGAATCCGCCCTACGGGTACACGTACACGTCGGCCGCGCCGCCGCTCTTCAACTCGCCGTTTACCGTGGCCGCTACGGGCGCAAATGCTGGCCAGCGGTTCCCCTTGCAGCACGTGGCCTACGGAGCCAGCCGGGCAAATCCAAACCCCACCGTCAACTGGAGTCAGTTTGAGCCGCTGGTCGGCATTCCTGCAGTGGATCCGAACGATGTAACGCCCTACGCACAGCACTGGATGGCGAGCGTGGAACGGCAATTGGGCGCGAGCACACTTGCCACGCTGAGCTACGTGGGCACCGCTTCTCATCATTTATTAGTGCTTGAGGAGGCCAACCCGGCCAATCCCGCGCTGTGCCTGAGCCTGGGCGCGGCGTGCGGGCCGTTCAACGAGGAAGCCGCGCGCACCATCTTCGGACCCGCGTTCGGCAGCGTAGAACTGCAGAGGACAATCGCCAACGCAAACTACAGCGCATTCGAGGCCACTCTCAACCACCGCTCGCACGGGCTCGATCTGCTGGCGAGCTATACCTATGCGAAGTCGATCGATCAGTCGGCGGGACTTCCTGAACCCGTTGATCCGGTCAATCCGTCGTTGAGCCGCGGACTCTCGGCCTTCGACCTGCGACAGAACTTTGTCGCGTCATTCCATTACGAGGTTGCTGCGATCTCATCCAAAGGGTTGCCCCACGCATTGAAGTCGGGCTGGGCCGTGGCGGGCATTGCGCGCTTCACTACAGGCCTGCCGGTCACGTTGCTCAACAATAACGACACATCGCTGCTGGGCACGATTCCCAACGGCATTAACAACAACGGCGTCGATACGCCGCTGTGGAGCGGGAAATCGCTCAGCATCAACACCAATCCGCGCAACGGAGCCGCGGTCTTCGACGCCAGCCAGTTCAGTCTTCCCGCGCTCGGGACCATGGGCAACGCGCGCCGGCGATTCTTCTCTGGTCCGGGGATGGAGAATCTCGATGCCACCGTCTCGCGCGAGTTCTCGCTGAGGGAGGGACGCACCTTCGAGTTCCGCGCCGAGGCGTTCAATGTGTTCAATCACGCGCAGTTCTTCGGGCCGGCAACGGTGGAAGGCAACATCTCCAGCGGAACCTTTGGCCAGGCGGTGAGCGCCATGCCGCCGCGGCTGATGCAGATTGCGATGCGGGTGCGGTTCTAGACCTGTTATTCGCTTTCGCACGCGCAGGCGCTGCGAGCGGATTGGCGAGGCGATTGCAAGTGTCTCAAAATCGATTTATCTTGGTCTGGCTCCTGAATTCGTGAGGAACTTGCAATGCAAACCAGATGTCTCTCCGCTGTTCTCGTGGCCGCCTTCGTATTATCGGCTGCCTTCGCGCAAACTGTGCCGCCGCGTCCCAAGATTACCGGCATTTCGCACATCGCCGTCTACACCTCCTATCCCGCGATCACGGAGCACTACTACACGGCGGAGGTTGGTGCAGTGAAATTGCCGGATCCGGAGAATCCCCAGGGCGTACGCTACGCCCTAAGCGCGACACAGTACATTGAAGTGCTGCCGCTGCCTAATATCGAAGTTCGGCCTCTTCCTTCGAGCGCGACCGTCAGCCGCCTCGACCACGTTGCATGGGTTACCGAGAGCGCCGAGGGCATGCGCAAATATCTTGCGGCCAAAGGCTGGAAGACGCCGGCTAGCGTCGAGCGCACTGCCGACGGCAGCCGCTGGTTCGAGGTGCTCGATCCCGAGGGCAACAAGGTGCAGTTTGTGCAGCCGCCCGCGCATCCCAAGCCCGTGGATGCGCCCAACGCCATTGGGCACCACATTATCCACGTGGGGTACATGGTGCACGACCGCGCCCTTGAAGATACGTTCTACCGCGACCTGCTCGGCTTCAGGCCTTACTGGTGGGGCGGGCGCGACGGCAAGGTGGAATGGGTCGCCCAGCAGTGCCCCGACGGCCACGATTGGATGGAGTACATGGTGACGCGCGGAACCTCCGGGGTGCCCGCCGACATGACGCAGCGCGAATTGGGCGTGATGGATCACTTCTCCATCGGGGTGGCCTCTGTGCCCGATGCGTTTCAGACACTCGTCGCCGGCAATCGCCTCGACGGGCGTCACGATGCCGCGCCGAAGATCGGCCTCGACGGCAAATATCAGTTCAATATGTACGATCCTGATGGCATTCGGACTGAAGTAATGAACTTCCACGCCACGGAGAAGCCTTGCTGTTCACCCTTCACGGCTGAAGATCCGCCGGAGTAGGCCCGCTGAAGTAAGGGTCGCAGCAAAGCCGTGACTACGCTATACTGGATGAGGCCCAAAAGGGCAGGGAAGTCCCTGTCTATCGCAGGCCCAGATTCAAAACGAGAAAAAGAATGCCTAAGTTGAAGACCCATTCGGGCGCGGCCAAGCGCTTTAGCAAGACTGGCACCGGCAAAATCAAGCGGGGCCAGACGAAGACGCGGCACATCCTTACTTCGAAATCGCCAAAAGTGAAGCGCAAGCTGGGCCGGACCCTGCTGGTTTCCGACGGCGACTACAAGAAGGTCGCGCGCATGATTCCTTACGCTTAATCGTTGCGCTTGAAAGCGCTTCCGGGATCTGCTTATGCGTCGCGGAGCCCCCTCCGGAAAACGGAGTGAGATTGAGCATGAATTGAGCGAGTGAAGAGGCTCACCTGCCTCCAGCCGCGTAACTTGAAGACGCAAAAAAGGAGAAACCCACCATGCCCCGCGTAAAACGTGGCACCAAGCGGAATGACCGCCGCAAGAAGATCCTCAAACGAGCGAGCGGTTATTTTCTGACGAAATCGAAGCTGTACCAGGCGGCCCAGGAGGCCGTGGAGCGCGGCCTCAAGTTTGCTTACATGGGCCGGCGCCTCAAGAAGCGCGAGTACCGCTCGCTGTGGATCGTGCGCATCGCCGCTGCCTGCAAGCTGAACGGCACCAGCTATTCGCAGTTCATCAACGGATTGAAGAAGGCCGGCATCGAGCTGGATCGCAAGGTTCTGGCGGACATTGCCGTGAAGGATCCAGAGGGCTTTACCAAGCTCGTGGAACAGGCCAAGGACGCAAAGGCCAAGTCGGACAAGCCCAAAACGGACAAAGCCAAGACGGACAGGGCCAAGTCGGAAAAGGCCAAGGCAGCGTAACCCAAGATACGACTGGCGGAAAAGACGGCCCGGAGTTCGAAAGGACTTCGGGCCGTTGTGCGTTTGGACGATTGGCTACTCACTCAAAAATCCCTGCACGGTCTTCTGCCACATCTCCGGCTGATCCACAAAGTTCATGTGGCCCGCATTGGGCAGGATCGTCAGCTTCGAGCCGGCAATCTTCTCGTGCATCTCTTTGCTCAGGCTGGGATCGCACTCGTCGTGATCGCCCGCAACAATCAGCGTGGGCACATGGATGGTGTGCAGCCGGTCCAAATACTCCACCGATTTCAGATTGCCGTCGATGACAAACTCGCCGTTTGAGCCCCACATCTCGCGGTAAAGCTCCCAGTTGGTTGGGGCGTTGCCAGTGGCCGGATCGTAGGCGGGATCGGGCCGCGCGCCGTAGAGAAACGGAAAATACCCGTCGCCCCACGCGAGGGTTTCGTACTCCGCGGGGTAGCGTCCGTGCTCCCAGATCGCGCCCTTGCCGAAAAGGCCGGCGGCCTCCAGTTCATTCAGGCGGGCCAGTTTGTCAGCCGGCATCTGCGCCTTTTCGCGGGCCAGCACAACATTCATCTCGCGCGTGGAGGCGAAGGTGCTGTTCAGGATCAAGTGGCTCAGGTGCTGCTGATACTTGAGCGCGTAAGCCTCGGCCAGCACACCGCCGCAACTGTGGCCGAGCAGCGAGATCTTGCCGAGGCCCAAGGCAACGCGCACGGCTTCGATGTCTTCGACGTCGCCCTCAACGGTGTACTTGCTGGGATCCTGCAGGCGCTCGGAGCGGCCGGACCCGCGCTCATCGATGAAGATGAGGCGATGCGTGCGCGCCAGGGGCAGCAGCCAGGGCAGGAAATAGGTATGGTCGGCGCCGGGACCCCCGTGCAGCACTACCAGCGGCGGGCCTTTGCCGAATTCGACGTAGTAGATGAGCACGCCGTGGGCGTCGACAAAGCCATCTTGCAGCGGGTAGACGGCAGAGGCGGGCTGGGTGGTCGCGGATTGGGCGGAAAGCGGAGCGCCTCCCGGGATCGGGGCGCAGAGGGCGAGGCAAACGGCGGCAGCAATGCGTTTCATAGTCACCATGCTACCGGAGGAACGCTGGATTTCTAAAGAGGCTTCGGGCCAGTATTGCCCTTGAGACGTGCGCGGAGAACGCGCGAAAACGGCCCTCGCCGTGGTTTATCCTGAACATTCGGCATGACGAACGAAGCGATACCCGATCTGACGGCATTTGACGAGGCTGCGCTCGACAAGGCGTTTGCCGCGCTGAAGGCGCAGGCCCGCGAAAGCGCAGCTGCGCTCGACGCAGAGGCGTTTCGGCTCAAGTGGCTGGGGCGCAAGCAGGGCCTGCTCAATGAGGTTTCGGATCGCTGGCTCAAAGCCGCGCCTCCACCAGCGAAAAAAGCCGTGGGCCAGCGGTTCAAGGTTCTCAAGGATCTCGTGGAGGCGCTGCTTGAAGGCGCGGGTCCGACCGACGCCGCGGCCGATGACGCACTCAGGGCCGAGGCCATCGACATCACGCTGCCTGGCTCGGGCCGCCTCACCGGCGCCGAGCATCCGATTACGCGCACCTTGAACGAGATTGTCTCGGTCTTTGCGGCGCTGGGCTACTCAGTGGGCGTAGGGCCCGAGGTTGAGACCGACTACTACAACTTCGAGTGCATGAATTTTCCGCCCGGCCATCCCGCGCGCGACACCCAGGATACGCTGGTCGTCGCTGCGCAGGAGCGCAAGCCGCTGCGCGATCGTTTGCTGCTGCGCACCCACACTTCGCCGGTGCAGATGCGGACCATGGAGCTGCAGCCGTCGCCGGTGCGCATCGTGATCCCCGGCAAAGTGCACCGCAACGACGCCGCCGACGCCACGCACTCGCCCATCTTTCATCAAGTTGAGGGCCTCTGCGTCGACACCAATATCACCTTCAGCGATTTGAAGGGCACGCTCGACCATGCCATGAAGGCCCTTTTCGGCTCGGCCGTGAAAACGCGTTTCTTCCCCTCGTTCTTTCCGTTCACCGAGCCCTCAGCCGACGTGCAAATCAGTTGCATTTTTTGTGGAGGAAAAGGCTGCCGCAAGTGCAAGCAGTCGGGATGGATTGAGCTGCTGGGCTGCGGCATGGTCGATCCGGCGGTCTTCGTCTTCGCCGCGGAAAAGCAGCCGGCCTACGACCCGAAAAAGATCTCCGGCTTCGCCTTCGGCATGGGCGTGGAGCGCATCGCCATGATGAAGTACGGCATCAGCGAGATCGGCAACTTTTTCGCGGGCGACATGCGGTTTCTGGGGCAGTTCGCATGAAGATACTGACCAAATGGCTCCGAGCCTATTTACCGGGACTGGCGGTCGACGACACGCAGCTCGCCGATGACCTGACCCTGCGCGGCATCGCCGTCGAAGGCATTTACGAACTCGGCCCCAACAACGGCTCGCTCTATGAAATGGACATCACCACCAACCGCGTGGACGCCATGAACCACTACGGCATCGCACGCGAGGCGGCGGCGATCTACGGGCTCACTCTATCCGAGCTGACGTTCCCACTTTCGAATCCACGCCCGGCCGGCCAGCCCTTTTCCGTCAAGATCGAGGCTGCAGACGCCTGCGGCCGCTTTACGGCGCGTGTTTTGCGCGACATCACCATCGGCGAATCGCGCGACTGGTTCGCGGGAGCTGAAGTCGCCACATATTTCGCGCTTTTGGAGCAGAAGAAGATCTCGAACGCCGTCGACGCGACAAACTTTGCCTGGCAGGCGATGGGCCAACCCACGCACGCCTTCGATCTCGACAAACTCGAGGGTGGCATCATCGTGCGCCGCGCGCGCAAGGGCGAGCGGTTGAAGACGCTGGATGGCGTGGAGCGTGCGCTCGATGCCGACGATCTTGTCATCGCCGATCACAAGAAAGCGCTGGGACTGGCCGGCGTGATGGGCGGATGGGACACGATGATTACGCCCGAAACGAAGAACGTCCTTGTCGAGGCGGCGTGGTTCGATCCCATGGCGGTGCGCCAGACCGCGCGGCGTCACGGGCTGCACACCGATGCCAGCCATCGTTTCGAACGCGGCGCGGATTTTAACGCGGCACCGATCGCGTCGGCCATGGTGAGCGCGATTCTGCTCGCAAACGGTGGATTGATCGAGGGCGAGCTTGTGGATGCGCGCGTGCCTGGGGCTGAAGCGCGCACTGCGCACCGCAAACCCATTGCGCTCGCATTAAGTGAAGTGCAGCGCATCCTGGGCACGACGATCGATGAAGAGGGAATTTCCGCTGCGACGGTTGAGAACGTGTTGACGGCGCTGGGATGCGGGCTGGCACCTGCGGTGCGGCAGACCTTTGGACAGAATTCGTGGGAGGTCAGGCTGCCCAGTTGGCGGCTTGATCTGGAGCGCGAGATCGATCTCATCGAGGAAGTCGCGCGCGTCTACGGCTACAATCGCTTTGCCAACACGCTGCCGGAGTTCGGCGGAGGCGTGCGCGCTTTGCCGTGGGCGGAAAAGGAAGTCGTGGTGCGCAGCACATTCCTGGCCGCCGGTTTCCATGAGGCGATTGGAAGTACATTCTGCTCCGCCGCCGAGGGCGCGCTCACCGCGCCGCAACCGGCACTCGTGGTGCCGCTCGGCAATCCGCTCAGCGAGGAGGCCGGCGTGCTGCGCCCGTCGCTTGTGCCCAGCATGTTGACCATGATTGCGGGCAACCTGAATCGCGACGTGAGCGATGTGCGCCTGTTTGAGCTGGGCACGGTCTTTAGCGGCACCACCGACAAGGTGGACGAGCGCGCGGCGCTGGCCTTTGGCGCCGTGGGCGCTTTACCGGAGGAGAGCGCATTGCATGCCGGCCGCGCTTTTGATTTTTTTGATGTGAAAGGTGTGGTGGAGCAGGTGGTGTCGCGGTTCGAGATGCGCGGCATGTATTTCGATGGCTTTCCCGCGGACGCCGGCCTCACGCCCGAATGGCTGCACCCCTACCGTTCGGCGCGCGTGGTGGCAGACGGCGTCACCTCCGGCTGGTTCGGCGAGTTGCACCCGCGCGAAGCCGCGGCGCGAAAGATCAAGGACGCGGTGCTGGTGGGCGAGTTGTATTTAGACCGGCTCTACAAGTTGCCGTTGCGCCGACCCGTCACGCGCGAAATCTCGCGCTTTCAGCCGGTGCGTCGAGATTTTTCGCTAGTTTTGGACAAGAGTGTCAATTGGGAAGCAATCGACCGAGCCATGGCTGGATTGCAAATCCCCGAGCTGGTGGAGTGGCGCGTGCGCGAGGTGTTCCGCGATGCGCGGCTGGGGGCCCAGGAATATGCGCTACTGCTGGGCGCCACATTCCAGGCGCCGGATCGCACCCTGCGCGAAGAGGAGCTGCAAAGCTTCCAGGCGCAGGTGGTGGATGCAGTTGGCAAAGCGGGAGCGCGGCTGCGCGTTTGAGCTGAACATCGAGCGCGTTCGGCGCTATACTCAAACGGAAAAGTGACCGATCGGGGGAGGTCAAGGCAATGTCAGAGACTTTTTGGAATCCGGAGGCTGCCATGGAAACAACAAGCGACGAGCAGCCTCACAACGCGCATGAGGAGCCCGCGGCGTTGGCCGTGAGCGCAGATGATTTTGCTTCGCTCGAGGCGCGCGTCTACCGCACAGTGGAACTGGTGAAACAGGAGCGGCAAGCGCGCGCAGCAGCCGATGCGCGCAAAGCAGACCTGGAAGCCAGCGCTGCGCAGGCCGAGGCGCGGGTGCAGGCGCAGTCGCACGTAGTGGATCAACTGCAAAACGAGTTGCACGTGTTGCGCGCGGAGCGCGACCAGGTGCGGCAGCGCGTGGAGCGGTTGCTCAAGCAACTCGATGCGCTGGAATTGTGAGGCAGAGATGGCCGAGGAACCGCGCAGCAATCCGAGCGAGTACGTGACGGTGGAGATCTACGACCAGCTCTATCATCTGTCGGGGCAGGACCCAGAGCATATTCGCGAGCTGGCTGCTTATGTCGATACCAAGATGCGCTCAGTGGCTTCGCACGGAAAGACCGCGGACTCCTTGCGCGTGGCCGTGCTCGCCGCGCTCAACCTGGCCGACGAATTGTCACAGGCCAGGTCGGCCGATCCGCGCGCGGGCCGTGCGCGCGCCGCAAGCCTGCGCGTATTGCTCGACGAGGTGCTGGAAGGCGAGCGGGAGGCGGGCGCGTAGCGCGTCCTCCGGAGCCCGCCTATTTCGCTGCCAACTGCCGCAACACGTACTGCAAAATGCCGCCGTGCTCGTAGTACTCGATCTCCTGCGGCGTGTCGATGCGCACCACCACGCTAAACTCCTTTACCTTGCCGCCGCTCGTGGTGGCTTTCACGCGGAGCGTGCGGCCGCTGGCGAGGCGATCCTTGAGCAGCGCGGTGAGGCCCGGAAAGTCGTAGACCTCTTCGCCGGTAAGGCTGAGGCTCTCAACGTTCTCGCCGGGAGCGAACTGCAACGGCAGAATGCCCATGCCCACGAGGTTCGAGCGGTGGATGCGCTCGAAGCTTTCGGCGATGACGGCGCGCACGCCGAGGAGCTTGGGCCCCTTGGCGGCCCAGTCGCGCGAAGAGCCGGAGCCGTATTCCTTGCCGGCAAGAATGATAAGCGGGACCTTGCGGTCGGCGTACTTTTGGGAAGCATCAAAGATGCTCATAGTCTCGCCTTCGGGCAGCAGGCGCGTGACGCCGCCTTCCGTTCCCGGCGCGAGCTTGTTGCGCAGGCGCACATTGGCGAAGGTGCCGCGCACCATCACTTCGTGATTGCCGCGGCGCGAGCCGTAACTGTTGAAGTCGGCGGGCCGGACGCCGTGGGCAGATAAATACTGGCCGGCCGGTCCGCTGGCCTTGATCGATCCGGCAGGGGAAATGTGGTCGGTGGTTACGGAGTCGCCTAGGACCGCTAGGACGCGCGCGCCGGCAATGTTTTCAACCGGCGCCGGCCTGACGGTGATGCCGTCGAAATAGGGCGCCTTGCGGATGTAGGTCGAATCCGCTTCCCACTGATAGACGTCGCCCGTGGGGAAGCTCAAACCCTGCCAACTGGCGTCGCCGTTTGACACCGTGGCGTACTCCCTGCGGAAGCTCTCGCGCGTGACGGCATGCTCGATGGCTGCGGAGACTTCGGATTGCGTGGGCCAGATGTCGCGGAGGTAAACCGGCTTGCCGTGCTTGTCGCTGCCCAGCGGGTCGGCATCGAAGTTGTGACCGATCTTGCCGGCGAGCGCGTATGCGACGACGAGCGGCGGGCTCATCAAATAGTTCGCGCGCACGTCCACATTCACGCGGCCTTCGAAGTTGCGATTGCCGCTAAGCACGCTGACGGCCACCAGGCCGTGCTCGTCAATTGATTTGGAAACGTCGGAGGGCAGCGGCCCCGAGTTGCCGATGCAGGTTGTGCAGCCGTAGCCGACCACGTTGAAGCGCAGCTTTTCAAGGTAGGGAAGCAGGCCGGACTTCTGGTAGTAGTCGGTGACGACGCGCGAGCCCGGAGCGAGCGAAGTCTTCACCCACGGCGGAACGGTGAGGCCTTTTTCGACGGCCTTTTTTGCGAGCAGTCCCGCGGCGATCATGACAGACGGATTCGAGGTGTTGGTGCAACTGGTGATAGCCGCGATGACCACCGAGCCGTGATCGAGGTAAGGATCGGGATCAACGCCGAAACGTTCCTTCACTGTGGTGGTGACGTGCATGGGCGCATTTTCCGCGACGGCTGTGTCGGTGACTGCCGGGCGCTGCCACGCAACGGCCGTGCGCGAGCCCAGCGGCTTGGCCGTGGGCGCGAGCAGCGTGGGCAGTTGCTGCGCGAAGCTTGCAGCCGCTTCCTTCAGCAGCACGCGATCCTGCGGGCGCTTGGGTCCGGCCACACTGGGCTCCACGTCGCCCAGGTCGAGCGCCAGAGTTTGCGTGTACTCCGCTTCGGGCGCGCCTGAGGTGTGGAAGAGTTCCTGCTCCTTGTAATAAGCCTCAACGAGCGCGATCTGTTCGTCGCTGCGGCCGGTGAGGCGCAGATAGCGCAGGGTTTCGGCGTCGACGGGGAAAATGCCGCATGTTGCGCCGTACTCCGGCGCCATATTGCCGATGGTGGCGCGGTCGGCCAGCGGGAGCTCCGCGATGCCGGGGCCGTAGAACTCGACAAACTTGCCAACGACTCCCAGCTTGCGCAGCGCCTGGGTCACGGTGAGCACGAGATCGGTGGCCGTGGCGCCCTCGCGCAGCTTGCCGGTAAGCTTGTAGCCGACCACCTGCGGGATCAGCATGCTCACGGGCTGGCCGAGCATAGCCGCCTCGGCTTCGATGCCGCCGACGCCCCAGCCCAACACGCCGAGCCCGTTGATCATGGTGGTGTGCGAGTCGGTGCCGACGAGCGTGTCCGGGTAAGCCACCATTTCGCCGTCGATCTGCGCGGTGAAGACCACGCGTGCAAGATATTCGAGATTCACCTGGTGGCAGATGCCCATGCCGGGCGGCACGGCAGAAAAGTTTCGAAAAGCCGACTGTCCCCACTTCAAGAACGCATACCGCTCGCGGTTGCGCTGGAACTCGAGCAGGGAGTTGGCCTCGTAGGCTGCTGGCGTGCCGTATTCGTCCACCTGCACGGAGTGGTCGATGACGAGCTCGGCGGGCGCGAGGGGATTTACGCGCTCCGGATCGCCGCCCAGGGTCTTGATGGCGTCGCGCATGGCGGCCAGATCGACCACCGCGGGCACGCCAGTGAAGTCCTGCATCAGCACGCGCGCGGGCATGTAGGCAATCTCACGGCTGGGCTCGGCCTTCGCGTCCCAGTTGGCCAGGAATTCAATGTCCGCGGCCGTTACGTTTACGCCATCTTCGCGGCGCAGCAGATTTTCCAGCAGAATTTTCAGGCTGAAGGGCAGGCGCGAGAGATTGAAGCCGCGAGCGGCGAGCGCCTGAAGGCGATAGAGGGTGTAGGAGCGATTGCCGGAGGAGAGCACGGCCTTGCTCGAGAAGCTGTTCATCAGGGAAGGACCTTTCTATCCGCGTGCGTGGCGGATGGTTTCTCAAAACCAGTGTGCAAACCCAGAGCCGCGGAGATCCGGCGGGCTCTTGGTTACGCGAAACGGCCCGCGCGGACGAAACTCTCAACGGAAATAGATTACGCAGCGGAAAGGGTCAGCGTCCACGGTCGTGGCGGCCGCGGCTGAAGCGCTTGAAGCAGGGCAAACCGGATGGGAAGAGGCTCGACATACGGTACGAGAAAATTCTAACGCAAATCCAGAAGGGAAGAGAAGCATTCGCCAGCGTGGTCTCCGAGCCAAACGGTGGCGCAGTCTCGGGAAGCGTTGAAAAGCATCGACGGGCAATCGCCGCGCTCTTATTATGGCTGCGTGTTGTAGAAGAAATAGGCACGCAGTTCGAGATAGGGACCGTGGAAGTCTCGCGGCAGCGGCGGATAGCTGGAGCCGCTGATGGCGCCCCAGGCCGCGCGATCGAGACCAGTGTCGCCAGAGCGGCCATCCAGTTGCATGTCGACGACCTGGCCGTTGGGCAACACCTTGAAGTGCACGGCGACTATGCCCGATTTGAAAATCGGCGGGTTTACCTCATCGGGGATCAACGGATCCCATGTGCGCTGCGTAATGTAGTGCCAGCGCGCCAGCCAGGAGCTGAAATCGACACCCTGGGTGTCAGAGAGGATGTCCGGCGCTCCCGTGCCTGCGCCGGGGTGCATGGACAGCCCGCCGGAAGGCTGATTGCCGTAGCTCGGCTGCCCATGGCCGGGCAGGGCGTGTTGCATATCCTGGCGGAGCTGATCGGCCGGATTCTGCGAGCCCATGGCAAAGTTGGGCTTTGCAGGCACGGCCTGTGGGCGCGGCGCTTCGGGCGTCTGCGACTGAGGAATGTTTGGCAGCGGCTGCGTGGGCTGCGGTTTGGGCTGTTCCGGCGTCTGCTCCTGAGCTGGCGGAGGCGGAGCCTGCTCTGCCTGCTTCTTCAACTCGTCCATTGTCTTCTTGTCGATGAGCGGCTTGTTGGGCGGCAGCTTGGGCGCGACCTTGGGCTTGTTCATTTCGCGCAGGACATCGGGTGGCAGATCGAGATACGTCAGATCCTGGCGTTCCTTGATGGCGTCAAAGTCATCGATTCTCGGCACCTTGAAGAAGTACCTGGGAATCCAGGTGAGGACCGAGAGCAGAATGATGTGCACCAGCACGGCCCACAAAGCACCTTCGCGCAGTCGCGCCCAGCGCCGCTCGTCTTCGAGCTCGCTGATCATCTCCAGCAGTTCGTGGGTGTCGTAGTCTACCCAGCGCGAGCCGCGCACTGCGGATGAGGCCGCATCGCCCGGCACATCGGCCACGGCCTCTTCACGCGGCTCCAGGTCGCGGGCGGAGAACGTGTCCAGTCCAAGGATCGAACCCGTGATAGAGGTTTCCTGTGCAGAGCCGTCCGATTGCGGACTGGTCTCGGCGGGTCTCTTGGGCTCGTTCAATTCGGCTGGCGCTTCGCTGGTGGGCATTCAGTGCGATGGAGCCCTTCCGGACGCACACATCTCTCCGGCTGGCTCCGAACTCGAATCCTTTCTGTCTATTCTCTCATTTTGGACAAAACCCTGCTCAAGACCGCGCCCCGTACAATGATTCTTGTTGAATTGACGCACGACAGGGCGGAAGGGGACGGCGCTTGAAGCGGTTTTTTGCGCACATTTTGGCGGAATGGAAGCTGGTGATTCTGCCGGCGCTGTTGAAATGGGGGATTTGGGGCGTGGGCGCGGTTGCATTGCTCGATTCGTCGAGCATTCCCGTCCCCATGGACGCAATCCTTGCCTTCTATGTGTGGAGTGACAAGCGCCACTTCTGGCTCTATTGCCTGATGGCGGCCGCAGGGTCGGCCATAGGCGGCCTGCTGCCCTACGGGTTGGGCCGCGCTGGCGGCGAACTGTTCCTGCTCAAGCGCGTGGACCGCGCAAAATTCGAGAAATTGCGCGACCGCTTTCAGCGCCAGGAGTTTCTGGCTGTCATGATCCCCTCCATGATGCCGCCGCCAACGCCGTGGAAGATGTTCATCTTCGCCTCCGGCGTATTTGAGATGCGCGTGGCCGATTTCCTGCTGGCTGTGTTCGCGGGAAGAATGGTGCGCTGGTTGGCGCTCTCCTTGCTAGTCCTCAAACTCGGCCCCGGCGCCGTCGATCTGGTGGCGCGGCACGCCCTGTTTGCTGTACTGATCGTGGGCGCACTGGCAGTGCTCGGATTCGCGTGGTGGTGGATGCGCAAAAGGCGCTCGGGCAAGCCGATGGAAGACTGAATTGCCGCGCCCGGTGCGAGCAAGAACCTGAAGGTTGCGCAAACGAGTAGCGCCGACCTGGAGGTCGGCGCCGCCTATGCACGGATTAGTTCTTCGTCGTCCTGTAAATCCAAGTAAATCGAAAGGAACAAAGAGACTGCGACCTTCCTTGCTGGCCGAAGCCTACTTTCCCGCCAACGCTTCCTGCGCGCGAGCCTCATGCGTGCGGCGCACCAGCGCGGGAACGCCCAGCATCACGGCCAGCACAAGAGAAGTCGCGATGAGGTCGTTGCGATAGAACGGCACGCCGGCCCAATAGCAGGCTGTGAGCCCGGCGAGCGTGCGCGGATAAGCGACCATTCCGCCAGCCCAAACGCCGAAGTTGGAAACGAGAAAGAACGAGGTCGGTCCCAGCAGAGCGCCTGCGGCCCCACGCGCGAATGTGATGCGCTTGCGCAGCAGAATGGCGCCCAGCACCATCGCGGCCAGATACCAGCCCCAGCTGATCGCGGAATCCCAGTGGATCGAGTAACCAGAATATCGGAAGAGCGTCAGGTAACAATCGGTCGTGATCAGGGCCGCCAAAGGAGCAAGCATCTCGCGCCAGGGGCGCTTGGCCCCAAAGTAAAGCAGGCAACCAGTGACAGCCGTAAAGTGCCACCAAGGAGCATGGGGAATCACGCGCGATAAAACGGCAACCAGCAGGAGCAAATAAGCGGCCATGTCCACCTCTTGATACAGGGTCTTCCTAAGATTCCGGGCCAAGACATTCGGATTGCGAAATCAAAGGACTTCTTTCATTCTGCGGTGTGCGCGCGGTTCGGTCAACCCAGACCCTTCCACCAAAGCAACAAATTTTTCCGCAGTGGCAAACTATCGAGGGTCTGTTCCGGCGCCTGGAACGGCGGCGGGGCGCTGACCCTAGCGCTGTTCCCGGCCGTTCATCACTTCGCCTGCGTCTTCGTGGCCGTCTACGATGTAGACCCATCCACCGAGCGGGGCGCGACCCCCGGTTCCGCGGGTCAACAGAAACGAGTAACCGAAGCGCAGATCGGTGAACTCGACCGCGGTCCACGTGCGGTTGGGCGGCAAGTTGGGAGCTTCCATGCCTGGCACGGGCTCAGGACCCGCTTCGCGCACCACGGCCCATGTTCCCCAATCGAGATACACGCGGCCCAGCAGCGTTTGCTTGGCGGCCTCGACAGCCGCGGTGTCGGCCGGCTTGTAAAGCACGTCGCGGAGCGGATCGCTGTCGATGGAGCCGGTCCAAGTGTCGATCTCGGCGGTCTGGTAGAGGTTCGGTGTCTCGACGATCACGTGCCAGCGGTAGGGGTTCACCGGGTAGGGCTCGGCGGCGATGCGCAGGGCCGGCTCGGCAGAGATGGACGTGTTGCTCAACATCACCAGCGCCTGGGCGTGCTCGGCCCAACGCCAGCAGCCCAGCACCAGCATTCCGCTGAGCGCAAAGATGGCCCATCCGCGGCCGCGAAATCGCTGTTTCCGCGCCCCGATCTCGCGGTCGGCAAGCCCCAGCACCCACGGCATGAACAGCGCCAGGAAAAGCAGCAACCACACCACCGGCTCGACGATGAACATGAAGCTACCCGCATACCAGCGCGGATTAAAGGGGAAGAACGGCCGCAAGCCGTAGTTATTGGACCAGTCGAGCAGCAAGTGGCTGAGTGCCGCAATGCATGCGGTGAGGTAGAGCCAACCCCAATGAATCGACTGCGGCGCATTCCCACCCTTTTCATTCACTGCGGCGGACGAAAAGGATGGGGCACCCCCGGCGTTTCGTCGCCGCGTCTTTCGCCAGCGATCGAACAGCCACACCGCGCCCACCACCGCACCTGCCACCACGGGAACTGCCCAGAAAGTGTGCGTGATGCCGCGATGGTGCTTCAGGCCTTCCACGGGCCCGGCAAAGCCCCAGAGGATATCCAGATCGGGGGCCTCGGCGGCCAGCACCGCGGCCAGCGTGGCATAGGCCGTCTTGCGATTGAATCCGGCGCGGCCGATGCAGGCGCCCGTAAGAAAATGCGTGACAGGTTCCATGCCGCTTCCATTCCTCCCACGATCCAAGCTCAGTTGTTAGACCGTGGTCGACCACTCGCCCCCGCGCATCAGCGGCTCGGCGGCGCCGGACGCGGCGATGCCGTCGATATCCAATTCACCGGAACCGATCATCCAGTCCACGTGGATCAGGCTTTCGTTGGCGCCTTTTGCGGCGAGCTGTTCCGGCGTGAGCTTGCCGCCGTCGCGCAAGCACGACGAATACGACTGGCCGAGCGCGATGTGCGAGGCCGCATTCTCGTCAAAAAGCGTGTTGAGGAAGACGAGACCGCTTTGCGCGATGGGCGAAGAGTGGGGAACCAGGGCGACTTCGCCCAGCCGCCGCGCGCCCTCGTCAGTATCGATGAGCTTCTCGAGCACTTCCTGTCCGCGCGTGGCGCGGGCCTCCACAATGCGACCCTTTTCAAAACGAACCTGGATGCCTTCAATCATCGTGCCCTGGTGCGAGAGCGGCTTGGTCGCGGTCACGGTGCCGTCGGCGCGGTCCTTATGCGGAGCGCTGAAGATCTCCTCCGTGGGCATGTTAGCGATGCAATAAACGCCGTTGCCCGCTGTAGTACCGCCGCCCAGCCACTCATGATCGTCGGCCAGGCCGAGTCGGAAATCGGTGCCGGGACCGCGATAGTGCAGAGCATAGTAGCGCTTCGCGTTCATAAAAGCCGCGCGCTTCTGCAATTCGGCGTCGTGCGCCCTCCACGCGCTCACGGGATCGGGAGTGTTGATGCGTGTCGTCGCAAAAATGGCGTTCCACAGTTTACGCAGCGCCTCGTCGGGACTATCGTTGGGAAAAACCGCTGCGGCCCAGGCAGGCGTGGCGCCGGGGACGATCGTCCAGTTGATCTCGTGGCGCGTAATGAGTTCGAGAGCGGGACGGTAGGCTTGCGAAACCGCGCGATTGGCCCGGCCCACTTTATCGGGGTCCTCGTTAGAGAGCAGTGCGGGATTGACTCCGGCAATGGCCAGACGGGCCGCGCCGCTCTTGAACGCCGCCGCCATGCCGTCGTAGAGCCACTTGGCCGCATGATCGAAGCTGGCATCGGACGCGTGCTGGTAGCGGAGCAGGGCGGATTCCTCGTCGCTGAAAAGCGCCGTCACGAGCGAGGCGCCGGCGCGATACGCGTGCTCGGTAATGCGGCGCGCGAGAGCCACGGAATCGAGCGACGCGGTCATCACCAGTTCTTGTCCCGGTTTGAGGCCCAGCCCCACGTGTACGGCGACATCGGCAAGAAGATCCAGATTTTCGGCTTGGATGCGATCTTCAGGAGCAGTTGCAGGTTGTGTCATCGCGTCTCGATTCCTTCTGATTCCGTCCAACAACCAGCTGGGAGTTTCCTGGTCGCGGGCCGGATGTTGCTATTGTAGGGGGTCTTGCGTGCCGGCTGTCACGGTGCAACGCCGTCACGCCGGGTCACGATGCGAAGTAAGGGAAGGGTTCGCTGGACGCCGCGGATTCGCCTACAATCGACAATGGATGGATAGGCTTTTTGAGGGGCCCATAACGCCATGATGAAGCTCGATATCAATTGCGTAAAGAGGAGCATTTTGACGACAGGAATTTCGATTGCCTTGGGAACTGCTGCTTTCGCGCAGACGCCGGCCGCAGTCGCCGCTTTCGGACCGAACAATCCGTTTTACGCGCCGAGCACACTGCCGTTTCAGGCGCCGCCCTTTGACAAGATCAAGGACAGCGACTATCAGCCCGCGATCGACGCGGGCATGGCGATGCAGATCAACGAGGTCGATGCCATTGCGAACAGCACCGCACCGCCTACCTTTGAAAACACCATCGTCGCGTTCGAGCGTACCGGCCAGTTGCTCACGCGCTCTTGGGCGGTGTTTAACTGCGTTACTGGCGCGAATACCAACGATGCTCTGCAGAAGGTGCAGGAGTATGAAGCCCCGCGCCTAGCCGCGCATGAGGATGCAATCTTTCTGAACTCGAAGCTCTTTGCGCGCGTGAAGGCCGTCTACGATCAGCGTGCATCGTTACATCTCGATCCTGAATCGTTGCGGTTGGTCGAGTACGACTATCAGCAGTTTGTGAAGGCTGGCGCCAACCTCTCTGACGCCGACAAAGCCAAACTGAAAAAACTCAACGAAGAAGAATCGACGCTCGAAAACACGTTCGAGAACCAGTTGCTCGCGGCCGCCAAGGCGGGTGCGTTCTCCACCACGGATCCCAAGAAGCTTGCCGGGTTGAGCGAGGCGCAAATTGCCGCGGCTGCACAGGCCGCACAGGCGCGCAAGCAGCAGGGCTGGCTGGTCCCGCTGCAGAACACCACGCAGCAGCCAAATCTGGCGTTTCTCACCGACCGCGCCACGCGCAAGGCGATCTTTGAGAATTCCTGGAATCGTGCCGAGCGCGGCGACGCCAACGACACGCGCGCCGCTATCGCGAGACTCGCCCAGTTGCGCGCCGAAAAAGCTGCGCTCCTGGGATTTCCCAACTATGCGGCATGGAATTTGACCGACCAGATGGCCAAAACGCCAGAGGCGGCAAAGCATTTTCTCGATGCGCTGGTGCCGGCATCCACGGCCAGAGCTACGGGAGAAGCAAAAGACATCCAGGCGCTGATTGACACGCAAAACGGCGGGTTCAAAGTCGAGCCGTGGGATTGGGAGTTCTATTCCGAGCAGGTGCGCAAGGCGAAGTACGATTTGGACCAATCGGAGATCAAGCCCTATTTTGAGCTGAACAGTGTGCTCGAGAACGGCGTCTTTTATGCCGCGCATGAGCTCTACGGCCTCACATTCAAGGAACGCAAGGACATTCCCGTCTATCAGCAGGACGTGCGCGTCTTCGAGGTCTTCGACGCCGACGGCAAGCCCCTAGCCTTGTGGTACTGCGATTATTTCAAGCGCGACAACAAAAACGGTGGAGCGTGGATGGACGTTCTTGTCGGCGGGTCGAAGCTGCTGGGTCAGTTGCCGGTGGTCTACAACGTGGCCAATTTCGAGAAACCCGCGCCGGGCCAGCCCGCTTTGCTCAGCTTCGACGATGTGACCACCATGTTCCACGAGTTCGGCCATGGGTTGCACGGCATGTTCGCCGACACTGTGTATCCAAGCCTGTCGGGTACGCAGGTGCCGCGCGACTTCGTCGAGTTTCCTTCGCAGTTTAACGAGCACTGGGCCAGCTATCCTGCGGTCTTCCAGCACTACGCGCGCCACTACAAGACCGGTGAGCCGATGCCGGCTGAGCTGATGGCCAAGATCGTAAAATCACAGACCTTCAACGAAGGCTATTTGTTCACGGAGATTCTCGCCGCGTCGGAGCTCGATCTTGAGTGGCACACTCTTTCTTCAAGCGCGCCCCTGCAGAATCCCGATGCCTTCGAAACTGAGGCGCTCAAACGAACACATCTTGACCTCAGCACCGTGCCACCGCGCTACCGCTCCAGCTACTTCCTGCACATCTGGTCGAATGGCTACGCGGCCGGCTACTACGCGTATTCGTGGAGCGAGATGCTCGACGACGACGCCTTTCAGTGGTTCCTGGATCACGGCGGCATGACGCGCGCCAACGGCGACCGATTCCGGCAAATGGTGCTCTCGCGCGGCAACACCGAGGACCTGGAAAAGATGTACGCGGCTTGGCTGGGCGGCCAGCCCAGCATCGAGCCCATGTTGAAGGACCGCGGGCTGAAGGGGAATTAGTTCCTCTCACTATAATCCATAGCTATGAGCGAGCCGGCCATCTTGCGCAAGATCGAAAAGCTGCGCCAGGAACTGCGCCGCCACGAGCATCTCTACCACGTTCTCGACAAGCCCGAGATCAGCGACGCCGAGTACGACGCGCTGATGAATGAATTGAAGAGGCTGGAGGCGGCGCATCCTGAGCTCGTCACGGCCGACTCACCGACGCAGCGCGTGGGCGGCAAGCCCGCCGAGGGCTTCAAGAAGGCGCAGCACTCGCGGCCCATGCTTTCGCTCGATAATGCGTACAACGCCGAAGAGCTGGCCGATTGGGACCGCCGCGTGCATGAGCTCGCCGGTGGGCTGCCCGTCGAATACACGGCTGAGCTGAAGCTCGACGGCCTGAGCGTGGCGCTCAATTACCAGCCCGGCCCGGACGGCGACGCTCTGCTCACGATGGGCCTCACGCGCGGCGACGGCCAGACCGGCGAAGACGTCACTTCGAATATTCGCACCATTCGCAGTGTGCCGCTTTCGATTTCGGCGGCAAAACTCAAGAAGGCCCGTTTGCCGCAATCAATTGAAGTGCGCGGCGAAGTGGTGATGCCCGAAGCCGCCTTTCAGCGCCTCAATGAGGAGCGCGAGCGCGAAGGGCTACCGGCCTTCGTCAACCCGCGCAACTCCGCTGCGGGAACGCTGCGCACGCTCGAGCCTTCGATCGTCGCCAACCGGCGGCTGGTCTTCTTCGCCTATTTCCTGCTCGTGGACGGCGAATACTTCGCCGCCGGCCAGACGGCTACGCTTGAAACCCTCTCCTCGCTGGGTTTTCGAGTGAATTCGCATCGCCGGCGCGTGAGCACCGTCGACGAGATGATGAAGTTCATCGATAATGCCGAGAGCCAGCGCACCTCGCTTGGCTACGAGATCGACGGCGTAGTTCTTAAAGTCGATGCGCATGCCACGCAGCAGCGCCTGGGCTACACGGGCCGAGCGCCGCGCTGGGCCATTGCGTACAAGTTCACGGCCAAAGCGGGCGTGACGCAAGTGAAAAGCATTACCGTGCAGGTGGGCCGCACCGGCAAGCTCACGCCGGTGGCGGAATTAACGCCGGTCTTCATCGGCGGCACCACAGTGAGCCGCGCCACGCTGCACAATGCCGACTTTATTCTTGGTCTTGGACTGAGGATTGGGGACTACGTCAAGGTAGAGCGCGGCGGCGACGTGATTCCCAAGGTTGTTGAGGTGATCGAAGACGCCGACCACCCGAGAGGGAAGCAGCACTTCGAGTTCCCGTCCGTTTGCCCCGAGTGCGGCAGCGAGGTGGTTCGCGCCGAGGGCGAAGTCGACTACCGTTGCGTCAATGCAAACTGCCCCGCCAAGCTGCGCGAAAGCCTGCTGCATTTCGGCCGCCGCGAGGTGATGAATATCGAAGGGCTGGGCGAGGCAGTGGTGCAACAGTTGCTCGATCGCGGGTTGGTGCGCAGCGTGGCCGATTTGTACTCGTTGACGGAAGAGCAATTCATTGGCCTCGACCGCTTCGCCGAAAAGTCGGCGCGCACATTGCTGGCCGAGATTGAAGGCTCTAAGCGCGCGGGTCTGGCGCGCGTGCTCATGGGTCTCGGCATCCGCTTTGTCGGCGAGCGCACTGCCGAGCTATTGGCTCAGGAATTCGGCTCCATGGACGCGCTGATGGCAGCAACGGCCGATGAACTGGAACGCGTGGAGGAGGTCGGTCCGCGCATCTCGCAGGCGATTCTGGAATTCTTTACTCAGCCAGCCAATCGTGCCCTCGTTAAGAGCCTGAAACGCGCCGGCGTCGACATGACGGCGGAGAAAAAGCAGCGCTCTGCGCAACTCGCGGGCCTCACCTTTGTGCTGACGGGCACACTGCCCACCCTGACGCGCGACGAAGCCAAGGAGAAGATTAAAGCTGCCGGCGGCAAGACCGCAGGCTCGGTGAGCAAGAAGACCAGCTACGTGGTGGCAGGCGAAGAGGCAGGCTCGAAACTCGACAAAGCGCACGAACTCGGCGTTCCTGTAATTGACGAGGCGGGGCTGCTAGCGCTGCTCGCGGGGCAGCTGCCGTCGAATTAGTTCATCTCGTCAATCCTCAACGCGCAGCCGGCGGCACGTCCTCGATTCGGGCCGGTTCCGTGAAGAATAGAGGAATCAAGGCGGCCAGCATCAAAATCAGGTCAAACCACATAGGAGCTTCTTTCAACTGCTTCTTTCATGCACTGGTGCGGCGGCGCGCCGCAATGTCCGGATGATTGTCAATGGCGCGTAGTTCGCGTTCGCGCTCCCGCTCCCAGGCTTCGGCGTGCCACCGGCGCGATGCGTAGCGCAAAGTATCGGCAGGCAGCGGTGGAAGCTCCTTGGGATACGGCCGCGACGGCATGGTCACAATTTCCGGCAGCGGGCGATGGGCCGGTTTGGGCGGCACCTGTTCGGGAGGCGGCAACAGGCGCGCCGACGATTCCGGCTCCGCAGCAATCGCCAGGCTGGTATCGGCCATCACCGGCGTCTCCACGTCGACTTCGATGGTCTCTTCGTTGTGCTGCGCACGCTTGGCAATGGATTTGGCCATGAACTCGTCGACCAGCTTGTGCAGGCAGGTTTGTCCGCAAAGATGCTTTGAGTCGGGCCGCAGCCGATGGCGCGAGGTCCATCCGCTCACGCGCAGCTCGCCGCCCTGTTCGTAGGCGACAAACCAGTGGTTGGTCTGCCGCTTTTCCGCGGCGCAGATATCGCACGAGATGGCCTGCCGGATCATCGCAACTCCTTCTTTCCGTGAAGACCACGCAAAACTGTGAAAATGCCGATCGTATTCATCGCCCTCCCGTGCGAGCATCCTCGAGCGCACCGGAAGGCGCCTCGACCGTCCGGAGGAACCCAACATGTATTTCATCGTGCGGAAAGGGAAATGAATGAGGTTGCCCGTCAACGAACCCATATGTGGTTCAGAACAGAACAAAAGAGTGGAGAATCGTCCTGAAGTGGGGCAGGTCGCGCGCGCTGGGCGAGGGATGAGCCGGAAAAAACAGAAAGAGCGCGGCGCTGGCCGCGCTCTGCTCAAATTAAAGCTGAATTGTGCCGTCGTCTAACTCACTGTCGCGGCGCAAAGTAGCCCTTCTTGGCGCGCACCTGGTAGCGGCGATCGTAGCAATACAAATAAATCGTTCGGAATGCGCCGTCGGCCTTGAAGTCCGCGGGTGTGTAGACGAGCGCGTACTGGCTGCGCAGCTCCTCTTCGATGTCTTTGAAGCTGGTGGCCATGTCTTGCACTGAAGGCGGGAAAAAGACCTCGCCGCCGGTCTGCTCCGCCAGCTCCTGCAGTACCTTGTCACCCTCGCCGCGGCTGGGCGTCCAGTTGGTGCTGATGGCGTAAATAATGGTCTCGGCGCGCTCGCATTCCTTGATGGCTTCTGGCATGTATACGCGGCTTTGGTTGTCCTCGCCGTCGGAGACCAGGATGATGGCCTTGCGCACCGGTTCGGGGCCGCGCTCGGTTAGCAGCTTGTCGCGGCAGGCGACATAAACCGCATCGAAGAGCGCCGTGCCGCCTTCGGGGCGCAGCTTATTGACGCCTGTCTCCAGAGCGTCCTGGTCGTTGGTCCAGTCCGTGGTTACCGTGGGCGTCACATCGAATCCCATAACGAAGGCGCGGTCGTTCTTTGCCCGCAGCACCTGCAGCAGGAACTCGGTAGCCGATTGCTGTTCAAACTGGAAACGGGAACGAATGGAGCTGCTGGTGTCGATGAGGACGCCCACGCGCAACGGCAGATTGATCTGCTGATGAAACGAATTGACCCTCGCCGGCGCCTTCTGGTCATCGAGGAGCGCAAAGTCACTTTGATTGAGGTTGGGAATGTAGTGCCCGTGCCGGTCAGTGACCGTAAAGATGAGGCTCACTTCGTTGACTGTGGTGACGATGGTCGGTATGCCCACGTCGGTAGGCGCGCCATTCTGGTTCGTCTGCGCGGGCGCCGGTTGTCCGCTGGGGTTTTGCGCGGAAAGGCTGGCGACGGAAGCCGCGGCAAGAAACAGTGCCGCAAGCGCGATCAGGAGGATGCGTGAGCCCCGCTGGCGGAGCTCTGCCGTTGGGGTGAACTGTTGCTGGGTCATGACTCTCCTATTCTAACAATCCAGCACTTGCCCGTGGGAGTTGCGCTGGGGCCGGGTTCTCACACGGTCAATGCGCACGTTTCGGGTGCGTGCTTTCGCGGTCAGGCGG
This sequence comes from Occallatibacter sp., assembly GCA_050011915.1. GTDB lineage: Bacteria > Acidobacteriota > Terriglobia > Terriglobales > Acidobacteriaceae > Telmatobacter. Next base: position 90,892 of record JBEKIE010000005.1, read on the forward strand.
ATTCCAGGCGGTCGAGGAAGGCTTTCAATTCCGGGGGCAGTGGCGCTTCGAGCTGGAGCGGCTTGCCGGTGAGCGGATGCGCTAGTTCGAGCCGAGCGGCGTGTAGAAAATTACGGCCGAGGCGGAGGGATTCGGGTTCCGCATTGCGCCTTGCCGCGCGCGTAGGCGTCGCCTGCAGAGCCTGCTGGTCGCGGAGTTGTGCCGCGCCGCCATAGAGCGTGTCGCCCACAACTGGATGGCCGATCGATGCCATGTGCACGCGAATCTGATGCGTGCGTCCGGTTTCAATGCGCACGCTGACGAGCGTGAATTTGCCGAAGCGCGTCCCCAAGCGCCGCAGCACTTGGTAATGTGAGATCGCCGTGCGGGCACTTTCGCTGGGCCGCGTGGTCATGCGCGTGCGGCGTACCGGATCGCGACTCACCGCGGCGTTGATGGTGCCTTTTTCGCGCGCCACCGCGCCCTGCACCAGCGCAATGTAGGTTTTCTCCACGCGCCGCCCGGCAAACATCTCACCCAGGGCCGCGTGGGCGCGATCGTTCTTGGCCACAACGATCAGCCCGCTGGTTTCCTTGTCCAGGCGGTGCACAATGCCTGGCCGCAGCTCGCCGCCGGTCGAAGAGAGCGCCTTGAAGCGATGCAGCAACGCATTGACGAGCGTCCCGCGGCTGCGCGCGTCTTCGCTCGCGCCCGATCCTGCGTGCACCATCATTCCGGCGGGCTTGTTCACCACGGCGAGATCCGCGTCTTCGTAGACCACGTCGAGCGGAATCGCTTCCGGTACGGCCTTGAGCGGCGCGGGATGCGGCTCGCCGGTGATGGCGATGCGCTCGCCGCCGCGCAGCTTGAACGAAGCCTTTTGCGGCTCGCCATCGACCAGCAGGTCGCCCTGGTCGATGAGCAGTTGCACGCGCGAGCGGCTCACGCCTTCCAGTTGCGTGGCCGCAAAGTGGTCGAGGCGCTGGCCGCGCGCCTCGGCTGGAACGTCGATGGTGCGCGCGGCGCTCATGCTGGGCCCCTTGTCGAGCTTTGCTGCGCGGCGGCGGCTGGGGCTTCGTCTGCGGCTTCGTCTGTGGATGGACGCGCGGTTTGGGGTTCGCGCAACACCAGCGCCCCGGCTATCACCAGCAGAATGGCGGCAATCTGCGGTCCGTCCAGCGCTCCGTGGAGCAACGAGCCGCGGCCTGTAGGATCGCGCCAGAGTTCGGTGATGTAGATGGCTAGTCCCGAGCCCATCAGGCCCAGGCCAGCCACGTCGCCTTTGCGGCGCTCGGCCGGCAGCCAGACTAGAAGCAGCACGGCGAGCGTGAGAAACGCGAGGGCAGCGTAGGCTTGCACCGGATGCAGCGGAACTCCGAGTGGCGCGCCGCTCCAGATAGCGGCCATTGGATTGGTGTAGGTGACAGCCCAGCGGAAGCCGGACTCTGCCTCGATGCCGTAACCCGAACCGGCAGCGAGCGCTCCCAGTTGCTCGAAAGCCAAGCCCAATATGAGCGGCGGAGCCAGCGCGTCGGCTGTTGCGCGGAGCGGCAGTTTGTTGCGATGCGCGTACCACAAGGCGCATCCTGCGCCCGCCAGTGAGCCTGTAGCGGCCAGCAATGGATGATGCACCATCGCCAGTCCCAGCAGCCAAGCGGGATGCAGGCGCAACGCGCTCCAGTTGGCGATGACAAGCAGCAGCCGCGCCGCAGCCAGCGCCGCAAAGAGGCTCAGAATGCAGAGATTCCACACCTTGCCTGAGTCGAGATTTGTGTCGCGGCCCGCGATGCGCGCCGTACGCAGCGCCAGAGCGAGCGCCAGCAGCACGCCCAGCGCGGTCACCGCTCCATAGGACGGGATGACAAAGTCGCCGATGTGAAAGAGAACCGGATGCACTCAGGACAGGATAAGGCAGCGGAGCGGAGTTAGCGGAGTTAGCGGAGTTGGCGGTGTTAGCAGATGCAGCCGGTCAGTTCAGTAAGCAGGTCAGCGGATTGACGCAATTGTCGATTGACGCGACTGTTGAGGACCGAAAATAGAAATCCGGCCCACTGGGCCGTGAGCAATGCGCTGGTGAACCCTTCCTAAGAAGGTGGGACTCTCCGCGGTTCATTAGGCATTCCGGACTGGCGGACACTGCACACAAAACCGATTGTCGAGTCGAGCCCCTGTTCATTGAATGTTGGTTCAACCAGCGTTGATCACCCACCTGCTTTGCAGGCCGGTTTCTAATGCGGATAGTAGGGGTAAGCGCGAGGAATTGCAAGTCTTGTGCGAA